>NZ_CP120233.1:0-600000 GCF_030012985.1 Microbulbifer sp. VAAF005 | reverse complement strand
GAGTTCGTTTATGTTGCTGAAAGCGAGAGCTTTACCCTCGCAGCGCAGCGGCTGGCTATTTCCACCGCCAAAGTCAGCCGCCAGGTCAGTGCTTTGGAGAGCCGCTTGAATGTCAAACTGCTATATCGAACCACGCGCAAGGTGTCACTGACACAAGAAGGTACGCTGTTTTACCAGCATTGCCGGGGGGTGCTCGATGGGCTGGAGGCGGCGGAACGAGCAGTAACTCAATTACAGAGCCACCCACAGGGCAAAATCAAACTGACGGCACCGGTCACTTATGCTGAAAAGAAGGTTGCACCACTGATCAATAATTTTGTGATTCAAAACCCCAAGATTGAGGTCAATGCCTATTTCACCAATCGCCAGGTTGACCTCATAGATGAGGGTTACGATATCGCCATACGCCTGGGTAAGTTGCAGGACTCAACTTTGATGGCAAGAAAGTTGGCGGACCGGCGAATTCATCTGTGCGCCTCACCGGATTATCTTGAAGAGCACGGGACTCCACACTCCTTGTCGGAATTGACCAGGCACAACTGCCTGCTGGGCACACTGGATTACTGGCGATTCAATACCAGGGAAGGAGAAAAAAACCTTAGGGTCAAAGGTAGCCTTCGCTACAACAACGGTGGGGCGCTTTTAGATGCTGCGCTTAAAGGCCTGGGGGTTGTGCAGTTGCCCGATTACTATGTCGAGCAATATATCGCTGAAGGAAAGTTAATCACCCTCTTAAGTGATCTCGAAGATAGGGATGAAGGGGTGTACGCAGTTTACCCCGGCAATCGATATATCGCGCCGAAAGTCAGGCTGCTGATCGATTATCTAGCCGAGTATCTCACTTGAGAATAGGGAAGAGGAAGATTTAGGGCTTGGTGTAGCAAAGGGTTCACAGTGGTATATTACTAGCGGAGGTGGTTTCTTCAATTTGTTGGCTTACCCACTTGCTGCAGAATTCCGCAATCCGCTTCCATTTTGGCTCCAGCATTAAATAGTGACCATAACCTTCTGCCCGGTAGAAGGTGGTATTTTTTCCTTGTCGCTCCGCGATTAACTGTGCTGTGGAAGGGGGAATTGCCAGGTCATCGGTTCCCGAAACCATTAAAGTGGGGCAATTGATTTTTTGATAGTCAATCCTGGTTGTTTTATTGCCGTCGAAAATCCAGAAGAACAATTCAAATAAGACTTGCCCAGATTCAGGACCTAATCGATCGAAGACCTTGTGCTGGTCGTCTGGATTAAGTTTATTCAACCCGAATTTCGCCATTGTCGCGAAATCCGGTAACAGGACATCATTCCAAAATTCACCCGCAGCCATAAACAACTTGCCCAGCGCACGTTCTTCTTCTGTGGTGGGCAGTATTCCCCAGTTCACGCTTCCGTTAAGCAATACGATTGCCCGTGCCAAATCCATAGTTGCCAATTTTTGTGCAATAACACCGCCCAGGGAGTGGCCGACTAGAACAGGATTTTGATCCAAAGAGTGTACAAAATTTCTGATGTCATCAACGTAGTCGGCGATACTCAGTCCTTTAAGGTGTTGCTGATTTTGTTCTGACTTTAGATCTTGATGGTAGCGGTAGCTTGGGCTGTGACAATAGAATCCTTCCTCTTCAAAATGCTGGTGGAAGTTCTCCATTGTCCAGGGGCCGGCATTGGTTCCGTGGATAAAGACGATAGGGGTATCCAAAGCCAGCTCCCGGTTTTTCAAGGCTTCCTTAGACTTTAGATGCGAGGATATCCGCAGTCATAATTTGTGGTTCTGATGCGATCAGTTCATCCGCTTTGCCTAGCAATGCTGCAGCGATCTTGCCGTTAAGATGTGCAGTCAAGCCGTCTTCATCGCTAAACGTGTCGAAAATAGCAAATCGCGTAGCGTTGATTTGTACGGCATACCAGCTCAGGGTTCCTTGCTCTTCCACAGCGAGCGGTTGGGCTGAGGTGAGCAGCGCCTTTACCTCATCAGCCTTATCCGCTTTGGCGTCGATCAGTGCCACGATGGCCAGCTTAGCTTCAGTCATTGTTTTCTCTCACGTTGTTTGGTGATGAGTATCCTAGGGGAAGCTCAGGCTTGACTATCAGTGTCCAAAAAGGCAATGATCAGACAAAATTCGCCACTTTGAGGATTTATGGCCCAGATAGTCATCTTATCTATGCCGGGAGTTTTGCCGTCGGCTCTGGCTGGCGTTCAGGATATGTTTGCCCTGGGTGGCCTCCGCTTATCTGAAAGCCAACACTCCCTGGACCCTGCCTATCAACAGTCCTGGTCCCCCGAAATCCTGGTCGCCAGTTCTGATGGCGCCGACATTATAGACGGGCAGGGCAGGTACTTTGCTGTAAGCCATGGGGTATCACAAATATCCAGTTGCGAAGCCGTGATAGTCCCCGGATTTATGCCCAACCAGTTTGGTGTGCCCCCTGAAAAGCTGCTGGATCAACCGACTTGCGAATGGTTGCGAACCCAATATAGGCGCGGGGCAATTATCACGGGTTCTTGTAGTGGCGTTTTGGCGCTGGGTGAAGCGGGTCTGCTAAATGGACGACAGTGCACAACCACCTGGTGGTTACACAATGAGTTGAAATCCCGCTTTATCAATGCCTGCCCGCTATGGGCCAGTGGACTGTTAGTAGACGAAAATATAGTGACAGCGGGTGGCCCTTTATCTTGGGTAGATGTAACTCTACAAGTGATCAAGATGCTAGCTGGTGAAGAAGTTGCAACCAAAGTGGCTGATCTCGCTGTTGTGGATTCCCACCCGCGTTCGCAAACTTTGCATGTACCAAAAGGCTACAAGGTATCAAAAGAGCAGTTTCTGGTGGATGCAGAGAATGTAGTTCGCCAATATTTTGGCCAACAGTTAAGCAGTCAGTTGCTGGCAAAAGAACTGTCGATATCTGAGCGAACATTACACCGGCGGCTAAAACAGTTAACAGCGCAAGCACCCAAACAATTTATCGATAGCGTCCGTATGGAATACGCACGTAGCCTTTTGCTAAACCCAGCCAATAAGGTTGCCAGTGTCGCGCAAGAATTAGGCTATTCCGATGATGCAGTATTCCGACGTGTATTTAAATTACATGTGGGGATGAGTCCCAGTCAATTTAGGCAGAAAAATCAGAAGAGCTAATTTGTTTGGCAGGCTACCGTCAGGGCTGGGGTCAAGTTAGGCGGTAAAGCTGATAGTTGAGATAAAGAGTATTCTAAAGATAGATATTATTGACCTCTTCTCCCAAGGATTGGCTTAGATCTTTCCTGGCAGAAAACCAGTAGCATCAATATTTATAGAGGCTCGTTTGTAGTGGTTGTCTTGGCGTGAATGAGAATTCTGGTAGGAGATCAACAAATTACTTTTAAGATATTAGAAGCTATATCAAGGCTGAAGCTAGGGGTGAATAGAAGTTTAACCGGCTTCGATATTCTGGGTGGTGCCAAGTAATTGTTTTTTTTGTTTTATATAATTTTATGCAACCAAAAGATTTATTTCGCTGGGTGGGTTGTGCCTGTAGTTGTGTCAAGTGAAAAATGTGAAGTGCTTCTAATTTGAAGTGGTGGTTTGAATATTTTTAATTTTTGTCACTATTGACAGGTTGATGATTTAAATCAAGGTTATGTCATTATTTGCACATTCTTCGACATTTTTTTTGGTATGCTAACGATAATTGCGTCAACCAGTATTTTGAAAATACGTTGGTTGTAGTTTTAAGGAAGGAAACACTCAAGAAACTTGATTGAGTGTGAATGCATGAAGGGTGCATGGATTGCTGTTGGAAGTGCAGTTTTGAGCAAGTGGTATCAGTACCTATTTCGTTCTTTTAATTTCTGCAGAGCTTTCTTTCAGTTGACTGTGTGGATGGCCGAGTTGCTTGGCTTTCTCGCTGCCCGTTGTGCGTCGATTAGTTCAAGGTGCAAATTGGGAAGGCATGTTCATGCGCAGCTCAGCTTATAATCATTCACGGCTTTTGGCGTTTCAAATTAATGCCAGGCAGCTGTTGCAATACTTGTTTGTCTCATTGGTATGTGTTTCGGTATTTACGTACGCCGAAGTGGCAGTGGATGAGGATGTTTCTCCCTGGCAGCTTTCTATCGTTGGTGCCAGCACCGGTGATGTGATTCTAAGTGGTGATGATGCGGCATTAAGCTTAGGAATTTCAGAAATTTGTGTAGCTGAAAACCAGGTTTCCGAAGATTTTTCCTCCAGTTCTAGTGAAGATCTCTCCTCGCTTGGATTTCATAGCTTTGGTAGTGAAGCTCTATCGTTACGCAATGAGCGCGCCACTGTAACTGCCCAAACTGATCAAGTCCTGCTGGCCCCAACGGTGCTCAGCGATTCAGATGAAATTACTCTCAGTGCCCTCATTAATTCATCAACGGACGCTGGAGCCGGTACTGATTCACTCACTATCTATCTGACTGATTCTGAATATGTTGGTTATGGAGTCCAGTATCAAGGAGATGGTTCAACCGGCGTATGGGCTCTGGTTCAATTTACAGGTGCCGAGAGTCAATCCAATTTAGCTCAGGTGGCTGCAACTGATAATCATCCAACAACTGGGCAAACGGTTACTTTAAATCGTTCTGGCGATACGTTGACGGTTACTATAGGAGGAAGTGATATTGGTCTTACCTATACTGTAGGTGAGGGCATTGGTGATCTTTCTCGCTACGGCATACGTTCTACCTCACTTGGCGTTAGCGACAATAATTACCTAGATGACCTAACGCTGACTTTCTCTTCTACTGCTACTTGTCCAGCCTTGGCTGATACAGGTGAGTGGGATGATGCCTACTCTCTGCACTTTGTATATCAAGAATTGCTGCAGCAGGGAGAATTGATTGCACGTTTATCCAGCCATACCAATAGTGGATCTGGCATTGCTGGTATTGCGCTACGAAATGGCACGGCAGCAACTGATAAAGCCATTGCATTGGTAATGGACCCGTCTGATAACAGTATTGGACTTTTCACCCGAGATACGGATGATACAGCCAACACGCTAATTACCACCGGACAGACTGGCGCCTTGCCCCAGTGGTTAAGATTAGTGCGTGATGGCGACACGATTACAGCTTATATCTCTACGGATGGTGCAAGTTGGACTCAGGTAGATAGTGTTTCGATCAGCTTTGACGATATTGTCAAGGCCGGAATTGCAGTGGCAGTTACCGGCAGTGAAGCGCAAACGCTGGAATACGATAACCTGAGTGTTTTAAATGAACTATCTGGCGATATTACTTCAGATATAGAGCTTGCTGCACATCAAACCTATGTAGTGACAGGGGATGTGGATGTTAATAGTGGGGTGACTCTAACTATTAATGAAGGCGTGACAGTCCTATTTGAGGATTATTTCACCTTTGAGGTGAACGGTAATCTCACAGCTACTGGTGAAGCAGACGCGCCCGTAATATTTACCAGTGCACAGGCCTCGCCAGCTAAAGGTGATTGGTCTGGCATTGAAGCGCAAAGTGGCGGCGCGGTGGATTTAGACCATGTGATACTGGAGTATGGGGACTACGGTCTTTATGCTGCCTCGGGCAGTACCTTCAGTGTTAGCAATAGCACCTTGCAGTACTTTGACGAAAGCGGTGTGTATGCCTACAACGCCAGTGGCTCAATCAGTAACAATACCATTCAGTATGCAGATGTTGCTGGGGTGTACTTGCAGGGTGTAGCGAATGCTACCGTTAGTGGCAACACGATCACCGATAATACTTACGGTTTTTACATTAAAGGTCTTAGCAGTAATGCGACTACCCCAACCATAACCGGCAATACCGTTACCGGTAACAGCAACTATGGTTTTTATATTGCGGGCGCAAGCGGTAATGTCACTAACCCTACGATTACCGACAATACGATTACTGGTAATAGCGGCTATGGCTTTTACTTGTACGGAGTTTTGGACGCAGATTACGATCCACAGCCAGTGATTACCGGCAATAGTATTTACAGCAACAGCAATTACGATCTTTACGCCTACTGGTACGAAACTGGTGTGGTTACTGTTAATGCCACAGGTAATTGGTGGAATACTACAGATTCGGGGTCGATAGCAGCAGAGGTCTACGATTATAACGATAGTACCTCCTACCGGCCGATAGTGGATTATCGTGGTTATCTGGATGCAGAGGGTGTAATTGCAGAGCCCAGCAATGGCTTGTTCGGGTATCTAACTGAGGATACTACCTTGGTGGCGGGCACCACTTATACTCTCTTGAGTACACTGTATGTACAAAGTGGTGTGACTCTGACGATTGAACCTGGTGCTCGCATTGAGGTGGGTGGAGAATTTAGACTCAGGGTGTATGGCACCTTGGATGCACAGGGCAGCAGTGATAACCCCATTATATTTACCAGCGATGAAAGCACTCCCCGTGCTGGAGATTGGTATGGCATTGTAGCGCAAAGTGGCGGCACGGTGGATTTAGACCATGTGATACTGGAGTATGGGGACTACGGTCTTTACGCTGCCTCGGGCAGTACCTTCAGTGTTAGCAATAGCACCTTGCAGTACTTTGACGAAAGCGGTGTGTATGCCTACAACGCCAGTGGCTCAATCAGTAACAATACCATTCAGTATGCAGATGTTGCTGGGGTGTACTTGCAGGGTGTAGCGAATGCTACCGTTAGTGGCAACACGATCACCGATAATACTTACGGTTTTTACATTAAAGGTCTTAGTAGTAATGCGACTACCCCAACCATAACCGGCAATACCGTTACCGGTAACAGCAACTATGGTTTTTATATTGCGGGCGCAAGCGGTAATGTCACTAACCCTACGATTACCGACAATACGATTACTGGTAATAGCGGCTATGGCTTTTACTTGTACGGAGTTTTGGACGCAGATTACGATCCACAGCCAGTGATTACCGGCAATAGTATTTACAGCAACAGCAATTACGATCTTTACGCCTACTGGTACGAAACTGGTGTGGTTACTGTTAATGCCACAGGTAATTGGTGGAATACTACAGATTCGGGGTCGATAGCAGCAGAGGTCTACGATTATAACGATAGTACCTCCTACCGGCCGATAGTGGATTATCGTGGTTATCTGGATGCAGAGGGTGTAATTGCAGAGCCCAGCAATGGCTTGTTCGGGTATCTAACTGAGGATACTACCTTGGTGGCGGGCACCACTTATACTCTCTTGAGTACACTGTATGTACAAAGTGGTGTGACTCTGACGATTGAACCTGGTGCTCGCATTGAGGTGGGTGGAGAATTTAGGCTCAGGGTGTATGGCACCTTGGATGCACAGGGCAGCAGTGATAACCCCATTATATTTACCAGCGATGAAAGCACTCCCCGTGCTGGAGATTGGTATGGCATTGTAGCGCAAAGTGGCGGCACGGTGGATTTAGACCATGTGATACTGGAGTATGGGGACTACGGTCTTTACGCTGCCTCGGGCAGTACCTTCAGTGTTAGCAATAGCGCCTTGCAGTACTTTGACGAAAGCGGTGTGTATGCCTACAACGCCAGTGGCTCAATCAGTAACAATACCATTCAGTATGCAGATGTTGCTGGGGTGTACTTGCAGGGTGTAGCGAATGCTACCGTTAGTGGCAACACGATCACCGATAATACTTACGGTTTTTACATTAAAGGTCTTAGCAGTAATGCGACTACCCCAACCATAACCGGCAATACCGTTACCGGTAACAGCAACTATGGTTTTTATATTGCGGGCGCAAGCGGTAATGTCACTAACCCTACGATTACCGACAATACGATTACTGGTAATAGCGGCTATGGCTTTTACTTGTACGGAGTTTTGGACGCAGATTACGATCCACAGCCAGTGATTACCGGCAATAGTATTTACAGCAACAGCAATTACGATCTTTACGCCTACTGGTACGAAACTGGTGTGGTTACTGTTAATGCCACAGGTAATTGGTGGAATACTACAGATTCGGGGTCGATAGCAGCAGAGGTCTACGATTATAACGATAGTACCTCCTACCGGCCGATAGTGGATTATCGTGGTTATCTGGATGCAGAGGGTGTAATTGCAGAGCCCAGCAATGGCTTGTTCGGGTATCTAACTGAGGATACTACCTTGGTGGCGGGCACCACTTATACTCTCTTGAGTACACTGTATGTACAAAGTGGTGTGACTCTGACGATTGAACCTGGTGCTCGCATTGAGGTGGGTGGAGAATTTAGACTCAGGGTGTATGGCACCTTGGATGCACAGGGCAGCAGTGATAACCCCATTATATTTACCAGCGATGAAAGCACTCCCCGTGCTGGAGATTGGTATGGCATTGTAGCGCAAAGTGGCGGCACGGTGGATTTAGACCATGTGATACTGGAGTATGGGGACTACGGTCTTTACGCTGCCTCGGGCAGTACCTTCAGTGTTAGCAATAGCACCTTGCAGTACTTTGACGAAAGCGGTGTGTATGCCTACAACGCCAGTGGCTCAATCAGTAACAATACCATTCAGTATGCAGATGTTGCTGGGGTGTACTTGCAGGGTGTAGCGAATGCTACCGTTAGTGGCAACACGATCACCGATAATACTTACGGTTTTTACATTAAAGGTCTTAGCAGTAATGCGACTACCCCAACCATAACCGGCAATACCGTTACCGGTAACAGCAACTATGGTTTTTATATTGCGGGCGCAAGCGGTAATGTCACTAACCCTACGATTACCGACAATACGATTACTGGTAATAGCGGCTATGGCTTTTACTTGTACGGAGTTTTGGACGCAGATTACGATCCACAGCCAGTGATTACCGGCAATAGTATTTACAGCAACAGCAATTACGATCTTTACGCCTACTGGTACGAAACTGGTGTGGTTACTGTTAATGCCACAGGTAATTGGTGGAATACTACAGATTCGGGGTCGATAGCAGCAGAGGTCTACGATTATAACGATAGTACCTCCTACCGGCCGATAGTGGATTATCGTGGTTATCTGGATGCAGAGGGTGTAATTGCAGAGCCCAGCAATGGCTTGTTCGGGTATCTAACTGAGGATACTACCTTGGTGGCGGGCACCACTTATACTCTCTTGAGTACACTGTATGTACAAAGTGGTGTGACTCTGACGATTGAACCTGGTGCTCGCATTGAGGTGGGTGGAGAATTTAGGCTCAGGGTGTATGGCACCTTGGATGCACAGGGCAGCAGTGATAACCCCATTATATTTACCAGCGATGAAAGCACTCCCCGTGCTGGAGATTGGTATGGCATTGTAGCGCAAAGTGGCGGCACGGTGGATTTAGACCATGTGATACTGGAGTATGGGGACTACGGTCTTTATGCTGCCTCGGGCAGTACCTTCAGTGTTAGTAATAGCACCTTGCAGTACTTTGACGAAAGCGGTGTGTATGCCTACAACGCCAGTGGCTCAATCAGTAACAATACCATTCAGTATGCAGATGTTGCTGGGGTGTACTTGCAGGGTGTAGCGAATGCTACCGTTAGTGGCAACACGATCACCGATAATACTTACGGTTTTTACATTAAAGGTCTTAGCAGTAATGCGACTACCCCAACCATAACCGGCAATACCGTTACCGGTAACAGCAACTATGGTTTTTATATTGCGGGCGCAAGCGGTAATGTCACTAACCCTACGATTACCGACAATACGATTACTGGTAATAGCGGCTATGGCTTTTACTTGTACGGAGTTTTGGACGCAGATTACGATCCACAGCCAGTGATTACCGGCAATAGTATTTACAGCAACAGCAATTACGATCTTTACGCCTACTGGTACGAAACTGGTGTGGTTACTGTTAATGCCACAGGTAATTGGTGGAATACTACAGATTCGGGGTCGATAGCAGCAGAGGTCTACGATTATAGCGATAGTACCTCCTATCGGCCGATAGTGGATTTCAATGGTTATTTAAATAATGCTAATGGAAGTCCTGTATACGATTACCTTCTTCGCTTTGATATTGACTCAGATACGAACTTGGTCGCAGGTTCCTATATTGTTGTTGATGATATCAATGTAAATAACGGTGTGAGTTTAACGCTGGAAGCTGGAGCAATATTGATATTCCCAGCCGGTCACTCACTAACAGTAGAGGGAGACTTGGTAGTTAGTGGTTCCAGTTTGCAGCCGGTGATATTTACCAGTGAGGCCCAATATCCTGTGGCTGGCGATTGGCAGGGTATCGTCGTAGCAAGTGGTGGCAGTGTCAGTATTGATAATGCTTACATCCAATATGCTGAAAATGCAGTCTCTGCGACTTCACCTTCTGCGTTCAGTGTTACCAACAGTATTATTACTGACTTTAGCGAAAGCGGGATCAGCATTAACAATTTTGCCGGTGGCACGATTACCAATAATTTGATCCAAAATACAGATTACATTGGTACCGGGCTAGCCCTGGATACTGCATCCCCAGCAGTAACTGACAATATTGTTACTGGCTTGAATTACGGTGCCTATATTACCGGGGCCTCTTCACCGAGCTTAACAGGTAATAGTTTTATCGATAATAATTATGGTATTTACCTGAATGGTTCGGGTAGTGATGCTACCAATCCAACGCCCACGATTACCGGCAATGATCTCTATGGTAATACCAATGGCAGTTTGTACCTCAATAACTATGGTAGTAGCTCGGCGGTGGTGTTGAATGTTACTGGCAACTGGTGGGGCAGTGCTGCGCCAGAATGGGGTGTGGATATTATTGGGGTTGATTCTCCAGAGACTGTTGTAGATTACAGCAGTGCCCTGGCTGCAGAGAGCCGCGTAATAACATCCAACTTAAATGGAAGTTACGAGTACTTTTCTCCGAATGGTGATGGCAACCAGGATACATTAGCCATTACTGCCACCTTGAGTTCACGTAGCAGTTGGAGTCTGGAAATCAGTAATGAATCCGGAACTGTTGTGAATACTTTCTCGGGAACCGGTACAGATATTAGTATCGATTGGGATGGTACTGATAGTAGCAGTACCGTATTGAATGATGGTCGTTATTATTTATTCTTGAAGGTAACTGATACGGAAAATACCAGTTATCGATCGGGTGCCATTTGGGTAGAGTTGGATAACACCGCCCCCATAGCCGAAATGAGTAATGTGAATAACGGCGATACCTTATCAACTGGGACTACGACCCTAGAGATTGAAGGTAGTGCCATCGACAATTTCTTTGTCGACTACACCGTGGATTACCAGTTGAGCGGTGATACCGATAATTGGGTAATCCTCGAATCTTCAACATCGGCGATAAACGAAAGCACCTTGGCTGAATGGGTGGTTAGCTCCACCGATGGTACTGTAGCGGCACCAACAAATGGTGAATACCAAATACGTTTGGAAGCCAGTGATAGGGCTGGCAATATCACCACTATTATTCGCACCGTCACCCTTGATCTACTCAGTATTACCAATATCAGCCGCAACCAAACCACGGTTAATCCAGTTGCCGGAGAGAGTCTGGTAATTAGCTTTGATTTGTCAGCCGGCGCTACTGTTACGCTGGATATTAAAGATGAGCAAAGTGAAGTGCTGATGCGCAGCGTGGTGGAAACCTTTGATAGTGCAGGTAGTTACTCCCTAAGTTGGGATGGCAAGGATGATGAAGGTAATTACGTTCAGGAAGAGGCATATACCTATTTTCTCACCGCAGTAAATGGCAGTGTGGAAGGGGTGTATGATATTGAGGATAGTGATAACACCAGTACTATCTTAGCGGGCAGTATGGATGCCACTATGAATGCAGTACAGAACGACTTTATGAAAATTGGGATCACACCCACAGCGAATATCCGTATGAACATGGAGGTAACGCCGGACGGGGGCGATACACGTGTTGTGTATGATAGTGTTCCCATGGAGGCGGGTACCCACTACTTAGTCTGGGATGGACGCACTGCAGATGGAGTGCTTACTACAGGTTCTTTTTATGCCTACGTACCTTCGCATGAAATTTTGCCCATCAACGTTGTCATTATCGACGGCATAAACCCAAGTATCAGCGGCACACTGGACGCACCCAACATCGAAGTAAAATCCGATCCCTATCTGATGTACCACAGCTACGATCAAATCTCGAAAGTGGCTTACTTGTTGGATCAGGACTCCTACGTAACCTTCAAACTGTTACCGCCGGATATCGGTGACCCGACAGATGCCGGAGCGATCACCTTGATCGATAACCAGCTGCAAGCCGCTAATGACAGCGACGGTGCAGTAGCCACTCACGAGGTGGAGTGGACCGGTTACGAAGAGAGCGATGGCAACGCGATTATGGTCTCGGATGAAGGTGTGTACAGTTTCTGGATAGAAGCGACTTCGGCAACTACCGGAGCCAGTACCACTTACTACGGCGCATTGCAGCTGTATCAATAATGGTTAAGGCGCTAGCGGTGTTTTAACTCACCGCTAGCGCCCTAACTGTCAAGTCGGCGCTAAATCAAAAAACAACCAAGAGAACAACGTGAAAGCCTTACTAAAGTCCAACGTGGTCATTGTGACTTGTGCATTGCTATGGTGTGCCTGCGTTTACGCAGAAGAGGATATTGCTTACCTGGCCCCGGGCAAACAGGGGTACTGGCAGGTATGGGTAATGGATACCCAGGGCCAACAACACCGGCAGCTCACCCACTCAGCCTTCGATAAAAACAGCCTTAGCTGGTTTCCCGATGGCAAACGTTTGCTGGTGAATGGCAGCCAGGGTGAACTGCATGAAGTAGGGCTGGCCAACGCCAAAGAATTGCCAATAACAATGCCGCTTAAAGGTTTTATTGATGCGAGCCTAGCGCCGGATGGAAAATCTGTAGTCTTTTCTCTCAGTACCTCCGACAGTGTTGACGATAACAACTTGTGGCGATTGCCATTGGATGGCAGCGACCAGCAAAAGCTCACCAATATGCGTCATATGCAGCACGAACCCCGCTGGCATCCAGATGGCAAGACCGTGTATTTCTTGTCCGGGGATGGTGGCGAAGCCCACGATATCTGGGCGCTGGATTTAGTTTCCGGAAGCAAGCGGCAGCTGACTTTTAACAGTCTTTACAACTTTGATGTTGTCGCCGATACAAAAGGCCGATTGGTATTTTCCAGTAACCGTGCTGGTAACTACGACCTGTGGTTGCGCGAGAGCAACGGAAAACTCAAACAGCTCACCACCGATGCCGCACTGGATGCCGCCCCCAGCTGGTCTCCAAAAGGTGATGCCGTTGTATTTCAGTCTACCCGCGACGGCGCCTATAACCTGTGGAGGTTAACGCTCGATGATGGTGAGTTAACCCAGTTGACCCAATTTACCAGCGGTGCCCGTAAACCCCTATGGCGGCCGCAGTCCGCGCAAGGCAAGTCAGTACTATGAATAAGATGTTAAAAAAAATCGGCCTCACCGCAGTATTGGCCGCTCTGGTTACACCCTTGGCTGGCTACGGACTGTCTATTTCCGGGGTCAATAATGAATCCCGCTCATTTGCCCCTGCCCAGGGGGAACAGTTCACACTGAATTACCATATTGATACGCAAGCCAACGTCACGATTAATATCTACGACGCTCGCGACCTGCTGATCAAAACGGAATACCGTGAACAGCTGGCGGCGGGCGATCACCAGTGGCAGTGGGACGGTACCGACCAGCAGGGGCGCCCGGTACCCGCAGAGGCTTATCACTACACCATTAGTGCAAAAGCCGGTGAGCAAACTGCCGAGTACGACCTGACTGATATTACCGGTGGTGAAAGTGTCGCAGTGAGCGATCTGAGTTGGAATGCGGAGCAAGGCAGTGTGGATTATACCCTGCCGCAAATGGCCCGTGTCGCAATTCGGGTGGGATTAAAAAATAACGGCCCACTGCTGAATAATATTATCGACTGGGTGCCGCGCGCGTCTGGCCAACAAAAAGAAGCCTGGGATGGACAAGATGCCTCCGGCGCCCTGAATTTAAAGGGCCACCCGGCTCTGGAATTAATCCTCAATGCCTTCGCCTTACCCCGCAATACCATTCTGGTGACCGGGGATAAATCACCTTCTGGCGCCCGCTTTGTACAGGATATGCCGTGGGGCCAAAGCCCGCGACAAAAAAGAAATCCCATCGCCCGCGTATTCACGCCCCAGCGCAGCGGGACGCAATGAGCCGGGGAGATTTCCCGCTGGAAATTTCACTGGTGGGGGACTACCGCAAAAATAATGAAGGCACCCCGATAGTTAGCGGCACTGTACCGGTACGTATTAATGTACAACCGGAACATATCGCGCAGCTGGCCTCAAAGAGGTTTGAGCCGGTGTACTTTGTCGACGGCCAGTATATCTATGAAAACGAAGTGGGTTACTTCCCCACCACTTATCGCTGGGACAGCCGCAACCACAACCCAGGCGAGCACTATCTCACCGTAAATTTGCGCGGCTATTTGGGCAACTTTGGCATGGCCACCCTAAAAGTGGTTATTGAAAAGCCCCAAACTGAAGGCTCAGCGAACACTCTCGCTCATAAAGATTAACTCTAATGCGAATTAGACATTCAGAAGGATGTGAACCATGAAGCGAACGACGGAATTAATCCAGATTCTATCCCTGGCAATTATTGCGCTTTTTGCGAGTACTGGAGCTTATGCAGCCAAGCCGAGCGCCCATATCCAGCAGGTCTCCCAAGCTGAGGCCCAAGCGGCGGTTGAACAAAAGGATTACAAGCGGGCGCGAGCCTTGTACAACCGCCTGCTGCGGCAGCAACCGCAAAATTACCCGGCCATGATTGAATTGGCCCAGCTGGAAAAAAAGCTAGGCAAGTACAAAAAAACCAAGCAGCACGCTTCAGTGGTATTGAAACAAAATAGAACCCATCGCCAAGCCCTGCAATTGTTGGCCCAAATCGCCATTCAACAGCAGCAGTGGGCAGAAGCAGAAACCTATTTCAGCCGCCTAATAAAAAACCACCCGGAGCACGGCCACGCCTATCTTGGCTTGGCCCAGGCTTACCAGGCGCAGGGTAAGGATAAGCAGGAGCAAACTGCTTTGAAAGATTATCGCCTGTGGCGTGCCGCACAATAATATCGTCCGATTTGAACTGAATAAGAATCACACTCCCGGCCAGCAATCGGGGGGATAGGGAATACCCATGAGCAGTTTTGCCAACAAAATACTAAAAACACCGCTAAAAGCCCTCGTTGGATTTAGCAAAACCTTGGAAGGTGCCCGGCGCGTCTGCGCAAGCGCGAACTCTATTCGTCCGCCCCTAGCTTCAGCGATGCTGGCTTTAACCCTAGCCATAGCCGCCGGCCCCGGTCAGGCGCACACCTTCGGCGGTGGTACCGGTTCCAATAGCGGCGATGGCACTGGTGGTGGTAGTGGTGCAGGCGGGGGGTGTCCCAAAGAGCCTGTTGAGGGGGGACGGTTGTGCTTAACAGCGGCCAGGAACGCCATAAAGAAACCGATATGGTGGTCAACGGCAGTTACCCGATTCAAATTATACGTAAATACAATAACCAATCGGATTATGACAGCGCTCTGGGTTATGGCTGGGCTTTCGATCACGATTACCGCTTGTATGAATACCCCGATGATAAAGTAATAATCCGCTATTGTGCCGGGCACCGCGCTGAGTTTGTTTACAGTGGCGGTGCCTATGTGAGCGATGTAGCTGGGTTGCGTGGAACCCTGAGTGAAGATAGCGATGGTACCTACACCTTTGCCCACAATAATGGACGCAAGGATTACTACGATGCCGAGGGCCGACTGACGGCGCGAGAAAGCAAAACCGGTCAGCGCCTGGAGTTTACTTACAGCAGTGAACGCTTTCCTATCGTCGGTACTTCTCTTTATTCCGTCGATCCCTCTAAGCCGATGACGGTGGCCTATAGCTACCAGTTGCAAAAAATTGAAGAGCGCCTGGCAGATGGAAGCCTGAGTGGTAACTACGTTAGCTTCAGTTACGATAGCGACACCGGCCGTGTTACCCAAGCGGTGGATCACACCGGCCGTACTGTTGTTTATAGCCACGACACGCTGGATGATAGTGAAGGCAATACCCTAACTTCAGGCAACCTGATTAAAGTCACTGGCCTGGAAGGGTTGGTATCTACCTATAAATACGAAGACAGTAACGATAGCCATAACCTGACCTATTTCCAGGTGGGTGAAAATGCTACGCCCTATGAGGAAACCTACGATTCTGAAGATCGGGTGATCAAAGAGGTCTACGGTAATCTAATCTTCGAGTTTGACTATGTCACCGAGGGTTATGAAACCGAAGTCACTACCACGATTACCGATGCCGATGGTAATAACCCCTATACCACGACTGAGCGCTACGTGTTTAACGAAGACGGCCGCACAGTGGAGTACGAGGATCAAGCAGGCTATCTCACCGTAAAAACCCGCGATGCTAATAATAACGTTACCCGTGAAGAACGCTATGGCCTGGCTGATGACAATGGTGATCGCACCCTGGCGCGCGCTATTGATTACACCTACAACACTGATAACCGTCGTCTGAGTAAAGCAGTTAACTTGGCTAGTGGTGAAATCATTACTACCAGTTGGACTTATGAAGGTGGATGGATAGCCAGTGAAGAGATAGTTTCCTCAGCTGATGCCACCACTGTGTTCCGCACCGAATATACCTTTAATTACGATAGTGACGGCAATCCCCAGACTCTGGCCAGTATCAAAAAATTAAAGGCCGACGGAAGCTATCAAACTACTAGCTATAGCTACAATGCCCGCAACCAGCTCACTGCAACTATCTACGCTGATGGTAGCCAGTATGTGCTGGAATATGAGAATGAAAGTCTTTACCCCACCAAAGAGTATTGGAAAGACCAAAATGGTAATGCTTTGACTACTGGTGAGAAAACCTATACTTATGACCAAGCGGGTAACCGTCTGACCATCACTGATGCCATAGGCAACATTACCACCTACGCCTATGACGATATAAACCGCCCGGTGCAGGTTACTAATGCCTTGAACGAGGAAACCCATTACACCTATGCGGACAATAATCTGGTGCAGGTGGAAATAGGGCGCAGTACAGATAGTACCACTGAGGAGGTCATCGCTGGACAAATCACGCTGATCAATTACGATGGTAAAGATCGGATTATTAGTATTGAGCGTCAGGGTAGTGATGGAACTAAAACTACCTACCAGAGTTATACCTACGATAGTTTGGGCCGGCGCTTAAGAACCTCCGATGCATTAGGCAATGCAACCACTTTCACTTATGATATGGTAGGCAACTTAGCTAGTACTACTGACCCCGAGGGTAGTGAGATCAGCTATAGTTACGACGCCTTCAATAATGTTGTTAGCACGACTGACCCGTTAAATCGAGTTGTCATCTATACCTACGATGCACTTGGTAGGCTGACTGAAAGTGAACATCAAGGAGTCAGTCCGAGTCTTGTTACATCCTATAGTTACGATGCCAGCGGTAATCTACTGACTATTACTGACCCGGAAAACAATACCACTACTTACACCTATGATCGTCTAGGCCGCAAAATTGGAGAAGTTCACCCTGGTGGAGAGACTGCAATCTTTAGCTACGATGACCGCGATCGTCTTTCCAGCAAAACTGGCGCTCGTGGACAGGTATTAGAGTATAGCTATGAAAGTTGGGGTGGGTTGGTAAGTATAGAGCATTTTGCTAGTGCTACAGACCATGCCAGTAATAATACTGAGCGTAGCCAGAGTTTTGCCTACAATGATAATGGACAGCTAACCCAAGCTATTGACACGGCGATACAAAGTAATGCGCTTTACACAAATAGTTATGATGCATTAAATCGTCTATCTCAAACGTCTAACCATTATATTCCCGGTGGGGATCGTACCCTCAGCTACACTTATAACACCCAGGGTGATTTAAATGGACTTAGTCTGGACAACACTATAGAGACGGGTGGTGTACTTACGAATCATAGCTTTGGTTATGACGACTATGCCCGCTTAATCAGTGCTACTTTAGCAGGCAGTACTCATACTTTGGGATACGACTCCGCTGATCACTGGACAAGTCTCACATATGCGTCAGGAGCTAGGCGTACCAACATCTACAATGTCGATGGTACTTTAACTAGCACCACTCTTGAAGATCCTTCCGGCACAATCTTGGAAGCCTTGAGTTACAGCTTTGATGCCGCCAACAAGATTATTTCCTACAGTGACAATGATGGTGTCCAATCCTTCACTTATGATGGAGTTGATCGGCTCACTAGCGCTGACTATCCCGATAGCATAGCTTTTGCTGATGAAACCTTTTCTTATGACGGGGTGGGTAATCGAGAAGACCCAAGTGATAATACTGTCTACGAATACAATAGCAGTAATCAACTGATCAGCCAAAATAATGAAGCGCTGATCCGCAGCTATGACAGTGATGGTAATTTAACGTCTATTACTGGAACGGAAAATAAAACCTTTACTTATGATCTAGACAACCGTCTTACCGGCTATACCGATGGTACTACCATTGCTAGTTATGGTTACGGAGTTAGTGGTCGACGTTTGTACAAAACTGTGGATGGCATCACTACATGGTTTTTATGGAATGGTACGCAGCTAATAGCAGAGTTTGAGGAGACCAGTGGCACTGCAAGTCTTATCCAGCGCTACGACTACTTACCTGGCTCTTATGCTCCGATTCAGGTTGTAGATACCAAGGGTAGTTATACGGTGTATAGTGACCATTTAGATACGCCAAGACTACTGATTAATAGCGATGGGGAAGCTATTTGGCGTAGTACTCGATCGGTTTTTGGGGAAGCGGTCATAGATGGCGATGTGGATGGGGATGGGTATATTGTTACATTCAATATACGTTTCCCCGGGCAGTATTACGATGGTGAAAGTGGATTGAGTTATAACTATTTCCGAAATTATGACCCAGCTCTTGGGCGGTATATTCAGGGTGATCCTTTGGGGTTATATGGAGGGCTAAATATATTTACTTATGCGAACCAGAATCCAGTCATGTTAATTGATCCTAACGGATTAAAAGCTTCCGGAGTATGGATGGAGCATCCTCACCTAGATCAGAGTACTATAAATGTGAGCTATTCAGGCTGGGAGTACACTTCCGGGTTTGATCATTATTTAACACTTTTACTTATTCGTCTAAATTTTGATGTTTCTGGAGCCATTGTTGCATCTGTTAAGTGTAGTGATGAGTGTGGTAAGGAGTGGGAAAAGTCCTACAATAAGAGGCATTCAGAAGAAGAAAATATAGATCTTGGCATCAATATACCCGCAAGCCTTGTAGGTCTTAGGTTTGGCCCTGGAGTGGGTTTGTTAATAAATGCAATTGTGATAGATTTAAAAATAAATGAGTCGATGGCAGGGTTTGGTGACAAACTAGAGGTAAAGGCTGGGCTCATTAAGGCTTATGGGGCGGATTATATTTGTGAGTATGGCTGGCCGACGATTAATCAATGAAAGAAGTGTATTTCTTATTATTTTTTCTTGCGCTACCCATAATGTCCTTGGGTATGAATATTTTTACTGTCGGTTATTGGCTGCTTAGAAAAAGGTTTACAGATTCAAAAAAATTATCATTTTCGATGGTTGTGGGTGGAGTTTTAGGTTATATCATTGCCGCAATCTATTTTTTTTCTGCACGAGGTGGTGGTTTAGTTGAAACTCTAAATCTGTCCTCTATTGGGGTTTTGGTGGGGGCTGGTTATGTGAGCATGTTGTGTTCTTTGTGGTTGAGATATAAATAAATAGGCGGCAGGTAACAAAAAGGACAGCCATGGATTGGGCCATGGATTGGAGGGTAAAAGCTAGGTGAGAACTTCTGTGCCATAGGACAGGTAGATGGAGTGCCTACAACAAAGTGGGTGGCGAATTGGCGCTGATAACGTTTTTATTAGACCGTAGGTAAAAAGATGCGGGGGCAGGTAGAAATCCTGGACAGCCATAGATTGAAGATTCGAAATCTTGGAAATGAAATTCCTGGACACCCAAAGATTGAAAATTCTAGGACTCTAGGACTCTAGGACTCTAGGACAGCCAAAGAAGGGATGATTAAGAGGTAAAGGAGACGAAATGCTGGGAATTGGTAGTTAGGTTTTGGGAATCGCTATTTTTGGATAAAAGAGCAGCTATCGAGCACTTTTGGAGTAGGGATAAATTAGAAGGGCGTAGCTGAGAGGAAGCGCCGGCAATCAGCTATACCATGTACCCAGCGTTTATCGAGTTGGATGCAAGTTTGCTTTACCGCCTCCACCGACCCCACTAAGCCTTTAAAGCGACTTTCAAAATTTCGATTGAGATATCGCCAGTGTTTGGGTGAAATACTGAGCCGTTCAAGGATAGGGGGCGTGTTTTCGGTAATACAGCCTCGTTTTCTGGGGTCTAAATGCCGACCACTCCAGTCTACCAACTCCAAATAGTGATCCAATTGAAAGGGTAGCCCTTTTGGCATATTCAAACGATCACTGCCGACAAATGGAAGTAAATTTTTTGGCTGCTTGCCTGAGACTGCCGTACGAATACGCTGTTGAATCGAAGTGTAATCAGACTCTTCAGGTGTCTTGGAGAAAAGAATTCCTGGACACCCAAAGATTGAAGATTCTAGGACAGCCAAAGAAGGGAGGATGGAGCCAGTAACAAAACTGACTTCCTCTCTGGCGGTTCTTTCTCTTTGTTTAAGAGGTAAAGGAGACGAAATGCTGGGAATTGGTAGTTAGGTTTTGGGAATCGCTATTTTTGGATAAAAGAGCAGCTATCGAGCACTTTTGGAGTAGGGATAAATTAGAAGGGCGTAGCTGAGAGGAAGCGCCGGCAATCAGCTATACCATGTACCCAGCGTTTATCGAGTTGGATGCAAGTTTGCTTTACCGCCTCCACCGATCCCACTAAGCCTTTAAAGCGACTTTCAAAATTTCGATTGAGATATCGCCAGTGTTTGGGTGAAATGCTGAGCCGTTCAAGGATAGGGGGCGTGTTTTCAGTAATACAGCCTCGTTTTCTGGGGTCTAAATGCCGACCACTCCAGTCTACCAACTCCAAATAGTGATCCAATTGAAAGGGTAGCCCTTTTGGCATATTCAAACGATCACTGCCGACAAATGGAAGTAAATTTTTTGGCTGCTTGCCTGAGACTGCCGTACGAATACGCTGTTGAATCGAAGTGTAATCAGACTCTTCAGGTGTCTTGGCAATATTGGCACGGATCGGGTTGAGGTCTACATAAGCCATACAGGCGGCGAGGGCTCTTTCATCCAGTAAGGCCTGGGACTTAAAACGGCCTTCCCAAAAGCGACCTGTACACTGGTCCTCAGCATTGGCCTGGCGAGCGATAGATTCATTTAAGCAGCGCATAAACCAGCTAATATCCATTAGGCGCTCCCGCCATTGGGAAACAACTTCTTTTAGTTTGGTTACCTCACAGTGATCGAGGGCATCGCCCTGAAGATAGCGCTGAGCTAAGCTGGAAGCCTTGAATAGCTTTTGCCAGCGAGTAATTACCTCTGGAATAGACCACTTGTTAGCCGATTCTGTGTCAATATATAGCACTATATGGTAGTGATTACTCATTACCGCATAGGCGGCAATATCTAGAGCAAATACCTCGTCCAACTTATACATACGGCTTTCAATCCATTCGCGCCGATGCTCATAATCTTTTCCGGATTCAGTATCTCTACCACACAGAAATGCACGCCGCACACAGCGGGAAACACAGTGATAATAGGGTGTTGTATCCAGAGATATCTGGGCACTTCGCGGTAGAGTCATTGGCTGTACGCACAATTTGCTGTATGAACATACAGTATTTTGTGAGATTTTAATCTTTTGTCAATAGGGCTGGCGGTTTATACTTTCTATTTCGAGGGTGTCCAGAACTATTATCGAGGGTGTCCAGAACTATTACGGCTGACTTGGAATAAATTATGTATGTATGGGCTATTGAGATAATTGGAGCCGTGTTGATGTCTCTTGCCTTTGGAGGCTTGATCATTGGTGGTATTCTATTCTTTCTTACAAAGAGAAGTTGTCAGTCAACATTAATTTTAATTGGGCTAATTGTTGCTGAGAGTGGAAGGTTGTTTCGTGTATATGGACCATCCTATACACTAGAGTCTGATGAGATATGGTATAAAATTTCGGAAGGTTCATCACAAATTGCTTTTGTTTTGCTAAATCTATTATTTCCATTTGGGTTGTTTTTAACAATGATTGGGTTTTTATCATTAAGCTGGAAGATATATAAAAATAGAGGGTCTTTGTAAGTTAGTGGAGGTGAATAATCCTGGACATCCGTGGATTGAATAGGACTCTAGGACAGCTAAAGAAGGGAGGGGGGCAACAATGATAGAGCTAGCTCCCTTCTGATGACTCTTTCTCTTTGATTAAGAGGTAAAGGGGACGAAATGCTAGCTAATGCTACTACTGAAGCTTATTTTGATTCGTTTGATGAAGCTAAAATGGAGCTGATGTGCCTTATTGCTAAAGGATCATAATGCTTTGAGTATTAATATTAGTTTCAAAAGAAAAGATAAGGCCGTATTGACGTTTGTTTGTGTTATGGTCGTGTACTGGCAGGTTGTTGATTATATTTTTGAGGATAGCAACCCTCCACTAGAAACATTCTCATATCAAAAGAGGGATGCGGAAAAATTACAGCAATTGTGCTTGTCTTTGAACTCAACTTACGATGAAAATAGGATGGATAACTCTCTTGATTTAAGTGTTAGAAAGTTTTGATCCTACCCATCAACAACGGACACACCACTAAGCGACTAGTTGTTCCTCAAACGCCTCAGGGCTGAGATAGCCATTGGCGCTGTGTAAGCGATTTCGATTGTAGTCTATCTCTATATACTCAAATACGGTCTCTCGCATGAGGCACCTTGTGGGAAAGCGGTTACCATGGATTGCTTCTACCTTAAGTGAGTGAAAGAATGTTTCTGCACAAGCGTTATCATAGCAATTACCTTTGGCGCTCATGCTGCACCGCAGACCATAAGCTGTAATCAAAGATTGATAATCTTTAGAGCAATACTGACAGGGGAAGCCAGTATGCACGATAACATTCGTAGGTTTCTTACGTCGCCATAAAGCCATTTGAAGAGCGTCACAGACCAATGTAGCTGTCATCGTTTCTGACATCGCCCAACCAATAACTAGCCGACTATATAGGTCTATCACTACAGCCAGATATAACCAACCTTCTTCCGTTCTCAGGTAGGTTATATCCCCAGCCCATTTCTGATTCGGCCCTTCAGCATTGAAGTTCTGCTCGAGCAGATTTGGAGCTACTGGCAGGCCATGTTTTGAATAGGTTGTGGCTTTATATCTCTTGGCGGCTTTAGCCCGTAGGCCCTGTCGACGCATGCTGGCAGCAATTGTTTTTTGATTATATTTACTCCCCGCACTGGCCAACTCCTTCGTCAGGCGAGGAGAGCCACTACGTTCTTTACTGGCTATAAAGCGCTGCTGTACCAAGCTATCGAGCTGCATTCGGTACTGCTGGTACCTGGATTGGCCGGCCGATCTTGACACCCAGTCGTAAAACCCACTGCGAGATACGTTCAATACCTTGGCCATCGCTTTGATGCTGAATTCATGCCTGTGCATTTGCATGAAGGCGTACCTCATTTCAGGCTCTTTGCAAAGTACGCTGCGGCCTTTTTTAAGATCGCCAGCTCCTCTGCCTGCTCAGCCAGCTGCCGCTTAAGGCGAGCATTCTCTGTGGCCAGCTCTCTCTCGGCATCCCCTCGGCACTGATGTAACTTAGCCTTGCTTCGCCATCCGTAAATCTGAGAAGGATGTAACCCAAGCTGTTTAGCGGCAACGCTTACCCCAACTTTGAGCGCAAGTGCTAGGGCATCCTTTCTATACTCCTCTGAGTACTGTTTACGAGTGGTTTTGGTTGGTTTATTTGATCTTGTCATAGAGCACCTCTGCTGCGTAGTTTATCGCTTAAGAGAGTGTCCGTCGTTGGTGGGTAGGATCATTTTCATCTGAATCGAGAGATGGGAGACGGCTTTTTTATTGGGTTCCGGAAGCCCCAGAATTTTTAGCAGTTCCAGAGAAAAATTATTGCCGGGTCATTCTTGATCGTACGGGATATGTTTTGAAGGCCGAGTTCACCAAATGAGAGACTATATTGATAGCTAGTCCAATCAAGTAGTCTAGCTGACTCTTCCCTGAAAGGTAGGTCAATTTAGGCTTCCAAAGATAAGGTTGTTTGATTTTTTACTGCTCCTCGCCGATCAAGGGTTGCTCTGAATAGAGTCTTGGAGCAGCGTTCATCTGTTTAAGATTCTAACCGACTGAGTAAAACGGGAAGAATGTTAAATTATTCAGGTGGTAGATAAACATTTACGGTCTCCGCAATTGACTGCGATTTTTCTTTCCCAAATAAACAAGTGACAAGTTCAAAAGCGAACTCTATAGCGGTACCGGGCGATTGGCTGGTGACTAAATTCCGGTCGATCACTACTCTTTGATCACTAGTTTCCTTCACATATTGACTAAGTTCGCCGCGAAACGTCTTGTAACAAGTGGCCGTAAAATTGGTTATCAGCCCCTGCCGCCCAAGAACGATCACTGGAGCGGTACAAATTGCTCCTAGCCAGCGGCCCGATTCAAGTTGCTTTTGGATAAGCTTTATTAGGGGGGCTGAGTTATGCATTTGCTCGGCACCTTCCTTGCCGCCTGGCAGGGCTATTAGATCCCACGTAGAGTCCAAACAATCCTCTATGGAGCAGGGGGCTTCAATAACAAGATTGCGTAGGGTAGTTATACTTCTACTCGGCATAATCGATGCCAGTACCAGCTCTGCATCCGTTCGGCTCAAAATGTCGTAGATGGCAACGGTTTCTATATCCTCGTTACCATCGGCGATGGGAATCAGTATATTGGGCACGGTTGCAGCTCCAAACGATGGGGTTAACCTATTTATAGGCTTTCTGGGCTAATCCTACCTCTTTGAGCTGACCTATAACCGTGGTTGAGGGCATAGATAATTCTCCTGTGAGGCTTACCCCCGAATATGTCGCACA
Organism: Microbulbifer sp. VAAF005; assembly: GCF_030012985.1. Classification (NCBI taxonomy): domain Bacteria; kingdom Pseudomonadati; phylum Pseudomonadota; class Gammaproteobacteria; order Cellvibrionales; family Microbulbiferaceae; genus Microbulbifer; species Microbulbifer sp. VAAF005. The sequence goes on along the minus strand of NZ_CP120233.1, from coordinate 575,023 downwards.
AGATGTGCCCTTTCAACTTTGTGTTCTCAATGCTCTCTGGCGGTCATGTCCAGTACGTTGAACTTGGCAACATCTTTTCCATTAATCAGATTATCGCCACCGGTTAGGGTATCCAGGATATCGGCGGAGCGGCCCTTTTCCTTCTTACCACATTGATTCGTAGGGTTCATCGGTGTCTGGCAAAGGGGGCGCTAAATAAGCTGGCTGGTGGCGATGTATCTGGATCGGATAGTGGGTCAGGCTCATACGAAGCGGTTAGCTCAGCAGTGCAACTGCGATTAACGGTACGACTGTTCAGGATCTTTGCCGATATTCAGACCGTGAACCGCCACATCGATGGCTACTAAAATTGAGGCGCTTAGGCAATTGTGAGCCTTAGTGTCACTCCCTTTTTCCTACTCATAATTCCGCCGGTCTAGCTAATGCCTTTAGCAGCGGAAGCCAAACCAAGGGCTTGGCTGCGCAGTGTAGCTGTAGGCAGAGGGGTTCAGGCTAAAATTTGCTAGTTGTGATTATTTATGATGTATTCCAGGTGTCTTGAATCAGTACCGCAGCAGCCGCCCAATATATTGAATCCGTGATTCTGATTTAAGTGGAGCATAAGGTTGCCCCATTCGGATATGCTGTCGGAGTGCGTCGATTCGCTATTTTCTAGCTCATTGTGTGTTAGTGATGAAGCATTGGCTTGTATGCCAATTAGCCTGTTAGGTAATTGATTTGAAGCGTCTAGAAAAGATGGATGAGAACAGTTAATAAAGTACCCAGAAGGTTTAGGTGAAACCTGATAATCAATATGTGAAATTGCTTCTTGAATGGTATGGCCATCTAAAAGACGGCCATCTGAGCCAATGACGAAGCTAATAAAATATGGCTTTGAGTGGTTTGACATTAGAGATGCAATTCCAAGTGCCTCTGGTACAGCTGGTAGAGTTACTCCCATGAGGTAGTCAGCTTTAGAGGCTCCGAGCTTATCAATTTGCCAACGATGATAAGAAAGAGATTCTTTGTAAGTTAAGCTTTGTTGTGGTTTGTAGCAGTCATTTTTACAGCCGACTAGGCCCCCTACATATACATTTCCTTCTTTTGGCAAGATATTCGAAAGAAAATTAACTGCGTCTTCATTGATAGACGAAGGCGCCTTGGCTAGAGAAACTCTCTCTGAGCTGGCCCTCCATGTGGGAGTTGCAAGCAAAAGAGGGAGTTTTGCATCAATTGCAAGCTTTATGTATTCACTGTAGATTCGTTTAAGGCTTTCAGCACCAGCTTTGCTATAGATTAATTTAGCATGGTCGACATGGCTGCAAAGGCTTATATCTTTGTTACGCCTGACTCTTTCGAGTATGGCCGCTTCAGTAAGAATCAACTTTTCTGAAAGAATTCCTTGCATGATGCTCCTCGGTTTAAGCTGTCGGGCGCCGAAGGCGCGAAGTGAATTGACTTGTTATGAATTACCTCGTACCTTGCTTTTTACTCCAGTTAGTTCCAAGGGTGCGAGATACATTTTCGAAGTTTTTAATATAACTGAAGTGACTAAAGGTGCCACCAAAAATGTCACCACTACAAAGCTAATTTGATTTAATCTTGCATCTTCTAGAAGCGCTAGAGCCGCTTGAAGTATCAAAAAATATAGGAAGCCCGCTCCAATAATCTGCACAAATTTGAACCAGCCACGAACCTTAAAGATAGATACACAGTTCCGGCAGATTAAAGTTGTCGAGAACAATGGAATTTCCAGAGTCCTACTCTTACACTCTGAGCAAGTTCGTTTAAGTACTCGTAATTTCAACGGATTCATAATAGTGCTAGCGGGCATTTTGTGTGAAAAGTGTACAGGGTGATCTGCCCCGTGAAGGGCCAGATGAAGCGACTTGAGCAAAACGTACACCGGGTAAGTTATCTCATGGAGGGCCGAAGACCTGAACTGAATTGTCGGGCATTGTTATACATGGCCACTACACTATCAGCTTCTGTCCTGCCAAAACTATGGCAACAAAGAGCCCAAGGTAGTACGCACTCCACAAGTTGAATTGCCTATCACGTAATTTCTGGATACCACCAAACAATAGGAAAATGGAAGGTATAAGAGCGAAGTTCATTACAAGGCCAAATATTGCAAGTAAGACAGCCTTCTCATTTTGAACAATGGCAATTGGTGCAAGTGAAACTAGTGTAGCGACTATAGCTAACGCAATTGCGATTTCCTTAGGGAATTTCTTCTTCTCTTGTATCTCTAATGTATTCATTTTAATTCTCTACGATGCATAAATCCATGCTCTTGGGCAAATCGGAGTGCAGCGTGGTTTTGTCCCAAGCAGCGTTTTGTTAGGCAATATTGCTACCATACTTTCCACCATGGTTTGTTGCTTTTGGGCTCTCTCACCAAGACTTCTACCGAAGCAACCAATTCACCAATTCGGCTCCGTACTTTTGTTAATGGGTGGTTTGGAAACTGATTATCATAATCCTCTGATTCAGACAGGTTTCGAAGACAAGGCCCATCGTACTTCGGAAAATAGGGGTCTTGTGCCCACCCAATCATCTTTCCCGAATCAGGATCCGGTTTTAACTTATCACTCTCGGATGACAACTTACTGAAAAGCACAGTATCTCTCATACCTGTAATACCAGCTTCTTGTGAATACAGGGATAAAACAAAAGATCGGTCTGACATAGGGATTGCCAATGAGCCAATATATAGGGCAGGCTGACCTTGCACAATTTTCTTGCCGATTGTCTTAACAGCCTTTTGGCCACTAACCGTCACTAAGTCACATTGAACAATACCTATACCTTGTTCAGCGAAATTATCCCTATAATATTCTCGCGCTAACATTTCGTTAGTCAATCGTGAATACAAAGCTTCGTCAAATCCTATAGAATGAAGCACCAACTGAACTCCATTTCCATCATGCCATTTGAGAGAATCTTCCCGGGAGTCTTGGGGAATACTCACCCAAATAGCTTCATCAACCTTGATACTCATTCGAAAAACCTAATTTTACTTCGGACTTAGTGCCTAACATTTATAAATTAATCATACAGATCACTATTATCCCGATTGTTATTTCAGAATCAATTTCTTCGCTAAAACGAAAATATTGTTAAAAATCATTGGGTGAAACTTAGTTGTCACGGCGTGCAAACTGCAAAAACGATTACTTTGACCACTATCCTAATTTTATATCACTCTGTAACCCTTAGATTTCCATCTGATTTTTCTATATTTATTGTCAGCTCTTGAAATAACGGTCAGGGGATCCATAAACCAGAAGCGGGCGTAAAAGGGCAATCCCCCGGCGCCGCCAGGGGATATTCACTCGGCTTACCCTCGAATACGCCGCACCCGGAATTTGCGCCCTTTCAACTTGCCGTTTTCTATTTTCTTAAGTGCTTGAGATGCCACATTGCGTTTAATCGCAACATAGGCGGTCATGTCCAGTACGTTGATCTTGCCAACATCTTTACCGTCAATCGGGCGATCACCTCCGGTTAGGGCTCCCAGGATATCGCCGGGGCGGACCTTTTGCTTCTTGCCGCCATCGATTTGCAGGGTAGCCATCGGTGCCTGGAAAGGGGGTTCACTTAATATGCTGGCGGGTGGCGGTGTATCTGGATCGGATAGTGGGTCCTGGGTTAGGTCCATACGAACCAGTTTGTGGCCTTCCTTCTCGGCAAAAAAGGAGTAAGCGCAACCGCGCTCACCGGCACGGCCGGTCCGTCCGATGCGGTGGGTGTGCACTTCCGGGTCTTTGGCGATATGAAAATTGATAACCGCATCCAGCTTGTCGATATCGAGACCTCGTGCAGCCACATCAGTGGCCACCAGAATTGAAGCGCTGCCATTGGCAAATCGAATCAGGGTTTCATTGCGCTGGCGCTGCTCCATATCACCATGCAGGGCGAGGACATTGAAGCCAGCCTGTTTCAGATCATCGGCCACTTCATCGGTTTCGCGTTTGGTGTTGCAGAAAACCAGGGTATTGACTGGTTTATCATTGAGCAGGACACGCCGAGTCATCTCCAGGCGATCCTCGAAACTCTCAATTCTGTAAAAGCGTTGTTCGATCACCTCGTCGCTATGCGCAGAGTCGATTTTAACCATCACCGGTTTTTGCATCACTCGGGCGCTGAGCTTTTCAATTTCATCGGGGTAGGTAGCGCTGAATAGTAACGACTGCCGCCCAGTTGGCACCTGCGCCAGAATGGTATCGATAACGTCCTGAAATCCCATATCGAGCATTCGGTCGGCTTCGTCAAAGACCAGCGTATCGACATGCTCTAAGGAGAGTGTTCCTTTACGCAGGTGTTCTTCGATACGTCCTGGAGTACCAACGATGATATGGGCACCATGGGCCAGGGAGCCGATTTGAGGGCCGAAAGGCATTCCGCCGCAGAGAGTCAGAATCTTAATGTTGTGAATTGCCCGTGCCAATCGGCGCAGTTCCTGCGCAACCTGGTCTGCCAATTCCCGTGTTGGGCACAGAATCAGCGATTGAATCCGAAAGCGGCTGACATTGAGCCGATGCAGCACCCCCAAACCGAAAGCGGCAGTTTTACCGGAACCGGTTTTTGCCTGGGCGATAACGTCCTTGCCGTCAAGAATGATCGGAAGCGTTTTGGCCTGAACCTCGGTCATGGATTTATAGTTGAGTGACGCCAGGTTTTTCAGCAGGGCGGGGTTTAGGGGGAGATCGGAAAAAGGTGCAGTCAAGGTGAATCCTGGAGTCGTTAAATGTCAAATACACGTATTACACAAGCAGTAGGGAAAGTGATCGTCACCTACTTAGCCTTTGTTATCGCCGCAATTTTGCAGATTGTGCAATACAAAATTTGTATGGAATTTTAACAGTTAACCCTCAAGAAACCTAAAACCTATGAATCACCTTGTTCCCGTCAAAGTCTCTTCTATCCAGATTATCTTCTTGTGCGAAGAGTGCAGGGGCACAGGGTAGCGTCAACCCGGTGCCCCAATTTATTTAAGTCAGCTTTGCTTACCTTCACGAGCTTTCCATTGATAGAAAACCCCGGGCATCACTAATAACACAAATAGCAGTGTGGTTATGGTGCCGCCCACCATTGGTGCTGCGATCCGTTTCATAACATCTGCACCGGTGCCATCGGAAACCATGACTGGTATCAATGAAATTAACAGTGTCAGGCTGGTCATTAGCATCGGGCGAATACGGCCAGCTGCCGCTTGGGCAACAGTCGCTGTATTACCGCGCTCTGAGTTATGTCCGGCGGCAGATAAGTAGTGCAGCATTAATAACCCCATCTCAGCGGCGAGACCAGCCATGGCAATCATGCCGACCCATACAGCAACGCTCAGTTTGTAGTCGAGCAGGTATAACAGCCAGAAGGCGCCGATCAGTGCCATTGGCATGGCGGTGAGTACAAACAGGGTGTCGGATAGCCTGCCTCGATGCAGATACAGGAGGAAGCACACAGCCAACAAGGTCAGGGGCACTAACCATTGCAGGCGGGACTTGGCGCGCTCCAGGTATTGGTATTGGCCGGCCCAGGCGATACGTTGCCCGGGAATCAGATTAACCTGATCGGCAACAACCTGCTTTGCGCGATTAACATAATCAGCAACGCCGATATCGCCCTTCAAGTCGACAAATACCAAGCCCACCAACTGCCCATCCTCATTGCGGATCATGGGCGGGCCAGTGCGGAAGTCCAGATCAGCCAGCTGGTTCAGGGGCACTTGGGAACCATCAGAGGCGGGGACCAGGATTTGTTCCAGCTGTTCAGGAGTATCCCGGTAGTCGCGGGCATAGCGCACTAACACATCGTAACGTTCGCGGCCTTCGATGGTCTGGGTTGCGGCCAGGCCACCAGCCGCTGCGGCGATCACATCTTCGATATCCTGTACATTCAAGCCGTGGCGGGAAGCCCGTGCGCGATCGATATCAAAGTCCAGGAAGTAACCGCCGGTTAGACGCTCGGCGAAGACGCTTCGGGTTTGTTCCGAAGTGCGTTGGTCACTGCGCAGTGCTTCTTCGATGGCTAAAGCGGTCTGTTCGATTTCCTCCAGGTTATCTCCAAACACTTTGATGCCGAGCTGGCTGCGAATACCGGTGGCGAGCATCTCAGTGCGGGTTTGGATGGGCATCCACCAGATATTGGGCATGCCCGGATAGCGCAGCTTTTCATCCATTTCCGCCAGCAGGTCGTCCCAAGTCATGCCAGGACGCCACTCACTTTTGGGTTTCAGGGTGATAACGGTTTCTACCATTGAGAGCGGTGCAGGATCGGTGGCGCTGTTGGAGCGGCCGATCTTGCCAAAGACATGCTCTACTTCTGGGAAAGCTTTCAGTTCCTCGTCCATTTGTTGCAGCACCTTGCCCGCTTCGGTCACCGACATGCCGGGTAGGGCGGTAGGCATATACAGGATGCTGCCCTCATTGAGCGGCGGCATAAATTCACCACCTAGCTTGCTAATGGGGTAGGCCACAGAAACCAGAGCTAATACCGCGAGAGTGGCCACAACTTTGCGTTGCCGCACGCAGAAGTGAATCACTGGCTGTAGTGTATGGACTAAAACGCGGGAAATCGGGTTTTCCCTGTTGCGAATTTTGCCGCGCATTAGCAGTACAGCGAGCGCTGGAATCAAGGTGATTGCCAATAGGGCGGCGAAAGCCATGCTGTAGGTTTTGGTGTAGGCGAGGGGTTTGAATAGGCGGCCCTCGGTAGCTTCGAGCGCGAATACCGGCAGGAATGAAACCGTGATAATAATCAGGGAGAAGAAAATACTCGGTCCGACTTCCTGCATTGCCCGAACGATTAGCGTTCTTTTTTCGCCCGGAGACAACTCCTTATCCCCATCGGCTGCCAGCTTTTTGTGGATGTTATCCACCATTACCACTGCCGCATCCACCATGGCACCGATGGCTACGGCAATACCTCCCAGTGACATAATGTTGGCGGTAAGCCCTTGTAGGGACAGTGGAATAAAGGCCAGTAAAACTGCAATCGGCAGAGTGATTACAGCTACCAATGCGGAGCGGGCGTGGAGTAGGAAAATAGCGATCACAGCGGCGACCACCAGCATCTCTTCAATCAAGGTGTTCTTGAGATTGTCGATCGCACTATTAATTAATTGTGAGCGATCATAGGTCACTACCAGCTCAACGCCTTCCGGTAAGCCCGCACGGACTTGCTCGATACGCTCTTTAACTCTCTCAATAACCTTGAGGGCATTTTCACCGTAGCGCATCACCACGATGCCACCTACGGTCTGGCCCTCGCCGTCCAGTTCCGCAATACCGCGCTGCATCGCAGGCCCCAGGGTAATATCCGCTACCTGATCCAAAGTCACCGGAATCTTCGCCGCATTGACCCCGATCACCACCTCTTCGAGATCGTCAACGCTGCGGATATAGCCACGGCCACGCACCATATGTTCGTGCCCAGCGATCTCCAGTACCCTTCCTCCTGTGTCATTGTTACTGCGGCGAATGGCCTCGACCACTTTGCCGAGCGGAACCTTAAACATCTGCAAGCGATGGGGGTCGATTTGGACCTGGTACTCCTTTTCGTAGCCGCCAATGGAGGCGACTTCGGCCACGCCCTCGACAGAAGTGAGCCAATAGCGCAACTTGAAATCCTGTAGCGCGCGCAGTTCTTGCAGGTCGTTATTACCGCTTCGATCAACCAGCGCGTACTGGAACACCCAGCCCACTCCGGTAGCATCCGGGCCAAGCTTTGGCTGAACACCTTCCGGGAGCTGGTCGGCTACCTGGTTGAGGTACTCCAGAACCCGTGAGCGGGCCCAGTAAATATCGGTGCCGTCTTCAAAGATGGCGTAGACAAAGCTGAGACCAAAAAAGCTTTGGCCCCGCACATATTTGACTTTGGGCAGCCCTAACATTGCGGTGGAAAGCGGGTAGGTGATTTGATCCTCGACCAGGTCCGGGCTTCGCCCCGGCCAGTCTGTCATCACAATTACCTGGGCGTCGGACAGGTCCGGAATAGCATCCAGAGGGACACTGGTTAGCGCCCGGTATCCCGCCAGGGCCGCGATCGCGACAAGAATCAAAGTGATCCCCGGCCTACCGGCACAGGCCCCAATAATTCGGGCAATCAGCCCTTTGGGTTCGGAATTTACCACTGCTGCACCCCCGACTTCAGGCGGCTTTCCGCCGCGATCAGGAATACACCCGAGGTGACAATTTTATCTCCCGCCTGGAGGCCCGAACGGATAACAATCCTGTCGCTGTCGCCATAACCGGTGCGTACCTGCACCGGCTCCAGACGACCCTGGCCCAAGTCGCGGAAAACAATGCGTTTCTTGCCGGAGATCAATACTGAATCCCTGGGTACCACGAGGAGATTTCCCAGTTCGGCGGTCAACATGATGTCCGCAAACAGTCCCGGGCGCAGTTCACCATCGGTATTGGGCAGGGTCACACGCAGCCGTGCACTGCGGTTATTGTGATTCAGGAAGGGGTCAATCTGGGTGAGGGTGGCTGGGATTTCCTCGTGGTAGACGTTGGTTAAACGCACTTTGGCCGGCATGCCTTTTTCTATCAGTGGCAACTGATCTTCGTAGGCGTGGGCTTCAATCCAAACCTGGCTGAGGTCGGCTATACGCAGAAGGTTGTCGCCCTTTTCAAACGCAGAGCCCGCGACAATATTCTTCTCAATAATCACACCACTGGCGGGTGCAAAAATCGGGATATAGTCCTGCGCTTTTTGCTGTTCAACCAGCCAGTCGATTTGCTCTTCAGAGAGCCCCCACAACAGTAGACGCCTTCGTGCTGCTTTCTCCAGGGCGTCGCCACGGCGGCGGGCCTTTAGATACTCGCCCTGGACTGCGAGCAATTCCGGGCTGTAAACAGAGAAGAGTACTTCACCGCGCTGAACCTGCTTGCCTTCAAAATCTGCATCCAACTCACCAATCCAGCCGTCGAAGCGCAGGCTGATATCCCGCAAGCGGGTTTCGTCATAGGTAACCTGGCCGTGTAGGTGAATGGGCAGAGCGAAAGGTTGCCGCTCGACAATCCCGGTTTTGATACCAATGGCCTGGCGTCGGCCGCTATCCACTACAATGCTGCCGCTTTGCAATTCATCGTGGCTCACAGGTTGCAGGTTCATACCGCAAATAGGGCAAGTACCGGCTTCGGCAGCTCTTACCGATGGGTGCATTGAGCAGGTGTAATAGGCGGTATCTGAGGCCTCAGGCGCAGATTTCAGGCGCAGGCCTTTGCGATTGGTGCTCATATCAAAGGCAAGATCGACATGCTTATCATGGCCTGTCGCTACGTCTACCACCATGGGCCAGGAACCCACCATGGCCAGCTCAATTTCACCGGTGAAGATACCGGGGCTGGATTCACTGATATCTGCCACGGCACGCATAGCTGGCATGGCGCCCATGGCAGGCATCTCGGCTACCGCGCGAACTTCAGCTCCAGATACCGGCTCATTGTCAGCATTGCGAACTTCAATTCGAATTTGGTTTTTACCCGCTTGGGGTTGCAGCGGATCGACAGACACGGCGATCTGGAAGGGGCCAGCTTGCACAAAATCGGCATTTGGAACTGTGGCTTGTGTAGAAATCTTCTTCCAGTAAAAGGCCGCGCCGGCAGCGGCTAACAGCAGGATAAGGGCGATTAAGTTCAATGTTCTTTGCTGGCTCATAGGGCACCCTCCTGATTGAAGGAAAGGCGCATCTGCGTGCAAAGCACCTTATCGATGAGCGAGTCAATGAGCAGGCTACCAATGGCCGCTATAGCTTGTTGGGAAATCAAAAGGTTCACTCCTAGAACAATCTTTCTGAAGCCGCCAGCATGGGCTGGGGGCATATTTCGCTAGTCAGAGAGAAAGGGAGTGATCAAATACGCAGGCGCAAAGTGGCAAGCCAGGTTCGGTTGCCGGGGTGGGATTCTATCGCAGTAGGAGATAATTCAGGCGCACCGAATGGCGGAGCCAGAATTTGGGGCCATTGGTAAGTTGGCGGTGGCGCCAACTGGGGAAGTTCCAGATTCAAGTATGCGGCGGTGACGGCAACTTGATGGTCGTCCAGCGAAGTCTTCAGGGAGACTTGGGCGTCATAGTCACAACAGTCATCATCTGAGTCTGACCCCTTGGCCATATCATCGCAGCAACATTCCGCTGATGGCTTGGGGTCCTCCATCATTTCGCAGGCGAGCACGGTCTGCACCTGCAACATCAGCAGGAGCAGGGCCGCCATAGCTATGAGCTTGGCGCGAAATGTGGATGAATAGTTTTTCATTACTGATAAATCATACACCAGAGATCGGTTGCTCGACAAAGGTTGCTTTCGCTATGTGACCAAGGGGTACTTCCAAGTTTTTCCTTCTTCCATTAAGGGTAATTACGGCACAGGTTAACCCTTCGGCAGAGATTTCTTGACGATAGTTAGTAGATTCCCTTGGATAAATGCGACTACAACAGCACCACAAGGTGTCTCTATGAAATTAACTCCTCCGGTTTGCCTCCTTCTGATCTGTTTATTGGCGGCACCTTCTTTTGCAGATTCTAAACGCACATCTCTCGAGGAGTTATTTGCGACTACCTATAAACATAATGAAGAGATTAACAGTGAATGGGTGCTGAGTAGGGAGCGGAACTGGGCTGCCTGGCAAAGAATGAGGGCTGTTAGGGAAGCTGCTAATAGGGGGAAGACTTGTCATACCTCAGCAAGTATGGGCTTGAGAGAAAGTCCGCGTGGTACGAGATTGATTTAGGAAAGCAACGAGCGTGGCTGACGTCATTCAGACTGCTAGGGGTACTCTCTTCTTGGTATATGTTAAAGACGAATCAGGAGGAGCTTTATGAGCTTGGTATGACTGTGGCTGAAGTGGAAAAGTTGGGTCGCTATGTTATCGCCAATGACATCAAAGAAATAAACATCCAGGCAAGATTGGATTATTTCCACAAAGAGGAAGCTGGTTACATAGGCCGGATCCTTCAAGGCGGTGAGGACTTTGCCGCTATCTATTTAGAGCTTCAAGGTAATCTTGAAGCTCTTGAACACCTCTTGGAAACTAATTGGATCATAGATCTATTCAGAAAGTTTGATAGTGAAGCTCAAGAGATATTACTGACCTATAGCTTATCGAAATATAACTCACGAGAGGGAATGGGACGTAGTAGTTACAGTCTGGATCAAGAAGCCGAAATGTTTGTCGATAAATTTCTCTCTGGAGAGATAAACGCAATGACGAAGGAGGCTTTGGAAAGGCTTCAAGAGAAAAGGCTGGGTAAAAAAGCTACCATCAATGTGGAATTTAAGCCCCCGGTTGATTCGCCCGTAAATGAGTGCAAGTGTCCTCCCGATCAATGTTCCTACAATAATTCTTGATTATACTTAATTTAATAGATTTCCCGTCATAATCGACCGCGTGGCATGGTCTTCACTTCGAGTGGTAGTTGTAATGACTGTAACAAGGATCTGTTTTTGGCTTGTCGCGCTTTTCTATTCCTTATCCCCCTTTGCAGATGAATACATAGTCCAGAGCGAGGACTACGACCCGTTTACCCAGATGACAGAACTCTGGCTAAAGGGTGAAATTTCAAATCGTCAGATAAGGGATTTGGCACTCAGAGGGCGCTATCAAAACAGCTCTGCCGCTAATAGTGCTCATGTCTCCTTCTTTCTTGATGAAATGCAGGTGATTGCGCGGGGGAACTCTGTATCGGGTCGTTCGGCCCAGATATCCGTCCAGGTTGATGAGTCAATTTTTGACTTGGATTATGACCTTGTTTCCATGCATATGATGATCAATGGTCATGGAAATGGGTTATCAAGCAAGCAGAAATTCCTTTTGGTTACTTTTATGTACCGGTTAGCAGCAGAAGGCTGGAGCAAGTCTTCTGGAGTCGATGAAATGGAGAAACATCTTATCTATCGAACTCTCGATTACTTATCTGAAATGCCTGCAGATTATAAAATGTGGGTGATAGCTAAAGAGATACAGTATCCGGTTCATTAGAGTATTAATTCATTTCTATAATTAAGTTTAAGCGGGCTTAAGAAGTCATAACAGGCTTCTGCATTGATGATAAGATCATAACTTAACCAGTGATGTTGTTAGAAAGGCTTCGCATACTCTAATTGGTGCCTGCGAGCAGAAAAATATAGTGATTTCTTCCTTTTTTCCTGTAATCTCCTCCTCTTTAAATTCGTATCGAATGTTGGTTTTAAAAGGACTTATATGCAGGATCGAATATCACAGCTGGATTTGTTAAGGGGAGTCGCTTTGTTGGGGCTTCCTTTAATGAATATGATAAATTTCTCTATGCCTATGGCGGCTTATTTGAATCCGAAGGCCTATTTGCCAAATGGCCCTTTGAATGATTTTCTCTTTAGCTTTTTCCATTTGTTTGCTGATCAAAAGTTCATGGGGCTTTTTGCCATGCTATTCGGGGCAGGCATCATACTATTAGCTGAGAAACGCGAGCAGCAGAATAAGTCTGCTGCAAAAATTCATTACAGTCGAAATTTCTGGCTGTTATTGATAGGCCTTTTTCATGGCATCTTCATTTGGGAAGGCGACATCCTGATAATCTATGCCTTTATAGCCATGTTTGCCTATTTGTTCCGCAAGTTGCGTGGAAGCTGGCTGATTGCATTGGGGGTGATTACTCTTGCCTTGTCAGCATATAGCTCATATCTGGCAGGAGCTTTTATACAACCCCTAACAGGAGAAGCTCGATATGCAACAGCAGCCATTTTTGCTCCTGATGCAGCGCAGATCCAGCAAGATATAGACATATATCGAGGAGGGTTCCGGGCTCTGTTAGAGAGTCGTTTCCTTGGTGGCAATTTAGCCTCTAGTCCAGAATCGGCAATCGTTATTTCCTACTTTAGTCTCTCCATTATTTTAAAAGCTGCCGCTATGATGTTGCTGGGAATGGGCCTGTTTAAGTTGGATATCCTACGTGGCAAAGCCAGTTCGTCTGTCTACAAAAAAGTAGCTATTGCTGGGGTGGCTATTGGTGTGACATTGACCGGTATAGGGCTTATCTGGAACTATAGTCATGACTGGAGTATGGATGATTACTTCACCTATGGTGCCATTTTTAATTTGGTAGGGTCTACATTTACCAGTATCGGTTATATCGGCTTGATCTGCCTTTGGTTCAAGTTAGGTAAGCACCTATGGATCAAAGGCAAGATCCAAAGTGTTGGGCGGATGGCATTTACCAATTACTTGGCTCAATCCTTTATTTGCATTTATATTTTTTATGGCTTTGGATTGGGTTTGTATGGTGAGCTGACACGTATAGAAGTACTTGGGGTTTGTGTTCTGCTAGGTATGTTGCAGCTGGCCTATTCAGATCTTTGGCTAAAAGTATTCCGTATGGGTCCTCTGGAGTGGATTTGGAGAACACTCACTTACTTTAAGTTTGCACCGCTTATGAAAGATAAGGCTTTACCAGCTGCTGAAGTGAGTAGCTAGAATAGCTACATATTCTTCTTTTTATATTGTTGAGTTACTGCTGACCTTTGTTGGCAGTAGATTATAGGGCATCACACCTTTTTTCTCTCAGTAAACCATTCCCAACATAACAATAAGCTAGAAAAATTAACTATTTCAACTTACTTGTGGTTTTCTTGCGGACACAACAAAGAAGTAACCCAGGGCTCGTCTGCACTGAGTGTCTTCGAAACCGGCTTTTTCAAGCATCTCATTTAGCTCATCGGTGGAATAGAGCTGAGATCCGTGATTCATAAATAGGTGAAAGCAAAACAAGCTCGGGGTCAGGCGGGTTTCATCGAGTAGCATGTCGTGAATAAAGAGATGCCCCCCATTTGGCAAGAGTGCGAAGGCTTTATCGATTAAAAATTGGCATGTTTCAGGGCGCCAATCGTGCAGAATATTACTTAAGCAAATCCCGTCACAGCCTTCTGGCCAAGAGCCTGTAAAGAAGTCGCCGGGTACAATTCGAACCTGCTCTTTTTTGCCGAAATTTTGTACGTACTCACTTGCTACTGCGCACACGGGCGTTAAGTCAAACAGTACTGCCTTGCGTTTCGGGTAGGAATCGCAAAACGGTAGGGCAATGGCCCCTGAGCCACCACCCGCATCCATTAAGCACTGAACCTCTGCAAAAATTCCGTTAGAGACAGCTGTGACTGCGGAGGCAAATCCTTGGGAGTGCATCAGGTGTGTAAAGGCCGCAGCGGATTCTGAGTCCATGTCGTTATTTTGCCACATATCGGTTACCGAACGGCCTTTGCACTCAAGTTCATACTCTCGCTCCAGGCTGGTCAGTATCTTTTTATCCAGATGATTGACGTTGTAGATATGGAAGGGGTCTAGTAGCACTTCACCCCAGTAGTAGAGACTATCTTTTGATAGATAAGACTGGCTCAATTCTGTATTTTTTAACCGATGATTGTCGTAACAGATGTACCCTAAATGACTTAAAACCAGAAGAAAAAATCTCATTCCCTTATCGCTGAGCTGTAACTTCTGGCTGAGCGACTTACAGGTGTCATATCCCTGCTCAATCAACCCGGTAATATCCAGCTGAGCGGAAACCATTAGACAGGCAAAATTGTAGTTCCCCATCAACCGGTCCCACATAGGGCTATCGGCAACTGTCGGTGGTGTTATCTTGTGGGTTTTGTTATTACTCATCGTCTGTTACCCATATGACCTGGGGGATTTTGTTAGTCCGCAGAATTCGTCTGAGTTGGTGTACTTTTTTAGCGTTGAAGGACTGGGGGTATTGTTTTGCTACAGAGGCCAGGTTATGGATATTTTCCTGCACATATTTACTGACTTTGCTGGCATCTGCATTGCCAGTAAACTGTAAGGTAATCCTGTCTGCTGATTTTTGATCGGGTGAGCGGCAACTGAGTAAAAGCTGGACCTCTTCTACACCAGTACAGTCATAGGCGAGGCTTGTGATCTTACTGGTGCTTAAAAGAGCGCTACAGAGGCTGATAGCATTGTCTGCTCGCCCTTCAATCAAAAGTGCTCTGGGGCGGCCACAGCGGCATGTTGTTGGCTTGATCAGATCTCCTAAGCGATAGCGAATAATTGGAACTGTCCAGCCTTCACCAATTCGTGTGAGTAGGGCGCCTTGGTCATCGGTTTCAATAAGCTGCCCCTCCAATAAGTGGTACTTCTCCAGGTCACACCCAGGTGAATTGACAGCAATACTATTGGTTTCTACTGACCCATAGTCGCACCAAAACCCAGCGCTTGGGAAAGCCTTGCGAACGGTTTCAATCTTGGTTTTGGTCCAGGGTTCTCCCATCCATATGATTGACTCAATTGGGAGTTGGCCAACGGAATTTAGTGCTCCCTGGGCAAAGTCAGCTAGGCCTGTAGGGGCGCCAGCCAGGGCATTTACGTGGATGCCCTGTAGAAATTCTATCCAGTTGCTAGCTTCATCTGATACGAAAGGTCCTGTAGGGGCCACGGTACACCGGGAGGCATCGGCCAAGGCTTGAATGAAGTAATGTGCACCCCATAACCGACCAGGGTTGAACAAATTGAGTAGTACACTTTGGGGACTGAGAGGCTGCCATTCTTTAAGAAGTCGATCAATCGCCTGGTGGTAAGGGGTGTAGCAGAGCTTAGGTTGACCGGTAGTGCCTCCACTGGACATTAAAATAGCCCCACCTCTCTGTGCGGCAGCGAGACTGATTCGCTCTATCTCAATGGGACCGCTGATCGGCAGGTCTTCAAAATTACGCACCGACTCAGGTACATACAGCCCGCCAATTTTGGAGAGCTTTCTTGCTTGAGAAAGTGCGGCACTCCTGTCCAGATCGCCGATATTCATTGAAGTAGGGTGACTCCCAAAGAAGCTAAGCGGATAAAAGGTGAGCTCTAATAATTGTAGTAATCGTCCCGAGCGGTAGTGATTAGGAGGGTCATGGAAGCGCTTTGATTTGGCCGCACTTAACGGTAATAGATGGTGCCAGCTTGCGAAAGCTGATCTATTTCATCCTTCGGGATACCTAGTCCATTTAGTATCTCCAATGTGTTCTCCCCGTAGAGAGGAGCTTGCTGAAACTCCATGGCGGGCGAATCAGGGATGGAAAACGGGGCGCTGATATACTGGACAGATTTGCGCTTCTCACTACGTGTGTAGGGAATAGAAGTTACCTTGCCATTATTCCGTACATAGGTGTTATTAAGTGCTTGAGCAATATCATAAACTGGAGCACAGGGAATCTTTCCCTCCATCTGTGCACACCAATCCTCTGTATTTTTCTTTGTAAAGTGCTGGTCGAGGGTATGGGTCAATAGCTCCCGATGCTTCATTCTGTTGTCATTACTTAAAAAGCGGATGTCAGATTGGAGTTCCGTGGAGCCCAGCTCATCGCATAATAGCTCCCAAAACTTTTCGGTCAAACAGGCGATATAAAGCCATCCATCAGAAGTCTTTACCAGCTGACACGGGGCTTGTGAAGCGTGGGCTGAGCGAGGTTGCTTCCCTGGAACTATCCCCTCGTTGAGAAACCATAACCCTTGGTAGCAGAGGCAATTTAGTGCAATATCGAATAAATTAGTGTCAAAATCACCGCCTTTTCCTGTAACTTCGGTTCGCAGTAGCCCTGAAACTGTGCAGAGGGCTGAATAGACGCTCCCTAGGAGATCCACTACCGACACGCCAACTTTGGTTGGGATAGATCCTGGTTCTCCAGTCACTGACATCCAACCAGTTTCTGCCTGCATAAGGAAATCATATCCTGGCCAATGTTTTCTATTGTTGTCTCTGCCATACCCTGAGAGATGGGTACAAACAATTTTAGGGTTCGCCACTTTGAGGTCTGCATATGTAACCCCCAACTCTTCCGGCAGTGATCCACGAAAATTATCGATAACAGCATGTGAGTTATTCACAAGCTTCAAGAATACCTTCCTGCCAGCGGGAGCCCTGATATCGAGGGCCAAGCTCTTTTTGTTGTGGAGCGTCGATTCACTTGTCTCATTGTCTTCGCGAGCTTCATCAAGATAGATTGATCCCATTTTTCTAAGTGGATTCCCATCTTGTTTAGGGTCTTCAATATTGACAACTTCTGCGCCCAAAAAAGCTAGTAAAGTGCCATGAAAGGAACCTGCGCCCCAGGTTTCGAATGAAAGGATACGCTTTCCGTGGAGAGGGAGCATCATGATATACCTGATTTGCGCAAACAAAATTAGTGACCAGTCAAGTTTTGGCCGCTTAGTTACAAGTGGGTATTAGTTTATAGATCACTGTGTAAATCTGATGTAGGAAAATAGAGTATGAAGTTTGTATTGGTTATTAGGCTCTATTGCAGCTAGGTCGGACATTGAGTGTTTAATTACTCCCTATAGGTTTGGTTGACAAATAGCATTCCGAGCCGAGAAATAGTTTGTGCCTGGTAGTAAGACTAAGTATGTGCCACTTACGCACAAACGGGCATTGCAAACTAGACTCTTTGAGATCCAGTTAATGGCTTTTAAGGATGTGAATATGGATCGTTTTCATATCAGTAGGGTGGAGTTATATGCGATAGCCGATAAAAGTGCGCCGCCAATTTGTTGGACTGCTAATCAAGCCCCGCTGTTATATACCAACAATATTATTCGCATTAAAACCAGCAGTGGTATCGAAGGTATCGGTGCGACATTGAGTTATACCGAGAACGGTTTTGATCGATGCATTATTGAAGCCATGCGCACAATTGCACCGGGTATTTTGGGGAAAAACCCTTTGAGGACAGAGGAATTATATAATTGGCTAATGGAACGGTGTACTTGGGGCGGGTTGCCTGCTAAATCGCCTTTTGATATTGCCGCATGGGACATAAAAGGTAAAAAGGCCGAGATGCCGATTTATGAACTTTTAGGTGGAGCACGCTCAAAAATACAATCTTATGCATCCTCTCCTATGTTTGACACTGTGGAGAAATACGAAACATATGTCGAAGATTGTTTAGCGGAGGGGTTTACAGCAATAAAGTTTCATTGCTCTTGTATATATGAGAGAGATATGGAATTAGTTTCAGCAATTCAAACACGTTTTGAGGGGGAGCGTGTGCGTTTCATGCTGGATACAGCCTCTCTATATACTCCTGCTGAAGCCATGGGCATGGCCAAGTGGTTGAGCGAAAACAACTGGGAGTGGTTTGAAGCTCCAGTTCCAGATTCTGATTGTAGGACTTATCAAGATCTTGTTAATAAGTTCGATATACGAATATTAAGTGATAGCAATTCCCTGTTAACACTACATGAGATAACCAATGCATTGAGCTTGGATACCTGGACTAGTGTTCACCTAGATGCCACTGTTTGTGGAGGAATTACTCCTTTAAATAAATGTTTTGCTATTGCGGAAGGATTTGGTAAAACTTTAGAGATACAGAGTATGGGATTTACGCTTACACAAGCGGCGAATCTGCACGTTGCCCTTGCACATAAAAATTGCAATTACTTTGAGCAGTTTTTCCCTTATAAAGATTTTGAGCTTGCCAGTAAGGTGTCTATTCGAACCGATAAGCAGGGTTATGTCCATGCCCCTCAGGGAAATGGGCTGGGAATAGCCATGGATTGGAAAAAGGTAAAGGATAACTGTTTTTGTCAATATGTATTTGAGTAGGATGATCTAGACTATGCAGGAATCGGGCGCCAAGAAATATATCATGGATAAGAAGTTAACATTGGTTAGTTTCTTTTTGGTTTTACTTCTTGGTGTTGTTGCAGTTATTTATCCCGAAGGTACCAAGGACTTTATGAAGGAAATGTTGGCTCTAACTATAATAGACTTAGGGGCAATATTTCTTTGGTATACCCTTTTAGGGACCTTGGCCCTTTTGTTTTTAGCCTTTTCAAAATATGGCAAGCTTCGTTTGGGAGAGGGGAAGGCAAAGTATTCTCTTGTTCAGCTTTTTTCTATGGCTCTCTGTGCAGGTATGGGAGCTTCGACGATGTATTGGGCATATATTGAAGTAATTCATTACTATATGGACCCCCAGTTCGGCATTTCTGCCGAATCAATTAAGATGGAGTACGCAACGGCTTTCAATATTTTCCACTGGGGGTCGGCAGGATGGGTTATCAATTTGATGGTGGCGATCCCTTTTTCTGTGAGTTTTCATATTAAAAAGAATCGAACCCTTAAGTTGTCCTCTGTATTAAATAATATGCTTGATGATCGTATGCCTGAGTGGTTGAAAAAAGGCGTAGATTTATTGTTCATTGTGACCACGCTTTCGGCTACGACATTAACCCTTGGCCTTGCGATTCCAATGATTTCGTATAATGTCAGCGCCTTAACGGGTATTCCGGATAGTCTTTCTACAGGAATAGCCATTATCATAGGTTTGTCTCTCCTTTTCTCATTGTCGTCATTTATTGGCATTGAGAAGGGGATGTCACGTATATCTGGGTGGACCATCTATATAGCAATATTCCTACTTTTATATACGTTTATTGTTGGGCCAAGTGCTCTTATTGCAAATAATGTAACGAATAGTTTGGGGATATTGTTTTCTGAATATTTCCGTATGTCCTTGAGTACAGACCCATATGGAAGTACTCATTTTCCTCAGTATTGGACAATTTTCTTTTGGGCAACCTGGATATCCTATTCGCCGGGTGTAGGTGTGTTTGTTACAAAAATTTCTCAGGGGCACCGTCTGAGAGATGTGATTTTAACTTTGATCCTTGGAGGAGGGCTTAGTAGCGCATTTATCTTTGGGATAGCGGGAACTTACGCTGTAGATCTTATGAACCAAGGGGCTGTTAATGCAGTGCAAGAGCTTTCCAGTGGAGAGCCTCTACGTCTCGCCCATGATATTTTAAGTCAATTGCCGCTTCCTGAGTTGGCGATAGCCATTTTTCTACTGTCAATGATACTGTTTTGCGTGACAACCTTGGATGCAACTTCATATTCATTGACCGGGGTTGTCACAAAAAATCTTGATGCTGAGGCAAATGTTATGCCGGCATATCGAGTTTTTTGGTGCGGGTTGCTAACGGTGATACCTATTGTGTTTTTATTTATTAACGCCGATATGGATACGCTAAAAGCTTTTCCCGTTTTAATTGTAATCCCTCTCCTTCCTATATTGGTAATTCTATGTGTTAAAACAGGAGCTTATCTGTTGTCTCAATTTGGCGACATGTCTGAGAGCGAAATTGATGAGTATAGAGCATCTGCTAAGAAGTAACGTGTATAAATTGATTGAGTTGTACCTTAATTACAGAATGTAACTCTGTGCTAAATAGTTGGACAAATGGCATGAAAAGATAAGTGATCGTGGAGTGTCTCGATTTTCGGTCTTCCTCCTTGTGTTGTCCAATGTAAATGTATGAGTAATGTCAGAGTCTCGGTTTTTATTGAATTTTAGATCGAAAATCAGAGCGCTTAAACGGAGTGTATAAATCTAACTACTGCGATCTTATATTGTTGTTTTATGCCGTTCATCATATTGCCAACACCTTTCGGTATCCTGGCAGTAAATTGAGCGCTGGAAGCTTGGAGTTGCTGCTACTTTTAAATTCATAGGAGTATAGATTTACTTTGAATCCATTACTTTTTATTGTACAAGATAGCCATTTATCGATATTAAGATGAGAGTGTTGACAAATAGTGTCTTGTTCCGCCGTAGAGGACTACTAATCATATCGATAAATCTCTGTATTGGATCCTGTATGGGTTTTAAGTTGTGTGAAGCGACAAGGAGGTTACTATGCGCCTGCACTCGGCTGCCATTTTGGGAGCACTTATTTTTTCCATGGAGGCCATAGCCGCTGACTATGGTAATCTAGTAAACCCGTGGGGGTTTCGTCCTTATGTTTCACTGAATGGTGGGGTTAACAGGCTGGAGGTTAAGCAGGATTATCGTACTGTAGGCGTACTTTATGACCCATACTACTACGATTATTTTTACGAGTATAGTTACTACAAAACTACCAATTCAGGAAGTGAGCCTTGGGGCAGTATTGATATCGGGATCGACTTCAATGGCTACCCGTTTGAACTTCGCTTTAGCTATGGCAGAACAAATTTAGGGCGATCGACATCGGTAGAAAATATCGATTATATTGATGACGAAGTTACAGTTATTGAGCGATACCAGGTCAATCAGAAACATCGCTTGGATGTATTTTCAATTACTGGAACTCTGGATTTATCTTGGTATTGCGACAGGTCCTGTATGTATTTGTTGTTGGGCTATAGTTTTGCGGAGCTGGACTGGTCATATACTATGGCTGAATTTTACGCCGGCGGTAACTATTATGGGACAACAGAATTTAGTAAAAGCTATTTCCATGTAGGTCTAGGTGCGCGCTACAACTTAAATAACTCTTTGCGTATAAGTGCCGAATACATGCTGCACAATGTTGGTAAGGTGGGGGAGTATTATATAAATGACTTTGACCATATAGAATTTGACTTAAGGAATCTTAATGTGCTGCAAGTTGGTATATCCTTTATATTCTGATTTATACTTCTTGTTCATTTAAAATGAAAGTATGGATTAAAGCCATACTTTCATAAATATGGGAACTCAATCTCTCAATTAGTACTAATCTATAAGATCTAAGAGCTTCCTCTTATCAACTTTCCCGACTGCGGTAACCGGCAGACGAGTTAACACTTTAAGCTGCTCAGGTAGCTTAAAGCTGGCCAGGCCTCTTTCGGTTAAGAAGTCGCGCAACGTTTGCAAGCTTGGCGCTTTATCTACACATACGATAGTCGCTCCAACTTGCTCTCCCATCTCTTGGTCTGGCAAGGGAATGATAGCTGCTTGTTGAATGCTGGGATGGGCGAGTAGATGCTCTTCAATTTCATCACATGCAAAAGTTTCCCCGCCCCGATTTACAACATCTTTGAGTCGTCCAGTAACTACAATATTGCCGTTATCTAGAATGCGTACACGATCGCCGCTGCGATAGAAACCATCTGGGGTAAAAGCGCGTCGATTATGCTCTTCAGCACGGTAATAGCCTCTCAGTGTATAGGGGCCGCGAGTGAGTAGTTCTCCTTCTTCTCCGGCTTTCACTTCCTGCCCATACTCATCAACCACTTTTAGAGTGTCGAGGAAACTCATAGGTCTTCCTTGAGTATCGGTGATGGTTTCATTGTTATCTTCGCGATGGGTGTAACAAATCAACCCTTCGGCCATACCGAATACCTGCTGTAGTGCACCGGGAAAAGCATCTATCGCAGCATTGGCGTCAGTTGGACTCAGCTTTGAGCCACCAACTTGAAGTAAGCGGAGAGAGCTTAAATCAGTATCTTCCCATTCTGTCGCTGCAGTCCAGACTTGAGCCAGTGCTGGGACCAGGGCTGTGGCGGTTACGCCGTAACGCTCTATCAGCTCGAAGCAGTAGTCCGGGCTTGCATCTTTGGTAAATATTACCTGCCCACCCATGGATAGCGTGCCCAGAATGCCGGGGCAACCCAGTGGAAAATTATGGGCGGCGGGGAGTACTGCCAGATAGATTTCATCTTTTCCTAAATTACAAGCAGCCGTAGCGCAGGTAATGTTGTAGCGATAGTCATTGTGGGTGCGTGGAATAAGTTTCGGAAGTCCTGTAGTGCCACCGGAAACGAGGAATAGGGCTGGGGCGTTGGGGTCTACGGGAACAGGGGTGAAGCCTTGGCATTCTCTTCTGGGCAGGGAGGGGAATGTGTCATTTTCATCAGAGCTGTATATGCCTCGCAAAGTCGGAGATTGCGAGGCAATTTGTTCTATCATGTTGTGACTACTCTCATCACTTTCCGTTCCTGAAGCGACATAGATACTGGCGCCCGAGACCTGTGCAAAATGGCATATTTCATTTTGGCGATGTGCAGGTAAAGCTAAAACAGGAACCAGTCCCGCTCGAAATAAACCGAGTAGAGTAGTGATAAAACTTACCTGATTGCTCCACTGGAGTATTGCCCGCTCCCCAGCTTTGTAGCCTTGTTCCACCAGGCCTGCAGCAATACTATCGGCCTCGTTAACCAATTCTGCGTAAGTTAATTGTTCCGATAGGTCCCGAACTGCGCATCGATTGGGAAAGTTTTTCGCATTACGCGTGATCAGTTCCCAAATAGGTTGGTTATCCCAAATTCCTTGTTGCTGATAGAAAGCCTCTAGTTCCTTTGGGTGAGGCGTGTAACCATTAAGTAAATTATTTTCCATGCTGGTCTCTTGAAATGTTTGGGGGGAGCAGGCGGGTGATTTTTTGAATCTTCTTCAGATTTCTAAATTAAGAATTAACAGTTAGTATTCACGGCTTCAAATTTCTTATTGAGATAAATCTATGTCCGGCGCTTGGCTACAAATCCCTCGCCCTCAACCTAAAGCTGCTATCCGACTATTGTGTTTGCCTCATGCTGGTGGTACAGCATCACTTTATCGACCCTGGGTGAAATTATTGCCAGATTCCATAGAATTGGTTCTCGTATGTTTACCGGGTAGGGAGCAACGCTGTAATGAAGCTATGCCCGCAGATATGCAAACTTTAATTGCTTTGTTAAGTAGGGCTATTAAACCTGTCATCGATAAACCCTGGGCAGTATTTGGGCACAGTATGGGAGCTACAGTTGCTCATGAATTGGCTCTCTCCTTGTATCGCGAAAAATTGTGCGGTCCTGAACACATATTTGTCTCTGCGCGCGAAGCTCCACAATTTCAAAAGAGTGGAAACGTACACCAGTTGAGTGATGAATCTCTGTGCCAACAACTCATTGAGCTTGGCGGCACCTCTCCTGAATTATTGGAAATTCCTGAGTTAAGAGCTCTACTACTTCCTGCTATACGCCAGGATTATCGATTGATCGAAACCAGCAAGATGTCCTCGGACCAACTTTTAGATTGTCCCATCACCGCGATGCTAGGACGGGATGATCCTGAGTTGAGCACCGATGAAGCTCGGGGTTGGCAGCAGTGGACCAATGGTGAGTTCCAATTGAAAGAATACGCAGGTAACCATTTTTATCTGTCAGATTGTCCCGATCTGGTGGTTGGCCATATTGTTCAGAAGCTCCGCTTGGCCTAACTGTATGTGAAGTTATGTTGGCCGTATAAAATATTTCTGTTTCTTGTAACGCTATCGAAATTAATTGTTGGGAGAATAGGGCTGTTGAGCGGCTCTATATTCTCCATCGTTCAATAGATAGCGGATCTCTACTTCGATTAATCCGGGATCGTTATTTTTAATGATGTTCGAATTATTTCTCTTTAGTAACAAGTGGCACACTCTCTCTCCACCCTGACGCCCAAATCCAAAACAAACATCCCGTTGATTTCAAAAATGATATGTTATAACGTTTCATTATTGATGGGAAGATGAACTGCTTAGGTGATGGAGTTTCTATGCAAGCAACGAAGCTACCAATGGAGTGTGAAAATCTGAATGAGATCCGCCAAGGTATTGATTCCATTGATCGCGAGATCATCAGGCTGTTGCAGCGGCGTATGGGGTATGTTTTGTCAGCAGCCCAGTTCAAGCCGGATGAAACGAGTATTCCTGCTCCAGACCGGGTTGCGGATATGTTGATTGACCGCCGTCGTTGGGCTGAGAAAGAACAACTTTCCGCAGATTATATAGAGCAGCTTTTTACCGGGATTATTCACTGGTTTATCAATCAACAAAAGCTGCATTGGCGCGCTGAGCGCGGCTTGCCCGTTGAGGAAGGTGTATGAAGGGCCGCTCTAAATATGCTGGCCTGGAAGCCTGTTTGCAGGAAGCCAAGTCCAGGGTAAGCCAGGGACAGCCAGAGGTTCTGGCATCGTTTTCAACTCCATGTCATAGACGCAACCCAATAGGGTTGTTTGCCACCGGCTATCAGCATGAAAGATTCGCGTCTCTGTGGGGTGTGCCCTCTAGAGATGAATATGCTGTGACCTTTGGCTCTGCCTGTGAATTTAGTTGTGCCCCAGGGGAATCTTGGTCTGAAATCCAAGCCAATTGGCAAAAATTACTGCCCTCCGCTGTGGTAAGCGGGGGGCATCGGCCGGTTTTGTGTGGTGGGTTTGCTTTTGATAGCCAAAAAGATTCCTCATCCTTGTGGCAAGACTTTCCCGCAGGGGCGCTTACGTTGCCCGAGTTGGCCCTTTACTGTGAAGGGGATCGCAGTTATCTGGTAATGAATTTTATCGTTACCGATCAAACAGAATGCAATCAGACTGCGGAGCGGGTGAAGGCGTGGTGGCAGCATATTTTGTCTCGTAGCTCTGACCTTTCTGCGAATGATAATGTGTTTTCGGTGGAGTCTGATTTTAGCCAAAATTGTGCAGGCCAAATGGCTTGGCAGCAGCGTGTAGTAGGGGCGGTCGAATCAATCAAGCGCAACGAGTTTCAAAAAGTAGTTCTCGCTCGTTCTGAATCACTGAGCGCGGATTGCTGCCCGGGAAGTATTCTCGGATATTTACAAGAATCTTACCCCGATGCCTATTTATTTGCCTTTTCCCGCGGAAAAAGTTGCTTTCTTGGGGCTTCGCCTGAGCGCTTAGCGGCTGGTAAAGACGGGTGTATTAGCACAGTTGCTTTGGCCGGTAGTGCACCTCGGGGAAAAGACCCGGCAACTGATTATAAATTGGGGATATCCCTGCTTGACAGCGATAAGGACCGATTTGAACACGACCTGGTTGTCCAACATCTCCTTTCTATTTTGCGCAAATACTGCCACAGCGTAGCGGAACCTGAACCGCCCCAACTCTGTAAATTAAAGCAAATTCAGCATTTGCTGACGCCTCTAGAGGGCTTGGTTAAAGATGGCGTAAATCTGTTGGATATCTTATCGGATTTACACCCCAGTGCTGCGGTGGGAGGCCTGCCGAGGAAAAAAGCACTGAAGTATATCCGTGAAAATGAAGACCTGGATCGCGGTTGGTATGCCGGACCTGTTGGTTGGCTCAATGCTGAGGGGGAAGGGGAGTTTGCTGTCGCGCTGCGCTCTGCACTTATTACTCCGGGCAAGGTAACACTATTTGCCGGTTGTGGCCTG
The DNA here is from genome assembly GCF_030012985.1 of Microbulbifer sp. VAAF005. NCBI lineage: Bacteria > Pseudomonadati > Pseudomonadota > Gammaproteobacteria > Cellvibrionales > Microbulbiferaceae > Microbulbifer > Microbulbifer sp. VAAF005. The sequence goes on along the minus strand of NZ_CP120233.1, from coordinate 549,109 downwards.
GTTGAGGCTTCCCTTCCTGCCCACGAGTATCGTGAAAGTTGTATCAAAATGCGTGTTATCCGAGACGCAATAAGGAGCGTATCTCTTGTCGCCGAAGCCGCAGAATAAATCAGAGCCAATCAGTCCGGCCAGCTTGTTAAAGGATTTAGTTTGTCAGGCTATTGATGCCGATATTAATGGCATTCATCCGCAGGATGACTTAATTGCACTGGGGCTTAATTCAGTACAAGTCATGAAGATAGCTGGTCAATTAAGGCAGAAAAAGATCAAAGTAAAATTTGCTGATCTTATTGCAGTGCCTCAATTGAAAGCCTGGCTTTCTCTACCTCAGTTGGCTACTGGAACTGAAGAAAGTACCAGTGAACATTTATCTGTGCCGGGAGCCTTTGATGAAGGCACTCCCTTTGATTTGGCACCGATGCAACATGCCTATTGGATTGGACGAGACCCGAATCAATATTTAGGGGGCGTTGCCGCACATTTTTATCATGAGTTTGATGGCCAGGATGTAGTACCTGATCGTTTGGAACAGGCTGTGCGCTTCCTGTTCGAGCGGCATGGGATGTTGCGTGTTCAAATCCTCGATGTTGGTCGACAGCAGATTCCCACAGAAGTGAGCTGGCCCGGTTTAAAGGTTCATGATTTCAGGCATCAGGCTGCCGCAGAAGCGGAGCAGAGTCTTATCGCTGTTAGGGAGCAACTCTCCCATCGGCAGCTGGATATATCGCAGGGCGAGGTTTTTGATGTACAGCTCTCATTGTTACCTGCGGAATTAAAAGCTGGCGGCACACGCCTGCATATTAATCTGGATATGGTCGCTGCAGATGCCTTTAGTCTGCGCGTATTACTGAATGACTTGGCCAAGCTCTACCTGGAACCAGAGCAGTCTCTGGTTCCGCTTAATTACAGTTATCCGCGCTACCAGGCTGACCGCAGCGCTCTTCACTCAAAGGAAGAACTCCGAGCTGAAAAGCAGCAGGCCAAAGAACACTGGCAGGGTCGCCTGGCAGATTTGCCCGGTGCCCCTCAGTTGCCAACCGCAATAGGCGCTGAGTCTAAAGACACTCGTCGAGTTGTTCGGCGTCACTATAGCTTGTCTGCTGACCAGAAAAACCAACTGGCGGAACTTGCGAGCCGTCACGGTATTACTTTATCCATGACCCTGGCAGCGGCGCTTGCCGAAGTGCTTACGGTCTATAGCGAAGAGTCAGATTTTCTGCTGAATCTCCCCCTGTTTGACCGGGAATCTCTACATCAGGATGTCAATTCACTGGTGGGAGATTTCACTTCTTCGATCTTACTCTCCTGGCAGGGCAGCCAGAGTGGAACCTTTGTTGAGCGTGCACAGCGTTTACAACACAACTTCCGTCAGGATGTAGCGCACGGGAGTTATTCCGGCGTAGAGGTGCTGCGTGACCTCAGCAGGCAACAGGGACAAACGGTGTTTGCGCCGGTTGTCTTTACCAGTGCGCTTGGGTTGGGAGAATTATTTGGCGAGTCAGTTCGCAGTGCCTTTGGAGATGTCAATTGGATTATCTCCCAAGGGCCACAAGTGTGGCTGGACGTACAGGTTATGGAACTCAAAGGTGGCCTGTCCGTAAACTGGGATGCGCGGGAAGCTGCTTTTGCTCCCGGCGTCCTGGATGGCATGTTTGCCGCCTTTACGCAGTTACTGGAATGCCTGATCGGCAGCCCGGAATTCTGGGCCCAGCCGATACCATCGCTGCTGACAGCGGAGCAAAAGCAGCAACGCCAGCGGGTAAATTCCACGGCTAAAAAACTCAGTCTCACCAATTACACGAGCAGTTTTTTAACAATGCTGAAAGCCACCCGGAAGCCGCGGCTTTGTATTGGAACGATGAGCAAATTAGCTATGGGGACTTGGCCCACAGCGCCTTGGCAATGGCAGCATACCTGCAACTTCAGGGGGTTGAGCCTGGTGATATGGTCGGGATTTTATTGCCCAAAGGCGCGGAGCAGATTATAGCCGTTCTTGGGGTAATGGCCGCTGGAGCGGCTTACCTGCCGCTGGGAATAGACCAGCCACCGCTGCGCAGGGAGCGTGTGCTCAAGCTTGCCAGAGCCAAGTTGGTTATTGATGACTTGTCTGTGCTCTCGGGTGTTGCCCCTTTATCCCGGCCCGTAGTGGGTGAGACAAAAGACCTCGCTTATACCATTTTCACCTCTGGCTCTACCGGTGAGCCCAAGGGGGTTGAAATTAGCCACGGAAGTGCCTGGAACACCATAGCGGACATTAACGAGCGCTTTTCTGTTAACGAAAGTGATCGTGTGCTCGCAGTATCAGCCTTGGATTTTGACCTATCCGTTTACGATATTTTTGGGCTGCTGTCCGCAGGTGGTGCACTGGTATTGGTTGAAGAGGAATCTCGGCGGGATGCAGAGCGCTGGCACCAGCTGGTGTGTCAACATAACGTTACTGTTTGGAATACAGTACCGGCCCTTTTGGATATGCTGTTAACCACCGGTGGTGATACTCCAGCGGGAGAGCTGCGCCTGGTATTAAATTCCGGAGACTGGATCAGCCTGGACCTGCCGGAAAGGTTAAAACGTGTAAATCCGGATTGCCGCTTTATCGCTTTGGGGGGGCCACCGAGGCTTCTATCTGGTCCAACAATTTTGAAGTAAAAGAAGTCGATCCCTCTTGGAGATCCGTCCCCTATGGTTACCCCTTAGCCAACCAGCAATTCAGGGTGGTGGATTCCCTGGGCCGAGATTGCCCTGACTGGGTGGTAGGGGAGTTGTGGATCGGTGGTGCGGGCGTTGCCCTTGGATACCGAGGTGCTGCTGAAATCACCGCAGCACGTTTTGTAACAGACGGAGGCGAACGTTGGTATCGCACCGGAGACCTGGGCCGCTATTGGCCAAATGGTTGCCTGGAATTTTTGGGCCGCGCCGATAACCAGATCAAAGTGCGTGGACACCGCATCGAACTCGGCGAGATCGAAGCCGCGCTGACTGCGCACAATGCGATTGCGCAAGCAGTCGCTCTGCTGACCCAGCGAGGTGTGGTTGCGGTTGTAGTTCCAGAGCCCAAAGTGGCGAAAACCAATACCGCTTCAGAAAAGTGCTTTGTTGATTTGCAGCAATTGCAGGAACCCTTGAGCGATCTGCGGGAATTCCTGACCCAGCGATTGACCAGCGCCATGCTTCCCAGTGAGCTTTGCTGTCTCACTGAGATCCCCCTTACCGCCAATGGCAAAATTGATCGCGGTAGTTTGCAACAGTTTGCCGATGAATCCCTAGCGCAGCATCAGGCAAAACAGAATCCGCCGCAAGGCAAGTTAGAGCAGCAGGTCGCTGCCGCCTGGAGTAAATTCCTCGATGTTGCTGATATCGCCCGGGACGACAACTTCTTCGCACTCGGTGGAGACTCCCTGTTAGCAACCCGTGTTGTGCGAGATCTGCGTGAGTCTGGCTTTGAAGGTGTCACACTGTCGGAATTGTTTAGCCAGCCAAGCCTGGCCGCCTTTGCTGCGACATTAGCTCAAGACCCTGCTGAGAATCCAGAGCAGAATAACAGCGCTACCGAAATTGCTACTACGCCTTGGCAATCGGATACGTCCACTCGCCACGAGCTTTTTGAACCTACTGAGGTTCAACGGGCCTATTGGCTGGGAAGGGACCCAGAATTTGTTTTGGGTGGCATTGGTTGTCATTTTTATCGCGAATATGACGTTGTTGATCTCGATCTGGAGCGTTTGGAATCTGCGCTAAACACGATGATTACCCGCCATGAAATGCTGCGGGCTGTATTCGACAGCGAAGGTCGACAGCGCGTCCTTGCCGATGTGCCGAGATTTTCCATTGATGTTACAGACGTAGACAGCGATCCAACTTCTGCTTTTGCGCAACTGCGACAGGAGTGCGCGGAGCAGGTGTTTGAGCCAAGCCGATGGCCGCTGTTTGATGTCCGTGCAGTGCGCTGTGAGCGCAATACCCGATTGGCTATCGGGTTGGATAATTTAATTCTCGACGCTTTCAGTATTCTGCTGTTTTACCGAGAGTTAAATATCCTCTATCAGAGCCCTGAAACTGATCTACCTGCAATCGATCTATCTTTCCGCGACTATGTGCGCAATGTGTTGCCGCAAACTACCGCGGTATTTGATAGTGATCTTGAAGAAGGTCCCCTGGCTGCCGCAAAAACATTTTGGCAGCACAAATTATCAGAGCTACCCCCGCGCCCCAATTACCCATTATTCGGGAGCCGGCATCCATTGAACGGCCGCATTTCGTGCGTCATCAACAGCATATCGACAAGAGTACCTGGCAAAGCCTGGTTGCACGTGCTGCTGAACAGGGAATCACGCCTTCGAGTCTGCTTCTAACTGCATTTGCCGAAGTGCTTAGCCGCTGGAGCAGTCGCCCTGATTTGAGCCTGAACCTTACCTTATTCGACCGCCGTGAGGTTCACCCGGATATTTATCGGGTAATGGGCGACTTTACCTCTTTGACCCTGGTGGGTTACTGGCCAGAAGCCAGCGACAGTTGGTTGGCAAGAGCGCGAAAAATACAAGGGGAAGTTGGCGCGGCCCTGGAACATCGCGAAATTTCCAGTGTAAGCCTGATGCGGGAATTAGCCCGCCGGCAGAGCGACGCGGAAGCCACAATGCCCGTGGTTTTCACCAGTGCACTGGGTATTCCCGGTGGCACAGCGGCACCGGAGGATGGGCCTCTGCGGGAACCCATCTGGGCCCTGACACAAACGCCGCAAGTCTGGTTGGATCACCAGGTGGTCGAAGTCGAGGGAGGCGTTTTCTTAAATTGGGATGTGGTCGAAGCGCTTTTCCCTGAGGGGATGTGCGCGGAAATGTTCCAGGCCTATATCGGCTTACTCCAATGGGCGGGTGACGCTGAATGGGATTCCACACCGCCTGATTTATTACCCAAGGCTCAACGGGAACTGAGAACCCAGCTTGAAAAGCGTACCGCAATTGACCCAACGGATAATTTGTCGCAGCGATTTTTCCAGCGGGCAAAAGCAAATCCCGACAATATCGCCTTATATTGGGGAGACGATAATTCTCTGAGTTATGGCGTTCTGGCAGAACGTGCTTTGCGTATCGCTGCCTGGTTATTGGAAAGCCAGGTTTCACCTGCCGAGGTGGTGGCCGTTAACCTGCCGAAAGGACCCGACCAGATTGCCGCTGTTTTGGGCGTACTCGCAGCGGGAGCCACTTATTTACCTGTCGGTATCGATCAACCGCAGGCGAGGCGTGAGTCAATGTTGCGCCGTGCCGATGTAAAAGTGGTGCTCGACCAAAGTGCAATTCAACAGGCCAAACAGTTCGCTCCTATAGATGAGCCTATTGCAACAGAAGCTGAGCAACTGGCTTATATCATTTTCACTTCCGGCTCCACAGGTGAACCCAAGGGCGTCGAAATTAGTCATGGTGCCGCCTGGAATACCATTGCGGATATCAACGAACGTTTCTCTGTTGATGAAAATGATCGTGTACTGGCCATTTCAGCCCTGGATTTTGACCTCTCTGTTTACGATATTTTCGGACTGCTATCGGTCGGTGGTGCGCTGGTATTGATTGAAGAAGAGGACCGACGGGATGCCGAGCGCTGGCATCAATGGGTATGTCACTACGGCGTCACCATCTGGAATACGGTACCGGCACTACTGGACATGTTACTCACTGTCGGTGCCGGTACACCGCCTGGCAATTTGCGTTTGGTATTAAATTCCGGCGATTGGATTGGCCTGGATTTACCCCAGCGATTAAAACAAATACAGCCCGATTGCCGTTTTATCGCACTGGGGGGCGCCACGGAAGCTTCTATTTGGTCCAACAGTTTTGAAGTTATAGACGTTGACCCAAGCTGGCACTCGATCCCCTACGGGTACCCCCTGGCTAACCAGAAATTCAGGGTAATGGATGCCCAGAGGCGCGACTGCCCTGACTGGACAACGGGTGAGCTGTGGATTGGCGGTGACGGAGTCGCCATGGGCTATCGCGCGGCTCCCGAGTTGACTGAAGCGCGCTTTGTTAGGGTCGATGGTGAGCGCTGGTATCGCACAGGGGATCTTGGACGCTACTGGCCGAATGGATGCCTGGAATTTTTGGGGCGCGCCGATTGCCAGGTCAAGGTCCGTGGCCATCGCATAGAGCTGGGTGAAATCGAAACCGTATTTAATCGTCAGATGTTTGTGCAGCGCGCCCTGGTGCTGGCCACAGAAGAACAACAGCTGGTCGCTGCCGTTGTGCTCAAACCTGAATGTCCTTCAACTTTTAGTACTGATGACTTACGCGAGTATCTTCGCTGTTACCTGCCTTCCTACATGGTTCCGGATTTCATAGTGACTTTGCCGGAAATGCCCCTAAGTGCAAACGGCAAATTGGATCGGGCTTCAGTATTAAAACTCGTGAATGCGGTGGAAAAACCGCAACAGGAAAAAGCGGCTGAACTGGTGACGGATAACGAGCGTCTGGTAGCCCAGATTTGGCAAGAGCTTCTTAGCCTGCCCGTAATAAACCGCGATCAAAATTTCTTTGAATTGGGTGGCGATAGTTTATTGGCAACCCGGTTTATTGACCGCCTAAAACAGCAGCACCGTTTGCTCCTTCCCCTCAGACATTTATTTGCCTCTCCGAGACTGGCAGATGTTGCCGGTGCCCTAAGCACAATGGAACCGCCAGTGGATATTGATGCGGATATGGTGGAAGAGGGCGTGATATGAATTTGATAAGTAAATTATTTTTCAGCGATTGGACGGAGTTTTAACCCCATGACGGCTATGGAACTGATCGACGAACTACAAGGGCTTGGGGTTGAACTTTGGACCGAGTCTGAACAATTGCGTTTCCGCGCAGCCAAAGGCCTGCTGACCGAGCAGCACAAGCAAAGGTTACGGGAGCATAAGTTACAAATTATTGAAATATTAAACGCTGCTCAATCAGGCGCTGGCAATGACTCTGGTTTGGGGGTGGTGGTCGAGGCCGACACAGAAAATCGGCATGAGCCTTTCCCTTTAACCGATGTACAGACTGCCTATTTGTTGGGGCGGCAAAATGCATTTGGCTATGGTGGCGTTGCCTGTCACGGTTACCTGGAGCTGGAATATCCCGGATTAAACCCAAAAGGTTTGCAGGAAGCCTGGAACCAGCTGATTGAGCGTCACCCTATGTTGAGGGCGGTTATTGAGCAGGAGGGATATCAGCGGGTCCTCCAGGAAGTGCCGCACTACCAGATGATCAGTCAGGACCTCACCGGCATGGATGAGGAAGCCCTGGAGCTCGCCCTTAAATCGGTGAGAGATGAACTGGACCACCGTGTGTACACCATTGGTGAGTGGCCGATGTTCGAGCTGCGCCATACCCGCACGGATAAAGGACATATCGTACATTTCTCTATGGATGCACTGATCGCAGACTGGGCCAGTGCGGGCATACTGTTCAGCGAGCTTGATACTCTGCTAGCGAATCCCGGTGCCTCCCTACCTGCACTGGAAATTGATTTTCGCGATTACCTACTGGCCGAACGGAGTCTACTGGACAGCCAAGGCTACCAAAACGATCGTCGCTATTGGTTGGACCGCCTCGATCAACTGCCGGCAGCACCTGAGCTACCGGTATTGCCGCCAGCCTCAGAAGCGGAATCTGTGCGCTTTAATCGCCATCACTACCGCCTGGATATTACCCATTGGCAGAAACTGAAGCAACGAGCTGGTGCTGCTGGACTGACCGCATCAGTTGCCGTACTGGCTGCCTACGCCGCGGTATTGCAGCGTTGGAGTCGTCAGCCACGCTTCAGCCTGAGTCTTACATTATTGAATCGATTGCCCTTACACCCTCAGGTTAACCAGCTGATTGGTGATTTTACTTCGGTCAGTGTGTTGGCGATTGGTGATTCCAATGGAAAAACCTTTCGCGATTGGGCGGCAGGCATTGGCGAACAGTTGTTCAGTGATATTGATCACCGCTTGTTCTCCGGTGTGGAAGTACTGCGGGAAATGTCACGTGCGCGAGGACCCGAGGCCGCATTGATGCCGGTGGTATTTACCAGTGCTATTGGTCTGGGAGATACCGAAAAACCCGCTAGCGGTAGAAAGTCCGGCAGGGGAATTACCCAGACACCGCAAGTCACCCTGGATTGCCAGGTAAGGGACGATGCCGATGGTCTGGAAATTAACTGGGACGTGCGCCAGGGTGTTTTTCCATCGGGCCTGGTGGAGGATATGTTCGCGGTCTTTACCGGCTTATTGAATGAGCTTGCCGCTGGCGGCGACGGGCAATGGCTTAGTAAATCTCCAGTTTCTTTACCCGAGTGGCAGCAACAGGAGAGGCATCAGGTTAATCAGACCGATGGACCTGTTCCTTCAGAGTTATTGCATCAGGGCATTTTTGCCCAGGCAGCGGCGACGCCGGAAGCTATCGCCATTATTGATTGCAATGGCAGTGTGAGTTATGGCGACCTGGCAAAAAAAGCGGCGGGCATCGCCAAAGCCCTGGCTAAAGAAGGTTTCCAGCTGGGTGGCCGCGTTGCTATTGCAATGCCGAAAGGGCGAGAGCAAATAGCGGCGACCCTCGGTGTGCTTTTGGCCGGTGGTATCTATTTGCCACTGGATGCGGCACAACCGGAAATACGCCTCAATAAATTGTTGCTCAGTGCAGAGGCGGAATATGTCCTGACACTCAGTGACCTCGCCAGCCAAGTTCAGTGGCCGTCAGAAGTGCAGGTGATCAGTGTCGATAGCCTGGCTCCTGAAACTGAAATTCCGGTGGCCAGCAACGGTGACCCGGAGCAGCTCGCTTACGTTATCTATACGTCCGGTTCTACCGGCGATCCCAAAGGCGTGATGATTAATCATCGGGCCGCTTTGAATACGGTGCTGGATATTAATCGCCGTTTCGAGGTGGGCCCGGGCGATCGCATTTTGGGTTTGGCTCAACTCAGTTTTGATTTGTCGGTCTACGATATTTTCGGCCCCTTGGCAGTGGGTGCGACTTTGGTATTGACCGATCCAGCCCGTGGCGCAGACCCTTCGCACTGGGCGGAGGTCATGGATGAGCACCGGGTGACATTGTGGAACTCTGTTCCTGCGCAGTTACAAATGCTGGCTACCTATTTGGATACAGAGCCTCGTCCATTGTCTGATTGGCGATTGGCAATGCTGTCGGGAGACTGGATTCCGGTTACTTTACCGGAACATATCCGGCGCCATGTGCCAGCACTCGACCTGATCGGTATGGGTGGGGCTACAGAAGCTGCGATTTGGTCCAATTATCACCGTATTGATCGGGTCGACTCTGCTTGGACCAGTATTCCCTATGGCGTGCCGCTGACGAACCAGGGCTTCAGGGTATTGGATAGCCAATTGCGCGATGCCCCTGTGTGGGTAGCGGGTGAGCTGATGATTACTGGCCTCGGATTGGCCGATGGTTATCTCGGTGATGCGGCGCTCTCTGAACAGAAGTTCTTTTCTCATCCGGTGGATGGCCAGCGCCTTTACCGCACTGGTGACTTGGGCCGCTATTTACCCGGTGGTGAACTCGAGTTCCTGGGCCGTGAAGACGGACAGGTAAAAATTCGCGGACACCGTATTGAGCTGGGAGAAGTGGAGTCTGCATTGCTGGCCCACCCCGCAGTGTCAACAGCGGCGACGGTGATTGAAAAGAAAGAGGGAGACTCGCGAGCGGATTTAAATCTGTTGGGTTTTGTGGAAAGCCGTCGCTTAGATGATGCAGAACCGGCGACTATTGATCCCGAGCTGGTAAATTCAGTGCGTCAGTTTGCGCACTATCAGGCTGGTGAGCCAGAAGCTGTCAGTGTCGGCGATTATGTCCAGGCACTTGAAAATGCATCCCTGTTATCGATGCTTCACGGTCTGGTGGAATTAGGGGCGTTTACAAATTGTGAGCAGGGATATAGTTCAGAAGAAGTTCTCTCCTTAGCCAAAGTACATGAAAAGCATCACTGGTTAGTGCGTCGTTGGTTGGACCTTCTCGTTAACGCAAAGCTGCTCAGCTTATCCACTGCCAGCTCCAGTACTGAGGAAAAATACACGCGAACCCAAGAAATTGATGCTTCCGCTGTTGATGCTGTGTGGAAGCGAGTTGAGCAGGGGATTGAAAGCAGCTTTTGTAATCGGGAATTCCTGCAATATCACCGGGATCATATCGAGTTATTACCGCAGTTATTAGCGAATCAACAAAACCCATTTGAGTTGTTGTTCCCCCAAGGCGACCAGCAGGTGGCTTTGGCTCTCTATCGAGATGATCTTATCGCCCGCTATAACAATGCCGCCGCTGCCGCATTAATTAACCGTATTGCCGCCCAGAGCGATAGAGGGTTAAGGGTTCTTGAGCTGGGTGCGGGCACAGGGGCTACCAGCGCTTCTGTTATTCCTATGTTGGATGGATATGACGTCGATTATCTATTCACTGACATGACCGCATTTTTCCTGACTGAGGCTCGCCGCCAATTTAAAGAGTGGCCTTGGGTACGCTTTGGATTAATGGATCTCAATACCGACTATCGCGCCCAGGGTTTGGCTCCTAATAGCGCAGATGTCATTTTGTGTGCAGGTATGCTCAACAGTACCCGAGATCCAGAGGCGGCTATTGCCAGTGTTGTGGAGTTACTGGCACCCGGAGGCTGGTTAATCCTGACTGAGCCAACGGTGGATCACGCCCATATCTTACTTACCCAGGGCTTTATGATGGACCCGGCGGGTGATGATCGCGCTTGTGGTGCGACCAAGTTCCTTTCTATCGGGAAATGGCAGTCGCTGTTGAAAGCCAATGGAGCCGGACAGATTCTTTCCCTGCCTGAAGATGACCATCCTTTGTCTGCCTTCGGCATGAATCTACTGGCCGCGCAGATGAAAACTGACAGACAGGATTTGAGTGCCAGGACACTGCGGGACTTTTTAGCGAATCGGTTGCCCGCACATATGGTGCCCGCACATTTGCAAGTTCTCGATCAGCTACCGCTCACCGCCAATGGCAAGATCGATCGCAAAAAGCTGGCTGGTTGGCGTCCAGCAACGGGGGATACGCAAGAGGCTGCGAACTCAGAGCAAATGGACCCACTGGAAACTGCTCTGTGCAAACTTTGGGCGAATGCGTTGGGTCTCGATAATGTCGGCCGCCAGGATAGCTTTTTTGATCTCGGTGGTGACTCGCTGATTATGGCGCGGGTTGCAGGGCGATTGCTGGAAGAAATTCCGGAAGCGAAACCTTTCACTTACGACGCCTTGTTGCGCCACATGCTCAACGGACCAACGGTTGCTGCATTGGCCAGAGCCCTGAGAGTTGAGCCGGATGCTGTTGCCGAGGGGCAGGAAGATACTGAGAGCGACACTTTGGTTGCCACTACCCGAGAGGGCAGCAATTCCTTGATGTTCCCTTTCAGTCATATAGGCGAGGGTAAAGGGGCATCTAAAGAAGGGGCGCCGGTACGGATTATGTTCCATGCAGCCCTGGGTACCCTGGATTATTTCCAGCACTTGGGCAAAGCGCTTGCGGCTCAAGATCTGGGTCCAGTATTTGGGATTGCGGTAGCGAATACGGAAGAGTATTTGTCGATTGATGCAAAAGAATTAATCGAGCGCACCGCCGACGATTACGCCCAGCGAATAATTGACGAGGGCTACCAGCGCTGCCAGTTAATTGGTTACTGCCTGGGTGGTCTGCTGGCGACGGAAGTTTCGCGGAGATTGCTGGAGCGCGGGGTCGATGTGATTGACCTGAGCCTGATCGACAGTATCCCAATGTTTGTCGATACCGATGAAGAGCTGGCTTTCGAAGCGATTTTTGCCCCCAACCTAAATCTCGATCCGGTAAAAGCGGTATTTGGTGAGCATATCGAGAGCGAGGATATTTCCCGCGCGATCGAGACCTTAATGCAGAAACACAACGGTCGTGTTCCTGCTGGTGCGATGGCAGAACTCAATGGTGATGCTGGGCTTAAAGCGGTAGCGGAAGCCGTGCGGCAACGCTCTCAACTCACCCAGGAACAGCGCCTGGCCAGTTATACCGAAATGGCCTCTGCCCAGGCGGGTGTGCCGGTCGAAGCCGCGATGATACCGGGGCTTTTCCGGGTGTGCCGACACAGTATGCGCGCCGCCTGTTTTGACCTTCCTCCCTATATTGGCGATATGACGTATTTGCGCTGCCAGGAAGAGCAATCCTTCGGTGTCACCGCCGGCGTAGGGCATATGGCTGCGCCTTATTGGCAGGAAGTTTGTCTGGGTGATTTTGAATTAATCGATGTGCCGGGCAATCACTTTAGCGTTATGGAACCGCCGCAGGTTGCCACCGTCGTCGAGCATTTGGCAAAACCATTACAGCGCGGTAAAGCGGGTAAATAGATGGCTGAGCAAATTTTGCCAAAGTCTGACCTGCGGGAACTGATGCGTCCATTTCTTGGCCTCGTGTGGCTGGGGGTGGCGCTCGGTGCCTGTGGTGCACTCACTTCGCTGATCCCTTTTATTGGTATCGTTGAGTTGGCTCGCCTGTTCCTTGCGCCCGATATCAGTGATATTGCCGAGGCGATTATTCCCGTTGTATTCGCGATAGTTGCCGGGCTGGCGATGGGTTGGATTTGCACCGTAATTGGTTTGTGGTTAACCCATATTGCCGACCAGCGTATGCAGGCGGAACTGCGGCGGGCCCTGGTGCGGAAATTGGGGCAGGTGCCTCTGGGTTGGTACAGCGAGCACACTTCCGGTGCGGTCCGCAAGGCCGTGCAAGATGATCTCGATGATCTCCACCATATGGTTGCGCATCATCAGGTGGAGTTGGCCGCTGCGTTTGCACTGCCGCTGGCGGGCTTGGGCTACTTATTCTGGCTCGACTGGCGCTTGGCCCTGTTAGCGGTAGTTACCCTGCCAATTTACCTCGTGTCCTACGCCTGGATGATGCGTGGTTTCGGGGAAAAAATGCAGCAGCTGGATAAGGACTTTGGCCGGGTCAGTGCTGCGATTGTTGAATTTGTCCACGGCATTGCGGTGGTCAAGGTTTTCTCGCAAACCGGTCGCGCCCACAGGAATTATCAACAGGCCGTCGAGGATTTCAGTCGCCGTTATACAAGCTGGGTTACACCGCTTGTGCGTCTGGAGGCAGTCACCTCTCTGGCCCTGTCGGTGCCGGTCATTATGTTGGTGAGTCTGGCCGGAGGCGCTTGGCTGGTGGTGAATACAGGCATTCAGCCGATTGATGTTCTCGCAACAACGCTGATCGCTGTGATGATTCCCCAGACGATTCTCACCTTGAGTCAGGGGCTGACCGCCCAGCAAAAAGCCAAAGCTGCCGCAGGCAGGATCGATCAATTGTTGGAGGTTGAGCCTCTGGCTGTTACCTCTGAACCCAAAGAGCCCAAAGATGCAGGGCTGCTCTTTAAGCAGGTCAGCTTTGTCTATACCCAGGATCGGCCGGTATTAAGCGATATTACTTTGCGCTGTCACCCCGGCTCGATCACAGCTTTGGTGGGGAGCTCCGGTGCCGGGAAATCCACCTTGGCCAAACTAGTTCCCCGTTTTTATGACGTGGCCCAAGGTGCTGTGCTTCTGGGAGACGTCGATGTCCGTGATATAGATCCGGACAATTTATATCGACATGTTGGCTTTGTACTTCAAGAGGCTCAGCTATTGGCTGGCACTGTGGCAGATAACCTGCGCCTTGGGCGCCCGGATGCCAGTGACCAGGAGTTGGTAGATGCAGCGCGCAGTGCCTGCATCCATGAAAAAATTTTAAGTTTCCCCCAAGGTTACCAGGCGGTTATTGGCAAGGATGCCTTTTTTTCTGGTGGAGAAGCGCAGCGTTTAAGTATCGCGCGGACGCTTTTAGCAGATGCCCCTGTGTTGATTTTGGATGAAGCCACAGCCCATGCCGATCCGGAGTCCGAAGCTCAAATTCAGCAGGCATTATCCTGCCTGGTGCGTAATCGCACGGTACTGGTGATTGCCCATAAGCTGCACACCATCACCGGTGTTGACCAGATTGCGGTCCTGGATGGTGGCCGCTTGGTTGAATGCGGAACTCATCGACAACTATTGTCTGAGGGAAATCACTACGCGGAATTATGGCGTTTATACAACAGTGCGGAAAAGAATGAAGAGGCAATTAGTAGTGAGGCTCAGGTCATTAGCGGGGTCTCATCATGATTCGCAGTTTGCTCGCCATTCTCGGACCTGCGCATCGCCGTGAAGTTGGCATTTATGCGGTATGGCTTCTCGCCTATGGGGTTTTGCAGGGCATCGCGGTGACACTTCTGGTGCCTCTGCTCAGTGCACTGTTGGCCTCTGAGATGCAGGTGGTTGGCTTTTGGTTGATCGCTCTGTTCTCGGTTGTTGCGATCGCCTGCGTTGCCCGTTACCAGCAAACCATTAAAGGGGCTGCGCTGGCCATCCTGGTTTTGAAAACTCTGCACAATCGACTGGGTGAACACCTCTCTCAACTTCCTCTGGGTTGGTTTAACTCCGAAAAAGTGGGTCGTTTATCCCGCAGCGCAACTGGGGGAACCTTGATGGTAACCAACGTATTTGCCCATTTGTTACCTCCTGTTGTCAGCGGTGTTGTTACTCCACTGACAGTGGGGGTGGCAATGTTGTGGTTTGACTGGCGCTTGGGGCTGACCGCTTTGTTGTTCGTGCCCCTGATTTATATCGGCCACCGCTGGTCCGCCCAGTGGATAGGCGCCATGGAAACGGAAGTGGATGCTGCCGGTGCTCGCGCCAGTAGCCGGGTGGTGGAGTTTGCGCGCAACCAAGCGGTACTCAGGTCTTTTGGCAAAAATGTCAGCGGTTATCCCCCACTGGAAGAGGCGATTGCCGGGCAAAGCAGAGCGGCGGGTTCCATGTTGCGGCAGACCTTCCCCCGTTTATTTGCAGGGGGATTTATGGTGCAACTCGCCTTTGCCGCAGTGATTGCCGTGGGTATTTGGCTCACGCTCAATCAACAACTTCCCCCTATTGAATTGGTGGCTTTGCTAGCTTTGGCGGCCCGATTTACCGGTCCTCTGGCGGAACTCGCCGGACGCAGTGGTCTGCTGCGCATGGCCGGTAATGATTTACGCAGACTGGCCGCTATTCTTTTTGAGCAGCCGCTACCTCAGCCATCCAAATCTCAGCCTTTTACCGAGCAGGGTGGGTTGGTTGAATTTTCAAATGTGAATTTTAGCTACGAGTCGGGGCAACCGGTATTGAAGGATCTTTCCTTTAGGGTTTCTCCGGGTACCACTACAGCGATAGTCGGTGCATCAGGCTCGGGTAAAACCACCATCACCCGTTTGTTATTGCGTTTTTTTGATACCGACCAGGGCCAGGTAAAAGTGGGCGGGGTGGATGTGCGGCAACTGCGCACAGAAGACCTGATGCGGCAGATCTCTATCGTTATGCAGGATGTGTATCTGTTCAGCGACACCCTGGAAGCGAATATTCGCTTGAGCTGTCCCGAAGCCAGTCAGGAAGAACTGGAACGTGTGGCGAAACTGGCTGGCGTGGATGAGATTATCGAGCGTTTGCCCCAGGGATGGCAGACGCAGGTAGGTGAGGGGGCGCTGCACTTTCTGGTGGCGAACGCCAGCGGGTTTCTATCGCCCGTGCCCTATTAAAAGCTGCACCTATTGTTGTACTGGATGAAGCAACAGCAGCACTCGATCCGCGCAATGAAAAGTACCTGAACAGTTCCCTGCAGCAATTAAAACAAGGGTCCACTGTCATTGTGATCGCCCATCAATTATCCACCATTATGAACGCGGATCAAATAATCGTACTTGAAGAAGGTGCGGTGGCTGAAGTTGGCAATCACCGCAAGTTGTTATCCCAGCAGGGTCTGTATGCACATTTTTGGCAACAGCGCAGCCGTGCTACTGGCTGGCGTTTGGTTGAGTCCGATATGGAGGTAAGCCTATGACAATTGCGATTTTAGGTGGTTATGGCGATGTGGGTGCAGCGGTTACCGGTTATTTACAGTCCCTGGAAGTGGGCCCTTTGCGTATCGGTGGTCGCAATGCACATAAACAGCCGCTATCAAATAGCTCAGATATTTCCTGTCAGGTTGTGGACTATCGGGATGTAAATTCACTTGATCAGTTTGTTTCAGGCTGCAAGGTTCTGATCAATTGTGCAGGACCTTCACATTTAATTGGCGACAGGGTTGCCAAAGCTGCGGCGCAAGCGGGGGCAGCTTATATCGATGTTGCTGGCGATGAGGCTCTTTATGAGCAGCTCGACTCATCCTATTACCAGAGCCGTGGATTGATCGCAGTCTTATCTGCTGGATTACAGCCGGGGCTCAGTAGTCTGCTACCACGCTGGCTGGCAGAGCAGGAGTTTTCACAGGTAGAGAGCCTGATCAGCTATTTCGGCTTGCGCGATCGGTTTACCGATGTCGCCGCCGATGATTATTTGCAAGGCGCCAACGAACAGCACAGCAAGCCCTTGGCGGCCTGGCGTAATGGACGCCGGGTGAATGGAATGTTGAAACGCCGTTCCGATGTCGAGCTGCCCTTTTTTCCTGAATCTACCACTGTGCTTCCGTATTTAAATAGCGAGGGCGAGCGCCTGGCTCAGGATTTATCCCTCTCTGATGGTGATTGGTATAACGCGGTTAGCGGCTCTTATATTTTATCCGCCTTTAATACTGCCCATGGTTTTAGCCGCGATGAAGCGCGTGCAGCCCTGTGTCGGGCCAGTGAACTGGATCTGGCGGGGCGCGATCCTTATGTGCTGATGCTTTTGCAACTTACCGGTAAATACAACGAGCAAGAGCGCACTCGCACAGCCGCGTTGCGGGGCACTGGCAATGCAGATCTAACAGCAGCGGTAGCCGCAGTCACCACTATGGCTGTACTTCGCGATGAAATCCCACCGGGTTGTCATTACTGCGCCCAAGTATTGCCGCCGGCATTGGCGATGGAACGCATGTCGAAGATTGGGGCATTGAGTTTTTTAACCACCCTGGAAACAAGTATTGAAGATATGGTGTGCCTTGAGGAGGGAGCCATTTGAAAAACCTAACACCTCCACCCGCCGATACCGCCCATGAGGCTGGGCTGGCAGCTTTACACGCTGAGCTTGCTACAGGCAGTGGTTTGGCAAAACTGCCGGCTGCAATGCAGAGGCTTGAGTTCATCAGCCTGCGGGCGATTATGGAGTTATTTTCCTCCAGCGGAGCGCTGACTCCAGAGAGTGTTGGGCGCGGCAGTGAGGAAATTATTAATACGCTAGGTGCCGCCTGCCGACACCATTGGTTAATTCGCCGTTGGCTAGTTGCCTTGGTTGAACGAGAGTTTTTGAAGCTCAGTAATGGCAACTACTCCTGGGAGCAAATTCCTGAGAGTGCAGTCGGAGCAGATAAATTACCGGAGGCCTACGGTGCGTTGGGATTTCCCCCTGAAATGGCCGAGTCACATCAAAAGCTCCTGAGGCATTTGTCTGAATTGGTGCGGGATCAAGTCTCCATTAATCAATTGCTGTTCGAGAATGGAGAAATACTAACGGCACTGGCCGCCTACCAGAACAACTGGTTTACGACGTATCTCAATTATGCCGCAGCGTACATCGTAAAACAGGCTGTCAAGCCTGGGCCTATGCTGAGGGTGCTTGAATTGGGGGGAGGTGCAGGCCTAACCACGTCGGCAATTTTAGATGCTTTAGCCGGAAGGCCGGTTAATTATCGCTTTACCGATGTATCGCCAGTATTTACCACTGCGGCCCAGAAGAAATTCCGCAATCACATCGGTTTGCGTTGCAGCCTGCTCGATATCAATGTCGATTTTTCTGCACAGTCAATTGCGCCGGCAAGTACCGATATCGTTGTGGCTGGCAATGTTTTGCACAACGCTGCTCATATTGGCCAAACGCTACAGCGTATTCGCAGGTCGCTTGTCCCTGGTGGCTGGCTATTGTTTAGCGAATCCACTCGGGATAACCACGCCATGTTAACGGCAATGCAGTTTCTGCTTTCCCCTGCTGAATCCGGGACTCTTTTGGGCAGTGAAGATCGGCGAGGGGGCTCGGATCAGGTATTTATCGATAGCGCAGCCTGGCAGGAAGAGCTGGTTAGCGCTGGCTTTGAGATTAAGTATTTCCTGGCACCCTCGACATCGCCGCTATCAGTAGCCGGCCAAACCTTATTTGTTGCAAGGGCGGTTTAAGGGACTGTGATGAAAATAGAAGCAATAGCAGCAAATATTTTAAGTGGTTTGGAACAGTTGGGTGAAGATCCCGCATTATCACTTGAAGGCTGTGACTGGGGTGGCAGTCAGGTGCTGGCTTGGACTGGTTCCGTGGTTGCAAAGCTCAGTGAGCAGCTTGCAGAACAGGGCTCACAGCGAGGCAAAACACTACTCTGGCAAGCTGATAATTCTGGGAATGGGTTGCCTCTGCTGATGAACTTGGTGGCACTAAGGCTGGGTATCGGGTTTGAACTTGTGCCTGAGGCGAACCCAGAGAAGGATTGCTTGACCTTAGAGGTACAAATCCCGAATGCGTTAGAAGGCCATCGAGGTGAGTTTTCGGTATTGCTGGCAGAAAACACCTCCGTGGAGACAAACCTGACCTTACTCGAAGCGCAGCAAGAAGCTTTGGGGCCTATTCAGGGAAAGGTCGCCGTATTTTCTCCGTTCAATGAATTTGCTCGCTTTGGTATTTTCGCAGCATGGAGTTGTGGGCTGCCTGTGCGATTGCAGGACCCCGCTATCAACCCAGCTAAAGCGCTGGTGGCTCTGGAGCGTTCAGGGTTTTCCGGTGCGGTATTGACGTCAACTTTGCTAAAAGGCTTGGTCGCACACCCGGCATTGGCCTTGACCAATCTCAAAAGCCTGCAATGCCTTTTGTATGAAACCGATGTCTTGCTATCACAATCTCTGTTGCGGGATATTCAACGCTTATTGGCAAAAGATATTTCCGGTTGGGTCTGTACCGATAAAGGTATAGAACCTGTTGCAAAGGCCCAGCAAGCTCAGACCCAAAAGCTTGCGACTCTTGTTGAAAGTGTTGCGAAACACCCTGCGGTTGCCAGCTCCGTGACAATTCCCCTTGCTGGAGAGAATCGCTGGGCAGTCTTTGCGCAGCCCAAAATGCGGGCAGAGGCCAGTAACCTTGATATGGCAGGGTTGTTCGAGCGAATTAATACCGAGCTGGATGCGGAATTTGCCCATATTGATTTGGAATATGCGGTAAAGATTACGGAACAACTTAACGCTACTGCTTTGCTATCCATGCTGAATGCTTTCAGCCACCTGGGATTGTTTTGCGATCGACATTCAGTACACAGCTTAGCGGAAATACTTGAATCCCCTCCGGTGGCTCAGCAGCACCGAGCTTTGATCAAGCGCTGGATCAAGGTTTTGCAGGAGCAGCAGTTACTTCGTACTGATGGCGAGTATTGGTCGCCAAAGGTAGATCCAGACAGCTACAGTGATGCTGCCCTGGCTCTGGCATGGACTCAGCTGGAACAGGAATGGCGGATACTGTCTGGAGCCAGTAAAACGATCGATTACGCCCGCGCTAACGCGGAACAATTACCGGATCTGATTCGGGGTAAGGTTCAGGCTGTGCATCTGTTGTTCCCTCGTGGAAGCACGGAGTTAGCGAGTGCGCTTTACCGGGAGGGTATAGCGGCCAGGTACCAGCAGCATTCAGTAAGAGCTTTATTGAAGTCCATCTTAAATAATTGGGAAGGCCAGCAACAGACTCTGAAAATACTGGAAGTTGGCGCTGGCACTGGGTCGACTACCCAGGCTCTACTGCCAGTGTTGGATAGTGCCAGTGGCCATATCAACTTTGAATTCCAGTTTACGGATATCTCTGCGGCTTTTCTCGACAGCTTTTTCGCAAAACATGGGGATCAGGAGCAGCGCCCCTGGTTGCACCGTGGATTGTTTGATATTGATCGTTCACCGCGCAGCCAGGGATTTTCCCCCAATAGCTTCGATGTAATTATTGCCGGTGGTGTTTTTAACGCTGCCCGCGACACAGATGCGTCATTGCGCAGGGCAGCCGAGTTATTGCGCCCTGGTGGTTGGTTCATTATGACGGAGCCAACCAGTGAGGAGTTCTGGGTGATGGCATCACAGGCGTTTATGTTGGTGGATGCCGTCGATGAGCGCACAGATACCGGTGCAACCTTTCTGTCACTTTCTCAATGGCACAATGCCTTGGATGCTGCCGGCTTACAGCTGGTCATGGATTTGCCTGTCTCCGAACACCCTTTGTCCAGGCAAGGGCATCGCTTCTTCGCCTGTAGAGCCAAGCAAAATCAAGTGCGACTGACAGCAGATTGCCTGGCCGAATATCTCGATCACTTTAATTCTGAAATCTATATCGAAGTTTTGGACCAATTGCCTCTGACTCTTGAGGGTCAGATAGACAAGAACCAACTAGAGCAATGGGCCGTGTCCATGGCTGAAAACCGGGGAGAGTCAAATGGGAATTGATAACCGCAAGCGGGTTGTCGTTGCAGGGACAGGTTTTGGTCGTATTTATCTCGAAGCCCTGACATCGTCCAGATTACCCGGCCGAGAACATTTTGAACTCTCTGGATTATTGGCTCGTGGCAGTGATTATTCCAGGAGCTGTGCCGAGCAATATGGAGTACCGCTCTATACCGAGGCAGAGCAGGTCCCCGATGATATCGATATTGTGTGTGTTGTTGTGCGTTCTGGTGCAACCGGGGGCGAGGGTTCTGAAATAGCACAATCGTTTCTTAAACGAGGCATTCATGTATTGCAGGAGCATCCGGTCCACACCAAGGAAATTACCGCCAACCTGCTAGCTGCAAAGCAGGGGAATTCGGCCTATGCCGTTAACACCCTATACCCCAATTTGCGCCCCACCAGGCAGTTCCTGGCTGCGGCAGAATACTTACGTCGGCACCAGCGCCTGGAAATGATCGATGCTATTTGCAACAGCCAGATGGCCTATCCGCTATTGGATGTTATTGGTCGTGCAGTGGGCGGGCTTCGCCCCTGGTCTTTTAGCGAGCCGGTGCAACCAGAGGGCCATCCTTTTCAAAGTCTGTCGGCTACCTTTGGTGGTGTGCCCATGACTTTGCGTATTCAGAATCAGGTTCATCCACAGGACCCTGATAATCATTCCCTGCTATTACATCGGCTTGCTATAGGTGGCGAGGCTGGGGTTTTGACTTTGACTGATACTCACGGCCCCGTGCTCTGGAATCCCAGGTTGCATTCACCAAGGGACCAAACCGGCCGGCTTATTTTAAAGGGTGAGGGTACAGAGCGGCTGGCCGTTCCCAGCATGGTTACCCTGGGCGATACGGAAATGCGTAGTTACCACGATATTTTTGCCCTCACTTGGCCGGAGGCGGTTATTGAGGCTCTGCACTCCCTTTGTACTGATATCGCACAACCCGAGAAGCGCAAGCAAAGTGGTCAATGGGCATTGAGTGTCTCAATGGCGTGGAGTGATTTAACGGCCCGAATCGGTATGCCGACGTTGATCCAGCGAGGGGAACCGGAGCCGGTATCAGTTCAGGCACTAGCGGATATTGTCGGTCAGGCTTGCGACTAGAGTTTTAAGAAAACACGAACAGCACAAAAAAAGTGATTACGGAATTTTTACTTATAAAACGGGGTTAGGAGGAGAGATGCAAAATCAATCAGGGTTGATCATCGAAGGGCTCTTTAAGACATATAAAAATGGGGTGAAGGCGTTAAACGGCGTTAACTTGGAAGTTGGCCCCGGCATGTACGGATTACTTGGGCCTAATGGTGCCGGGAAAAGTAGTTTGATGCGTACCTTGGCTACCCTGCAAACCCCGGACAGTGGTCGGATCATGCTGGATGGTGTGGATGTGCTGGCAAAGCCGGACTTTATGCGCAGTAAACTGGGCTATTTGCCGCAACATATCGGCGCCTATCCTGGAATTGCAGCGCGGTCATTGCTGGAGCGTTTTGCCTGGCTCAAAGGCTTCACCGAAACAAGCGCAAGACGCCGTGAAGTGGATAGGCTATTGGAGCAGGTCAATTTGGCCGATGTAGCCGATCGAGCCGTATCAACCTATTCCGGCGGTATGCTGCGTCGTTTTGGTATTGCCATTGCATTGATTGGCGAGCCGCGCCTGATCATCGTTGACGAGCCAACCGCTGGCCTGGACCCGGCTGAACGCAATCGCTTTCACTGTGTTTTGGCGGATGTCGCGGCGGATGCCATTGTATTGCTCTCTACTCATATTGTTGAAGATATCGAAAACCTGTGCCAGCGCCTGGCCATATTGGCCTCAGGGCGCATTGTCGTTGAGGGCACAGCTCCGGAGGTCACAGACCCTCATATAGGCAAGATGTGGCAAGCACTGATTCCCCGTGGCGAATCACTTCCCGCATCCCTGCACAATATTGCCAGACCCGATGGTACCCAGGTAATCGTACACGGGGAAAAACCCGCAGACTCTCGTTTTACTGCCCACACGCCTCGCCTGGAAGATATTTATCATCTGGCTATTGAGCAGGTAAAAGACCAGCGGGAGGCTGCATGAACAAGCTGGCGCTTATTGCCCATGAGGCAAAGCTGGAGATAAGAGCCGGATTTAGCAGCGGCATCGTGGCTTTGGCCTTCTGGGGGCTGGTGATCTACCTGCTTCTGAATTTGGTCAATGCCGACTACATGCAAAAAATGGGGGCCACAGATATTCCCCGGAACTCACCATCACTCATTTACCTGATGGGTGCGGGATGTATGTTCTTTCAGTTTTTTGCCTGGGCCTGGGTTTTCTCGCAGCCTATTTTGCGGGACCGCAAAGCCAGTCTGCATGAAGTGATCTATACAACACCGAATTCCCTGAGCGTAATGCTTTGGGGGCGGTTTCTTGGCGCAGCGGTAATAGGAGCCATATTAAGTGCATCTGCGCTGGTAGGGTTTTTGGTCTCGCCGGTATTGGTGTGGATGGGCTTGCTGCCCGAAACAGCGATTGGCCCAGCCCCTGGAAAGCCCTTGGATTTGCATGGATCTGGTTACAGATTCCCGCGAGCATCGGTATTGGCGCTCTGTATTTTGTCGCTACGTTGCGAACTCGCAGCCTGGCCGGTCCTTTTGGGCTTGCAGCGGCTTTAATGATGTTGTGGATGTTTGCTGTGATCGTTCTTCGGGGTGGCAATATTAATCCGCAGCTGGCTGCGGTAATGGACCCCTCGCTATTTACTTTCGTTTATACGGAGGTTACTTCCTGGACACCTCTGCAAAAATCAACCTCGCTATTGCCGTTTACTTTGGGTTCGGTACTGAATCGAATTCTATGGTGTCTTGTTCCTTTACTTGCCTTGGCGGCTTGCCTGAAATACTTGCGAAGGGAAACACTGGTACTGGAAGGGGCTGACAAACCTGCCCGGGCTAAGGCCGCTAAAAAGGCAGCCACTCGCAAGGTTAAAGATTTCTCTTCATCTAAGCCCGATACCGCATCGGTTGGCCGCTCCCTGCGTCAACTCATGCTGGAAGCCCGCTGGAGATTATTTCACGTATGGAGTAGTCGCGCTTGGTGGGTCGGTGTTGCGGTCCTGGTAATAATGGGGGTGGTTAGCTCGTTTACCCAGATCATCTGGCACGCTGAAGGGCCTATGGCACCGCGCTTGGAAATGCTATTGCCGCTTCTCAAGGATGTTATTTTCCTGGTTATTGCTTTTGTAATCGCCGCATTGACTGGCTTGGTGTGCCGCAGGGATCAGGTGCCCGGGTTTGACGACATACTGTCTGCAACCCCCGCGCCCGACTACACACGATTATTTGGCGTTGCCCTTACCGTATTCGCCATGACGGTGCTGTTGGCCCTGTTGCCGGGTCTATCGGGCATTATTGCTGTGCTTCTCACCGCTCCGGCATCTGTCGATATCGTACAGGCGTTCACTTATCAATTGCTGATAGTGACAGCTCCTTTATTGGAGTTGTCGATGATGGTGCTTTTGGTGCATGCATTGTTCCGCCATGCGGGCTTTGCCTATTCCATGTCAATGTTTGTGACCTTTATTCTGGTCCTCAATCATGAGCTGGAGCTGGTGCATTACCCGCCCTATGAAGTGGGTATCACTGCTCATATTCAACTGTCAGCACTCAGTGGTTGGGAACCCTGGATCGATTATTTATTGGCCTTGGATGGATTTAAAGTTGCGCTTGCCCTATTGATGATCGGCCTGGCTGCTCTTTTGATTCCCCGTGGACTGGATAGCCGCATGTCTCAGGGTTTTGCCCTGATATGTTCACGTCTTATGGCCCCTCAGGGCGCCCTGGTGGCTTGTTCCGCTTTATTTCTTCTCGGTCTCGGTTCTGTATTGGGAGATAGGCTGGTAGTGCAGGGCGGGTATCAATCACCAGAGCAACTCAAACAAGAAGATGCCCTCTGGGAATCTTATTGGCTGCCGAAAGCGAGTGGGTTTGAGGTGTCCGGTGGTGAATTGAATATCAATATCAACCCGGATAACCAAACAGTAGAAGGTGAGTGGTTATTGCATAAAGTTCATGTCGAAGGGCAGGGCTTGCAGTTTGAATTACCCCACGGATTTGTATTGGTTAAGGCCTTAGTGGGCGGGCGTGAAGTCACACCGGATCAACGTTACGACCATATGTCGCTGCCAGTATCAGGCTGCTCTGAACAGAGTTGTAACATCAAACTGTTGTGGCAAATGACGGCGCCGGGGTGGTCCGCAGAGGGAGAGCCCTCAGGGCTGACTGCCAGTGGAGTCTGGTTACAAGCGAGCGATATTGTTCCGCGTATCGGTGTTGACCCCGAGCGTATCTTGCGTGTGTCAGCGGAACGTGAAGCGCTGGGCTTGAACCCTGAGTTCAGCCTGCCGGCTTCACAACTGGCCACAACCCTTGAGGGCGCGGCCCCATCGGGGGACTGGCGTTGGCAGATCCAAATCCAAAGGGATGATAAAAATGTCTTTAGTGAGCAGGGGAGCACTCATGGCCCCTTGGATTTCTCCATTCAATGGGCACCCAATACGAAACTAGCGGTATTCGATGGGTTTGATATTTCCCATGATTCCGATCGTTCAAATATGGTTTCCGCCATTGCTAAAGACGTTGGGCAGATGCAGGCCTGCGTGAGCCAGCGGCTGGGTACTGATATCGAAATTAAACGGATTGCCCAATGGCCAAGAGGACTTGGAGAGACACGGGCCAGCGGTAATTTGCTGCAACTGTCCGAGGGGCCTCATTGGGATATCGCCGATGAAGGTACAGGGCGCTGGCTGCGACGGGTCGATATCGCCCGAGCCTTGTCCCGCCAGCATTTACTGGAAAGTTCGGACTTACGACGTATTGCCGGCTCCGCGTGGCTCAGCGATGGAGTTTCTGGAGCGATTGGCCTGCTTTGTGTAGCGGAAATCGACGGCATTGAAGTGCTTGATGATGTGCTGGTTCGATACTCCGATAAGACGACCAGAGACTTGGCTGGCAGTGAGGTACCCGTTGAGCGCTTAAGCACCGCACCGATTTCCGGTTGGACTCGCTACTACGCGCCGGTGGCTGCACTGGACTGGACGCTTCTGCAATCTCCTGAGTCCCTGTCCGCGTTACTCGATGACATCAAGCAGCAGAAGAATATTGAAAATGTACTGAGCGCTTATGTCGGTGAGACACGGACACAAAATATGCTCGGGGCTCCTCTGTCATCAGCTCTGACGGTCGAGTACCTGGAGTCCGGTCAAATACGCCTGGACGGACAGCGTTGGCGCTGGGAGAAGGGTGGATGGCAACCGGTCGCACAAACGGCCAGCTACCGTTTGCTAGCCGATATCAATGAGTTGGATTCTGAGGTCATCAATGGAAAAACGCTGATTGAGCGTCTGCCCTCGGAGAAAGTTCTAGCGCTGGATATCTGGCCTTCCTATCAGCGGGACCCTGCACAGAATTTACTGGCTGAGAGTTCTGAAGTATCGAATATCAATTAATAGCCTAAGTAATAGAAAGGAAATTCAATTTATGCTCAGCTTAAACCTAGATAAGAAAGTACTTGCGAAACAAATTTCGCTAATATCGGCAAGTCTGTTATACGCTTCCGGAGCCTACTCTACGGCGGAAGGAGCGGAAAAGGAGAGTTCTTCCGAAATAGAAATGGAAGTCGTTGAAGTTACTGCCCGGCTTACAAAAGAGAAAGCCAAGGATGTTCCCTTCAGCTTGAGTGTTGTTAGCGAAGAGGATTTGAAAAACCGATTGCTGCTCAATTTTGAAGATGCATTACGCAGTGCACCTGGAGTAGATGTTTATTCTTCCAGTGGTGCGGTGGATGCAAATATCCGTATTCGCGGGGTTGGTTCACTGACTCAGGTAAATAAGGATGATGGCTCCGTTGTAGTGAACCTTGATGGCGTATCTATGCCTGCGGGAAATGTGTCCCTTGGGACCCTTGATATCGAAAGACTGGAAATATTAAAGGGTCCTCAAGGGACCTTATTCGGGCGCAACAGTGAAGCTGGCGCTATTAATATTACCACTAACAAGCCAACCGAAGAGTTTGAAGCTTACGGACGTGTAGAGCTCGGAGAGGATAACCAGAGTTTATATCAAACTGTTATCAGCGGCCCATTCTCTGAATCACTCCGTGGCCGAGTAGCCATCCGACATATCAGTGAGGACCATTGGGTTGAGAATACGACTAACGGCGATCCAATGACTGAACCCAAAGACCTGGCTTTCAGAGGTAGTCTGGAATGGGATTTGGGTGCGAAAACATCAGCCTTATTTATTGCTGAGAAGCAACAACAGGAAGGCTTTCTGAACCTTCAGTTATTACAACCTTTCGGTGATGACCCTGGCAGTGAACACACACCAGGAGCTTTTGACGATAATGAAAAAACCGTTGAGCGATTTTCCACTGAAATCAATCACCAATGGGCTAATACTCAACTGACTTCTATCACTGCATTGGTCAACACGGATTTTAGTTACCTAACCGGTTTTGACCAAGAGACTGCCCAAGCAGTGTTCAATTTCCCAATGGAGTATCTTCGTGGCGATAGCCAGGACGAGCAGACCATCAGCCAGGATCTACGCTTGTCCTCATTGCCTGAGGCATCTACATTCTGGGTGATTGGACTCAATCTACAAGAAGGTGAAAGAAGTTTTGACTCAATTGATTTGGTGTCCTTCGCCAATCAATACCGGGATTACGATACTGATAGCCAGGCTATTTACGGTGAGACTACATTACCTGTAACTGACTCCCTAAAATTTACAGCTGGATTACGTTACACCCAAGAGAGTAAGAAGTACGCCGGTGAGTATTCCAGCTACGGTATGGATGGCAATCTCTACGTTTCTCAAGATCAAAGAGATTTGGACGATAGTTATACAACTGGCCGCTTGGCTCTTGGTTATTCGCTGTCCAATTCCACAAATATCTATGCAGTTGCCGCACGAGGCTATAAATCCGGTGGGTTCAATGACTTTGCTTTGCAGTCTGCCGATAGCGTTGCTTACAAGCCCGCAACTGTCGACACCTTCGAGCTAGGCATTAAAAATGAGTCAGACAGTTTGAATATCAGTGGTGCTGTATTCTTTAGCTCAGTGGAAGATGATCATTTGTTAGGCTTTGATTTTGCTTCCTATTCCTCTGCTGCAGTAAACGCAGATACGGAGACATTTGGTGCAGAGCTTGAGGCCGATTGGTTTATTACCGAGCAGTTTAGTATTGCCGGTGGCTTGAGCTTCCTGGATACGGAAATTACAAAAGATGTGTATGGTGTTTCCGGTGGTGACGTTTTGGCGGGTAATGAAGTGCCTGACGTACCCAGCTGGAGTGCTAGCCTGGCATTGAATTACTACCAGCCTCTACCAGACTTTATGGGGTTAAGCGCACCGGCTCTCAATACCAACCTGACTGTACGTCATGTAGATGAGCGCCCGGCAGATGCACAAAACCACTTTAACCTGGATGCTTACAGCAAGGTGGACCTTCGTGTAGCACTGCAAACGGACTCTATGGAGCTTTATCTGTTTGCTGACAATCTGCTTGATGAGCAGTATCAGTTATATGGCTACACCAATGCGATATTTGCCCCTGATGCCAGAATAGGGGCGCCGGCAAAAGGACGTCGTGCGGGAGTTGGAGTTCTATACCGTCTGTAATAAGATTTCGACAGTTTAGTTAACGACTGTTTTATCTATCTTGATGGTGAGTGGATCAATCTCTGTAGAGATTGATCCACTAAATAGCTCAGAGGCTCCTTAGCTTGCTGGGTTGATTTTACTCCCATGCAAAAGAGTCGGGTCCAAATTTTCTCTCAGACCACTAACCTCTATACCCGTAACTTTGGTTGTAGGCCCGGGTTTGATATTAAATGTGGAATCTTTATCGATTAAACGTTGTACAGTTTTCCAGTCCTGTTCACTGACTTCCATGTGCACTTTACTCAGGCCAGTAGCACCATTTTTATGGTTTGTTTCTTGAGGGTACTGAGGTGGGTTATATGGACTTACAATAAATGGCAGTCGCTCAGAGCGAGGATAAACAAAGCGGAAGCTGGTTTTTTGTCCGTTTGGCTTGGTTCGTTGCCAGGGAATCACTCGCCCGGTTTGAACACCCTCACGCTTCATCGCTGAAAGATCATTATCAAAATCGTCACTGACTAAGGCAACATCACAAAAACCTTCTCCTTCTTGCGACCAACGTATCATCCTACGTCCTGCGCCCCGGCCGGCAAAGAGGTCAATAATCCATTTGAAGTATTGAGCATTGGATGGTGATGTTAGTAACTCAATAATCGCTCCCTCACGAAACCAAATATGTGCGTGCTGAGCACTTTTTTCTTTCGTTGCATAATCTACGGTAAAACCCAGCTGGCGAAAATCCTGTACGGCTTGATGAATATCCTCCACCCAGAGTAAAACGTGGCTACAGCGTGTTCTCATAAGAGTGCCTTTTGTCTAAAAATAGTGTTGCTTGTTTGGTTTTTATTTTTTAGGCGGCAGTTGTTAGTTAATCATTTCTTGTGGTTGATTTAACCATACCAGAAATTACGATAAGGGTGATTTAACTTTTTCCGAAATTTCAATAATTATGAAAGTAATATAATCTACTTGGTGATTCTTTCATGAATTGTATGGCCTCTAAACAGAGTAGGGATCAACGCTCCGTACTGCGAATTGGGTATCTATTTCTAAAAAGCACAAAAGACTGATGTGACTTGGATCGCGCAGAAATTACTCTGAAACCTCAGGTTTCATCCCCACGCAATATTTGGCGGGAACCTCATCTAAGCTAAATGCCTTCATCAGTTTTCTGCTTGCTCCCACATAGGACTCTGCCGTTGCACCTGACCAGTAACCCGTATCACAACTCAGGGAAACACAATCGCCTCCAAAAGTTACAAAAGACTTATCCCGTACAATCTTGCATGTGCATATGGCTTTAAGTGGATTCATCGGGTCGACAATGCAGGGTTGATCCAGGCAATCAGTCCACGGTTTACCTTCGGGGCAGGAAAGTACAGGCTTGGTGGGAGCCTGCGCGAAAGAAAATGTCGATAAGGCTTTTTTGACGTCGTTTGAGTCAGTCACAGGAGTTCGGTTTTTACATTCAGAAAACCCGAAGTTCAACCCCTTATTAACGTCACATCTGCAAACTGCATTTGAATCTGGATTACTGGGATCTGGAATGCATGGGGCAGATGTGCATAGAACATACTCATTATTACAAATGATGCCCTCACTATTCTTGATTGAGTTATGACTATTCTCTTCTGCTGCCGTTTTAGCTCCCATAAAAGCAAGGGAAATCAAAATTATTGTGAATAGAAGTGACAGTTTCATCATGAGCAGCTCTTTTATACGTTAATCGCCAAAATAGAATGTAAGCTGATATTTCTCAGATGAAGACGATTGAAGTGTCGTTTTTTCGATTGGACTTGACTTCATCCCGCTCGATATCTCATGGACTATAAGCCCGTTTACGGTGCCTCTGTTCTATTCGACAAGGGATCTTTGGAGTTAAAAGATACACTGGGGCCGCCGTGGGAGTATGGTTGGGAGGCTGAAGGTTTTAGCGGTAAAATTTGGGATCGAACCCTGGCTCCATCCTTGGGGCCACAAAAGAAGTGGGTAGCGGCTAGGTCAATGACATATAGATAAAATTCAAGTTAGCTTGCGGTGGTTTTGGCCAATTTCAATAATCCAGCTTTCAGAGACACCGGAGGCTTCAGCGAACTGCTCCCAATTTGCTACCGCACTTGCGACCTGATCAATTATCTCCATTGGACGCTTAATGCTGATGGATTCCCCTAATGTTATTAAGTCATCTAAATTGAAGTGATCACGCTTTCCGTTAATACTCATCTGGTGTTGACTTGTCCAAGCTCCGCCAGGATTGTGGGCATAAGTCAGGTCAAAGGCTGGTGAAAGAGACCATTCTCCGGCTGGGTCCATAAGAAATGCAATATTCTTTGTATGATCATCTTGATTCCTGGCCAATACGTTGAAGACCATACGGCGATATTGCTGAACGGCTTCATTTTTAGACAGATATAGTTCACGTATTATGCTGAATACTTGCTCATAGGAGTGTGCGCCTGCCATGTTGAAATCTAAGTGCGCAATACCACATAGAGACTGCATATGAAGCTTTTGCCCGTTTACCCGATCAAAGCGCCGCGTCATAAAATGCGCTCGGCCATTTTCCTCCAGTAGCCCGCACTCCGCCATATTGATACCCGCTTCGCGAGCCATATGATAATAGGCGTATTCAACCCGCCCATAGCCATCGCTTGCCCTGAGTTCAAGATCTCCCGCGCCGTCAAATTTTAAAAGCCAGTAGTCATAGCCTTTAGGGGCGGGGACCTGACCAGAGCGAATATCCCCCTTATCATTCATGGCAATAACTGCTTTTGCTCGAGCGCCTCCCGCACTGGTGCCAACGCGCAAAATGTCCAGCAAGGAGCCTGATTTTTCAGTATCACTATGTCTAAATTGCGTATTGAGATCCGTCTGCCTATTGGTAATTGCGGCAGCTAGATTGACTAATTCTTCAACGTTCAGGTCGACAGAGTCTTTGAAGGTGCCGTCCACCGCTGGTTGAAATTCAAGCGCGCCCATGCCACGAGTACCGGTGTAACAGAGTCGCTCAATAGGGTTGAAGCTGTCTGGAGTTCGCCCTTGGCGTGCGAGCCAGGCATCAATCACCGCATTGCCGAATTTGTCAGGCAGGCAATCGGCGAGGAGTCCCGGTAATCCTTTAAATGTTTCCCGACCGAGGCCGCGAAATGTATATGGCTCTTGTGAAGTTTCAATTGGCATGGTTATCGGAGCAATATCCAGCCCCCGACGCAAGAACTCCGGTGCATACTCGAATGAACCATAACCACTGTCACCCCAGTGGACAGCGCCTACCAACTCGCCCCACAAGTGAACTGTTGCGGCATTTGTCTGGTTTACCATTCCGGCTTGCTCCTTTTCTTATTGCTGTTCAAGGGCAGGGTATCGCGCTGATTCTGTGAGCTGCGGCTGGCTCTCTGCCGCTGTTTACCTTGAGTAGCAATTTGCATCGGACTTACTGCCGGTTCAGGTAAGAAGCTATCCAATGAATCAAGTTGGCGAAGTACTCTCAGCGCAGCAACAAGGCTATCAAGCCTGCCACGACCAGCCTCCAGCCCTTTAATGGTGGAGGTGGATAGGCCTGCACGCTCAGCCATGTCATCCTGAGTAAGGTTCATTCGTAAGCGGTAGTTTTTGAGACGATTGCCCAGCGACTCAAGTATTTGCTTATCTGATTGACCGTGAAATCCCATAATAGTTGCCTTTCCACCCTTTGGTTAGGTTTTGTCGAGCTAAAGGGTGCTTTTTGAGCTATTATAGTCTACAAAGGTTAAAAGTGTTAATAGGTGGAGTTGCAGCTATTAATGCTTAAATTGATCGTTTACAGGTGTTATTCAGGCTATTATTTGTATTAATCCTATTATTGATGGAGGCCGCCTCTACCGGAAGCTCAACTTCTGCTGGCGATAAGAGAAACACCTGTTCTACATAAGATTTGATGCCATAGGCGGGCGACTACTTTCCTCGGGGATGATTAGGCTCCACTGCTGCTATTAGATTTCTTGCCGTTGCCAAATGGGAACAACTAAGAGGTTTCTATGGAGATTTACATTAGCTACTGCCATGAACAGTGGCCGCAAATTAACTAGAAGCAAATTGTTTCCCTATATTGTTCTATGGGTAAACCAACAGTAGCTGACCGTTACAAAATTTATCCCTGTTAACTCCTAGTTAATAGGAAAGCTTATTTATAAGCTTACTTGTAGTTTGTGGGGGAAGTTTGGTTGTGATTAACTTTTTATAAATCTGAATACCAGTTTTAGTATAGAGAGTGTCAGCTCTTCTAAATCTTATATCTTCTGCTATTTACGTTGTCTTAGGTTCTTAGTTAATGGACTATCGTACAAAAAATATCGGGATAGCTCGCATTGTGACTCCATATTGGACTTTCGAGTGAAAAACGCCTTTACTAAGCTCCTCGTACAAGCAGGTATTGAGTTAATTGGGTTTGCAGTCTAGTTTCACTGGTGCGCATCCATTTCGTATTTGAAAGCCACTCTAAGTATTGTAGAAAAGTAGATAATGAAGAAAAAAATTGATGCGGCTATATCAATAGTTTTAGTGATTTGTTCATTGTTGGCCGTAGGCAAGGTTTGGGCAAGGGAAGAAGTTGCTACGTCTCCCATACCAGATTGGGTAACAAAGGTAGTAGTTCCTGAAGTAAAAGAGCGGCCGATCGATAAAATCCAGGATGGGGTTCATTATCTTCTTCTGGACTCGCAGATCAAAGCGGGGGATAAGCCAGAATTTGAATACTTCTTTCGAATGGCTGAATACATTATTAACCCAGAGGGGGTTGATGAAAGCTCACAGATAAGTATTGATTATGACCCAGAGTATCAAAAGGTTACATTACATACTCTTAATGTGATCCGCGATAGACAGGTTTTAAATAAACTCAATACTGCGCGAATAGATCATATTCGGCGCGAAGAGGAAATGGATGAGTCAGTTTACCATGGCCAATTAACGCTCAATATATTGTTAGACGATATCAGGGTGGGTGATGTTGTAGAGTATAGCTACACTCGCTCAGGGGTGAACCCTGTTTATCACGGGATATTTGCATATAACTCTAGTCTGAATTGGTCTGTCCCACTTGAGAGACTCTATTTGCGTATATTGTGGGAGAAGCAAACACCTCTCTATAGTTCAATTTTAAATAGCGATTTAGAACTCAAACAAAAAGATCTGGGGGGTGCCAGAGAGTATATCATCGAGGACAATAAACTTGATCCACTTAAATCTGACGATGGGACTCCTTCCTGGTTTAGTCCTTGGGGCGCTATTTACTTTAGTGAACTGGCAACCTGGGAAGATGTTGGTGTCTGGGGATTAGGGTTATATCAAGGAGTTTTTAATGTTGATGCGGAGATAGCCAAATTAGTCGCTGACATCAAGTTAAATCACAAAGATAAGAGTTCCCAAATCTCTGCCGCACTTCGGTTTGTCCAGGGGGAGATACGTTACTTAGGGATAGAGTTGGGGGAAAACTCACACAAGCCCAGACCAGCCAGCACGACTTTGCGGTATAGATATGGAGATTGTAAAGATAAAACCGTACTGTTTCTAACTCTATTGAAAGAACTTGGAGTTGTTGGCTACCCGGCTCTAGTCAATACCGAAACAAGACTTAAAGATAGAATCCCCAGCGTAAGGTCATTTGACCATGTTATCAGCTATTTTGAATTTGAAGACAAAGAGTATTGGGTAGATCCAACGCGTAGCTATCAGCATGGTGACTTGAGCAGTATTTTTCAGCCAGATTATGGAAAAGCACTAATACTCAGGCCGGGCATTGATGACTTGGTAAATATGGAGCCAGATGTCGCAAAGTATGGAGTATTTGTAAAAGATGAGTTCACAGTACTGGATGACGGCCCTGCAACCTTTACAACCACTACTGTAAATTATGGTAAGGACGCTGAAAGGCAGAGACAGCGTTTAGCTAGCAATGGGCGAGATCAAATACAGACAGAATACTTGGAGTTCTTTGAGGATTATTATTCCGGGATTGAAGTCGCTGCTCTAATTGAGCTCGAAGATAACCCAGAGCGAAATATATTCACCTCTCATGAGCAATATAAGCTGGAAAATTTCTGGGAAGATAAACCAGATAGAAAGCGCCAGGAGGTTGATTTTTATGCAAACATTGTTAGCCCATGGGTATCTGAGCCGGATGATCAGGATAGGCACCATCCCTTGGCTTTATCGTATCCAGAGCATATAGAGCAGGTTATTGAAATTCACTTCGAAGGAGACGATTGGTTTTTTGATAGTGAGTATTTTGAGGAAGATAACAGCTTTTTCTATTTCAAAAATGAGGTTTCCTATCAGGAAACCAGTAAGACACTTTCACTGAAATACATATACCGCAGTAAAGTTGATCATGTTAAGCCGAGTGAATATCAAGCCTACGTAGAAGCTATTAACAAACTCAAGAATCAACTGAGTTACGGTATCTATCAGTCTTATGCAAATACCTCAGGAGATACTGAGAGTTGTTTCTTATCACAGTTATCGCTCGCCACGTATATCTATATCTATGCCGCCATGTATGTCTTCCTGGTCTTTATGTGGCGCTTTGATAGATGGAAGAACCCTGTAAAGGAAGATACGATTTTTTACCCTGTCTCCCTGGGTAAGCTGACGGCGATGTGGGTTTTTACATTCGGAATTTTTGGTGTTTATTGGTTTTATAGAAACTTCAAATATATCCGGGAGCAGGAACGTAGTGCGATCATGCCGCTCGCTAGAGGTATTTTTAACAAGTTCTGGTACTTCCCCCTTTGGAATAAACTCCGTGAAGATAGTGAAAATCGATATGGTAAATCATATTTGCCAAACAAAGGATTTGCAGTTGTATTGGCCATTACCTTTTTGATCTCACCAGTCTTGGGTAGATATACGGGCTACCCCCTGGTGTTCCAGCTTCTAACCGTGCTAACAGTATTGCCATTGGCAAACTATTTACTGTTTGTGAATGGTGATAAGTCACCAGCGGTAATTGAGGGTTCCAAATGGCATGCTAGGCATGCTTTGTTAGTGGTGTTGAGCTTGCCGGTGTGTGGGCTGGTGGTCGGTGGAGAGTTTGGTATTTTAGCTAGCGACAAGGTTGTTGAAGGAAGTGAGATATCAGATAGGGACCTCAAGTTTATGCAGAGAAAGGGGATCCTAAAGGCTACTGATGAGGTAGCATATTTCTATAGTGACGCGCTTCTATTCGTGAGTGAAGATGGCAATGGTTTTACACAACGCCATGTATTTTCCTATTGGAAAGATGGGGATATTTTGGAAAAGGAAATGGCATCTTACGAGGATATTGAGGATCTACAGGTAGACTGGTCCAGTTCTTTAGGAGATACCACTACGGTAACGGTTGTCAGAAAAGATGGTAGTGATTTTATACTTTATGTTTCCAATCTTGGGGGGAAGGATAAGGTGTTTATATCCTCCCTTAAAGAGCGATTGAAAGCTGTTCTATAGGTAGGTTGGGAGCTGCTGGAGCTTAAATTTATAAAATTGCTCCAGCTGTCCTACCTTGAATTTTTTAGACTTGGGATAAGGTAAAATTCATAAATACCTCTTGTACTTTTTCAGTCTTCAGGTTTCATACCTAAAGACTGAAAAAGCCTCTGATGTTGTTCAGGTTCCATTTCTTCAAACTTATGGTGCTATGCGAGCGTTGAGGCTTCATCAATCCCTTCGGCTCTAATGATTTCTACCCATTGGCTCTTTGTGACCATTATTCAATAGAGAGTTGTCCGCTTTCTTTCCTACGCACCCAGCTTGCTGCCAGTAAAAATTGCTGATAGATTCTAAATGTGATCACATTTCAGCTGGGCAAAAATGTAAATAAGTTAAAGGGAAGGGATAGTTTATGGTGAGTCCGATTGTAAGGGCCGGGGTGGAGCAGAGTAATGAAGTCGCAGGACTGGTAACAAAATTGCTGCAAGCCCTTGTCGGTCATAAGCGCAACATCGATCCAGAGGTGATGGCAGTAACGGCTAAGAAGCTGTTATCACAAGATAATGGATTCCATGCTTTCCTATATCATGTCGATGGAGCTCCTGTAGGAGTTATTACCCTATCCAGATCTGCCGCTATTTATGCCGGAGGCAACTACGGGGTAATCGAGGAGCTGTATGTTGAACCAGGGTTCCGCTCGCAGTTTATTGGCAAGGCTCTTTTGGCTGAGGCGATCAGCTTTGCGAAGGAAGAGGGCTGGCCACGGTTGGAAGTTAGTACTCCAGAAAGAGAAAACTGGCAACGAACAATTGATTTTTACCTCCGAGAAGGTTTCCTCGAGAATTCGGTCGGGGAGAGGTTGAAGCTGGAGCTGTAGCTCTTAACCTGAAAAGGAACAGGCCGCTTTGGAAAATGAAAGTCGTATTGGTTGAGTTTGATCTGACAGGGTAATTCAAAAAGTAGCGCTGTCTGCCAGATCAAGCCTGAGCCAAAGGGCTCAGTGGTGTGTCAAACCAGAGCTGCGACTAGCCTCAAACAAAAACCATGACCGCTTTTCTGCCTGATCAATATACTCTTCCAGCAAGCTTGCGGTAGCAATATCTCTATGCTCATCACAAAGTTCGTGGACTTTACGCATACTTGAGATCATTTCCCGGTTATCTTCGCCTAGCTCTAACAACATATCTTGCGGATCTACATACTCGGCATCATTGTCTGAAGATCGTTGTAGCTTGGCGATATGGCCAATGGAGCGAAGCGTAGTGCCTCCTAGTTTGCGCACGCGCTCCGCCAGGGCATCGGTCATCTCGAATACTTCATCGGCTTGATCATCGAAAAGCAAATGATAGTCCCTGAAGTGGGGGCCGCTAACATGCCAGTGAAAGTTCTTTGTCTTCATATATAGGCTGAAAGTATCTGCCAGCAGGGTATTAACGGCAATAGTAATGCTGGCCCTCGCACTCTCACTTAAATCAGAGGGGGCGGCTAGCCTGGATTGTGTGCCTACCGCTTCTCCAGTTGCTTTTCTCATATTAAACCTCACAAGTTATGACAAAGGGACAGGTGTGGCAGTCGGTGTCTCCATGGCACTAGATTAGACACCTATATGGCGACTAGCCATTCACAAAGGGGAAGATATTTAAGGTCTTCACGAGGGGCTGCGTAACTTGGGGTATTTAAACATTGATAGCGAAGACGCGCTGGAAACAATTGTTTGTCGGCACTGCTTAAACCACCAAAAGTATGCCCTTGCCATTGAAGTTGCTACTGCACTTAAAAAAAGTGTCCTCTCTGAATTTGATAGTTCTCGGGGAAGTAAAGAAGCCTATGCCTATAAAGCTATATCCAGGTGCGATCGTTTAATTTCACTGGCGAAAGAACACTTATAAAGGTCAAGATATAGCAGTTATACAACTCGGAGGGATTAGATTTGCTGTTGATTTATCAAACGGTGAATGGTTAGCTCAAGTAAGAGGCTGATAACTAGCGCCGATTAAAGTAGTAGATTTTTTCTTTTCTTTCATACTCGCAAGAGCGCCCATCCCTCATTGAATCAACTTACCAGTCATCAAAAGTCATAGTTAAATAAAATATTTTTGATGTGATATAACATTGCTTTATGTTTGAGGGATAAGGCCGTATTTTTTGTCATAAGTGATCTGTTAATCCTCTTTGGTTGTGTCTTCCGTGAACCATTCCACACTTTTTTGCGGAAAAATATTTATTACCTAAGTTTTTTATAGAGATTTAAAACTTGTCATCGCAGTCCACATGAGTTTCGAGATCTCCATTGAGGACAACAATTTCCAAGTCGTTATACATTTGTACCAAGTTGAAACAATGGTACCAATTTCGCTCAAGCTAACTAAATGATCCTAAATTCAGCAGTTTTTGGGCTTTCCCTTTATAGAATTTATTTAGCCAAAGCGGGGCGGTTTAGGAGTAACCAATATCGAATGATTTTTTGGTATTGGAATAAATATAACTTCGGAGAAACCACAATAATGAAATTATCTTTAAAATTTCTTTTACAAAAGACGGCTTTAGCAAGTGCATTCTCATTGCTATGCACTGCGCCTTTTGGTGCCTATGCGGAAGAAGCGGATAACAAGCTGCTAACTGATCGCATCATCGTTAAGTACAAAGAAAGCGCTAAAGTTGGACGGGCCGCTACTATGGCTCAGGAAACTGTGGAAAAAGCTTCCCGTCGCGCTGGCCATAAAATGCACCATCTGCGCCGCATAGCTACTGGCGCTCAGGTAATGCGCCTGGAAGGTCGAAAAAATAGAGCTGAAGTAAATGCAATTATCGATCGCCTGAGGCAAGACCCGGATGTGGAGTACGCAGAACCAGATCTGATCTTGAAAGCAGTGGCTGTACCTAATGACCCAAGTTACCTCAATCAGTGGCACTACTATGAATCTACCGGTGGCTTGAACCTTCCATCAGCCTGGGATACCACTGCGGGTAACGGGGCTGTGGTCGCGGTACTCGATACTGGTTATCGACCCCATGCAGACCTGGCAGCCAACATTTTGCCGGGCTACGACATGATCGACGATACCTTCGTTTCCGTAGATGGCGATGGTCGCGATAGCGATGCCACCGATCCGGGTGATTGGTATAGCTCTGGTACTTGTGGAGATAGCTCCTCAAGCAACAGTAGCTGGCACGGTACCCATGTTGCCGGCACTATCGCTGGCGTTACCAACAATAATCTTGGTATCGCTGGTGTTGCCTATGAGGCCAAGATCGTTCCTGTCCGTGTGCTCGGCCGTTGTGGTGGCTATACGTCAGATATTGCTGACGGGATCATTTGGGGGGCTGGCGGTTCTGTCAGTGGCCTGCCAGCCAATGCGAATCCCGCCGACGTACTCAATCTCAGTCTTGGCGGCAGCGGAAGCTGTGGTACTACTACACAAAATGCCATCGATACTGCCCGCAGTCTCGGTGCCACGGTTGTTGTAGCCGCTGGCAATAGCAATGCTAATGCAAGCCAATTTACTCCTGCCAGTTGTGATGGGGTGATCTCAGTGGCTGCGACTAATCGCAGTGGCGGTCGTGCTTACTACTCTAACTACGGCAATGTAGTAGATGTTGCAGCACCGGGTGGAGCACAGAGCTTCGCCAATGACTCCGACGGCGTCCTCTCTACCTATAACAATGGTGCTACTGACCCAGGCAGTGATAGTTACTATTACATCCAGGGCACCAGTATGGCGGCGCCTCATGTGGCCGGTGCCGCAGCATTGCTCTACTCTGTAGACCCTACCTTGACCCCAGATGAAGTTGAATCAATCCTCACCAGTACCGCGCGGAGCTTCCCGGCTTCTTGCAGCAGCTGTGGCTCAGGTATTGTCGATGCAGCAGCGGCCGTAGCCTTGGCTAATGGTGGAGGCGGCGGTGGTGGCGGTAACGACGGAGGTGAACTTGAAAATGGTGTTGCTGAGACTGGTATCGAGGGTAACAGTGGTGATGAAATTAACTTCACCCTAGAAGTGCCTAACAACGCTACAGACTTGTCTTTTGTAATGTCCGGTGGAAGCGGCGATGCTGATCTCTACGTTCGCCATGGCAGCGCCCCCACAACCAGTACCTATGACTGCCGCCCCTATACTTCAGGCAATAATGAAACTTGTGATATCGATAACGTACAGGGAGGAACCTATCACGTCATGGTACGTGGATATAGCTCCTTCTCTAACGTTAGCCTCGTAGGCAGCTACACCGCAGGTGGTGGCGGCGGTGGCGGTAGCGACAGTTGGGAAGAGACAAATCTCAGTGGTTCCCGCAACAGCTGGCAGCACTTCACTATCGACGTTGATAGCGGAGCTTCAACACTGAGCGCCGTAATGTCTGGTGGCAGTGGGGATGCAGACCTCTATGTTCGTTTTGGCCAAGAGCCCACCCGCACAGCGTACGATTGTCGTCCTTACGAGTGGGGTAATGATGAAAGCTGCAGCATCAGCAATCCAGACGCAGGTACCTGGTATATCAGTATCCGCGGTTACTCTGACTACTCTGGAGTTTCTTTGAGTGCTAGTACTGAGTAAATGGGCCAACTCCCACTCGACAGGTTCCTGTGGGGTGGGTTGATAGCTGTTCTACTCAAATAATGCCAGTCAGTTAAGCTGACTGGCATTTTCATTTAACACGTTGATCTCCGCAGAATCCTTTCCCAGTTATATTGCCGGCAATATCCCCAATTCTGTGATGATCATTTCCACTGCTCGATTAAAGCTCGTTTTATCAGAGTGAATTAACTTCAAGCTCCAGCCTTTTCTTTAAAGTTGATAAATTTCGAAAAGTATTTTGCAGCCTTTCTGTGCACAGTGATTGGAAAGCCTTTAGTTATCTCTATATCGGTGCAAAGACAGATAAATAAGTTTGTTTAGGTGGAGGCTGTCACAAGAATAGAAAGAGGCCGGCAATCACCTAAGAAGGATGCATCGGTTGCCACTACTATCCCTGTGGGCAAAATTGAAACACTGGTACTAATTTTGTCTCGATATCCAGCCATGACTTGCTCAGGCATATATCTTGCGTAAAGCCTAACGTGCCCTGTCACAACAGGGACAGTGGTACTAATGATTAGGATGTTACACCCCGTCGGCTAAATCATCATGGAGAGATAACAATAATGAAGTCACTGTTGAAAAAATCCACTCTAGCAGGTGTGTTTTCACTTCTATGTACAGGCTCCTTCGCCACCCAAATGGATAACCTAAGTAGTTCCCCAACAACTGACCGGATCATTGTGAAATACAAGCAGGATTCCACGATCGGACGGTCAGCGAGCATGACTCTGGAAACTGTGGAGAAAGCCTCTCGCCGTGCGGGCCACAACTTGCGCCACTTGCGGCGCATGGCGACGGGTGCACAAGTCATGCACCTGGGGAGCCGAAAAAGCCAAGCCGAGATCAACCTGATAATCAACCGCCTAAAACAAGACCCCAATATTGAGTACGCTGAGCCCGACTTGATGATGCACCCTATGGCGGTCCCTAATGACCCCAGCTATTACGACCAGTGGCACTACTTTGAAGCTGATGGTGGACTGAATTTGCCCGCAGCCTGGGATATAACTCAGGGGGAGGGCGTGGTAGTAGCAGTTATTGATACCGGTTATCTCGCTCACACAGACCTCATGGACAACTTGCTGCCTGGTTACGACATGATTTCGGATTCCGATATCGCTGTAGATGGGGATGGCCGTGATAGTGATGCCAGTGATCCCGGGGATTGGTATACCGATAGTTACTGCGGAAACCCACTGTATCCCGAATTTGATAGCAGCTGGCATGGCACTCATGTGGCCGGCACCATTGCTGCCGTCACCAACAACAATATGGGTATCGCTGGGATAGCCCATAAAGCAAAAGTGCTCCCCGTTCGAGTACTCGGCCGCTGCGGCGGTTACACATCTGATATTGCTGATGGCATTGTCTGGAGCGCTGGCGGCTCGGTTAGTGGTGCACCAGCCAATGAAACTCCGGCTCAAGTGTTGAACTTGAGCCTGGGGGGCTTTGGCCTCTGTGGAAGCACAACTCAAAGTGCCATCAATACAGCCCGTAGCCTGGGCGCCACAGTTGTTGTTGCCGCAGGTAACTCTGGGCGGAATGCCTTCTGGTTTTCGCCGGCTAACTGTTCAGGAGTCATTACAGTATCCGCGACCAACCGCTCCGGAGGACTTGCTTACTACTCCAACTACGGCAATGTGGTCGATGTCGCTGCCCCCGGAGGTGAAACTAACTCGGTGGAATCCGATGGTGTTCTCTCTACATTAAACAGCGGCGCGCGAACTCCCGGTAGTGATAGCTTCGCTTACTACGCCGGCACCAGCATGGCCGCTCCACATGTTGCCGGTACAGCCGCACTTATATATTCAGTCAAGCCCGATGTTACACCAGATGAGGTTGAATCCATTCTCACCAGTACAGCCCGAAGTTTTACAGGCTCATGTCGGCGCTGTGGGTCAGGCATTGTTGATGCGGCGGCAGCCGTTGAGGCCGCTATAGAGAATTGAACTGTCGAAAGGCGCTAGCTTAATAAAAGACCGACATTTCGTCGGTCTTTTACACTTTCCCACTAAAGGATCTAGCCAAGTACAGGGGTGAGGTTAATATTCATCCTTGTTCCCATGCGGGAAATGGATCATTCAATGTCGCCCAGTATTCTTTGCCTCGTAGCACTTCGTCCTCGCTTAGCAGGCAGTCATCAAGCGCTTTTGTCATGCTGGTTTGATTCAAACTCTGGCCAATAAATACTAGTTCTTGCCGCATATCACCAAAGGGTTCTACCCATTGTTTTTCAATGGAGCTGCGATAATTTTCGTCTGTGGGCCAGTTTTCTTTGGGTATAGCTTTCCAGAACATCCCAGCGAAACCATAGTGGGCAATGCCTCCCGCTTGACTCCATTCGCCTGCAAACTCAGGGCGGGACGCCAGCCAAAAATACCCTTTGGAACGAATTAACTTGCCGTGCCTCTCAGTATTGTGCAGAAATTGATGAAATTTTTCTGGATGGAAGGGTCTACGTGCTTCGTAGCTGAAACTGCTAATGCCATACTCTTCCGTTTCAGGAATATGTTCACCTCGCATCTCTTTAAGCCAACCAGGTGCTTGCTGCGCGCGCTCGAAGTTAAATAAGCCGGTACTTAGAACCTCGTCAATATCGACTTGCCCTTGAGAGACCGGAACTATTTTTGCCTGCGTATTTAGAGTTCGCAGAATGGCCTCTAGGCGCTCAACATCAGAAGGGCCAGCTAAATCTGTTTTACTGATCAGAATGACATCTGCGAACTCGACCTGGTCGATCAGCAAATCAGTTACACTGCGTTCGTCGTCTTCACCTAATGATTCACCAGCATCCTGTAAAAATATGGCCTCGTCATAGTCCTTTAAAAAATTGACTGCATCGACCACCGTCACCATTGTGTCCAAACTGGCAACATCAGAGAGAGAAACACCATTTTCGTCGGCAAAAGTGAAGGTTTCTGCAACGGGTAAGGGTTCAGAAATCCCTGTTGATTCAATAACGAGATAATCAAACCGTCCTTCCTGCGCAAGCTTAGTGACTTCCTCCAGAAGGTCTTCCCGCAGAGTGCAGCAAATACAGCCATTACTCATTTCAACAAGCTTCTCCTCACTACGGTTAAGAGAAACTTCGTTCTGTACTTTCGTCGAATCGATATTGATTTCACTCATATCATTGACGATTACAGCAATTTTTTTGCCTTCGCGATTGTTCAGTATGTGGCTAAGTACGGTAGTTTTACCGGCACCTAGAAAACCTGAAAGGACGGTGACAGGGAGTTTGTTTGTATGTGCCATTAGCCTCTCCGCACTCTGAGTATTCATCCATGTGTACTAGGTTAACCAGATGATGCGCAATGATATATCGTATCTTTCTTGGGTCAAGCTATTTCATCTATATGAGGGTAGGGCGGTAGTATTACCGCTCCTCCTTTACCCGCTTACTCCGCCCACTTTCATGCCGCTCTCGCATATCGGAATCAATGTAGCGATCGGTCGTAGCCATACTTGCATGTCCCGCATCATCGCGCACATGCTCGCGGGGGCGGTACTTCACATCTTCAGAAATACCCGTATGGCGGAGCCAGTGAACAGTAGCAGCCTTAAGATCTTCAGCATCTTCCCCTAAGCCTTCTTCAACCATCCGTTGGTGGGCAGCATCAAAGCAGTTTTGAACAATCAGGCGAACCTGTCGGGTACTGGTAACCGGTCCCTTGCCACGGGACTTGTGCACCAGAGGTGTCTGCTCGTTAATGCTGGGCAGAGCAGGGAGCTGCAAATAATTCCTGTAGCGCTTCAAGGCCTTCAACATTTGATCGCAAACAGTGATCGCCCGGCCTTTGTTACCTTTACCCGTAACGTGAAACCACCAGTTTCCGTCGCGATCTTTCTTAAAATCACCCATAACTGGTGCCGATCTTTCATCTGCAACCAACTCAGAAATTCGCAAATACATAGCGAATAGGGCGTTCATAATAAATAAAGTTCGCTCGTGATCAGTTGGCGATGTCTCGGCCATGATCTCAGCAGTCTCCAGGACATAATCCCACTGCAAGTTGCTGATTCGACGTACAACCTGGCTTTGTTGCTCACGTCGAACAAACTTACTTTTCTGGCGAATCAGTGCCACAGGATTGGCTGGAACCAAGCCTTCTTGATAGAGAAAATCGAAGAAGGATGACAATGCAGTAAAGATGCATTTGATCGCTGCCTGGGATGGACGAAACTCCTTGGGAGAAGCTGTCTTGCCAGCACGAAACTCAACTTTGGACACACTGACTACGAATGGCCGCCAATCGGCATTCACAACGCGCTCGCCATTTTGTGTTTTGAATCTGGCAACATTTTTAGTTCCGATCCAGGCAATTGGTGGCTCAATGCAAAACTGCACAAACTCCTCAATGTGTTCGCGCTTCAGAGTCATTATT
Organism: Microbulbifer sp. VAAF005; assembly: GCF_030012985.1. NCBI lineage: Bacteria > Pseudomonadati > Pseudomonadota > Gammaproteobacteria > Cellvibrionales > Microbulbiferaceae > Microbulbifer > Microbulbifer sp. VAAF005. The sequence continues at coordinate 504,662 of NZ_CP120233.1, read as the reverse complement.
GAAACTTCTTCAATGCGCCAAGCCCATTGCAGCAAGCGCTCAAGTTCACGGCGGTAGCTGTTAAACGTTGCCTGGCTGCCGTTATAGCTGTAAAGAAACTTAAGCGTGAACTCCAGATCGGTATCAGCACCAGGAATCTGCTTGCTGAGATAACGGCTAGCTGAAAAGCTGGTGCAGCGGAATGGATTCTCAAGGTTGCTCAGGTTGTCGATGATTGGTGCTGGTGGCCGGTTAGAAGCAGACATAGAAATATGGACTTGTTGTTGGAATGCGGCAAATTATACGTAATATCGGGAATTTATAAAATATCCGATATTCACAAATATCGGAAATAACGGGAGCCCTGGTGGGGCCTAGGTTTGAAGTTTTTTCTTGGCACTCTTTTCCGATATCCACGTCTCGCCCTGGCCTGAGTATGCACAGTTCTTGTGTTCAGGTCGAACCTGGATGCAATCCAGCTCGCCGATGATCTCCCGTAGTGCTCCCATGACGCTCTCCGTTTGTTTTGGGTTCTGGACAACAAGGTTAACCAGGTCGGTGTTTATGCTCGCGAGGAACTGCTGGAGCGGCTGAACTTCGTTAGCGAATATTGTTAGCTGCACATGCGGAATCACAAACTACCTACCAGTCGGCATTGGTTGAGACTAAGGAGGACAGGAATCGTGACCCTCAAGATAACTGACTACAGATGTTCCAGAATAAATAAGGCTGCATATTGCAATCGCGAGCATAAAAATGAGCATTGGACTTTTAAGCGCTTTAAACGTGACAGGAGCATCTCGATGTTCCCCTGTCTCGGTTGATTTGTAGCACTCCCAGATGTTTGGGGTTGGCCTTGTATTCTCGCATCTGGAGTACCTGAGATAAGGCGTTCGATATTGCCGTTCAAATAAGTTCACTCAACAGGAGGTGCATCATTGTTAGGGAGAGTTTCTACAGCCTTTGGATCGAAACTACCCCGCCCTTCCCTATAGAGTGTCTGACATTCATCTTACATCTCATTTTTCTCTATTTTGATATTTTTAGTTCGTTTTTCAGCTCTTTAAGGTTATCACATAGTTTATCTATGAATTCACAGACACTATTAGAAGCCTGCTCAGCATCTAATCTATCTGATGGAAACTCATCCGAGCTTGATAACCTAAAGTTCAGCTCCTCTTCAGCCCAAGAAATCAAAAAATTATATATCTCCTGCTCTTCATCGGACAGCACAGAGGGAGGTATCTTTTTATCTTTAATCGATTTTAGTGAAACAAATTCAATAAAGTGCAATGTCCTGTATAAGTCAACAAGCATTGAGAAGCTGTCTGCTGCAAGCGATTCATATTTGTTAAGCCTATTTCTCTCCCACACATTTGCTTCGGGAGAAAGTATACTCAATGAGTCGATAATACCTCTGAATCTAGCTAATGGATAAGCATCCGCTTGTAAAGAGGTTCTGTGTTTCCATACTTTCAGAATTAATTCGACAACTTCCTTCTGGTACTCTTCTTTCTTTTGAAGGTTGCTCTCATTTTCAGCTCGATCCATCACTTCTGCTAAGTGATGAGACATCCATTTCCCGAGAGTGTCACAGCTATCCGAAAAACCCAGCTCAGTCGCCAGATGGTGACCAAGTACCAAAACATCCTTCAGTGGTAACGATTTCTCCAGTTCTTCTGAAAAGATAGAGTCTTGCGTACCGCGCTTCTTTTTTGGGCTCTTCGTTATATCCTGTAATTCCATCTTTACTTGCTCTTCGTGTTATTTCGACTTCAAGAATCAAATCTAAATTAACTTCATTCAGGTACTTTTCAAGGTGATGTGACGATATCTTCAGGCGGTGTCCATCAGAAACAACATCGTCACCATGTATGTATTCCTTTTGTCTGGAATACTCTATGACATCACCCCAAGCTTCATAAGTAAATATTGTATTAGCCTCGCTATCAACCCAGCTAACTGGATAATTTTTAGAGCGTCGCAGCCCTAGCATCTTAACGACCTCTTCAGCGGGCATACCTTCAATCATACGAACACCATGATTAAACGTATCTTTCTCATCCAATCTTGAATCACCAGAAGGCTCACTGATCCAGCCACGCAATAGATATGGGCCTTCGTCTATCTCAGACTCATGATTCGTAGGAGGCAGGCGATAATCATGTGAATCATCAGATGTTTGAAGAGCCCTAATCAAGGACAAGCCTCTATCAGGGTTAACTAGAGAAGAAGATATTCTAACCGTAGAGCTATGCTTGCTGGTGCGTACACTGTGATAGGAGTCAACGAACAGATCACTACCATCAGGATTTAAGCCAACCTCCAAATCAAAATCATCAGCCTTAATATTGGCTATCCAGCTCTCCACCTCAAGTGAAGGAGGTTGGTGAAAACGGTTTTCCAGTGGAGTCGGGCATCGAAGATCACTCGACCAGTGTGGAGGTTGTGTTAAACTCTTCTTCCTCAAAAAAACATCTAATGTACCGTAATCGTCATCATCATACTCAGCTTCAGCCAGAGACTTTTCAACCATTAAAGAGCCGATGCTACACCACATAGCATGCCACTCCAGATAATAGCTATGCCGTTCAATCGTCGGCATAGCGCCGTGGCTATGGCTGTAAAGATTATAGTCAGAGCGTTCAAATTTATATTTCCTTGGTTCGTTTTCCCATGCCGACAAGTCTGAGCCGTTTTTCCACCTATCAATGATCCAAGATTCCGCTTCGTCAAGAAACATCTCTTGGTCTACATCAGAGAAACACCTTATCGCTCCCGGGTATATATAATTTAGAGTATCGAGCGAATCAAAACGAAACCGTCTCTCTCTATCTTCCTTATGAAACCCACCACGGGAAACACTACGCTTAGATTTTTCGATATCTAAACCAGAAGTATTAATACTGCCCACCGCAGTAACTTCATGTTCATCGAAATCTATGAAATCACCTGAAATTAGTTTCATCAGACAAGATTTAGCGAAATGACGCATCAATACGTGCGGGAACTCTGGGTCGGTTGCAATGTCCAATAGCCAACTTGCGATAGGTGCGACGGCCTCTGGCGTTTCGGATGCAATTCGATCAAATGTAACGATGAGCCAAAGACGTGCTGATAACCAATAAAAGGGCACATTATCTTCACGGTAGCCCGGCATAGACTTACGGTCATATAAAGCTGTCAACGCGACTATTATATTAAAATTACCCACTCTGGCAGATGCTCTAATACTATGCGCCGCTCTCCATCTCACCCTAGTATCTACATCACCTAAAAATGAATAGAGTTGACATGCCAACGCTGATTCAACTGAGCACTCAGAATCAGTTGCTTTTGTTGGGATTTTTAGGCGCGAGCTTAACCGACGAATGTACCGGGTGGTGACATCTGCTATTTGTTCATCGCTGCAATAATCAGCCATCAGTCTGATCACCGAATATATCTTGGTTAGTGGCAAGGATTCTGCATTTTTTTCCAAGCCATCTAGCAGTAAACTAACCGTCTCTTCTCTATTTAAATGTAGGCTATCAATTACGCCTTTGAGCATTCCCTTGTCGTAGCCATAATTTTCATTGTATGAAAATTCGCCCAAGTGATTAGCAATCAGAATTGGTAAGTTTTCCTCCCTCCAGGAAGATATGGCATGGGACGATCCTACCCAAAGGTTAATGCAGTCGGTTAACGTTTTAGCCCATGTATAACCAACACCATCAATTACTCGATCATCAGCAAGAAGATTCAGAAAAGTAATACGATCCTTAAATTCCAAACGCCTACTGGCTGAAATCAGGATGTCATCCGCTCCAATATAAAGCTTCTTACCTCTAGCCTCCTTCTTCTTAACTTTTATCGAACCCACAAAATCGGTAGGTGATTCAAAGGAGATTTCGGCAAGATTTATACCGTCAAGAAACTCCTTTTCTGTTTCCTTCCTAGCGCTAGGGTCAAGCTTATCGCTATCAACATTGGCCTTAGTGACTTCTCTTTTTTGTTCCTTAAACTGAATAAGTTGATTCAGCGCCGAATGCCAGTATCCACTATCATCGTCATACGGGATTAGCTGATTTAGCGCCTGACATGCTTTGGAATCACCATTTTTATTGAACCGTAATAGCTCTGCTCTAGCGACTTCTTCTATTAGCTGTCTAGAACTTTGAGGGTTTGCAGTTGATACCAGCTTGGTAAGGAGCTCACCACTCATATCATCACAAAAATTAAGTATCGATGCAGCCTGTGAAGAGCTTATAGTTGCCTCTGATAAGCCCGTTGATATCAATGCTGGAAGGGTCTCCTTAGCTAAAACTAAATCGCAATCTTCCCAATACCCAATTAGGCTTATGGCTTTAGCCATATCCAATATAGCAATAGCAGAAATCGCATCCCCCCAAGGGAAATGATCGTACCCCTCAAGAAGAGTACCGTACTCCGTTATTATCTCTGCCATCTGATTCGCAGTTTGTTGCGAAATTTCTGTCGAAAAGTGGTTTTTGGCGTTCTTTGATAACGTTGAAAATAGAGATACGTCATGCATAGCATCGGCATCAACGTCATTAGCGATATCGACTGCTATTTTGAATATTTCTCTAGCTTCATTCTTATCTGCAAAGAGCAATATTCTAGATAAATCTAGAAGAATACTAATTTTTTCACTTGCCGCCGCCTTTATATCTTTGACTTCTACTGATCGTTGGTAAATATCTTTAACGACAAAAGAGCTCAACTCAGGTATTTTTATCAATTTAGAAATAACCATACGTTGACCAGAAGAATATACAGATGGCCAATCTTTAAAGCATGCCTTTGACAAAGCGAATACTGTATTCATATCAATATCTGGTATTGCAGATAGATTTGCTACAGACCAAGAAAGTTGGCTACATATAGATTCAAAATAGTGCTCTCTAGACATTCTCCAGGAATTTTCGAACAAAGATCCTAGCGCTGACTTAAGTTTAGCATTAGCATCTTTCGGCAATATATTGGATAGCAATATGTCTGCGCGGGCAGCATAGACAGACATCAAATTTGAAAGGCTCTCTCTTATTTCCCTGTGTTTTTCTGATATTTTTTGTTTCTTCCTATTTTTTTCAGCCTCTTCAATATCTTCAGGTATTTCCGAGTCAATCCAATATGATTCTATTTTGACGTCCAGACCACGATGACGCATCAACAAAGAGTAAGCCCTAAAAGCAACATCATTTTTAAGAACGTCGTGTATGTAGATATTATTGACTAAACGCCATTTGTCTGGGCAAAGATATTCAAGGATTGGTTCAATGGAAGACAAATCCTTTCCGTTGGCAGCCAGAATTTCACAGCCATTGAGTAGCATTTCCGCGTAGTTAGAACGGCCTGCAACTTCAGAGGCGTGCCGCTCCAACTCTTTTAGATCACAGTACTTCAGTATTTTTTGTTGCACAATGATTTCTCAAGAGCGGCACAATCAATTTCCTGACCGGCAAGCGCTAAGGGGATGCTAAATAGTGCTAACCACGGCTCAGGGATGCAGCCGCTATCCAAAAACTCTTGAACTACCCCCGTCTTTCCCGAAAACAATAGGCGATCTACGAGCCTGAGCGCGATCATGTAATGAATACTTCTCGGCTTCCAACCACAAATAAATTCATATGCAGCCTGGCAACCCTCCATATCCAGCACCGAATGAGCAATGGCAGTAATATCTTCAAGCTCTAATGGCCAAGCCTCGACATGCGGGAAATGGTGATCACTTTGTTCGGTTTCTTGTCGCTCAATATCCTCACTTCTTCGATTCATCCATTCACGAAGAATGCGTTTCTTTTCGCGAGCAGCAATAAAGTCTTTGTCAGCGGCATCACGAGCAACTATATGCGACAAGAATCTGCCATGATTTTCATACGTCTTTGACGAATAAAGTATATTCCTACCTACGGTATCCGATGCAAAATGGATAGATAAATCGGGATTCTCAGCAATAATTTTGTCTACCGCGTCATCCGTTTTAATAGCTTCTGCTCCAACCAACAAGGTAAATATTGCATCTGCTGGCTTGCCTGCCGAACGGCATACTTTCATTGCAAGTTGTAAACGCTGACGCTGTACTTCTCGACGAATTATTTGGTCTTTTATGGCTAATGGTGCTTCACTTTCCTGAATGATTTCTATGATCTTTCGACCTTGACCTGCTGAAAACAGTGCTGATGCCAGGTGCATTGCTGAATATTCATCGTTCTGGTGATGAGCGAAGAAATGCGCTGCTGAACGCTGATAAGCCTCTTGCAGCTTTGGTTCCGCTTTTTTCGGACAAAGAACTCAACATCTTCATCAAGAAACCCAACTTTGTCGTCAAGAACACGCATACCGGGAAGGTCAGAGACAATATCATTAACTCTTTCTTTCGATATTCCTACAACGCTAGCCAAATTCTCCTTTGGAACTGGTGCAGGCAAGGCAACTAAGGACGAACAAACAAGGGACAAGGTATCAGAGTTACCTTCTTTCAATATTGCCTCTTCAAACCTGACTTCAAAGATTTGATCTAACCCCTTGCCATTTGGCCTTAAAAAAGCGATGGCTTTCTCAGGATCAGAACCCGCATAGTCGAATGCGTAGTTTTGCACCCGTGGATTCTTATTAGACAAATTATGGAAATCCTCTACCCATGATTCCGTTGCACTGGGGTACTGATGGGACACATTGAGTGCAGTTTCTTCAAGTGAGAAGTTAGAAATTTCTACTGAACTGTACTTAGCAGGGATAGATAACGAATCTAAACGTCCAGTTCTCGCAGAAATCATCAGCCTTACATTACTCGGTAGATTGCCGACCTTAATTAGCTCATGAATAAAACTGGTTTCTTCTGGTTTACACTGTTTTGCACCTGTTACTGTATTATCCGCTGCATCAATGACAACGACCAACAATGCATCGCCCGATTGAGCCTTTAAAACATCACTTGCAGTTTCAATTCTTAAAGAAAAGGCTTTGATAAAATCAATGGAAGAGTCTGGACTAATCAGAAGCGGTAAACGCAACCGAGCTGATGTCTCATTGATTATTTGCAAGTAGGCATCTTTATCTCTATGCCGATAGGCCTCACTATCCATGTAAGTACCCGCACCATAACAGTCATAGGTAATCATGACTGAGCCGCTGGGTAATAGATTTTCAACCTGTTTTAGTACGGTTGTCTTGCCACTACCACCTTCTCCATGTAGGCAGACAAATTGATTACCATTAATCATGGCAGCTTGTATTGCTGTAGCCGCACTTCTTTTAACTGGGTTTTCAACCAGCTTTAGCCTTGGAGGGCATGGGAACAGAGCAAGAGGGTCAGATACATTCATCCATGTCAGCACTGTTTCTTTAGTGATATAACTTCCTGTAGCCTCCGGTAGCATCAACTTGTGAACACGATCTTTCAAATCCAGCACAAACCCTCGATCAGCACTCTCCGTTAGATTTAAGATTTCATTAATCGCGTTTTCTTCTTGCTCAAATCGAGACCCCGTACCACAATCAGAGAAGTCAAAAAGCGTAATAAATTTCTTGAAATTTCTTTTATTGAGACCACTGGCGACTCTCAGCGTTTCATGCTTCTTATTGCTGGTATCGGAAAGTGATTTCTTAAGGTCTGCACCAATAGGGCGATTACTGACTAGTCTGATTGTTAGCGCATCAGCACTTATCAGATCTGGTCTGGTTTTTAATACGGCACTAAATGAATCAGCAAGCCCTTTGATAATGCTGTTATTTGAAGACTTCGACTTGGAGCTTGTTAGTTCTGAAACAGTCCAGTTTTTTTCAGGCATTGATGAGGAATACTTTAACTGCTCAATAACAACTTTTTCAGCTTTCTCTACTGTGTGGCCACCATAAAATAAACCGCAATCAACGGAATCCCATTCCGTTAATTCTTGCCCCTTTTTATCATCAAGATTTATACCTTCAACTGTTACAGCCGTTAAGGATGTATCTGGGGCTAGCAATCGTAAGGCTAAACGAAGAGCCCACCACTCATGGAAATCATCACCAGTGTTGGAACCTCTCGCACCTAAAAACTCTGGATTCATAGCTTAATCTAACTTAGACAAACAATTGAAAATATTACGGTAGCAATGGCACGTATATAACGTAATCTAATGTACTAATGCCACTCGATAATTAATGAAAATCCACCCTGCCTAAAAAATGTGCTCCATCGATGGTGAGCACATTGGTGTAAATCTCGGTGCTGTCCACCTACTTGTGCCCTAATAGCTAACTCACGTACTTCAGTGGTTCCCCGTGCACTAGCAGAAGAATGGCAAACGAGTGCCGACGAGTAAAAGAGTCGCTGGGGATGGGGTGCGTAAAACGCGCTATCGTAGAACCATTTGTATATCATTTCGCCTTGGTCCGTGGTGGAGTCCAAGCGCCATTATGCGCCTCTATTTTACCTAACACAATTGATGGAGATCAGAAAGTAGCGGTTAAAAACCGGTCGTCAATCGGTGCATCTCCAAGTTGTTAGAGGTAATAAGCCGCTATATTTAATCGTATTTGGGATTCAACACAATTAAGAAAATTCTTCTAAATATTTCTACTCAACATGTCTGGTCTTGATTTGAACAATTTCGATATTGCCGACTTTAGAGGGAGCTTCTTTGGAGAGGGAAAAATATATTAACAGAGTATATCTGGCGTGTGAGACTTGCAAGGAAATATCAAACTAAAAGGGCCACTCTTTCAGTATATCACTAGTAATATACTGGTCAGACTCATACTTACTTAGAAATCTTTTGAAATCCATCCCAAGCTTTCCCGGCGAGGATTTGGACATCGAATCTAAGTCTTTCAGTACAAAGCCTACCTTCACAGCCCCCTCGATATTAGCTTGGTACTTAGTCAACACTGCATTCCAGAGGAAGGAAATAGGACGAGCCCATTCTCGCAAATTGCCGCTATGAGATAAAGGTACAAACTTCCCGCTAGAGTCAAGTATCCAACCATCTTTTGCTTTTGATCGCCGATTCTCCAGAGTGACAAATGTCTGCTCGTCCAAAAAACGAGCCCCTAATGCTTTGAAGCTACTCTTTGTGTGCACTGTAATTTTTCCATTTAAAAAGCACACCACAGGAAATCTAATAACAGGACCCATTTATTATCCTCAATTAATTGCCCTTTCCAATGCACACTTAAATTTGAATGAGCCACTTTGCCGTTGAGTCACATGTGTTTGGGTGGGTTGTGCCCACCCTTTTCGTTATAAATTATCTGACACGGGGTTACAGCCGATTGTCATCTAGGTACTTTAGCGCAACACTTAATGCTTCATCAGGCTTTGTATTGATATCTGGCTGGATTTTATATACTAGCTCGCCACGTATCTAGGTTGACAACCCTATTGGCGGCGCAATAATTCCCATTCCTCAGAAATTTGTAAGGTCTCCAAGTTTGATACAGGTGCTGAATCTAATCATTGCAGGAGGAAATACTCAGGGTTTCATTGTGTTAGCAGATAAAGTTTTATTAACTGTAAAGGGTTCATTTGTACTAATTTATTGCGGTATATGTTGATAAAATATTAATCGGCACCGGGATTAAATTCTCATTTGATGTATCAGGGTGGATTTTAAATATTACTTCGACGCCAAATGATAAAGGTCTTATGACATGGAATATCATCACATTAAATACGAAAAAGGTGGTCCAGTAACCATCATTACCTTTAACCGTCCAGAGGTTAAGAATTGCATTGGTACTCGCGCTCACCGCGAGCTGGTGGATGCATTCGATCGCTTTCGTACCGATGACGGAGCTAAAGTTGCGGTAATCACCGGCGCAGGCGATTCTGCATTTTGTGCAGGGGGTGATTTGAAAAGCAATCTTGCTGCAACCGAACCTACCAACCACCCCGATCCTGACGTGGCTGTTTTATGTCCTGTAGAACCTGCTGATATTGCCCGACATAATCGAGGTGAAGCTCCAGGCATTATAGGTCCATCCCGCTGGACCGATATTTATAAGCCTATCATTGCGGCTGTGAACGGAATCGCTTATGCGGGTGGCTTTGAGTGGGCATGTTTTGCCGATATGCGGATTGTAGAAGAACACGCATCCTTTGGAATGACTTGTCGTCGTTGGAATATCGGCTTAGCCGATGGTGGTACTCAGCGTTTGCCGCGTATTGTTGGTATGGGGCGAGCGCTGGAGTTAATCATCACGGGAAAAGTTATTAATGCTGAAGAAGCTTATCGCATTGGATTGGCCAACGAAGTGGTGCCAAAGGGAGCCGCATTAGATCGTGCCGTAGAGTTAGCACAGTATATCTCTACCCTTCCCCAGCCAGCGATTCACTCTGATAAAGAAGCCGCCATTCGTGGTTATGGAAAGGATCTTGATGAAGGTCTACGAATTGAGGCTGAGTGCTTCAACCGATTATTCAGCGACTCTGAATCCAGAGCAGAGCTATCCGAAGGCTTGAGGCGCTTTAACGAGCGCGATCATCCTGACCGAGTACGGGGACAAGCCAAAACACCCGGCATTGTTCGTAGCGAAATGGAGTAATTGTGATAAGCCAAAAGAAGGCTGTATTCAAGAGGATGTATTGTTTAGGGGCTTAGATACCACGAATATCTCGGACAATATAGTAGAGGCCCATAGTGGCTATATGGGCCTCATTACTTTGGTGAATCAGTGGGGTTCTTATCGTCACTTTTATGATCTGGACAGGCGCCCTCTTCCCAAGGCCCAGTCTTTATTAGACGCATGAATCGGATACATGTTGTTTATTTGCTTTTACGCTCAACCATTCGAATCCATATCCTTACTCCAAGCCATGGGCAAAAACGCATCATCGAGACTGACATTCAGATTGTGGGTAGAGTAATTCGAGAGTACTTTTAGACTGGTTCCAACTATCACCTCTAGAACCGTCTCTTTCGTATAACCTGCTGCAAGAAATGCCTCAACCTCCTCTTCTGTGGCCCATCCACGTTTCTCATTGATAATGACACTGAATGCTCGGAGCGCTTCGAGTTTAGGGTCATCGAGTGTTTTACCGCTACGCAGCGCCTTGATGACATTTTCATCTACACCGGCCATTTTGCAAACGGCGGTATGCGCAGCCATGCAGTAGGTGCAACCGTTTAGGCGGCTGTTTGTCATCAGGATTATCTCTCGCTCCGTTTCGCTCAAGCGAGATTTATCAAATAATCCCATAAGTGTTAGGTAGCTCTCTACCATTACAGGTGATTCGGCCATGGTTGCCATTAGATTGGGTACAAATCCCATTTTCTTTTTAGCGGCTTCTAGAGTGGGCTTAGAGGCTTCTGGTGCTGTTTCAATTGTGTAACGTGTAAAATTGACCATGAGTCTTACCATATAAGTTGGGTTTTACGGTGCTCGATATCGATTTACATCGAGTGCTTCCACCTCTTTGGCGCTAGTCAGCGCTAAAGAGGTGGAGGTGTTTACATACTATGCAGTTGTAGACTGACTCAGCTTTTCAAGTACGGGAAATAAGTCGCTGGGTTCGGGGCGACGTGTATAGTCAGGATTCACCTCCGCATATGCGATTGTTCCATCGGTATCTATGACATATCTTGCAGGCATAGGTAAGTTCCACGCGCCGTCACGATGGATGGTCGGGAGTTCGACTTTGAACATCTTGTGGAACTCAATTACATAAGGTTGTAATGTCCAGCGGATACCAAACTCTTCAGCAAGCTTTCCACTTTGATCAGTCAGAATTGGGAAGCTTAGCTTGTTATCCCTCTGAGATTTGCGGCTTTCAGCGGGCCCTTGCATGGAAATAGCAACCAGGGTTGCGCCACGCGCTTTGATCTCTGCAGCAACTTCTTCTAACGCTTGCAGCTCAATATTGCAGTAAGGGCACCACACGCCTCGATAGAACGTTAGAATAACGGGCCCTTTGGCTAGGAGTTCTTCCAGGACAAGGTCGTTACCTTCTGAATCTGGCAATGTAAAGTATGGGACTTTCTCCCCTACTTTAATCGAACGTTCAACTTGGCCACTAGCAGCCAACTCCTTGGATGATCTGGCAAAGGCTTCAAATGCTCCTTCTGGGGCCTGTTGCTTAAATACTTCTTTGAAAGCATCTAGTTTGTCTTGAAGAGACATAACCTATTCCTCTAATGGTTTAAAGTTTGGAAGCGCGAGCTTTGGGTAAGCCTTCGATGCGACCTGGCTAATTCTCCAACTGGTCTCTATGCAGGTACTTACGCCAAACCACTATTGGGAAGATTAGTTACTTTGATTTGCGCTATAAACATGCTATTTTGATACTCATTGTATCCATTAAGGACACAATCTGTGTTTCAACAAGCCCATTTGAACGAAATAGTTGTATTTATTGCCGTTGCCGAACATGGAAGCTTTACAAAAGCGGCGGCATCATTGAACTCAACCAAATCAGGCGCTGGTAAGGCAGTGAAGAAGCTTGAGGAGGAATTGGGTCTTAAGCTATTCAACAGAACCACACGAAGTATCAGGCTGACAGAAGAAGGTAAAATATTTCTAGATGCCGCAAAACATGCGTTAGAAACAATCAATGAGGCCAGGCTTTTGCTGCATGCCAGGAAGGATGAGCCTGCCGGACGATTGCGTATCAATTTGCCAATAGGCATAGGCCGAAATATTGTCAGTGCTTTAAAGGGGTTCACCCAGTTGCATCCCAAGGTTACGGTCGAGGTCTCTCTTTCAGATAGCCTGGAGGACGCTATTAAAGGTGAATGGGATGTCGTTGTTAGAATTGGCGAACTAGAGGATAGTTCTTTTATCGCAAAAACATTATGCGGATCTAGACGTATTTTGTGTGCTTCGCCTGAATACCTTTCCCAGAAAGGTAAACCTAAGAATTTGGAGGAGCTGAGAGAGCATGATGCTCTTGTTTTCAGAGCGCCTACAGGAAAAGTAAGAGCCTGGTCATTTCGAGAAAATGATGACTCAATTACTGAATTCTCCCCTTCCCCGCTGGCAATTTTTAGAGATGGACGAACACTGATAGATGCAGTAGTCGCTGGTATGGGTATTGCTCAGGTATATGATACTGCTCTCGGTTCTTCTATTCAGACTGGCGAAGTTATTGAGTTGTTTCCTGAGAAAGTAGTACCCGGTCCACCGGTTAGTGCACTGATTCCCAGTGGTAGAGCGATGCCGGCAAAGACCAGAGTCTTTATCGAGTTTCTAAAAAAGGAACTGAGTTAAGCCCCGGATTACTAGGTGGACTAGGAGCAACCTAAATTCCAACTAGTGCTGTTTCTATTGTTCTTTACAGCCCAGCTCTCGATAGTTGACGGTTCTTTACTGTTGCAAGGCTTCAAAGTTCGATATTACTCTCTGTAACATCCGATATTAATTAATGTATCTTTGAACCCAGGCTCCAATAACATTACCGACATATTCAGCATCTGATTTTTTCATAAGCAAATGATCGGCTTTGTCTAAAGAAATAAAACTCTTAGGATGGTTCGCAGCAGCGAATATTTTCGCCGCATGCTCAATTGAAACAGTGCTGTCTAGTGGTGAATGCATTACTAGCAGCGCTTTCCTTAATTCCTTAAGGTTAACCAAGACGTCTGCTTCATTTATATCATCAATGAATTGCTTCTTTAGCGTAAACTCTCGGCCAGCCAGAACCACTCTTGCCTGACCTGTTTTATTGATGCTATCGAGTTCCTCTTTAAACATATGCTGGATGTGTTTAACATCACTTGGAGCAGCTATAGTAACAACAGCTTTAGCTGTCTTTATCATACCAGCGGCTTTCAAAACGGCAGCACCTCCAAAACTATGCCCAATTAACAATTTTGGTGCCTCGAAGCGGTTTTCGATTTCATTGTAAGCACTAAGTAAATCTTCAACATTGGATGAAAAATTAGTATTGGAAAAATCTCCATCACTATTACCCAATCCAGTGAAGTCAAACCTTAATACTGATATCCCTTTACTGGTTAATGACTTACAAATATTGCTTGCTGCAATAATATCTTTTGAGCAGGTAAAACAATGTGCAAAAATTGCATAAGCCTTTGGGGTTCCAACAGATTCCTCTAACTTGCCCTTTAATTCTACGCCATCACGATTTGGGAAGTTAAACTCCATGACGTTCTCCAATTTCAATTACTTATAGAATACTCTAATCTCAACAAGGAAAAACCCCTGTCTATCATAGAAAGGGGTATGTAAATATGTGATAGTCTTTTATATGTCAACTGATATAAGGTAGACCTGTATTTGCTTAGGCATCGATAGAATCTTCAGGCTTTATATAATCCATATTGGTTGTTCTAAGGCATTTACTTAATCCAGGTTCAGGCCTGCGACAATATTGCTAGCTAGACAGTTATCTTTCACTCTTCATGGGCCTATCGATAAGCTCTATGAGAGATTGATATTTTACCTCACTAGGCGGTACCTTTGAGTGTTGGGTTAGCATCTAAAGTCTGCGGCTTTGAGCCTTCAAAAACATGCAGAAACGTTGTCGGGTCTGGGCGTCTCCGATAATTGTCGGTCTCATCACCGAATATAACCGTACCATCTTCATCCAGTGCTATCACTGTGGCCATAACGGTATCCTTAGGGTACCCAGGCATTCCTGCAGGGGAACCGCCAATATCTTCAATGCCTAGAGCTTTAGCACCCATTAAGTTGTCATCTTGAAGAATTTCAAAATGACCAGGTAGGCCAAGCTTGTCGCCTAACTTCCTTGAGTTATCGTAGCCTTGGTTAGAGATAAACTTTACCTTCACATCATATTGCTTAAGTGTCTCAGCATACTTCTTCACTTCTTTTAACTGGTTCATACAAAATGGGCACCAGTTGGCTCTAAAGAACACTAATAGTGTTTTAGATTCGTCAAAAGAAGTGGAAGACACACCTGATTTATCTAATCGATTAAAATTCATTTCAGGCAGTTTTTGGCCTTTTGATATGGCCTTGCTCTTTCTGCGGTTGTAAACGGAGAATGACCAGACATACCAATGAAGGGATACGAAGCCCAGGGCAGCAGCTGCAATAGGAACGTACTGAGACAAGGACATTGGAGCCTGGTTCGAATAAGTTGAATAAGCAACCAGTGCAACTCCTAAAAAGTTAACAGCTTGAATAACTGGCAGCCTTTCTGATGTTCTTGAAATGCTGAACACATTTGTCAGAACCATCAAGAAAAATGGTAAAGGCAAGGTCGTTAAAAGTGCGCCGACCCAAACCGGATCGCCGCCAGACATATAGATCATGATGCCGGACCCTACTCCGCCAAGCATGTTTAATAGAATCATTGGTAAAATAAGTTTTGCTTTCATTTCAAGCTCCTGAAGCGTTGGGTTAATGTCCAAAACTTGCGATCTACCCTAGTACATCACATTGACTCAATAATTAGTTCAAATAGAGAAACAATGTTGCGAAAACGGATACAATGCTTTTGAGATGACTGCTCCAAACGGCAGTTCCTGCGTTATGTCTGGTGTGTATCGCAGCGTTGACAGGCCGAAGCGATTAGTTTTTGAAGTCCACGAGCATTGCAATCTTAATCTGCCAAACAGCACCGAGTCGCAAGAAAATGCATCTTTGGTTGAAGTTGCATTCAGGGGCTCTGAGCTTGGTACCATCGTTACTCTGACACATACGCTTCTCAACATTGACTACGCAAAACTGGCAAAAGTCAGTTGGACTCAATCAATTCGTCAAATGGAAGCTGTACTTACCGAATCTTTCACGAGCTAGTGTTTTCTCTAATGGGCTGGATTAATGAGTTAATGTAAGTTTTCTTTGGATCAACAATATAATCCAGCTAGCGATAACAAATGGTGCGGTTAATACAATAATATCAGCGCTCATAAAAGCCATTGCGATTGGAACGGTTAATATGCTCCCTGCAAGTGGGGCTAGCCATCGCTTACGACCATTTGATAATGCAATAGCGCTCAAAGATGCATTGTAACCGAAGAGCCCGGCAAGAATTAAAGTGGGTGATAATGCCAGGAACATGGCCAGTGATGTGGCCAGCATTCCACCAATAATACTCCAAAACGCATGAGATTTATTCGAGATAAAAATCCCAATTAAAAAACAAATACCTGTAATGGCATTGTTCTGAAAGATGATTTGACCAATACCTTCGAATATCCCCCAGGTTGAGGTGTTTTCGTTAACGATTGCTGCAGTTGGCGCTAGATCTAGTGCTGGAGCCAATATCCATATAGCCCATATCACCAGAATGTAGGGTGCAGTATAAGGCGGAAGGACAAAGTTAAGCAGCATAAAGCGCATGATCAAGACTGTTAAAGCACTTCCACCGACAATCAATAAAACAGTCATTAAAGATGGAGCATATAATAAGAATATGACTACACCGATCAAAGCTCCATTGTACCCAAATAGTCCATCCTCAATTTGTTTTACGGGATAATTAAGAATATTTGCACAGACAGTTGAGGTGATAACCCCAATTGCGACTCCTATAGCCATGGCAATAGAGTTAACTGTTACTCCGAGTATGAATAGAAAGCCACTCAAGGCGTTTCTTTGCAGGGTGACCTGGCTAATTCCTCTGAAGAGACTGACAAGACAATTTCTGAGTTTTGTAGTTATTGGCTTTGTCATAGTATCTCTATTACAGCCTTAATTCGAATTAGTTAGTGTGGCTGCCAGATTTTGAGCCAAGTGAAACTAGAATATATTCTGTATGTAGTGGTCTAATCCTTCCGGACACTTCGTTAAGATGGTAAAACTACCTAGCGAGGTGAAGTATGACAACAAAAGGTACACGCCGGAAATTCAAGCCGGAGTTCAAGAAAGACGCCGTAGCTCTTGTCTCAGAACAAGGGTATTCGATTTCCAAGGCCGCAGAGGCTGTAGGAACCACTGCTAACAATCTGCGACGCTGGATAAAGGAGCTGGAGCAGGAAGAGAACGGAGTAAGGTTGGATTCGGGCGAACGAGCTGAACTGGATCAACTGCGACGTGAAGTAAAGCAATTGCGGATGGAGAAGGAAATCCTAAAAAAGGCCAGCGCCTTCTTTGCGAAAGAAATGAAATAAAGTACGAATTTATTAAAAAGCAGCAAGGTAGCTTTCCAGTTAGAGTGCTCTGCCGAGTAATGCAAGTAAATAAGAGCAGCTATTACGAATGGTGTCGTCGTAGTGATAGCCCAATAGATGGCCAGATTTGGCAACTATGCCATCGATTGAAGGCCTTATTTGCAGAATCTCGTGAGAGTCTCGGAAGCCGTCGGTTAATGAAGCTGTTGCGCAAAGAAGGCTTTGAAATTGGGCGTTATCGAGTCCGCAAACTCATGAAAAAGCTCGGCTTGGTAGTAAAACAGAAGAAGCGATTTACACTAACCACAAATAGCAAGCACCAACTGCCAGTTGCTGAGAATCTTCTAAATAGGGATTTCTCACCGAGTGCTAAAAATCAAGTTTGGACTACGGATATTACCTACATCTGGACTTTGCAGGGTTGGTTATACCTAGCAGTGGTAATTGATCTTTATTCACGCCGGATTGTTGGCTGGCACTTAGACCGCCAGATGGAGACGGCCCTGGCAAGTCGTGCACTGGTTATGGCTATCAATTTGCGCACCCCAACAAAAGGTCTGCTGCATCACTCTGATCGAGGTAGCCAGTATGCCAGCCATAGCTACCAAGCGCTACTAAAGCAGCATGGAATGGTGTGCTCAATGAGCCGCAAGGGAAATTGTTGGGACAATGCACCTACTGAGCGTTTTTTTAGTAGCCTGAAGCGGGAATGGTTAACAGGAAACCTCTATCCGACAAGGGAGGGTGCGATAACAGACGTGAGGGCCTATATTGCGTATTACAATTCACGCAGAATACATACAACACTGGGGGACGTAACCCCTATCGAATTTGAAAAATGTGCTTAGGAAAGTGTCCGGTTGGAGTTGACCACAACAAGATTGTCATGAAGTACTCAGTGATAGTTAGAGCTTTTATACATTAATTCTATATGCTCAAAAACTGTACGTAAATTGTGCTTTTGAGGCTTCTTGCTAGCAAATCCTTGGCAACTGCTCTCCAGGTAAACGCTGCAATAACCGATCACATCCCAAATTGTTTTTTAAAATAACCTGGGAGCTATTTCCTCCCCCAACAGTACCAATAGCCGCAAAGCTGCTATCAGCTGCTTTTCGAAGAATGGAAAGTGCCAGCTTAACACCTGTTTCGGGGACAAAAACCACAAAACGCCCCTCATTTGCTACATAGAGTGGGTCTAGCCCCAGTAACTCACAAGCGTCCTGCACGTCATCACAAACAGGTATCTTGCTCTCCTCCAAGACAAAGGTCCGTCCGCAGTTTTCCGCTAGCTCCACCAATGCGGTGGCTAGCCCACCTCGTGTGAGATCTCGCAGACAATGAACTTCAATTCCGGAATTGATCATTTGTGCAACTACACCATTCAGTGGCGCACAATCGCTGAGGAGATCACTTTCAAACTCGAGTCCCTCTCGGCTGGCCATCACCGCTATGCCATGGCGGCCGAGATCGCCGGACAGGATAATAGAGTCACCTTGGCAAATACGGTTGGGATCAATGGGTTGTTCTCTTATCAGGGTACCGATGCCACTGGTATTGATATAGAGCCCATCCCCCTTCCCTTTCTCTACCACTTTGGTATCGCCTGTGACTAAGGTAATTCCTGAGTTCCGGGCAGCCTCAGCCATCGAGATCAGAACCCGTTGGAGAGTTTCCAGGGGCAACCCCTCTTCGAGAATCAAGCCGCAGCTTAGAAACTTGGGTTCCGCGCCGGCCATGGCCAAATCGTTGACGGTGCCATAAACGGCGAGCTCACCGATATTTCCTCCGGGAAAGAAAAGCGGTGAGATTACAAAGGAGTCGGTGGTAAATACGAGCTGATCCGGTTTCCATGGAAGTGTTGCACTGTCATGGGCCTGGGATAGCCAGGGATTAGAGAAGACAGGTTGAATATATTGATCGATCAAGCGTTGGGTCATCTCCCCACCGCTGCCATGGCCGAGGCGTACGACCTCGTCAGCGGTTGGTGGAATTGGACACTGCAGATTCATTCGATTCCACCTGGTTCTGGTAGCGATAGTAGGCCGCGCAAGCGCCTTCAGTGGAAACCATTGGCGCCCCCAGCGGTTGCTGGGGTTGGCAGGTCTTAGCGAAGTGAGGACAGTCCCCGGGCTTTTTTAGCCCCAGCATAATATCCCCACTGATACAGCCCCTGTTTTCAGAAATGCTCAATGCTGGCAGATTGAATGTTTGTTCTGCATTGAATCCTGAGTAATCGTCGCTCAGTACCAGACCGCTAGCGGGAATCTCACCTATGCCGCGCCACTGCTGTGTTGCTACTTTAAAAACCTCTTTAATCAAGTCTTGGGCAACGGTATTACCTGTTTTAGTAACCGCGCGCTGATATTGGTTTTCTACTTCACAGCGACCACTCTCTAATTGACGGACACACCGGAGTACGCCTTCAAGAATATCCAGGGGTTCAAATCCTGTAATCACTATTGGAATCTGGTGTATTTTCACCAAACGGCGGTATTGACGATATCCGGTTATTGCACAGACGTGACCCGCAGCAAGGAAACCTTGAATCCGGCAGTCTTCACGGGCACATATCGATTGAATTGCCGGTGTAACCAAAAACTGGGATATCAATGCGTAAAAGTTGTCGATTTGCTTTTGCTTGGCGAGGGACAGCGCTAGGGCATTGGCGGTAGCAGTTGTTTCAAAACCCACCGCAAAGAATACGACCTGCTTGGTAGGGTTCTGCTCTGCCATATTGAGCGCTTGCAGCGGCGAGTAGACAATACGGACATCGCCTCCGTCAGCTTTGACTTCTAGTAAATCTCGATCTGAACCGGGGACTCGCAACATATCGCCAAAGGAGCAGAAGATAACATTGGGCACTGCAGCAATCGCAATAGCTCTGTCGATAATTTCCTGAGGAGTAACACAAACCGGGCAACCGGGCCCGTGTACCAATTGAATCTCCTCGGGCAGTAATTGCAGCAAGTTGTATTTCGCGATGGCATGGGTTTGCCCTCCACAGATCTCCATTAGAGTCCATGGGCGAGTGGTGACTTTCTGAATCTCTGCCGCAATCAGCTTGATGTTCTCGCCGTTGCGATATTCCTTGAGGTATTTCATTACAGGCTGACTCAACCCAATGTTTTGAGGTACTCGAAAACCTTATTTGCTTCTTCTTCTCTCAACTTGCTGATCGCGACTCCAGCATGAACGATCACGTAGTCTCCTACTTCAGCCTCGGGTACCAATGATAAATTTACAGCTTTACTGATACCGCCGAAGGAGATTTTTCCAGTGCGCTCCATGGCTGATTGTTGCTCTATTAATTCGATTCTTCCGGGAACTCCCAGGCACACTAGGAACTCTCCTCTCCCAATGATTGCCCAGCAGCATCCATACATTGGGCGTAGTGGATCTGGCCCAGCGATATTCCGCCATCATTTGGGGGGACCTCGCTGTGGCTGTGAACGGAAAAGCCCTGACTTTCCAGAAGCGCAGTGACGGTTTCGGTAAGCCGCTTATTCTGGAAAACACCGCCGGACAGAAAGATATTCTTTTCACCTTGTTGCGTTGCTACTGCCAGCGCCATCTGCGCGAGTGTGTTGTGAAATGCAGCGGCCCTTTGTGGCAGTGATCGGTTTTCATCGTAGATTAAAGCACTAATACAGGGTGTCCAGTCCAATTCCAGTAGGTTCCCTTTTTGAACAAGGCTAAAGGGGTAGCTTTCTTTAGAGCTGACGCCACGGGCACACTGCTCTAGAGCCATGGCTGCCTGCCCTTCAAAGCTGGTATGCGTAGTCAGTCCCAGGAGTGCGGATACCGCATCGAAAAGGCGGCCGACAGAGCTACACGGTGGACTGTTAATCTCACCTTTTAACATGGTGACCAGGTTTTGACGCTCGCCACGGGTGAAACAGCGCTTTAATTGTCGATTCTCCAGGGCGACAAACCCGGAGATTTCATACAAAAGTCCGGCCGCAGAGCGCCTGGGCTCGCGTACGGCCTTTTCACCGCCCGGCAGTGGGAATGTGCGAAAGCTGGCGATGTGTTTGACTGGAGACCGTCCATTCCAGTGAAAGAATTCTCCACCGCGAACAATGCCACTGCGGTCGTAACCAGTTCCATCCCAGCAGATTCCCAGTGCAGGTCCCGAGTGAGCGTGTTCTGCCATGCAGGAGAATAGATGGGCAATATGGTGCTGAACGCCAATACGCACAGCTCTTTGCTTCATAGCCCAGCGGTGAGAGGTATAGCCTGGATGGAGGTCGTGGATTAATTTTTTCGGGCGGCACTGCTGTAGTTTGGTGAGATCGCCAATAGTTTGGTTGAAGTGCTTCAGGGTATTGGCACTACCTAAGTCGCCAATATGCTGGCTGGGATATGCCCACCCGGCGTGAGACAGTGCAACTGTGTTTTTCAGGTCCGCCCCCAGGGCCAGGAAGCTCTCTCGTTCACCTTCGCCCTTTGTGCCTGGTACAGGCAAGGTGATGGGAAGTGGCGCGTAGCCCCGGGCTCGACGCAACATCAGCGGACGGTTATTGACCACCCTGAGTACAGAGTCATCCAGCGGGCGCAAAATTCGGCGATTGTGAACCAGGAAGTAGTCAGCGATTTTACCCAAGCGCTCAAACGCCTCATCATTTTCTGTACAAATAGGCTCTTCTGCGAGATTACCGCTAGTAGCGACAAGAGGGGCTCGATACTTTTGCGCGAGCAAGTAATGTAAAGGTGATGCAGGCAACATCACCCCCAAGTCGGCAAGGTTTGGAGCGACCAGCGGATGTATCCTGGAGTGACTGTCATCCTTCGCTTCCAATAGAACAATCGGTCTTTCTCGGGTTGATAGTAGCTGCGCCTCTTGCTCCGAGACGCAGCAATCCTGGCAAACACTTTTCAGCTCGTCATATAGAAGCGCGAACGGCTTATGCGGACGTTGTTTGCGCTGGCGCAAGTTGGCGAGCGCCTTACCATTGGAGGCGTCGGCTAACAGTTGAAAGCCGCCTACCCCTTTAAGGGCAATAATTTTCCCCTGGGCAAGGGCATCAAGGGCTTTGGATAGTGCCCGACTCTTCTTCGCAATTGTAACGCCGGCAGTATTACAGAAAAGTAATTGAGGGCCGCACTGGGGGCAGGCATTGGGCTCCGCATGAAAGCGCCGATTGAGGGGGTCCCGGTACTCCCCCGAGCATTTTCCGCACAAAGGGAAGTGGTGCATAGAGGTGTTGACACGATCGTAGGGCAGTTTGTAAATGATGCTGTAGCGGGGGCCGCAAAGAGTACAGCTGATAAACGGGTAGTCATAGCGGCGATTGTTAGGGTCTGACAATTCCCTGAGGCAATCATCACAGGGAGCCAGGTCTGGTAAAACGATGGTTGAACTACTGGCATCACGGACACTGGGTAAGATTCGAAAACCGTATTCTGCTTGAAGAGCCACCGGGTAGGATTCAATGTGAGTGATGCGACTGTAGGGTGGCTTCTCTGAAGATAACTTATCGATAAACTTTTCGATTTCCCGGCTTTTGCCCTGGACTTCAATTCTCAGGCCGCCGCTGTAGTTGGCCACCCAGCCTTTCAATTGAAAGCTATCGGCCAGGCGATAGATAAAGGGCCGGAATCCTACTCCCTGCACCAATCCGGCGATTTCAATCCGGCGGCGTTCAGTGGCCATCAGTCTCCTCAAACTTTAAGCTCTCCAGGATTACATCCTGGGCTTCCTTGTGATTAATATCCTTAAGCTCATCAATTTCCAGCTTAATCCCCTCGAGAGAAGTCCCGAGTATCTCCCTGTCAAAATGCTCCCTCAGATGCGCTGCAGACATATGCGCCAGGGCACCCAAGCGTAAGCGAACGCCGATCGGCCTGCCGGGTTCATCAGAGGCCAGTTCCTGGATTTTATCGATCAGGTTTTTGATGAGATTCTGTTCGTGCATGGTGGTCTCCGCTGTATAGCGTTAGGTGCGCGATAATCATTTGCTCTGCTCGATGAGCTGCACTGGCCACTTTGGGCGATAAGCCCTGTCCTTTTGCCAGACTTTCTGAGTTGATCGCAAAAACATCCAGATGTGCCGGCAGCGAATCAATATGCTTTCCCATGGTCAGCGCTTCGGTCAGCCCAAATCCATGGCTTGATGTATTGCACATCGATGGAGCAAGAGTACCCTCAAGCCCATCAATGGCAACGACCTCCCCGATAGGGTGCTGATCGCTTACCATGGCGTCTACAAGGCAAACCCATCGACCTTTCCATTGAGTGAGCAAATGTAAAATATCGCCGCCGCTTTCGAGGTATTCCACCGCCCCTCCAAGTTTTTGGCGAAGCCGAGCGATGATATGTGGCCCTACTCCATCATCACCGCGCAGGGGGTTGCCCAGGCTTACCAGTAACCATGGATTGCTTACTTTGCACTTGCCCATAATTCAAATGTAGCTGTAGGAAGTGAGTGGAGCAGGAAATGCAGGGGTCGTAATTCCTTATCGCCCGTTCACATAGCCCCTGTAATTTATCCTCAGGAAAGTGCATAAAGCTCGGCAACATCAAGCGGAGGTCATCTTCGATGGTCTTCTGGTTTTGTGAGGTGGGAGCGACAATTTTTGCCGTCGTAATCTTGCCTTTCTCATCAATATCGTAGCGATGATACAGAAGCCCACGGGGTGCTTCGGTGGCTGCACAGCCGCTTGCGGTTCTCGGCTCTGTCTTTAAGTGAGGCTCGGCTGGGGGTTGGTATCTATCAATAATATGCAGGGCTTCTTCAAAGGCATGTAGTACCTCCAGGCTCCTAACGAGGATGCTTTGGAAGGGATTTAAACAGGGGGCGGTAAAGTTGATCTCCTCCGCTAATTGCAATGCTCGAGGCGACAGCTTGTCGCGATTAAGGTTGTAGCGTGCGATGGGTCCCACCAGATAGGCACCCCGCTCCCGTAAAGTACAGTGCAGCGCGGTGCTGTGAGCGACGTGCTCTTCTTCAAAGTGGTTCTCATAGTCTTGGGCGCTAATATTGAGTCCCGCACTGGAGGTGATCCTGCCCTCGTTCATTGGGTATTCTGACGGGTGCGTTAGAGCGACAAATTCGTAGTGATTATCCCTTCGCCATTCGTAGCTGGGGAAAGGCAAAGCCGCGGACCAGCGCACCAGTCGCTCGGTGAGATCCCGGGCCATTTCCAGCTGCGCTACCAAGGCTGTGAGTTCACGAGCTTCCGGAACCTTGTAGAAACCCCCTACCCTCACATTAATCGGGTGTACTTCCCTGCCACCAATAAGGCGAACCAGGGCATTGCCCGCCTTTTTAATCTCCAGCGCGTTCTTAACAATCTCTGGATGATCCTTAGCCATTGCGACTGCATTGGGGTAGCCGAGGAAATCCGGTGCATGGAGCATGCTGATATGCAGCATATGGCTCTCGATCCATTCACCGCAGTAAAGCAATCGACGAAGCATACGCAAAGCGCCGCCGGGCTTCAGGTTCAGGGCATTCTCCATGGCATGCACAGCACTCATCTGGTAGGCCACCGGGCAGATCCCACATATGCGTGCGGTGATATCTGGGGCTTCCAAGTAGTCGCGCCCTCTGAGAAGGGCTTCGAAGAACCTTGGGGGCTCAAAAATCTTGAGCTGTACATTTTGCACGCCGCTATCGTCGTAGTCGATATGGAGGGCTCCCTCCCCTTCGACCCGAGCGAGATAATCTACCTTAATCGTTTTGCTGCGATCCGCCATAAAGCTCACCTGGAGGCAGATTTATCACCAATGTTTGGGGGGATTAACGCTCCCCATCTTCTTGCCTATCTTCACTTTGCACTTTAAAAGAAGGTGCTAGTGGATTGAAATTCCTAAGGTTTTCAACAATTAAAGTATTTTCTACATTTAGTTTTTCATCCCACCAATGGCAAAGTGATTCGGTGTTGGGATTTTCCTTGGGACCGTAGCAAGCGTAGCAACCGCGGTTGTAACTGGGGCAAATAGCGCCACATCCCGCGTGTGTAACAGGCCCCATACAGGGGGTGCCATGGGCAACCCAGATGCAAACATTGCCGCGCAATTTACAGTCAATACACACCGAGTGATTGGCAACCTGGGGGGCTCGCCGGTGCAGGAATGCACTGATTACTTCAAGCAATTGATGCTTGTTGATAGGACACCCCTGCAACTCAAAGTCCACTGCTACCCTCCCTGATATTGGTGTGGATTCCTTGAGAGTGGCGATATATTCCGGGTGGGCATAGACCACATCGGTGAACTCCTGCACATCGGCAAAGTTGCGAAGTGCCTGAATCCCTCCAGCTGTTGCACAGGCGCCAATACTGATTAGAAAGCGGGACTGACGTCTGACCTCTAGGATTCTCTCTTCATCTGCTGGCGTGGTAATGGAGCCTTCGACGAGAGAGATATCAAAAGGGCCCTCTTTCACCTCACTGGAAGCCTCCAGGAAATAGGCGATATCTACCTGGGCTGCCAAAGAAAGAAGCTCATCCTCACAATCCAGTAGGCTCAGTTGGCAGCCATCACAGGAGGTGAACTTCCAGACGGCAAGCTTGGGGGGAGGATTACTACTCGCTATAGGCTGTTGATTTGAAACCATGAGCGAATATCCCGGTAGCAAAAGACAGGGCCATCTTTACAAACAAAATTAGGTCCCCACTGGCAGTGGCCACAGATTCCAATGGCACACTTCATGTTGCGCTCCATGGATAGATAGATATTGGATTCAGCCACACCTTTATGGAGAAGAACCTGTATGCAAAAGCGCATCATGATCTCGGGTCCACACACAAACACTAAAGCATCATTGCACTCCAAATGAGTGACTCGCAGAGGGTCGGTAATCACACCAATATGCCCATTCCAGTCTGTGCTGGCGTGGTCCACAGATGTCACCAGTTCAAATGAGCTGCGCCAGTGACCAAGCTCTGGCTGGTAAAGCATTTCTTCGGGGCGACGAGCCCCATAGAAAACTTGTAGACTCCTGGCCGGCAAGTGCCCCTTAAGAAAGCTGTAGATCAGGGGCCGCAAAGGCGCTAGCCCGAGTCCGCCGGCGATGATCACTACGGGGCGATTTTCCGCCAAGTGAGTTGGCCACCCCTGCCCGAATGGTCCCCGGATACCCAGTTGCGCACCAACTTCCAGTTTGCAAAGCGCTTGGGTTGCAAGTCCCTGGCCTTTAATCGTATGGGTAAGTGGGTCAGCGGATGGCGTACTGGGGCCACTTAAGGAGATAGCAGCCTCCCCGGCACCAAAGGCATAAAGCATATTGAATTGCCCGGGCTGAATGGGTGATGGGGTCCCAGCAACTCGCGTCAGGGATAGAGTGACAGTGCCAGGAAACTCTTCGCGCCGATGGGTAACACGCCATAATTCAGGGATCACAGCGAGGGATTCCCTGTGACGGATGTGGCCCGTAAAGGTCCAACAACTGTATTCGTGCTGCTTGCAGTCGTTCTGTAGCAACTTTGGTAAACCGTTTCATCAATTCGAAACCGAGTCTCGGTTCTTTTTCGCACTTATCTCGGAGGCACTGCCCGCCGAGTTTAAGGCTGCGAACTGAGGTCAGGGCTCGGGCATCGAAGGCACTCAAGTAGGGAGGATAAAGCCAGGACCAGCCGAATATATCACCACCGTGCAGTGTCATCAGGCAAAGGGGCCCATAGTTGGGGACAAAGGTTTCTACGGCGACACGCCCAGATCGAATTAAGAAGAAATGGTTAGCTGGAGTGTTTTCCCTGGCAAGGTATTCGCCTTCTTTATAGTGACTATTGCTTGTACACCCGGAGAGGAATGCCAGGTCCTTGTCTGCCAGCCCGGTAAAGAAAGGGTGCTCCTTGAGTAAGGTGGTGACAACTTTCATTTTTGTTCCTGGACGCGAATATTCTGTATCTCTTCCGTGATATCGATGCCTACCGGGCACCAGGTAATACAACGTCCACAACCGACACAGCCAGAGCTATCAAATTGGTCATACCAAGTGGCCAGTTTGTGAGTCATCCACTGCCGATAGCGGCTGCGAGTATCCGCCCTAACTGGGCCGCCAGACAAATAGCTCAACTCAGCTGTAAAGCAGGAATCCCAACGCTCCCAGCGCTGTGCTTCATTTCCGGTTAAATCTGTTGTGTCCTCAACGGTTGAGCAGAAGCACGTGGGGCAAGCCATTGTGCAATTGGCGCAGGAGAGGCAGCGCTCCGCGACTTTATCCCAGTTTGGGTTGTCATAATTGCGATAAAGCAGCGTCTTCAGGTCAGAGCTGTCGAAGCTACGGCGACCGTTACTCACTTGATTTTCGGCTTGCTGAACGGCAGCTTGCCCCTCTCGTTTCTCCGCTTCTGATGCGTCAACAGTGGGTAATTGCTTTAACACTCTGTCGCCTTGAGGGCTTCCGCTGCGTATGAGGAAGAAGTGGGCATCGGAGGTCAGAACTTCGGTGATTACCAGATCACTGGGCAGTTGCATCTGCGGGCCCGTGTTCATTGAGGTACAGAAGCAGGTATTTGCTGCTGTTGTGCACTCCACAGCGATAGTGAACAGCTGCGCTCGACGTGCCTTATAGCTGCTGTTGACGTAATCCCCCTGTGCGAGGACACGATCCTGGATAGCAATGGCGTGTAGCTCGCAACTGCGAACACCGAGAAACGCTAACTTGACCGAAGGCTCTTCAATTTCCAGAATCTGAACATCCTCTCCAGAGCGGCTAGCGCTCCAGAGCTGGCGTTGGGGCAGCTGAAGAAACTGCTTCCAGGAGTGGGGTCCAACGGCGTAGCCAAAATAAGCGTTGTCATTGCGGCGCTCTACCCGGTAT
Organism: Microbulbifer sp. VAAF005; assembly: GCF_030012985.1. NCBI lineage: Bacteria > Pseudomonadati > Pseudomonadota > Gammaproteobacteria > Cellvibrionales > Microbulbiferaceae > Microbulbifer > Microbulbifer sp. VAAF005. The sequence continues at coordinate 476,890 of NZ_CP120233.1, read as the reverse complement.
TGCCCCGCCTCTTGCTGATCCGTCCATCCTTGGGGCAGGTCTGTGGGGGTTTCAATCTCACCATAGGTAATAGCTCCGTTATGTAGTATCGGGCCAAAGAGCTGGTAACCTTCACTGAGAATTGCCTGAATCAAACGATCCAGGTCATTTGCTGCCAGTTTAAGAATTTCCACGAATAGCCACGAGTTGGCTCCGAAAGAGCAGTAGTTGGTGATCTACTGATTTTTAGGTCTGTACCGGCGCATTGCACTAAGACAAAAGTGCCAAATTGTTAAGAAGAAAGTTTAGAGACATATCTACTATTTTGGGCTTTATCAAGGGAAAGTGTTGCCCTCTAACCAAAGTACTTCATAACCTTCTGATATTTATACACTACGTACCATCTAAGCAGAATAACTGGCGCACTGGTCGCCATCACAAGTACTACATCTGCCCCAAGCTTGTTTAGATTGATAGCGAGTAAAGAAAACTCGAAGATATCGATAAGCACAATTACTGGAATAAAGAAGATCCAGAGTTGCTCGAAGCCTATTCTCTTGCCAAACGCCAGCCCAAACAACACTACGTAGAAAAGGGAGGATACAGTCAGGCTGACTACCAGCCACCAAAAGGGAATGCCTGTGGAGCCATCAGTAAAGACTGTATATTGGGAATATAGCTCCAATGGAAGCAGGATAAAAAAAGCAATTTTCCAGCCTACACTGGGACTATAGGTGATACGAGTGCTATCGAGATCACTTTCTGGAGCTTGGTAGGGGTTCTGCACACTTAGCCTTTATCTTGAGTCGCCGTAGAGAGCGTAGAAGCTTCTGATCATCTCAATCCTATGAGTTAGTACTCAGCTAAGCAATTCTTTTTGGTTGCTATTGGGGTACCTAATTTTCTTTGCCGTTTTCCCTGCAACTTATATAGATTGACATCTCAGTTTTACCTTGTTAACACTGTAAGGAAGCAGGTTGTATTGTCACATTTATGCGATGAGATGCCTCACATTATCGACAAACACTTGTGCCAAGTATTGACTTTAAAGCTGCAGACAATATCCTCGCTGTTCAAATTTTGATAGTCACAGAACCTAGCTGGTAAATAATGAGCACTTCAATTTAGCTCAGGGAATGGCGAGAAGTAACTTTCGGATTGGTAATTGATACCTACCCGGATTAGTGGTGAATAATAAGGAAGTTCGAGATGCAGAATATGTATCAAGCACCAGATAGCCCTCTTACAGACTCTATTCCGCACTACAAGCCTAGTGTGGGTTGGAAGATACTTTTTTTATTCTTGCACCTCTGGAAATCTACTCCCAATATCTTGGTTTCACTGCTGAAGAGTGGGAACTCCCCATTTGGTGGATGATTTTTAGTCTATTGGTATATGTTGTATTTTTTGTTGCCCTGTTTGGCCTGGCCTTTTCGAAAAGAATTGCTCCCTCAAATGTATGGCGTTTCTATTTACCCATTTTAATTTCCACCGACGTATTTGAATTTTTTTCTATTATAGGGGATTTCAATATGTCGGTACTGAGAAACCAAATCATTATTATGATTTGGCTTTCAGTCATATTTTTTACTTGGTATATCGTTTACAAATATCAAAAAGTAATGAGATATTTTAGCTAATATCAGTAGTCCACTTACTTACCGCCTTTTTAGTATGTTATTGGAAGGTATTGCCGACATTACCTGTGCCAGTTTGCGTAGTTAGCGCGACTTCACCGCTGCCAATCTGAAAGGTTGTTTGAATATTGGAGACACCATTTTGCGTCACCAGGATACTGCTACTAGTACCGCTATGTTGATTGATTTGGGAAGAGTTAGAATCACCAAACTGACTCAATACTAATGAGCTTGAGAACAAAGCCCCGTCTTGCCCTTGATCTATTTCTGCCGTGTTCGCAGAGCCGTCTTGGTTGACTTGGGTAATACAGGAAACAACCTCTATCGCAACGATATTTTCGTTGCCTTGATCAAGATTTACGTTATTAGATGTTCCCGACTGGGTAACCTCGCCCACGCTAGAAGTGATATTTTCCTGATCCATCAACGTAAAGTTGCTATTTCCAATTTGAGTAATGACGCCTGTTGCAGCAGACATATCGGTTTCCTGTTCTACTCGTCCAGTATTCGAATTGCCGATTTGTGTAACTATTGCTGTACTGCTGGTGGCTACCTCATCCTGCTCGATATCTATGAAATTGGAAGAACCCGTTTGGCTGGCCATAGCAAAAGTAAAGGTTACATCTCTATCCTGGTCTAGGTTGGCAAAGTTAGAATCACCGGCCTGGCTGTAGGTTGCCGTGCTGCTGTCTACTCCGAGGCGCTGATCTAGAACTACTGTGTTCGACATGCCCTGCTGGGACGCAATGAGTGTACTGGAAGTAACATCCACCTGTTGTCGGATTTGGATGTCGTTTAAGTCTCCAGTCTGAGTGCCGGTGAAGGAGCTGAATTGAGCATCATCCTGTAGCAAGGTTGCTGTATTTTCGTTGCCATTTTGGTTCAGGAGAGCTGAAGTTAACTGGGTTCCGTCTTGCTGTACCGCTGAGGCTTGATTCAAATTTCCCGTCTGTACCAATTCGATAGTACTTTCGGAAGTCCCCGTAGTTTGGGATGCATCCGAGTCATTGAAATCTCCGAGTTGGGTCTGAACAATCAAGTTGTTATCCACAGTGCCATCTGACTGATCAGAATTTGCATTATTTCCAGTACCTTCTTGGAATACCAGGGTGACATTATTATCAGCTAGAGGGGATATGCTGGCGGCAAATAGCGCGACTGCAGTCACAAAAGTGGTCACTTTCATAGAGGTAATCCCTTATTGGTTAAATCTTATCGGGCGACCGCTTATAAGCCTCGACTGCAAGCCTGGATGAGTATTTAGGGAGCCGCCATAGGAAAAAATGAATGAATAACTAAGAAGAAAGCTCAGGTTGCTGTTTGTTCACCGGGCCGACTTGCTGTATAACCATACAGCCCCAAAGTAACCTCTGCCTCATTATTTGCATATCATGTCATAAGGAACTGGTGTGCGGTATCGACGATAGATAGATCGAAAAACTAGCGCTTGTGCCATGACCCAACCGATAGAATTGCCAACTGGCTACTACCTGGACAACTTCAAAGCGTTGATTGAATTTGTTAGCCAACACTATTCCCGGCTTATCACCACATCTGAGCAAAATTTTTTTAAAACCTTCCAAGAGTTGGATATTTATAGCCAGCGGCTCTATGTGCGTTTGCTGTCCCGTAAAGGAGTACCCTCCTCTAGAGGATCGCTTTTCCGCCTGGAGAAGCTTAGCTATGGTGAGATAGAGAGCATTGAAAGTGCTGCAGCTGTTTTGCATCGCGTTGGACTACTTTGTTTTAATCCGGTGCTAACGGCACAAGAATATCTACCACTATTTACCAAAGCTGAATTGCTTGCGGCAGGACCCTCGGGTATATCCAAGTCTCTCAGCCGGCCTTCCCTCGAGCAACTATTGCTTGAAGAATCCAGTTCGAGTGACTGGTTTGTGAAGTTGCTTTCTCAGCACAGGGTACTAGCCGTCCAGGGTGCTGAGCATTTCCAGACTTTCAAACTGTGTTACTTTGGCAACTTGAATCAGGATCTTACCGACTATGTATTGCGGGATCTTGGGCTTTATCGCTATGAATCCTATCCACTGGATAAGCAAAATCTCCCCTTTCAAAGCCGCTCGCAAATTGATCAGTATCTGCTTTACTACCAATGCCTGGAGCTGTTAGAAGAGCCATTACTGGAAGATGCAGAAGCCATATTGGCCTTATCTGCTCAACTGCCAGAAGGTATCGATGGTGACTCAACCCTGGCTCGTCGGCTGGACAGAATACGTCTTAAGTTGGCACGGCAGCTTGAGCGGCTCAATGCTCTTGAGCAGGCCGATGCACTATATCAACTTTGTAAAACCCCTCCCTCCCGTGAGCGCCGCGCACGAATTGCCGTAAAGCAAGGGTACGACACTCTAGCATTGGAAATATGCGAGGAAATAATAGCCTCCCCTATGGACCAAGCAGAAAGAGAGTTTGCTCTTAGCTTTGGTTACCGCACAGCCAAACGAAGTGGAGGCCTCAACAACTGGCGGGCACCTCATAAAATCCAAGCCCCCACTGAAGTGATAAGTTTGGCGCAGGGGGAAAGCTGTGTTGAGCTACTGGTGGCAGAGCACCTTGAAGGTTCTAGCGGTGGTGAGTGTTTTTATGTAGAGAACACCCTATTCACCGGTGTGTTGGGCCTCTATATTTGGGACATACTATTTGCACCCGTGCCTGGTGCTTTTTTCAATCCCTTCCAGGTAGCCCCAGCTGATTTTCGCACTGCGGATTTTTACTATTCCCGCCAAGCGCTATTCACCCAGCGATTGGCTGAAATAGAGCATGAGTCCTTGAAGTCCCGTGTCCTCGCTAACTTTGCAGAGAAACAAGGTATTGCCAACCCTTTGGTTGCTTGGGAAGCTTTGTCTACAGAACTACTTGAGAAGGCGCTGGATAGAATCCCCCAAGTCATTGGCGTTCAATTTTTACTCGCATGCTCAGTGATATCACACAGAATAGAAATGGGCTGCCAGACCTCATTTGCTTTACTCCCTCCGGTCACTATGAACTCGTGGAGGTTAAAGGTCCTGGGGATCGCTTACAAAAAAACCAAGAACGCTGGCTGGCGTTTTTTGCTGAAGAGGCGATCCCTCATCGGGTAATTCATGTGGAGTGGCACTAGCTTTGGATCGCTTAGAGCCGGCTGAGACTTTGAATCTTTCTGTAGGAGAGCTGGTCGCTTTTTCCTGCCGCAGCGGAGATTTGATTCGGGAGCCAACTTCAGGGCCCTCTGCCCAGGAAGGGATTCGGGCTCATCAGAAGCTACAAAATCAGCGGCCCAAAGGCGCTGAGGCAGAATACAAGCTCAAGACCCAAATAGATTGGATGGAACAGCAGGTTACTTTGAGCGGCCGGGTTGACATATTTCACCCGAAAAGTGATTTGCATAAACCGGCTCAGCTGGATGAAATTAAGACCACTTATTTACCCCCATCGAAGTTGCCCGAAGCCACCAAGGAATTGCATTGGGCCCAGCTAAAAATTTACGGCTATTGCTACTTGGTAAATGAAGACGCTACAGGTGGTACAGATACAGTTGCCTTGCAAGTTGTCTGGTATAACCTCAAGGAGCGCAAGGCCTATCCAGAGTGCATAGAGTACCGCTTTAGTGAGTTAGAGGCCTTCACTCTTGAGGCTCTCACAAAATATTTGTGTTGGCACAGGGCTTGGCAGGAACATCGGCAACAGCTTATTGATACTGCGAAACGGCTCGCTTTCCCTTTTCCACAATACCGCCCCGGCCAGCGCCAACTGGCAGTGGAAGCCTACCGGTGTTTCCGGGACGGTGGCGAGCTGGTGGCCGAAGCTTCAACGGGAACCGGTAAGACAATCAGCACCCTATTCCCAGCCATAAAGGCAATTGGCGAGGAAAAACTGGATCAGCTGGTTTACCTGACCGCAAAGAATTCCGGTCGGCAAATGGTGCGGGAAACCATTGAGGCACTTCAGGCGAGTGGTTTGCAGTTATCTTTACTTGAAATTCAAGCAAGGGAAAAAACCTGTGCCTGTAACCTGGGGCTTTGTACTCGTGATGATGACGGCATCTGTCCGAGAACAAGAGGGTTTTATGATCGACTTCCAGTTGCAATGGATGCCCTGCTCGGCCGGCCCCAGTTAACTCCCAAAGAAATTGCTGATGTGGCGGATCAGCAGCAAATCTGCCCCTTTGAACTCTCCCTTCAAATATTGCCTTGGGTAGACTTGGTGGTATGTGATTTCAATTATGTATTTGACCCTTTGGTACGCCTGACCAGTTTTCAGGACCAGCGCAATCGCCGCGCACTGTTAGTCGATGAAGCTCACAATTTGATCGGCCGCGCCCAGGAAATGTACAGTGCAAAGTTATCCCGCCGTGATAGTCGCCGCGCAGCTAATGCTTGCAAAGGGCACTCTCCGACATTGCAGAGAAGTATCCAGTCTCTGGTTCGGGCAATTGAAAATTGGGTCAAGCGATTGCGAGAAGTTGGTGTAGCTCAAAGCCGCAGTACTTTTGAAGGGGGTGAAGTTTGGGTCACTGCAGCAATAGGTGAAGCAGAGCATCCAGAATCAGTTTCCCGAGCCGTGCAAAAAGTGCTCTCCACGGTCAGCCAACTTATGGAAAGCTCTCAGTCGCCCCCGGAGGAAATAGCGGAGTGGTTAAGGTCTGTCTATCGTTACGCCGTTATTGAGCAGGAGCTTTGCGATCAGCATAAAGTTGTCACTCGGGTGATTGACCGGGATGCTCCCTGGCAGGAGCAGGAAATTAAGCTGCTTTGTTTAAATGCTGCACAGTTTTTACAGCGATCCTACCAGCAAAACCAAGCCGCTTTACTCTTCTCTGCGACTTTGCGCCCAGCCGGCTATATATTTAGTCAACTGGGTGTAGAGCATGAGTCGCCCTACCTAAGACTGCCCTCGCCTTTTCAGCCGCAGCAACAGGGCGTTTTCCTGTGTCCATATATAGATACGCGCTACCAAGCCCGCGACCGCTCAATAGAGAACCTCGTTGACACTATTTTCCGTACCTTTTACAGCCGAGCAGGAAATTACCTGGTATTTTTTCCCTCTTATCGTTACCTGGAGCAAGTTGCTGAGAGTTTTAAGGCGAGATTCCCGGAAGTGTGCTTGTTACAACAGCTGCCGGGACAGGGAGAGACAGAGCGCGCTGAGTTTTTGTCTGGATTCAACGAAGGTAACAAGAGCCTTGGGTTTGCCATTATGGGGGGTATCTTTGGTGAAGGCATTGACTATGTTGGGGAGAAGCTGGTTGGCACTATTATCGTCGGTACTGGGCTCCCGCAAGTTAATATTGAGCGGGAGCTACAGCGCGATGCTGCGGAAACCACGGGCATCCATGGATTTGACATCGCCTACCGCTATCCAGGGATGACTCGCGTACTGCAAACCGCCGGTCGGGTTATACGTTCCGAATCTGATAAAGGTGTGATCATTCTGGTAGATAGCCGCTTTTCGGAACCTTTTTATTGGCAGCTTTTTCCAGAGCACTGGCAACCGGCGGTTTGTCGCAACACCGATCAATTAACGGGCAACTTGGAGCAGTTCTGGAGTTTAAGCTAAATCAGGTTTAGGAATTTCTCTCCCTTAACCTGAACTTTCCCAACACCCAAGCGATAAGCGTGCCGCTCAATATCCCCGCCGTATTGGCCGCGAAATCCAACCACTCACCTGTTCGATTCACGTAAGGTTGAAGCAACTCTATGCCACCGCTCCACAGTACAAAAAATAATCCTATTAGCCACCAGTAACTAGGCCTGCGCAGGGCGACGGGGAACATCAGCGCACTATAGGCAATTAAGTGATTGGTTTTGTCGGTGCCGGGTATATTGGGTACTTCGGGAAGTGGAAACAGGGATAGGCTCGTAATAATGCACAAAAACACCACTGTTAGCAGAATCCAGTAGTTGTAGACGAGCCTTAAGGGAAGTTGAATTATCATTAGTTCCTACTAATTAGGGTTACATTGTTAGCCTAGTGGCACTGCATCTGCATCCAAACATCTGAGAACTTCAACTGCGCAAGGTCTTCATTGTGTATAGAGAAATACAATCTTCCTGCATCTCCCCACATAAAGCCACCAAGACTATTGAGTTCCAATAGCAACTGCCATTCTTCAGCTTTGCCTTTACCCATAACCCTTGCCGCATCTTCAGTAATACCATCGTACTGTACTGGATTGGGGTAACCAGAAATTTGGAGTAATTTTGATCCTGTAAGGTTTTCCTTCAGGGTGCAATATGCATCAAGCAAATAATCATCTTCATCAAATATCTTTAACTCTTCATAAGGATACTCGCCTAAATCTGGAAGGGAAAAAGAGCGCTTGAACGATATTTTACTTTCAGGATAAATCGAAGGTAGTCTCTTTGGCTTTAACAGTCCCCAAAAGCGCTTTTTATGGATACCGGGGGCTTGGTGATTCGAGACTGCTACATCAGCTGGGATATAGATTATCCGTATAAAATCTTTCTTACCTCGCACATCCGCCCAAACTCCATCACAGTAAAAAAAGAGCAAGTAGCCTGCCGATGGCAGGATAGGTGAATTGACTTCTGCGCAATTGAGCTGAAGGAGAAACTCCAAAGGTAAACCTCGATAGAATGGCCACTCAAAGTCAGCAGGGACATCAGGGTGCCCCCCAATCTTAGATGAGCCCTGCTCAATAATATCAGAAGACAATTCAGCGGTAGTACATTCAACACACAGCGACTCTATTTCATTCAAAAAAGCTTCAAGACCGACCGCTTTAAGTTCTTTCAATAACAACGCTATATACATCCTTCAATATTCGCCCTGGCACGCTTTTCATATCTGTCATAGAAGTAATCAGTGTGATAAAGCCTCTCTTGAGACAAAAATTCCTTTAATAGTTCCCTGCGTTTCTTTTTGTAAATCATAATCGGTACCAGCCGATACTCTTTACGGACTTGTTTCTCATAAGCTTCGAAAACGCTTGTGCTGGCTCCCAGGATCGTTAGGTCAATGTCGATTATTAGCTTTTCATCAATACTAACTGGCGTGTAATTGTGGCAGGTTGCCATAATCAATTGGTACACCCTATCCACCCCTGCGGGACAATACCCGGAATCGATCAAGAACTTTTTTGCCCATAGAGCACTGTTTTCTTCATTCTTAGAAGAAAATGGCTTGTAAATCGCATCGTGAAACCAGATAGCCAACTCGACCTCATGGGGGTGCTCGGCAAGCTCTGCAACTTTATCAAAGTGCTTCAGCATCGCATCAATGTGATGCCCTGTATGATAATGCCTGTGATTCTCTGCATACGAAGAAACTAACTTTTCGAAGCACTGAAGGGATTCAGGAAGATTGAGTGCCCCCATTAGGTTGAGCCATCTATTTTGGTTCATTGGCTAATCCTCGGAGCGTCATCTTTCCGTAAACCCGTAGCTTGTAAAATGTTTTTCCCTGCCAATACCAAATAAAGCCATGCTTTTCTCCATCGATTCCCCAATAAAACGATATGAATATGCCAGCCTTTTTCCCGTCGAGCACTATAATCACTGTAAAGGAGAGTATAGGCTTCTGGGTCACCGACTATTGATTCGGCAATGCTTCTTGCATGCTCAATGCCAAGTGAAACCATCTCACTAACCTCCTCCTTACTTGGCTCTCCCTGGGATTTTGGAAAAACCAAGAGGTGGTAATTCGGTATTAAGTCTCTACGAACCCTGATCAACCGGCAATTATTCCCAGAGGCTAAAGTAATATTCGCGTTGTCGCCCGATGAATTGCCAAATACCCGCTGCTTCATGAATCCTCAGATACTTATTTACTTTTTTGTACCAGGGTACAAATTGAGAACTGGTAAAGACGCTATTTGCGCCTATTCCGCATAGTAAGTAGCGGGAGGCCGCTCTGACAAGCCGCTGGCCACTTCATTGGGGAGGCAAGCCAGCTTTGGTAGGCAAACTTTAAAGGTAGTTGGCCAACGTTGCGGTTAACTCCTGGGTTTTGAGGAAAGCTCGTTTAATTGAATTCCGGTGCCTTTCATCAGCAAATTCCTGGTACTCCGCATTGATTTCATGGAACTCCTCAACCCCCAAATAGTGGCTTAAAGTTCGGATATGTGGCCCCAGGTGATTCATTTGCTCACGGATTCCTCCTTGCGCAAACCCAAACTCCCCTGCAGAGGTGATTAGCACCAGCTTTTTGCCAGACATAATAGGCTCTAAGGGGAAATCACCACGGTCTAAATCAAAGGTGAACGTCTTGTTGATACGAACAACTTGATCGAACCAGGCCTTAAGTGCGGCAGGCATGCCGTAGTTATACATCGAAGTGGACATAACAATGATATCCGCCTGGGATAGCTCATCAATCAAGATGTCAGAAAGCGCGACCAAGGACTGCTGCTCCTTGGTGCGATCCGCTTCAGGCGTAAAAACCGATGCAATCCAATCTTGATTAATAAAGCCTGGTGGGTTTAAACCGACATCTCTATGGATAACTTTATCTTGGGGTCTTTTTTCTAGCCAACCGCTTACAAAACTGGCGGCAACTGCTTTGGAGATTGAGGTATGCCTGGGGATATTCGCACTGTCTTGTGGTGCTTCTAAGCCGCTCCACTTCTGAGCACTAGCGTCAATATGTAATAGTGTTTTCATAGTCTGGAACCTTTACTGAACCGTCTGAAGGTTCATCTATGGTGATGCTGGGGAGTATCCTTGACAAACGAGTTATTTCTTCTTATAGATGAGAAAAGCTCATCTATAAGAGATTCTGATCGGTGTACCCAAACCTACCCTCCCTCAACGCCCTAAAAGTATTCGATGCCGCCGCCAGACTGGGCAGTTTCAAGAGAGCTGCGGAAGAACTCTTTATAACGCCGACAGCCGTATCACATCAGATAAAGGGTTTGGAGGAATCCCTGGGTACAACATTATTCGAGCGCAAAACCCGTGCCGTGCAGTTGACCAGTGAAGGGCAGATGCTCGCTCAAACTACCTCTCAAATTTTTCAGCAGCTCACTGAAACGGTGAGTGAAATAACGTGTTCAAAGAAAACACTGACCGTTAGTACGACTTCAAGCTTTGCTGCTATGTGGCTTGTGCCCCATCTGGAGAATTTTTATCAGAAATTTCCAGATATCATTGTTTCAGTAGTGACCGGGGAAGAAGTGAGTGATATCGAGCGAGATAGACGCATCGACATCGCTATTCGGTACGGGAAATATGATGAAAGTACAAAAAATGCTCTCCACTTGGTCACCGAAACAATCGGTGTCTACGCTGCACCAAGCTACCTGACTCAGATTAGGGATATTTCTGAAGCTCAACTTCTGGAAACAAAATGGGTCAACTCATCACTTCCACCGCTGAACTGGCAAACTCTCCTCAAAAGAAAACTTGATGGCATTCGCGTGCGGCAGTTTGACCAGGAGCATCATGTAATCCAGGCTGCCTTGGCTGGCCAGGGTATTGCGCTAGTAAGTTCGCTTCTTGTTCAAAATCCTTTGCGCAATCAATGGCTGGTTCCTTTTAGAGGAGGCTCCAAGCTTTCAGGGATTGAGGGATTTACCTATTCCGCATTAATACCTAGCCGCCATTCAAGAAATGGAAATGTGTTGGCTTTCGTAACCTGGCTGAAGGAAGCACTTCGCGATTCTCCCTATAGTTAGGTACATCCGACTGGCACTGAACTCGCCTTCGGACTTGCCGAGAGTAGGTGTGTAGCTAATCTAAGCCCACACCAAGAGCACAACATATTGTGCTCATCTATTAACCAGTGCGCCATATATAGTGATCTGGATCAATTGGCGTTCCTGTCTCTTCGATATGCTCTCCCCACAAATTGTGAGGAAGTCCGATGACCAGTACCGCTATACCCGACAGCGAAGCCGCACCAGCTTCAGAACAGATTTCGCAGGTAAGTTCAGATCAACTGTTGGTGCGTAAGCGAGATGGCAGGACACTGGCTTTTGATGCTCGCAGGATCACTTTGGCTCTTCTCAGTGCTGGCCAGGCAACGGAATCTTTTGATCAACAGGAAGCGGAACAACTTACCGAATCTGTCCTTAAAGTGATCAAGCACCGCTTTGATAGTGGTGAGCCCATTGATATTGAAGAGATTCAGAATATTGCTGAACAGGTATTGATCAATAACGATTACATTGATACTGCCCGCGCCTATATCGCTTATCGGGGGCGGCATGCGCAAATGCGCACTGATCGGCAAACACTGGTGGATGTCGGTGCTTCTATTGAAGAGTATTTAGAGCAAGCGGATTGGCGAGTTGCAGCCAATGCGAACCAGGGATATTCCCTAGGGGGATTGATCCTGAACAGCGCAGGTAAAATGATTGCCAACTATTGGTTAAATCATGTTTATTCCCCTGAGATCGGCGCAGCACATCGGGATGGCGATTTACACATCCACGACCTGGATATGTTGGCTGGATATTGTGCAGGTTGGTCGCTGCGCACCCTATTACATGAAGGGCTAAATGGTGTTCCGGGAAAAGTCGAATCGGCACCGCCGGCCCACTTGACCAGCGCGGTCGGACAGATTGTTAACTTTCTTGGAACACTGCAAAACGAATGGGCGGGCGCGCAGGCATTTAGCTCTTTCGATACCTATCTTGCACCTTTTGTGCGCAAGGACCAGCTAGACTACGCGACCGTACGCCAGTGCATTCAGGAGCTGATCTTTAACCTGAATGTGCCATCCCGCTGGGGTACCCAGACCCCCTTTACTAATCTCACTTTCGATTGGGTTTGCCCCCAGGATTTACGCGAGCAGGTGCCTGTGATTGCCGGTCAGGAAATGCCTTTCACCTATGGCGACCTGCAAGAAGAAATGGATCTAATCAACCGCGCCTATATCGAAGTCATGAGCGAGGGGGATGCACGCGGTAGGGTATTCACCTTCCCTATTCCCACATACAACATCAGTGAGGATTTCCCTTGGGAGAGCGAAAATGCTGAGCGGCTGTTTGCCATGACTGCTCGCTACGGTCTGCCCTATTTCCAAAACTTTATAAATTCAGACTTGAGCCCAAACATGGTTCGCTCCATGTGCTGCCGCTTACAGCTTGATCTACGCGAATTGTTAAAGCGTGGTAACGGCCTCTTTGGCTCCGCCGAACAGACAGGTTCGCTCGGCGTAGTAACTATCAACTGTGCCCGCCTTGGATATCTCTATAAAGGAAACTGGCAGCTTCTGCTCTCCCAGCTGGACAAACTGCTGATACTTGCCCGTGATTCACTTGAAGTGAAACGGAAAGTCATCCAGCGGCATATGGATGCAGGTCTGTTTCCCTACACTCGCCGCTACCTGGGGACTCTACGCAACCACTTCTCCACGATCGGGGTGAACGGCATCAATGAAATGCTGAGAAACTTTAGTTGTGACAACGAAAGTGTGGTTACGGAAGATGGGAAAGCACTGGCCGAGCAATTACTCGACCATATCCGCATGCGCATGACTGAATTCCAGGAACAAACCGGGCATCTCTACAACCTGGAGGCAACTCCGGCAGAGGGCACTACTTATCGGTTTGCCCGCGAAGATCGCAAACGTTACCCAGATATTATGCAGGCAGGTAGTAGTGAAGCGCCCTACTACACCAATTCATCCCAGCTGCCGGTGGGCTTTACCGATGATCCCTTCGAGGCCCTGGCCCGACAGGAATCCCTCCAATCCCGTTACACCGGTGGCACTGTACTTCATCTTTATTTGGGCGAGCAGTTGCCTGATACCGATAGTTGCCGCCGCTTGCTGCGGCGTGCTCTGGAAAACTACCGCCTGCCCTATATCACCGTGACGCCGAGCTTTTCAATTTGCCCGGTCCATGGATATCTGAGTGGCGAACACGAATTCTGCCCTCGCTGCGACGAAGCTCTCCTGGCCCGAGAGCAATCCTGCTGTAGCGACTAAACCATACTTTCAAGGAGAAAGACCATGAGCCAACAAGACACTTTATTGAGAGAAGAAGATCGCACCCGCTGCGAGGTATGGAGCCGGGTAATGGGGTACCACCGCCCAGTTTCATTTTGGAATCCGGGAAAACAATCAGAGCACCGGGAGCGCCAATTCTTTGTGGCGGACAACAGTAGGAATGCACTAAAAACTTATGAGTAATAAGTTACGTGTCGGTGGATTCACGTCGTTTACGGCAATCGACTTCCCCGGCGAGTTGGCAGCGGTGGTTTTTTGCCAGGGATGCCCCTGGCGCTGCCGCTACTGCCATAACGGCGATCTGTTACCTGCGCGAGCACCCAGTGCCTATGACTGGGATCAGATCCTCACATTTTTAGACAGTCGCCGGGGCTTGCTGGATGCCGTTGTGTTTTCCGGTGGAGAACCCACCGCCCAGAGTGCCCTGGAACCGGCGATTGCCCAAGTTAAGGATCTGGGATTCAAGGTCGGGCTTCATACTGCGGGAATCTACCCCCGCAAGCTGGAACGCCTGATCCAAAGTCTTGATTGGGTGGGGTTGGATATCAAGGCGATGCCGGAAAACTACCCTTCCATTACGGGTGTTGATGGCAGTGGCGTGGCCCCCTGGCAATGTGCGGAGCTTCTTGCTCAGTCCAAGATACCTCTGCAAGTGCGCCTTACCAGGCACCCGAGCTTTACAACTGATGTTGAACTGAACCAAATACGGGAGAAACTTAGTGGTATTGGTATTGAAAAGTTGGAGGTCCAGCGCTGCAATAGTGAGCAAGCGATAGATCAGACACTTAAATTTATGACTTGTTAAGCTAATACTCACAGATAAGTTCAATATCTAAGTAACTAAATATTACATGAGTATTAAAATAACTTGCGGTCAGCTTAGCTTAAGGTGCTTATAACTTCGCTATATTTCTCAATTTTTGCCGCTGTAACAAGAATGTAAGCTAGTTTTGCAAAAATGTTCTTTAAGTGATCGGTGTTCCAATGCTGGGCCTCGGCCTCTGGAGACCCTCATAATTCCAGGGTGGTGAAAATATTGCCTTCATCCAGTGATGGGTAAAATTTTATAAGATAAACAGCCAGACTCTTGTTCTGACTTATATGCCAGCTCGATTAAAAGTGCTGATGCCTGAGAAGTATATTGTGGGCAGACTGTGACTTTTGCCATAACGATTAAATTAGCCATATGCTCTCAGTACATAACGATTTGTATTGTGAAATTAAGGAGCCTCTGAATAATTCCGTAATGCCTTTGCGGGTCTTGAAGGCTGCAGATGTTAGGCGCAGCTCGCCGTGAATGGCCGTAGCCCTTTGTGGCCTTCAAGGCCCGCCCTTCGGGGCTTGCAGGGGTATCACGGAATTATTCAGAGGCTCCTTAAGACGTGCGCTTTACTACCAACAGTACGCCAATAACCATCATGGCAAGACCAATAAGGCGCTTGGTATCCAAGCTGGTTTGCTGCGTACCCAGTAACCCAAAATGGTCGATAACGCTAATGGCGAGCAGTTGCCCTAGAAGAACGAAAGATACCGCATTACCCACACCATACCTTGGCGACACCCAAGTCACACTCAATATATAGAAAGCCACCAGAATCCCACCCAAGTAAAAGTACCAGGCAATACCTTTGCTAAAAACAGCACTGGGTAACCCCTCCGTTTTCAAGAGATAAGCCGCGGAGATTACAAGCCAAACGAGAAATAGCAGTGTAGTTGCCAGGGCTGAACTACCAAGCTTAATACCGAGACCACTGTTCAGCGTTGCAATAACGGTATACCAATGCCTGCAATAAGCATTAGAGACGGGTAGATAACTGCATTTTGCACTACGGGACACCTCTACTTAGAATCACGAGCCGACCCCAGAGGGGCCGGCCAGGCCATGTATTAGCTGGCAAGCTGTTTGGCGATAGCAACACCAACACCGTGCGCACTTGCCGGGTTTTGGCCACTAATCACTCGCCCATCTTCAATAACAAACTCCTGCCAAGGTTGTACTTTGTTGTAGCGGGCAGCGCCCCTCGCCAAAGATTCTTCCAGTAAAAATGGGATGTCATTAATGGTGCCGAAGTCAATCTCCTCCTCACGAGTGAAGCCGGTGACAGACTTGCTATCCAAAAGCTTTTCGCCATTGCTCAGGGTGATAGGCAGGAAACCAGCGGGGCCGTGGCACACTGCGGCCAATGTGCCACCCTCTTCGTAGATCTCGGCACTTAGCTTTGCGAAGTCTTCGTTCGTTGCCAAGTCAGAAAGCAGACCAAATCCGCCGGGGTAGAATACTGCATCATAGTCTGCAGTATTCAGCTGGCTCATAGGGATGGTGTTATTGATACGGTTTTGGAAATCTGAATCATTAAGCACCATTTGGTTGATGTCGTCACCTTCGATGTCAGTGCCATAGAGTGGTGCTTTCCCCCTTTAATAGAGGCGATGTCATAGTCGAGACCACTCTCCATAAATACGTGAATCGCGTGAGTCAACTCAGGTGAGTAGGTGCCATTTGCCTGGTCAGTTTCACCAAGGGTGGCGTGGTTGGTCACTGGTATAAGTACTTTCTTCATGTTTCTTTCCTCTGTTGGTCAGCATTCAGTGGGGAGGGATTGTAGATTGTCCCTGTTCTGCTGATAATGCGTAAAACCTGTTAAATACCTTTGCAGAATGGCAACAATCGAGTTTGAGAAACATGGAAAATTTTGACGGCATAGTCGAGTTTGTAGCGGTGGCAGAAAGCCAAGGTTTCTCAGCGGCTGCCAAGCAACTTGGCTGCAGTACTAGCCATGTGAGTAGGCAGGTCTCCCGCCTGGAGGAGCGCTTGGGCTCATCCCTTTTGGCCCGCTCAACACGTCAGGTAAGTCTGACTCAGGCTGGGACCGCCTATTACCAGCGCTGTAAAGAGTTAGTGATAGGCCTGCAACAGGCGAATGAGCAGGTTAGCCAGCAACAGTTTCAGCTCAATGGAACACTAAGAGTTAGCGGAGCTGGTATCTTTGCTGAGCAATATGTTGCCCCTGCCCTGATGGACTTTGGCTTGAAACACCCGGGGTTGAAAATCGACATGGACTTCAATAGCAGGATGGTCAATTTCGTCGAGGATGGGATTGATTTTGCCATACGCTATGGTCGCCTTGAGGATTCCGGCTTAGTTGCTCGTAAACTGGCCGACCGCCAAATGATGGCTGTCGCAAGCCCGAGTTACCTGAAAGAGAATGGTATTCCCAATCACCCCGACCAACTAAAAACTCAGAGTTGCTTGGTGGCCAACAATGATGAATGGGTTTTTGACCTGAATGGAGAGCCTGTAAGCGTAAAGGTTAGTGGGCGCTGGAGAACAAATAATGCCCATGCGATCGTGAAAGCTTGCGAGCAAGGCCTGGGTATAGCTTATATGCCCAAAAGCAGCTTTAGTGGTTCAATTCAACAGGGCTTACTCGAGCCCATCTTGGAATCTTTTTGTGGGCGCGGCGCCAGTAGCTGGATCGTGTATCAGAATCGTCGCTTTTTACCCATGCGAGCGCGAATGGCGATTGACTATTTGGTTGATTACTTTTCTGACTGGGTGGAATAGAAAGCGATTGGATTCGTTGACAGGAATAGAAGCACTCCCCACTTCTTGCAAGCCTTCAATCTGGAGGATTAATATCCACCCCCCTCCAATCGACTGGCATTGATTATGGTCCTGACCAGGGCATTTTATCGCAGTGGTCACACTGCAACCCAGCAACGACAACCCGTTTCGTTTGTGGATGTCAGGAAGCGATTCGGCTTTCGCTCTATTGCTGTTGGCCGATGGGTCACTCGCGAGGAGCGCGATCGGGCCGCTGGGCTTTTTTATGATGCACTTGTTGATCTAATGACCATTCTTCAAGGACCGGAAGCATTGGTATCCCTCCGAGGTACATTGTCTTTTCAATATGGAATCGGCGGGCGCCCAGGGATGGCTGCCTTTTATGACCCTACTGCCCGGAGCTTTTCTCTTGCCAAGAATGCGGGGCCTGGCTCCATTGCCCATGAATGGTTTCATGCATTTGATCATTACTTGGCCCAAAAAGCGTTCAGTGACACGTCTAGTACCATGTATGCCTCAGAGGCCTGGTTACGGAATGCAACTCCAGTACCCCACCCGCTCAATGACTTACTTTTTGCGTGCTTTAAAACTGTGATGCTGGATGAGAGTGGTAATAACCCCAGTGACTTGGTGACTGCTTCCATCAGTGCCGATAAAGCAAATGGTTCTGTCTACTACAGTGAGCCTGTGGAGCTGAGTGCCCGGGCCTTTGAAGCATTTATTCAGGATGCCAGTATCAACAATAATTTTTTGGTTGCTGGCTCAAAGGCTAGCCAAGAGGCGAAGTTGGGACTGTATCCACAGGGAGAGCAACGACAGAGAATTAATCAAGCCTTTAATAGGTATTTTACTTTCCTTGGGAGAGCTCTATTGGCTGAATAGAGTACTAAATGATCGATGCGAATTCAGTATCATGTACGAAATCCGAAAATTACTAAAACATGAAATATGCTTAAGTAGGAAATAAATACGTTCTGCTTTTATCATCTTTCAACGACTTTTCTTCCTCCCTGGCTATATTTATGTTCTCACAAGGAAGGCAGCAATATTCTATTTGACTGATATTATTTAAAATATAATCCCGTTTCTCTAAATTATTTCTAGTTCCTGATCCAAGCTCTTTTGGTAATAAGCTAGACATTCTAAAAGCACAGTTCTTTCCTCTGCCAAATAGAACAAACTCTTTAGTCTTCCTATTCCTTAAAACATAGACTCCTGCGCCAAAAGGGGCGGTTATCAGCTCATTTTTCCTCGGGTCAGGAAATGATTTCCACTTTGTCCACTTGCTCATAAAACCTCTTCCTTTGTGTAATTTACTTACATTAGGCTTTTTATCCTTATTTGTTATAGAAGGTATAAAAGTGGCTCTCGATATTTGTCAAGTTGGGGCCGCATGTCAACTTCTAACTTCCGATCTTTGTTGTTATTAAACAATCTCATGCCAATAATTTATATTTCCTGTGGTATCTTCCACCAATTTACATTTCTTTTGTGCTTAATAAATAGTCAACTAGGTCTTCATGAGCCAAAAATCGCCCTCACAATTCAATATCCTAATCGTCGAAGACGATCGAGGCCTAAACGATCAGCTCAGCGAAATGATCCAAGATGCAGGGTATCAAGTGAATGCCTGCTTTGACGGGAATACCGCGCTATTGGAAGCCGCAAAGCAACAACCGCAGTTAATTTTACTCGATCTAATGCTGCCAGAAATGGATGGTATTTCCCTGCTCAAGATTTTGCGTAAATCCAGTCAGGTGCCGGTCATTATTCTCACCGCTAAAGGGGCTGAAGAGGAAAGGATCACTGGCCTGCGCTACGGGGCAGATGATTATGTGGCTAAACCTTTTAACCAGACTGAGCTTTTACTGAGAATTGAGGCCTTATTACGCCGAAGTCAGCCAGCTCAGGCAGAGAGCGTCCACTACACCGAGATCGATAATCTTCGGCTTGATTTGAATGCCCTGCAGGTATTCGCAGGTGGCCAGCCTATTGAATTCACAGCTGCTCAATTTAAGTTGCTATGGGAATTGGCAATACATCGTGGTGAAGTTTTGAGCAAGGCATATCTTTCCCAGCAGGTCCTCAATCGCACCCTGGGTGCCTATGATCGCAGCTTGGACATGCACCTTAGTCGGGTCAGGCGCAAATTGACTGGTGCTGGCTGGCGAGGGGATCGGTTACAGACGGTACACGGCAAGGGGTACTGCTTGAAATGAACCGGAAACTTCTTTGGAAACTCTGTCTGCTGATTACGTCCGGTATTGTCACCCTCTTCTATCTTATTAACTCCCTCACCATCCGTACTGAAGAGCAGATGAGTTTACTGGACCCCTCTCATCGGCAGGAGTTAAAGCAGTGGGGCAAAGAAGCAGAGATGCGCTTTCTTTCTGGCGACAAAGCCGGATTGGAACAATGGCTGAAAGTGCTTCAGGAGCGGGAGGATACCTGGGCCACTGTTACTCAGTATGAAGTAACCCATATCGCAGGTGAGCGAGGGAATGAGCATCGGTACATTGGATATAATCTCGGCCGCGATGTGGATTGGAAGGTCCACCTGTATTTCGAAGACAATCCGGTAATGGAAATCCCGTTTACAACCGAGAGAACCAGCTTATTGATACTGCTCCCTGACAGGATGCGCCCCGGTGGCTACTGGCAAACCACTCGACTAATGATGCAGATACTACTGCCGATGGGCATTTTAGCGCTGGTATCCCTGATGCTTTATCGTCATATTATGCATCCCTTGCGAAAGCTGGAACAGGCAACACGGGAATTCAGCCGGGGGAATTTTGATGTGCGAGTCCACCATCAGTTGGGCAGCCGTGACGATGAGATTTCCGAACTGGCCAAAACCTTTGATCAGATGGCAACCCGGATAGGCGAGCAAATTATCAACCAGCGGCAACTGATCGCTGATCTTTCCCATGAATTAAGAACTCCTCTTACCCGCTTGGATATTGCGATAGAGGGCGCCGGCACCCGCTATTCGGACGATAGAAATATCCGGAGAATTCAAAGGGAGTCTGCCCATATTCGACGTTTGGTGGAGGATACTCTTACCCTTGCCTGGCTAGATAATGAGCAACCCTCTATAGGTACCGAAGACCTGGACTTGGTAGACCTTATTGATGTGATTGTCGAGGATGCCCGCTTTGAATTCCCAAATCGCACTATCTGTACCCACTTGCCGGACTCAGCGAAAATAAGGAAATCCAATCATCAGGCTGTTGGCCAGGCACTGGAAAATATCTTGCGCAATGCGATGCGCTATACCCCTGCGGGACAAGCTGTTCACATCCTTCTGGAGAAAACTGGGAAAGACCAAGTCATTATTGATATTGAAGACTCGGGCCCTGGTGTACCGGAAGCTTTGCTGGACAATATTTTTAAGCCCTTCTTTAGGGCCGATCAATCACGAACTTCAAAATCGAAGAATTTTGGACTTGGCCTAGCCCTAGCACGGCGCCAGCTGAATAGTGTAGGCGCAACAATTAGAGCCTCCAATCGATCCGCTGGGGGTTTAAGTATGAGGGTCACACTTCCCACGCAGTTTTCCGAGTGTTTGGAGCCTTCGTAAGCTGAAATCGCCATCAAATGTAACAAATGCAACACTGCTGTACTTTGTAAGTGCCAATAGGAATAATTCGCATTAGCAAATAGGTAACTCTGTGAAGGACACCACATGGCCCGCAATATTTCTCACAATAAGTACGCGTTACTCCCCTTGATGGTATCCAGCGCCCTGGCCTCTGGCATCAGCCAGGCACAGGAAGCGCAGGAACCAGAAGATACCGCTGAAACCCCGATGGAAACCGTAGTAGTTGTCGGTGTAGCAACGGATACCGAGATTACGCCTGAAGAACTTGATAAGCAGCAGGCAAATGATCTTAGTGATATTTTTCGCCAGATACCGTCCGTATCTGTTGGTGGATCACTGGGTATCGCACAGAAAGTTTATATTCGCGGGATGGAAGACACTCTTCTCAATGTTACGGTAGATGGCGCGCCACAAACCGGCACCCTCTTCCATCATATTGGCCGGGTATCGATAGAGCCGGAGTTATTGCAGAAAGTTGAAGTACAGGCTGGCGCAGGCGAAGCTACCAGCGGTGCTGGTGCGATCGGAGGTGCAATCCGCTTTGAAACCAAAGATGCCGATGACCTGCTTGACGAGGGTGAACAGTTTGGGGCAATAGTGAAAGGCGGTGTCTTTAGTAATGATGGCCAAAAAGCCAGTGCCTCAGTTTACGGGAAGATTACTGAAAACTGGGGGCTTCTAGGGTCATTTGTGACCATTGAGCACGAGAATATGGAAGATGGTGACGGCAACACCATCTATGGTACCGCTTCTGATCAGGACCTCGCCTTCATGAAATTGAGTGGTGATGTATCTGAGAATCAAAAGCTGAGCGTCAGTTTTGAGCAACGGAATGAATCTGGAGAACTCAGCCAACGCCCCAATTGGCCTGCCTATGAGGGGCAGACACTCTATCCAATGGATGCTGAGCGCCAAACGTTTGTTGCCAACCATCAATTTTCTCCCAGTGCTCTGATTAACCTGGAAACTACGGTTTATCACACTAAGTCAGAGATGGAGCAAAATGTCTACGATCGATGGGGCAAGTACGGCGCTTCGGTAGAGTCCCTTGGCTTTGATTTGCGAAATACCAGCAATATCGGACAACACACTATCACTTATGGTGTGGAGGGCCGTGAAGATGAAGTGGAGAGCCGTTACCTCTCTGAACCCTATATTGGTATCTCCTACAGCGAGGAAGGCCAAATTCTCAGCGCTTATGTTCAGGATCATTGGCAGGCAACCGACGCACTATTGTTGAGCTTTGGAGTGCGCTATGACGAATACCAGCTGGAACAGGTTACCTATGATGATGAGACCGATAGCCAGGGTTTCAGCCCCAATATCGGCATGAGCTATTCGATTACTGATGCCCTCACCCTCACTGCTGGCCATGCAACAGCTATGCGCGGCAAGGAGGTTGGAGATGGATTTACTCTAGAGTCGGCAGTGATTGATCCTGACCTGGATGCTGAGACCGTTGACAATACCGAACTTGGGCTGGAATACCTTCAGGATGGCCTTGGGCTAAAAGCTGCTATTTACCGCAGTACAATCGATGATGTTATTCTCGATCAGCTTGGAAGTGGTACTTACTACGAAAATATTGGCGAACTGGAGACTGAAGGTTTTGAGCTTAGCGCCTCTTACGCTTGGGACAAGTTGTCACTCAGTGCTGCTTTCAGTCATAGCGATTCGGAACTTAATGGATATACCGTTGAGGGCTATGAACACAACGGCTTGGCAAATGCCCGTGGCGATACCTGGAACCTGACTGCCACTTACGCCTTTACACCCAAGTTAGAATTAGGTTGGAACTACACTCTGGTACAAGACCTGAATGATATTGAGGTTTTACAGCGTGCAGTTGAAATTGGCTGGATCGATAGCACCCAAACAGTGGATAAGCCGGGTTACCAGGTACACGATCTTTACTTGCACTGGGAGCCTCTTGCAGATGATCGCCTGAATGTTAATTTAGCGATTCAAAACCTTCTTAATGAGCACTACCGCGACCATTCCAGTGTAGCGGATTATAGTGGCATTGATGGTTGGGGTATCGTAGCCGGGTTATACGAGGCAGGTCGAGATATCAGACTATCAGTTGACTACCGTTTCTAATTTCCTCTTATTTTTTATTTACGATCTGGGCCCAGTACATTTGTATTGGGCCCTTTATTGCCTATGAAATCCAGAAACCGTTTACTGTGGATCAAACTCCACACCTATTTTTCCTGCTTTTTTTACCCATTGCTATTTTGTATATCGCCACTGGCGTACTCTACCTATTTGATATTGAGGGTGGTGTCGATGAACAAATTGAGTACACCGTTTCCCTTCCGAAGGGTTTACCCAACAATGAGCAAGAAACTCTAAATGTTATATCTCCAATTGTGCAGCCTGCAGAGGTGGCACTACCAGCAGATTTCTATTTGGAAGATGGGTGGATTGGTTGGTATGGCTACAAGCGCCAAGTCTATTTGGAGCCAAGCGAAGACAAGCAATCTGCGATACTCCATGTAAAGGAGCACGACCTATGGCATCAGTTTCTGCTGATACATAAAGGTCATGCCGGGCCGCTTTTCTGGTTCTCAGCTATTATGCTCGGTGCCAGCCTACTATTTAGCCTGATTAGTGGGTTAGTAGTTGCCTTTGCGGTACCAAAATTCAGGAAAGCCGCTGTTCAATTTACTTCATTGGGATTCATTGCCCTGGTAGTTGCCTTTTTTATTGGGGGCTGAATGAGGAGCTTTTAGCCAAGGGGCCTTTGAATAATCCCTACGGGCCTGAAAGGCCCGCGATACAGATGTTTCAGAGTAACTCACAGGCCCCAAATCCAGCCAGGTGACCTTAGGCCAGTTGACAAATCTTATCTTCTAACTGCTGTTTAAATTGATAGAGATGAATACCATCTAAAAAACAGTGGTTCACTTCACTATATAACGAGGTGATAAGACGTCCCCCCTGACTTTGATATTTCCCCCAGGCAATAAAAGGTATTCCAGGGTCACAGTTTTCTTTCTGTACCGGTTTTACCTGTAGGCTGGAAAAATCTCCCCAGGGGTAGCTGTTGTGGTCAACTCCAACCGGACACTTTCCTAAGCACATTTTTCAAATTCGATAGGGGTTACATCCCCCAGTGTTGTATGTATCCTGCGTGAATTGTAATACGCAATATAGGCCCTCACGTCTGTTATCGCACCCTCCCTTGTCGGATAGAGGTTTCCTGTTAACCATTCCCGCTTCAGGCTACTAAAAAAACGCTCAGTAGGTGCATTGTCCCAACAATTTCCCTTGCGGCTCATTGAGCACACCATTCCATGCTGCTTTAGTAGCGCTTGGTAGCTATGGCTGGCATACTGGCTACCTAGATCAGAGTGATGCAGCAGACCTTTTGTTGGGGTGCGCAAATTGATAGCCATAACCAGTGCACGACTTGCCAGGGCCGTCTCCATCTGGCGGTCTAAGTGCCAGCCAACAATCCGGCGTGAATAAAGATCAATTACCACTGCTAGGTATAACCAACCCTGCAAAGTCCAGATATAGGTAATATCCGTAGTCCAAACTTGATTTTTAGCACTCGGTGAGAAATCCCTATTTAGAAGATTCTCAGCAACTGGCAGTTGGTGCTTGCTATTTGTGGTTAGTGTAAATCGCTTCTTCTGTTTTACTACCAAGCCGAGCTTTTTCATGAGTTTGCGGACTCGATAACGCCCAATTTCAAAGCCTTCTTTGCGCAACAGCTTCATTAACCGACGGCTTCCGAGACTCTCACGAGATTCTGCAAATAAGGCCTTCAATCGATGGCATAGTCGCAGTTGATCCAGTTCAGCTCGTTCGCCCGAATCCAACCTTACTCCGCTCTCTTCCTGCTCCAGCTCCTTTATCCAGCGTCGCAGATTGTTAGCAGTGGTTCCTACAGCCTCTGCGGCCTTGGAAATCGAATACTCTTGTTCTGAGACAAGAGCTACGGCGTCTTTCTTGAACTCCGGCTTGAATTTCCGGCGTGTACCTTTTGTTGTCATACTTCACCTCGCTAGGTAGTTTTACCATCTTAACGAAGTGTCCGGAAGGATTAGACCACTACACAGCTGGTTTATGCGCTGCTTAAACGAATCTATCGCTCGCCAAGCCAATGCTGAGGACAACTGTACAGGCCGCTTTTGGGAGGGCCGATTTAAGTCCCAGGCCTTACTGGATGAAAGAGCCCTTGCTGCCTGCATGGCCTATGTAGACCTCAACCCGATCCGTGCCAATATTGCCAAGACACCTGAAGAGTCTGATTACACTTCGATTCAACAGCGTATTCGTACGGCAGTCTCAGGCAAGCAGCCAAAAAATTTACTTCCATTTGTCGGCGGTGATCGTTTGAATATGCCAAAAGGGCTACCCTTTCAATTGGATCACTATTTGGAGTTGGTAGACTGGAGTGGTCGGCATTTAGACCCCAGAAAACGGGGCTGTATTACCGAAAACACGCCCCCTATCCTTGAACGGCTCAGCATTTCACCCAAACACTGGCGATATCTCAATCGAAATTTTGAAAGTCGCTTTAAAGGCTTAGTGGGATCGGTGGAGGCGGTAAAGCAAGCTTGCATCCAACTCGATAAACGCTGGGTACATGGTATAGCTGATTGCCGGCGCTTCCTCTCAGCCACGCCCTTCTAATTTATCCCTACTCCAAGTGCTCGATAGCGGCTCTTTTATCCAAAAATAGCGATTCCCAAAACCTAACTACCAATTCCCAGCATTTCGCCTTCTTTACCTCTTAATCAAAGAGAAAGAGCCGCCAGAGAGGAAGTCAGTTTTGTTACTGGCTCCATCCTCCCTTCTTTGGCTGTCCTAGAATCTCGTCCTAGAATCTCCCTGTTTTTCCAGGGTAATTTCTATTTAATTAGAAATCTTCCGGTGAGGACCATTCAAAATACTGTTCATCAGAGTAAGCAAAATTTGGTATTGACTGCACAAGGTTATCAATTGATTTTTGAACCGCCACCAAGATTGTTGCCCCCATACCGCACACCCAATCAACATTATCATTTGAATCTTTGAAGGCCACATTAGGAAAAGCGTAATAGTAATTATTAGTATCCATTAAAACTTTCACTTTGTACTTTTCATATGGAATTCTAAGGTGTGATCCTACCCACCAACGACGGACACTCTCTTAAGCGATAAACTACGCAGCAGAGGTGCTCTATGACAAGATCAAATAAACCAACCAAAACCACTCGTAAACAGTACTCAGAGGAATATAGAAAGGATGCCCTAGCACTTGCGCTCAAAGTTGGGGTAAGCGTTGCCGCTAAACAGCTTGGGTTACATCCTTCTCAGATTTACGGATGGCGAAGCAAGGCTAAGTTACATCAGAGCCGAGGGGATGCCGAGAGAGAGCTGGCCACAGAGAATGCTCGCCTTAAGCGGCAGCTGGCTGAGCAGGCAGAGGAGCTAGCGATCTTAAAAAAGGCCGCAGCGTACTTTGCAAAGAGCCTGAAATGAGGTACGCCTTCATGCAAAAGCACAGGCATGAATTCAGCATCAAAGCGATGGCCAAGGTATTGAACGTATCTCGCAGTGGGTTTTACGACTGGGTGTCAAGATCGGCCGGCCAATCCAGGTACCAGCAGTACCGAATGCAGCTCGATAGCTTGGTACAGCAGCGCTTTATAGCCAGTAAAGAACGTAGTGGCTCTCCTCGCCTGACGAAGGAATTGGCCAGTGAGGGGAGTAAATATAATCAAAAAACAATTGCTGCCAGCATGCGTCGACAGGGCCTACGGGCTAAAGCCGCCAAGAGATATAAAGCCACAACCTATTCAAAACATGGTCTGCCAGTAGCTCCAAATCTGCTCGAGCAGAACTTCAATGCTGAAGGGCCGAATCAGAAATGGGCTGGGGATATAACCTACCTGCGAACGGAAGAAGGTTGGTTATATCTGGCTGTAGTGATAGACCTATATAGTCGGCTAGTTATTGGTTGGGCGATGTCAGAAACGATGACAGCTACATTGGTCTGTGACGCTCTTCAAATGGCTTTATGGCGACGTAAGAAACCTACGAATGTTATCGTGCATACTGACAGGGGAAGCCAGTATTGCTCTAAAGATTATCAATCTTTGATTACAGCTTATGGTCTGCGGTGCAGCATGAGCGCCAAAGGTAATTGCTATGATAACGCTTGTGCAGAAACATTCTTTCACTCACTTAAGGTAGAAGCAATCCATGGTAACCGCTTTCCCACAAGGTGCCTCATGCGAGAGACCGTATTTGAGTATATAGAGATAGACTACAATCGAAATCGCTTACACAGCGCCAATGGCTATCTCAGCCCTGAGGCGTTTGAGGAACAACTAGTCGCTTAGTGGTGTGTCCGTTGTTGATGGGTAGGATCAGTGATCTTGAATTTCAAACAGGGCAACTTGCTTCCTAATGCAAGTCCCCCTCTCAAATCTATATCTTTAAAATCTATCATAACTCGTCCTCTCCGAACAATTTTCAATCTTTGGGTGTCCAGGAATTTACACTTCCAGGAATTTACACTATTAAATAAACTAAGAATGTAACCCACAAAAGAGAAAGACCAGCCGAATTACAACAGTTCTGGACACCCACGAAATAGAAAGTATAAACCGCCAGCCCTATTGACAAAAGATTAAAATCTCACAAATACTGTATGTTCATACAGCAAATTGTGCGTACAGCCAATGACTCTACCGCGAAGTGCCCAGATATCTCTGGATACAACACCCTATTATCACTGCGTTTCCCGCTGTGTGCGGCGTGCATTTCTGTGTGGTAGAGATACTGAATCCGGAAAAGATTATGAGCATCGGCGCGAATGGATTGAAAGCCGTATGTATAAGTTGGCCGAGGCGTTTGCTCTAGATATTGCCGCCTATGCGGTAATGAGTAATCACTACCATATAGTGCTATATATTGACACAGAATCGGCTAACAAGTGGTCTATTCCAGAGGTAATTACTCGCTGGCAAAAGCTATTTAAGGCTTCCAGCTTAGCTCAGCGCTATCTTCAGGGCGATGCCCTCGATCACTGTGAGGTAACCAAACTAAAAGAAGTTGTTTCCCTATGGCGGGAGCGCCTAATGGATATTAGCTGGTTTATGCGCTGCTTAAATGAATCTATCGCTCGCCAGGCCAATGCCGAGGACCAGTGTACAGGTCGCTTTTGGGAAGGCCGTTTTAAGTCCCAGGCCTTACTGGATGAAAGAGCCCTCGCCGCCTGTATGGCTTATGTAGACCTCAACCCGATCCGTGCCAATATTGCCAAGACACCTGAAGAGTCTGATTACACTTCGATTCAACAGCGTATTCGTACGGCAGTCTCAGGCAAGCAGCCAAAAAATTTACTTCCATTTGTCGGCGGTGATCGTTTGAATATGCCAAAAGGGCTACCCTTTCAATTGGATCACTATTTGGAGTTGGTAGACTGGAGTGGTCGGCATTTAGACCCCAGAAAACGAGGCTGTATTACCGAAAACACGCCCCCTATCCTTGAACGGCTCAGCATTTCACCCAAGCACTGGCGATATCTCAATCGAAATTTTGAAAGTCGCTTTAAAGGCTTAGTGGGATCGGTGGAGGCGGTAAAGCAAGCTTGCATCCAACTCGATAAACGCTGGGTACATGGTATAGCTGATTGCCGGCGCTTCCTCTCAGCTACGCCCTTCTAATTTATCCCTACTCCAAGTGCTCGATAGCTGCTCTTTTATCCAAAAATAGCGATTCCCAAAACCTAACTACCAATTCCCAGCATTTCGTCTCCTTTACCTCTTAATCAAAGAGAAAGAGCCACCAGAGAGGGAGTCAGTTTTGTTACTGGCTCCATCCTCCCTTCTTTGGCTGTCCTAGAGTCCGTCCTAGAGTCCTAGAATTTTCAATCTTTGGGTGTCCAGGAATTTCGCCCCTCGCTCAACTTTTACCCTCCGATCTATGGCTGTCCTTTAATCTTCTTTAATCTTTAGCTTCCAATTTTCTTTCCAAAATTGAAACCCTCTTCCTCAAAATATTTTCTCTCCTACAAAAGACACTGACAACGCTAACAGTTATAGCGCCTAGAAAAGCATATACATCCACATCAAAGTATTTAACCAAACCAACACTCACGGATATAATTAAAATTGATACTGTAAGTTCTCCACTATTGTGCATTACAATCGTCATCCTCGTCATCCTCGTCATCACATTGATTCATTTCTTTGCATCTCTTATAACCAACTTCACAACCCTTCAATATACCTTCTTTATCAATGCCATAAATGCCCTCAAGGGCCTTATTTGCACCAGCAGCCCCACTTCCTACACCAATGGTCGCGCCACGAATTCCACCAATTGCTCCAGCCCCTCCCGCTGTCATAGCCGTAGCAGTAGCCATAACAGGCTCATACCAGGACGCTGCCGACTTACAGAACTCATAGGCCTCTTTACATTTCTCACAGGGTGGGGAGGTATCATCTGAAGCATCATTATTTCCAGGCGGGAACGCTGAACTGTCTCCAGTATTACGACCTGGATAAGGGTTGCCACCTGAACTGCCACATTTAGTTACACCATTGCCGACATATGTACATAATCCAAAAGGATCAAATAACGCAATCGGATTTCCATGTACATACGAATATGTATTAATTCCGCCATTCAAACCGATTGGATCTGACTCCAAATATCTTCCCAGCCCAGGATCATAATCCCGATAAAAATTGTAATGCAACCCACTTTCTACATCATAATACTGCCCTGGGAAGCGAATATTTAAGTGAATATTTTGTCCATCTCCATCTCCATCTCCATCTCCATCTCCATCTCCATCTATATCGTTATTAATAACGGTCCTAGATTCCCACAACAACCGACACACTTGGCGATAGCAGAGGGGGCCAGCTAGCTGTAGGCTGGTTAGCTTCCACACAAACAAGCCAGGAACCCCATGGGAACCCATACCAGCCAGCTGACCCTGAAAGAACGATACCAGATTGAAGTCCTTAATGGGCAGAACTATTCAGCACGAGCCATTGCGATAAAGCTCGGTCGTTCAAACAAAACTGTTTCCCGCGAATTAAACCGCTGTAACCCTTATAGTGCGGAGAGCGCTCACCGACAGATGCTGCAGCGGCGACACGGAGCGTACAAATACACTAAGTTCGATTTCGCCATGAAAGTGCAAATCGACCACCAACTGAAAAACGCAAGCCCCGAACAAATTGCCGGGCGCATGCGGCTTGAGAAGTGTAACAAAACCGTCAGCTGCTCAACGATTTACCGCTGGATTAAGCGGCTCAACTGGCGACTGCGCCTACCGCGAAAAGGTAAACTTTATCGCAAACGCACGGGCCCTGAGGCGGGAGTGAAGCTTATACCGGGGCGCATCGATATTGACGAACGTCCTGTGATTGTTGATGACAATACAGAGCTCGGGCATTGGGAGGGAGATACAGTTTATGGTCAAGATGGCTATCTGGTGACCTTAGTTGAACGAGTTTCCAAATTATTGCTCACTCGCAGAGTGTCAAATAAGAGTAAGAAGACAGTGAGTCGTGCCATCAAGCAGATGCTGAAGCCATATCAGGCAGTGTGTAAAACCATAACCTTCGACAACGGCGGTGAATTCGCGGGCCATCAGTCGATTGCGCGGGAACTAGGTTGCAAGATATATTTTGCGAAGCCATATCACTCGTGGGAGCGAGGGTTGAACGAAAACACCAATGGGCTGCTGAGGCGTTTTTTCCCGAAAGGGATGAAGATTGGCAAGTTACCGAAAAGCCAGATTGACGATGCGGTGTTTCGTATTAATGCCCGCCCAAGAAAAATGTTAAATTATTGGAGCCCACTGGAATTTCTGGTGGGCAAGCGTGTGTCGCTTATATTGGAAATCTAGGAATTGCTCACAACTGTTTGGTATTCAAGGGAACCAATGGGCTACAGCGCTGGTTTCTCGGTAAAGATGGTTTGACACCCTTTGAAGTTAAGGGATCACTTTACAGCAATAATGCAGAGACACTGGTTTCCAGTGCTATAGGGGGAGCTGGGGTTGTTATGTTCCCAACTTGGTTAATCAATGAAGAGATTCGCTTGGGCAAGCTGGTTCCTATTTTGACTGACTACCGCGCATCTTCATCGGCAGAAAACCAAACTATCAATGCACTCTACTTACCTACGGATAACCTGGCTCCCAAAGTACGTGTTGTTATTGATTTCCTTAAGGAGAAATACGGTAGTCCCTGTGATTGGGATGCTAAATAGAGAAGCCTTCTTGCTATGACTCGGTGATTATCGTGTACATTGTACTGCAAACAGGTTTTGGTTACAGGCAGGGGCTCCTGCCTGTAACTTCTGCTTGGTATTGATAAGCCGGCTAGTCTAAATAATCTACACTCATCAAATATCGTAAGAAGAGTTAAAATTTATAACTCACCATTAATGACGTACGTCTAGAGCTATCAGTGTCCACGATTGGGCTATTACTAATCTCATCGCCATACCAGGTTTGATATACGCCCCCCATAAGAATAAGGTTTGGGCTAATGTTGTAACCCACTTGTACACCTAACCGGGTAATGATATCTGCATCTGCTTCATACGCAGCCCTATCTTGAGTTACTTCATTTAGGTCCACGCCATAGTAGTAATCCAACGCACTATCACTTTGCCAGCTAATAGTGAAGTCGGGTTTGATGATCCACTTTTGGTGCTTGTAAGGCAGACTATATCCAGCCGATAGACTGTATCCGTCGTGGGTATCACTGATATCTTGTGAGATGCCTACCTTCCAAAGGCCTACAGGGCTTTTATAGCTCATTGATAAGTTGGCAAGAATCGCCAGGTCAAGCTCTTCCATATCGCTGAGCTTATCACTGTCCCCTCTATCTCTATCGCCAGCGAAGTCGCCGCCAATGCCAAACTTCACTCGAAGTTTTTCGTCGTGGTACAGGTCAGCACCCAACTCAAAACCCTGAAAGTAAAAGCGCTTGTAGCGGGCTGAAATCAATGGAAATATGTTGTTTTGGTCCTCTCCATCAATGTAGATTGACTCAACGCTAAAGGTCCCAATACCTACAGAAAGTGCCGTCTCATCCTGCTTTGGCGGCTTTTGGGTAACTTCATCTGCAAAAGCTAGGCTGGATAATGCCGAACTCACCAGCGCGGTGCACATACTCAAAGTTAATGGCAGAGAACTCTTATGGTTTTGATCTCGCAAACTAGACATATTGAATCCCAATTTGAACTGGTTGAAGTTCCGTTATTTCTGGAGTGAATTCTATGCCGGTAAAGGTAAACGCCAGGTAAATAAACTCATGCCCAGGCCAGGTTAACGGTTAAGTATTGTTCATTTTTGTTGTAAGAAAAGATCCATTGCTGCTGATCGGCCACTTGCTTCAGGATATGAAGGCCTAAACCAAAACCCTGCCCTTCCCCCTGTCAAAATGCACCTGCTGTTCCGGCAGTATGGGGTTCTGGACCCGGATTCCATTTGCATCAAAATCAATATCGATACTTCCCTCAAGGGTATGCTCAAAGGCATTCCTGAGCAGATTGGTTATAGCGATATCCAATAGCACTTGTACTTGCTTTAAGTTGACAGAACTATCCGAATTGAGATGAACTTGTACATCTCGCTGACCCACGAGGTATTTGAGCTGATCAACTCGAGTTTGAATCATATTACTGAAATCAAATTCTGTTGATTCCAGATTTACCTTGCTTTGAGATAACAGCAGAAGTGCCTGTGTTAGCTGGGTCATCTGCTCATAGGAGCGCTCAATCTGCTCCAGTTGAGTATCGATTGGCTTACCTTTTTTTGCCTTACCTTCACCACATGCAAGGCACTGCCAATCGTTGCCAAGGGGGTTCTCAATTCATGGCTCGCATTCTGTAGAAATTGCTTTTCCTGCTCTTGATGATTCCATACCTGCTGTAGCGACTCTTGCAGTACTCGTCCTACACGACCAAATTCATCCTTCCTTTGCTTTAAAGATTCCGGGATCGGAGTCAACTTATGCCGACTCTTTTGCGCAAATTTCTCCAGGTCTTTTAATGGCGATATCACTTGTCTTGCAAGAACAAGAGGCACACTTAATGCTAAAGTAAGGGTTAGTAAGACACCGATAAGAACTTCAATTTCTACCTTTTTGTACTTGCTGGGTATTGCAGCTTCTTCTATTTCCAGCACGTAGTAAGTTGTCTTAAGGGCGCTTTCAGCATAAGGCATAATGGCTAAATAGTAGCGATCATCAATTAAGTCTTTGCTAAAGTGCACCCTTTTTTCTTCGCCGTCAGCTTCCTCTAACACGCGCTTTGCCGTATCTGGCAGTGAACTGTACTCATCATATGTTTGTAACTGGGCAAAAAAAGGGTCATCAATAACCCCTCCAGCCTCAATGATACGTTTTTCAGCTACAGATATCAGTGTCGCACCTAAGGCGTGCTTAACCATTTTCACTTTGGATCTCTCGACGACAACTGCACTGCACGCCACAATTGCGGCAAGAATCCAAATATAGTGAAAGAAAAATTTTCTGCAGATGGAGCGGTCAAAGGCTTTCATTACGCTTCCCCAGGATAACGCCCTTCCCTCTGATCGTGTGCAGTAGAGGAAAACTGAACCCCTTATCGATTCCCTGCCGCAACCGATACAGATGTACTTTGATTACGTCGGATTCGGGGGAAAGAAACTGCCATAAATGCTGTTCAATTTTTTCTTTAGTAACCAGCTTTGGACTCTGTTGCATCAAAAACACGAGCAATTCCCAACAGATTGGGGGCAGATTTATAGATTTTCCCTGCCTGGTGACTTCATGGGTCTCTAAATTAACTTCCAGGTCCTCAACTTTATACCGGGTTTGGGTAACACGTCGTTTTATTGATAGAGACCGAATCCGTGCGACCAGCTCAAGCATTTCGAAGGGTTTAACCAGGTAGTCATCCCCTCCAGATTGGAAACCGGCAAGTTTATCGTCCAATTGGTCCAGCGCGGTCAGCATCAATATTGGTGTCGAGCTTCCTGCATTGCGCAACTTAGAACTCACTTCGAAACCGCTTCTACCCGGCATCATGACATCAAGCACGATTACATCGAAGTCATGCTTTAAGGC
Source organism: Microbulbifer sp. VAAF005 (assembly GCF_030012985.1). Lineage (NCBI taxonomy): Bacteria > Pseudomonadati > Pseudomonadota > Gammaproteobacteria > Cellvibrionales > Microbulbiferaceae > Microbulbifer > Microbulbifer sp. VAAF005. The sequence continues at coordinate 443,113 of NZ_CP120233.1, read as the reverse complement.
CAGCTCAGTGGCCATTATTCCATTGTCAGCGTAGTCACATCGAATATTGTACTCTTCGAGGCTCTCAATAACATTGGCCGCCAGTGCGTGATTGTCTTCAGCTAAGAGTACCAATAATGGCGTTTTGCAGTCAGGCCCCATTGATCTAGTCACTCAAAAGTTCTCGATAGACCTAGAATAATAAAAGTTGTTGGGTAAACGGAAAGTAAATAAGTGTAAGATTGTCCACTTACTGATCACCTATGGGAAGCTTGCCTGTGACAGCTACTGCCATGTCTAAAAATGTCGGAGCCATCACGCTTGACCAAAAATGACCCTATCAAATCTTCAGAAGTTCTTTCAAAAATTTGCCCTCTGGCGATCCTTGTTGGTACTGCACCCTTCATTTGGATTGAGTTGATCCAGGTAGATCTGTCGTCGAGTTAAGAGAGCTGGAGGGGAAAATCGACAATGCGTGATAGACCTAAGAGTTGGCCGTCACTACAGAAAAGAGAGGGGCATATAACAGGAGGGGTACCTCCCCAGCACTTGTGTGGCTGGGGAAGCGGACGGTCTCGCCCCTTATTGGGGGCGAAGCCTAAAGTTTACAGGCAGACAATGTTTTCTGCTTGTGGGCCTTTAGCGCCCTGAGTCACGGTAAACTCTACCTTCTGGCCTTCGGCCAAGGTTTTAAAACCGCCACCGGAAATTGCGCTGAAGTGAGCAAAAACGTCGGGACCGGATTCCTGGGCGATGAAGCCAAAACCTTTCCCTTCGTCAAACCACTTAACGGTACCAGTAACTGTATTAGACATAATAGATATCCTTGATTGAACAATTGCGCTCCAATTGAATGGAGTTGTGCGGGCAAAAAGTATTATTTTAAACGAGACCGAACGAAGGATTATGACTAAAACTACGAGGTAAACTGCAATAAAAAATGGCTTTTAAACCGGCGGACGAATAGTAGCACTAGCCTGTCACCTATGTCCACTTTTGCCTAAACCTACCCTCGAAATTGGTACTCAGACCGCCGTCCACTGCCGCATAAAGGCGCGATGAACCGGAGGCACTGAGGCGATGCAGTGGGCTGATAGCCACAATGCTGATTTTGCCAAAGGATTGCTCGAGGAGATCAGCTTTCTAGCCAGCTCTGTTTTCTTAACCACGGACTCCCCTGCCTCATGCCGGGAGGTGGAGTAGCTATCGACCGCACCGTTGGCGATAGCAGATGCTGCGGCTATGGCATCAGCCATACCCAGATTCATCCCCTTTCCTCCCACTGGAGAGTGGCAATGGGCTGCGTCTCCAGCCAATAACACCCGGTGCTTTCGGTAAGTTTCTGCCTGTCGGATGGAGATTTTAAAGGCCGCTGTCCTCCGGATGTTGGCGATTTCTATCGGCAGCCTGAGGGTTGCCAGGGCATCTTCGGTTGATGATGCGATGCGAGCGCGGCGCCGTTCGATAGGGAGTACCAAGGTGAACTCACCTTCCCCGCCGTGCAGGTCCAGGGCAATCTCTTCCGGATCGAAGTTTCCTCTCAAGTCCACATCCGCAATTGACCACTTATTGGGCAGATCAATACCAGGGTACTGTATTTTCAGCTGTTGTCGCACGGCGGACTGTATACCGTCTGCGGCAATCACCCAGTCAAAAGAGGCGCTGGTATTATCTGAGAAATTGACGGCCGCCTTGTCTGGGGTGGTTGTGATGTTAGTGACTGAGACCCCGTACTCAACTTCGACGCCCCTCTCGGCAAGAGTGTCCCTGAGGATTCCCTCGGTCCGGTTTTGCGGCAGCCCCAGAGGTACCCTATCGCGAAACTCATTTCCGCTGTTGTCGATATAAACCAGGGTTCTCTCATCGCGCAATATGTGCATTTTCCTTAGAGGCATAGCCTCAGCAAGAAAGGGATCTGCAGCACCCAGCTCCCGAAGGGCATCAATGGTGGCCGGCATAATGCCAACAGCGCGGGAGAGTTCAGAGGGGCTGTCTTTGCGCTCAACAATACGGCACTTCAGCCCCAAGGAAGTGAGGGCGACTGCAGCAGTCAATCCGGTCGGACCGGCACCAATTACAAGGATGTCCATCGATACAACTTGTAGCCTGAAAGCTCAACCGGTCGACACAGAATGCCTCGATCGCTACAGGGAGCTTGCTGCTGCAAGCTTAGACAAATTTCTACTGCTGTAGAGGGGCGTAATGGCCACTAAATGCGTACACAGCCGCTCTTCTCCGGTGTCGCTACTTAAGTGCTTTTATCTCTGTCGGAGGAGTCGGGGATGTCACTGTAGCCCAGTGCCGTTGCGGGCTTATCCATTGAGGCACCCTGGCGATCCAGAACACCGATATCCAGTACTGGGGAAGCATCGATATGTTGAGCATCCATCATTTGGGCGACGCGCTGTAGAGAAGCAATTATCATGCTTTGCTCCCAGTCTTTTAGATCGCCAAACTGACGAGCAAATTGGTCCTGAAGCGGGATGGGGGCATCGCGCAAAGTCTCCGCGGCCTCCTCGGTAAGGTAAGCATGCACTTTGCGCTTATCCGCCTGGGAGCGCTGGCGATAAACCAAGCCTCTCTTCTCCAGGCGGTCAAGAATATTGGTCACGGTTGCCTGGCTCAGGCTGACCTCGTTGGCCAGTTCGCCGATCGTCACTTCACCCTTATTGCGAATAGCTTGTAGCAACAACACCTGCGGGGCGGTTAGGCCGGTGGTTTTAGCCAGGTGTTTGGAGTGCAGGTCCGTGGCTCTTATTACCCGCCGCAGGGCCACTAGCACTTGTTCGATACTGTTCAAAGTTACCTCTCAATCATAGAGTCAGGGTGATTGCCGGAATTATATCGCCGTACCCCTCAATCACTAAACGCTTATAACCCGACTGCGAAACATCACCCCCACAAGAGCCTCAGCCTCCATCACAAAACTGTCCATTTTATGGTCAGGCGATCTCTCAGCCGGTATGTCCAATAGAAAATTTTATCGACCTCAAAATATTATTTTTACCTGCCTATAGGCTGTATATCCCACATACCTAGGCATTTCTAGGTCAAATATTGTGACTTGATTCGCCTCAAGCATCCTGGACTTTGAATTTAATTTGTGTACGATATTTAGCGTTCAAAGCATTTTTACTAGTAACCCGGCATAAAAATGCCTCTAGAAAGCTATATTTACGCCATTTGCTCAACACTTGTGCAGGTAAATATTTAGAGGTGAAAAAATATTTAGTCGGTTGGGAAGGTTTTTTGTCTAGCTCAGAAAATATTTTGTTGCGCAGTCCATTGATTGAAGATGGGATGGCCACTTACCGATTGATCAAACGTTGCCCTCCCCTGGATACAAACTCCAGCTACTGCAACCTCCTCCACTGCAGCCATTTCGCCAACACCTCAGTCGCCGCAGAGGTTGATGGAGAGCTGCTGGGCTTTATTTCCGGGTATATCATCCCCGACCGTACAGATACCCTCTTTGTCTGGCAGGTGGCCGTCGACGAGAAAGCCCGGGGGCTTGGATTGGCCTCCCGGATGATAAGTCACATTCTCGAGCGCCCTCACTGTCGTTCGGTCAGATTTATCGAGACCACGATTACAGAACACAACCTGCCCTCTTGGGCGCTCTTCCACAGTGTCGCCGATAAATTATCGGTCGATCTTCACTCCTCACCCTGGATGGACTCTCAAGCCCACTTTGACGGGCTGCACGACTCCGAAACCCTTGTCCGCATCGGGCCTTTCGCCCTCGAAGAAACACCATAAAAGAGAAAATCATGAAGATCTTTGATGAGATTGAATCAGAAGTGCAAAGCTATGCCCGCTCCTTTCCGCGAGTTTTCAATCGCGCAAAAGGCGAGCTGATGTGGGATGAAGAGGGAAATCAGTATCTGGATTTCCTGGCGGGTGCCGGCACGCTCAACTACGGGCACAACAACCCGCTGTTCAAGCAGGCACTGCAAGATTACATCGAGGCCGATGGAATTACTCACGGCCTCGACATGCACACCAGGGCCAAGGGTGAATTCCTACAGGCACTGAATGAGAAAATTCTCAAGCCACGGAATATGGAGTACATGGTGCAGTTTACCGGTCCGACAGGGACGAATGCGGTAGAGGCTGCGATGAAAATTGCCCGCAATGTAACCGGGCAGCAGAACATCGTCACCTTTACTAACGGTTTCCATGGCGTAAGCCTTGGCTCGCTGGCCGCCACAGGCAACTCGCATCACAGGGATGCTGCCGGTGTCAGCCTCAATGGTACGCACCGCATGCCCTTTGACGACTACCTGGGCAAAAATATCGATACCACCGAATACCTCGATAAAGTCCTCTCAGATTCCAGCAGCGGTATTAACTCTCCCGCAGCGGTGATTGTTGAGACAGTTCAAGGGGAAGGCGGTATCAATGCGGCCAGTATCGAGTGGCTAAGAAACCTTCAGTCCGTCTGCAAAAAACACGGCTTACTTTTTATTGTCGATGATATCCAGGCTGGCTGCGGCCGCACGGGCAACTTTTTCAGCTTTGAAGAGGCCGGTATCGAACCCGATATCATTACGCTATCCAAATCCCTCAGCGGCTATGGGCTGCCATTTGCGCTGGTGCTAATGAAACCAGAACTGGACCAGTGGAAGCCCGGTGAGCACAACGGTACTTTCCGTGGCAACAACCTGGCTTTTGTAACTGCGAAAGCCGCTATCGATCATTACTGGTCTGACGAAAACTTCTCACGGGAAATCAAGCGCAAGGGCAAATACATTTCCGAGCGTTTGAATGAAATTGTCAGCCGATATGGTGAGGGCAATTTCACCACTAAAGGCCGGGGTATGTTTCAGGGTATCGACTGCATCAGCGGCGAACTTGCAGGAAAAATCACCAAACTCGCATTCAAGCAGGGGCTGATTATTGAAACCAGCGGAGCCGATGACCAGATTGTTAAGCTCCTTTGCCCACTGATTATCACCGATCAAAACCTTAAAAAAGGGATCGACATTATTGAATCCGCTATCCGGGAAGTCTGTGCCGGAGAGCGGGATATGCCTGAGGAAAGAGTCTTTTTTGAAGCCTGCTAGACTTTAAGGGCCTCTGAAAAGGTTCACGTAAAAGACCCAACTGTGCAGGCTGCAAACTAAGAATATTGCTGACCAGCCAGACTCGAACACACACGAAACAGCGAAATACCAATGATTGTCAGAAGTTTACAGGAAGCTAAAAAATCCGGCCGCCGGGTTGTTTCACCGGATAGCAACTGGGAGAGCACCCGACTCCTGCTTAAAGATGATGAAATGGGCTTTTCTTTCCATATCACCACTATTTATGCAGATGCTGATTTCCAAATGCACTATCAAAACCATTTGGAAGCGGTTTACTGCATTTCCGGCAGAGGTGAGGTAGAAACTCTTGAGGATGGCAAGAAGCACCCTATCGAACCTGGAACTATCTATATTCTCGATAAGCATGACCGACACATTTTAAGAGCCTTTGAAGAAATGACTATGGCCTGTGTATTTAACCCCCCTTTGAATGGCAAGGAAGTACACAATGCTGAGGGAGCCTACGAACTTGAGGCCGACAAGATTGATGAATAATTAGTCAGTCATAGGGCAGTATCCATGAAGTACCTTCCAGATAGCTCAAGTGTTACCAGGGAAGATTGTTACCCCTCCCGAAAACCGGGCCTTCTGGGTGGTACCAGGGTGCGCAAAGATCCAATTGTGTATGGGGACTGCCAGTCCCTCTCCCCACTGACATCATCTCAACTCAAGCGCTATGCAGAACAGGGCTTTGTTGTACTGGAGAATATGTTTTCCCAGGCGGAGATTAACCTTTTTACGCAAGAGTTGGCGGAGATTAAACAGCGCAGACACACTGACAAGTCGGAAGAAATTATCACCGAGCCTGAAAGTAACGAAGTGCGCTCAGTCTTTCGTATCCACAAAAGCAGCCAAATTTTTAACCAGCTTTCCAGGGATCAGCGGCTATCAAGTATTGCGAAATGTATTTTGGGTGATGAGGTTTATATCCATCAGTCTCGCGCGAACTACAAACCTGGTTTTCGCGGGAAAGATTTTTATTGGCACTCCGATTTTGAAACCTGGCATGTCGAGGACGGCATGCCCCGTATGCGGGCACTCAGCATCTCCATTACCTTAACAGAGAATCATCATTTTAATGGCCCATTGATGCTGATTCCCAAGTCCCACCACCATTACATTGCTTGCGATGGGGAAACGCCAAAACGGAACTACCTCAGCTCACTGAAAAAGCAAGAACTTGGTATTCCCTCAGATAGCCATTTGAGGTCCCTGGTATCCAATGGCGGAATATCAGCTGTTACAGGCAAGCCCGGCAGTATTGTTGTGTTTGACTGTAACTTAATGCATGGCTCCAGCAGCAATATCAGCCCCGACCCGAGGTCTAATTTGTTTTTTGTTTTTAATGCCCTGAGCAACAAAGTGGAGGCTCCGTTTTGCGGCTTGCCTCCCAGGCCGGAATACATCTGTGCGAGGAAATCAATTTCTACTATCTGAAGCAAATCTCAATTCAAACCACTCACCCAGTTTTTAAGAGAAAGAAGGACCAGTAAGAGACGATGCATACGATAGAAAAGATTGGCGGCACCTCTATGACGGACTACGAAGCGGTCCGGGATAATATTATCAAAGGTGACTCCAAGGGGATCTACAATCGTGTTTTTGTAGTCTCTGCCTACGGCGGTATTACTGACTTGCTTCTAGAACACAAGAAAAGTGGTCAACCAGGTATCTATGCCCTCTTCTCCAGCAGCATTGAGGATGATAGCTGGCTGGTTAAGTTTGATGAGCTTCGGGCAGCACTGCGGCAAATCAACGAACGCCTTTTCGGGCATGGCGATCTTCTCGCGGAAGCGAACCTGTTTTTGGATGAAAGGCTGGAGAGCGCCAAAAAATGCCTGAGAGACCTGCAAAGCCTTTGTCAGCACGGCCACTTCTCCCTCGACGCTCACTTGGGCACGGTAAGGGAGATGTTAGCCAGCCTCGGCGAGGCCCACAGCGCATGGAACACTTCTAAACTGTTGCAGCGGGATGGTGTAAATGCCTGCTTTGTCGATCTGACTGGCTGGCGCACCAACAAGCACATACCCCTGGATGAGCGTATCCGGGATGCCTTTGCCACTATCGACTTAAGCAGGCAGCTGCCCATTGTTACCGGCTATGCCCATAGCGATAAAGGCCTGCTGATCTCGTTTGATCGGGGCTACAGCGAGATGACTTTCAGTCGTCTCGCCGTCCTTACCGGGGCAAAGGAGGCGGTGATTCACAAAGAGTTCCACCTGAGCAGTGCAGACCCTCGCCTGGTGGGAGAGGGAAATGCAGTACCCATTGGCCGCACCAATTACGATGTGGCCGACCAGTTGGCCAACCTGGGTATGGAAGCGATTCACCCCAAAGCCGCTAAGGGGCTGCGCCAACAAAATATCCCTCTCAGGGTGAAAAACACCTTCGAGCCCGAGCACGCCGGCACCCTGATTACTGGTGATTACATCAGCGACTCTCCACGAGTGGAAATTATTGCCGGCTGTAAAGGGGTTTACGCCCTGGAGTTGTTTGACCAGGATATGGCGGGCAGCATCCACGATTATGATCGCGAAGTGCTACTGGTGATCAAGCGCTTCAAAGCCCACATTATTTCCAAAGACACTAATGCCAATACCCTTACCCATTTCCTCTCCACCAACTTGAAAACAATCAAGCGGATTCAGGCTGCATTGGAAGAGCATTTTCCCGAAGCCGAACTGAACCAGCGCAAAGTCGCCATAGTTTCAGCCATCGGTAGCGATATGCAAATCCCCGGCGTGTTGGCCAAAGCGGTGCAGTCGATGTCCAAAAGCAATATCCGCGTGCTCGCCATGCACCAGTCCCTGCGTCATGTGGATATGCAGTTCATCGTTAACGAGCCAGACTATGACGCAGCCGTTCGGACACTACACGAGGCACTGGTAGAAATTTACAATCACGGGACGGCGATATGCCTCGCATCCTGAGCCTTTGTGCCCTGCTCTTTTTATTTACTTCCGCCACCTCTATTTCCCAGGAAGCGGAAGAAAAGAAAAAAGACAGTACGCAAAGCGAGGTCGACACCCTTGAGAAGCCCTTATACACACCCTTCGTCGAGCGCTATATGCTCGACGAAATTAAGCAGCTGCGAATCGATCAGGCTAATGCCAAGCAAGAATTGATCCAGCAAATTGTCGATCGTGAACACAACTCTGTCGATCGAGCCGTAGCCTACGCAACCGATACGGTTACCTACTTTTTCTACTTGATAGCCGCCGCCACTTCAATTTTGGTTTTAGTTGGTTGGCGGTCATTCCAGGATATTAAAGAGCGGGTGCACTCCCTGGCCGATGAGGAAATCTCAAAGCTGGTCCAGGAATACGAAAAGCGCTTGGAAGTTATAGAGAAGCAGCTTCAACAGAAAACACAGCATATTGAAGAAAACCGCGAGGAAATCGAGCTAACCCAGGAAGTACAGTCCCTGTGGCTACGCGCCCAACAAGAATCCTCAGTGGCAAATAAAATTGCCATTTACGACGAGATTCTGCGCCTCCGTCACGAGGATGTAGAAGCCCTTACCTATAAAGCTGATGCAGTGCTGGAGCTCAATGAACCCCAGTGGGCCGCCAATCTTTGTCACCAGGCCCTGGGTATTGATCCAGATAACAGCCATGCCTTCTACCAACTGGCATGCGCCCATACTGCCATGGGTCAATTTGATGAAGCGCTGCGTTATCTGGCGGAAGCCATTAAAAGGCGGGAAAGCTACCGCGATGAAATCCTGGTTGATAGTGCCTTACAGCCTCTAGCGGAAAGTGAAGTATTTGAGGAACTCGACCAGGTTATTGCCAATACTCCCTCGCCGCAAAGTGGTGGCAAGGGGAGCTAGAAATATTCGGATAACCTCTGAAGACCAACCCATAAAATAATACGGGATAAAAATAATAGGATTGCCGATGATCTATTCATTTCTTGGTTTTTTACTTTTGTTCACTCTGGTCGGCCTCTCTTCTGCGATGTTCAGCCGTCAAACCAAAGCCGACTATTACCTTGCCAGCAGTGGTGTCTCCCCCTGGCTGGTGGGGTTGTCTGCCGTGGCAACGAACAATAGCGGTTATATGTTTATCGGGGTTATCGGCTATACCTACACCACTGGGTTGGCCTCCATCTGGTTGATGGTGGGGTGGATTGCCGGTGATTTTCTGGCTTCCCTCTATGTACACAAGCGATTAAGGACCGCTACCAGTTCAAGTGGTGAAGTCAGCTACGCAGGTGTTCTCAGTAATTGGCACGGACAGAAGTACTCAGCCCTGCAGCGCCTGATCGGCATCATTTCCCTGCTGTTTTTATTAACGTATGCCTCTGCCCAAATGGTTGCCGGCAGCAAAGCCCTGCACGTACTGCTGGATTGGCCCCTTTGGTCCGGTGCTGTAGTTGGAGCCGTGCTTGTTTGCCTCTACTGTTTAGCTGGCGGCATCCGCGCGTCCATTTGGACTGATGCGGCCCAATCCATCGTTATGATGGGGGCTATGGCAGCACTTCTAGCCGTCGCCCTTGCCAACTTGGGTGGTATCACCAGTGCGGCGATACAAATGAAGGCTATCGAAGGTTTTACCCATTGGCTTCCCGAGGGACTTGCCTTTGCGGGCTGGGGCGGGGTGATACTCTTTGTGATCAGTTGGGGGTTTGCTGGATTGTCTGTGATTGGACAACCCCACGTTATGGTTCGATTTATGACCCTGAAGGATTCCAGCAAGATGAACCGGGCAAGGGCCTGGTACTATCTGTGGTTCATACTTTTCTATTGTATGGCCACCGGGGTCGGCCTGCTATCCAGAGTGTTTATTGCCGACACAGGGAGCTTTGATGCGGAGCTTGCTCTTCCCACCATGGCTATGGATTTGTTGCCCCCTGTTTTTGTTGGGCTGATCCTGGCTGGTATCTTTGCCGCAACCATGTCCACCGCAGACTCCCTGCTTCTCAGCTGCTCCGCAGCCATTACCCACGATATTCTTCCGCACAAGATTGAAAAAACCTGGTTTCTCAAGCTTATCACAGTTGCCATAACCGGCGGCGCATTGCTGTTGGCGCTCGGCAATAGTCAAAGTGTGTTCAGCCTGGTAATTTTCGCTTGGTCGGGACTTGCCAGCGCATTTGGGCCCCTACTCCTGGTACTGTGTTTTGGGGGCAAGCCATCCCAGGCAACCTCTATCGCAGCAGTGATTATCGGCTTTACAGCAGCGATTACCTGGCGGCTACTGGGGTATCACGGCGTGATCTATGAGGGATTGCCGGGTATTGCAGCTGGGTTAGCAGTGCTATATCTGGCCAGCCTGAACCGCCAAACCTCCACTTTACGCGAAGCAAACAGTTAAATTCACTCAAAGTAATTCTGGGGAGGTAGAGCCTCCCCACCTGCCAGACCTTCACCAGCTAAAGCCTCCTCCCCCAAAAGCGACAAACTCTATCTCCTGCCGGCCGAAGCCCCCGCCCTTCGGGCACCTGACTTGACCCCGAGACAGCCAGGTTGAGCAAAATTTATACAGTGCTTTTTATAGAGTTCAAATGAGATTTTTGGCCCAACCCAGCCCACTTTTAACCCTTGAAAATACGGATTAACTCTGTAGTCGCTGAAAAATAAATCCTCCTACGAATCCGCCAGCTTTGTTGCATTGAGTGCTAACAATTAGAGTTCAAATTAAAAATATGTTACATTTTGTGTCATATCGCTCGATCAACGACTATCGAGCCCGGGCTGGAATCTGACGATTAGGGACAAATGTCTTCGTCAGACCGGCCCTTTTTTATGATGACTGGACCTTCACGATCGGCCCATTGCGCCCTTCAAGTCCATCGCCAACGAACAACCGACTGACCCTCTGTTAAAGCAGTATGGAGAGACAGATGTCACTGGACAAACAACGGAATTTTGTAGACGGCCGCTACCTGTCGAATGAGAGCGGCGAGTGCTTTGATGTATATAACCCGGCGACCAACGAGGTCAGCTATCAGGTTGAGGTTGCCGACGAGAAGGTACTCACAGAAACCATCGAGAGCGCTAAGCGCGGTTTTGCCCAGTGGTCAGCGATGATGCCGGTCGAACGCAGCCGCATCCTGCTGAAAGCAGTAGCACTGTTGCGCGAGCGCAACGACGAACTGGCAGCTATCGAAGTGGCTGATACCGGCAAGCCCTGGCAGGAAGCCAGTGTTGTCGACGTGGTGACTGGGGCTGACTCTATCGAATTCTTTGCCGGCCTGGCTGCAGGCATTGAAGGCAATCAGCAGCAAGTTGGTGAGGACTTCTACTACACCCGCCGCGAGCCCCTGGGCATCTGCGCCGGAATCGGTGCCTGGAACTACCCCTTACAAATCGCTTGCTGGAAAGCCGCCCCGGCCCTGGCCTGCGGTAACGCCATGATTTTCAAGCCTTCCGAAGAGACCCCCAAAGGTGCTTTAAAGTTGGCTGAAATCTTTATTGAAGCGGGCATGCCCCCGGGTGTTTTCAACGTAATCCAGGGCGATGGCGCCGTGGGTGCCTGGCTGACTAACCACCCGGATATCGCCAAGGTTTCCTTTACCGGCGAAGTGGGTACCGGCAAGAAAGTGATGGCCGCAGCGGCTTCCAATCTGAAAGAAGTCACCATGGAGCTGGGAGGCAAGTCCCCGCTGGTGATCTTTGATGATGCCGACCTGGAGCAAGCCGTTTCTGCTGCCATGCTGGGCAACTTCTACACCCAGGGCGAAATCTGCACCAACGGTACCCGGGTATTTGTACACCGTAGCATCCACGATCAGTTCCTCGCTCGCCTTAAAGAGCGTGTTGAGCAAAATATTATTGCCGGTGATCCGATGAATCCAGACACCAACTTCGGCGCCCTGATTTCTGCCAAGCACCAGCAACTGGTAATGGACTACATCAGCAAGGGTAAAGAGGAAGGCGCGACCCTGTTCTGCGGCGGTCACACCCTTTCACCAGAAAATTCACCTAACGGTTACTTCGTTGCTCCCACCGTATTCACCGACTGTCATGACGATATGACCATCTGCCGCGAAGAGATCTTCGGCCCGGTAATGTCGGTACTGGTTTTTGATGACGAAGACGAAGTGATCCGCCGCGCTAACGATACCCGTTTGGGCCTTGCCGCCGGCGTATTTACCCGTGATATCACCCGCGCCCACCGTGTGATCCACCAGATGCAAGCGGGCATCTGCTGGATTAATGCCTACGGCGCCTCCCCGGCAGAAATGCCGGTGGGCGGATACAAGTTATCCGGAATCGGACGCGAAAATGGACTTGCGACCCTGAACCACTACACCCAGCTAAAAGCGGTATATGTGGGCCTGGCACCACTGGAAAGTCCATTTTAAGCGGTACCCTGTATGAGTGAGTTTGACTACATCATTGTCGGCGCCGGCTCTGCCGGTTGCGTTCTGGCCAACCGCCTGTCTGCCCAGGAAGATAAAAAAGTCCTCCTGGTAGAGACCGGTGGCAGCGATCGCAGCATCTTTATCCAGATGCCCACCGCGCTGTCCATCCCCATGAATACTGAGAAGTACGCCTGGCAGTTTACGACTGAACCGGAGCCCCACTTGGATAACCGCAGTATGCACTGCCCCAGGGGCAAGGTACTCGGTGGTTCCTCCTCGATTAACGGGATGGTTTACGTGCGCGGGCACGCTAAAGACTTTGATGAGTGGGCACAGCACGGCGCCGAAGGCTGGGATTACGCCCACTGCCTGCCCTACTTTAAACGCTCTGAGACCTGGGCTTTCGGCGGTGACGATTACCGTGGTGACGAAGGTCCACTGGGGGTCAATAACGGCAATGAAATGGCCAACCCCCTTTATGGAGCCTTTATCGAAGCTGGCAAGGAAGCTGGCTACGACTACACCGCAGATTACAATGGTGAGCAGCAAGAGGGCTTTGGCCCCATGCATATGACGGTAAAAGATGGTAAGCGTTGGTCTACCGCCAACGCTTACCTAAAACCGGCAATGCAGCGCCCCAATTTGACGGTATTGACCCACGCCACTGTGCATAAGGTGATTCTGGAAGGTAAACGGGCAGTCGGAATCAAACTTGAACGCAGGGGAAAGACCCTGGAATTCAAGGCGCGGCAGGAGGTCATCCTCAGCGCAGGTCCCATCGGCTCCCCTCACCTTCTTCAGCTCTCCGGAATCGGAGATCCAGACACTCTGGCAGAAGCCGGTATCGAACTCCAACACGAACTCCCCGGCGTCGGCCAAAACTTGCAGGACCATCTGGAGTTCTATTTCCAGTTCCGCTGCAACCAACCGATTTCCCTGAATGGCAAGCTCGATCCGTGGAATAAATTCCTGATCGGCGCTCGTTGGATACTGAAGAAGGATGGTCTCGGAGCCACCAACCATTTCGAGTCCTGCGGTTTTATTCGCTCCAAAGAAAATGTGGAGTGGCCGGACCTGCAATATCACTTCCTGCCAGCAGCCATGCGCTATGACGGCCGCGAAGCATTCGATGGCCACGGCTTCCAGGTGCATATTGGGCACAACAAGCCCAAGAGTCGCGGCAGGGTCAAAGTAGTGAGCAGTGATCCCAAGCAATCCCCTTCAATCCTGTTCAACTATTTGCAGGAGAAAGAGGACATCGAGGGTTTCCGTGCTTGTGTGCGACTGACTCGCGAGATTATCAATCAGCCAGCTTTCGACGAATACCGAGGCGATGAAATCCAGCCCGGCACCGATATCCAGACTGATGAACAAATTGACGCTTTCGTACGGGAATCCGTCGAGAGTGCTTACCACCCATCCTGCTCCTGCAAGATGGGCACTGATGCAATGGCAGTGGTAGACCCGGAAACCCGTGTACACGGATTGCAGGGCTTGAGAGTTGTAGATTCCTCCATCTTTCCGACCATTCCCAACGGCAACCTGAATGCGCCCACCATTATGGTGGCGGAGCGGGCTGCTGACCTGATTTTAGGGCACCCAGTATTGGCGCCCTCCGAGGCACCGGTAGCGACCAAGGCTACCAGCACTCAGCGACCTGGCCGCCCTGCGCGCTCAGTTAGCTGATTTTTCGTCGGCGCTCTGGCAGAGATTTGACTGCCCCCTTCAACTGCGACGGGGATACTCAAATCTCGCACAGCAACGCCCTTGAGGGGCGCCGGCATACCAATAACTAGCTGGAGACTCAGCATGACAGCTTGGCTTTCTGCGGGATTATTATTTACCTTCACGGCAATAATTTTCTCGCTGATTAAATGGGGAAATGTGAAGATGGTCGGGGTGACCCCGGTCAAAACCTTCACTTTTATAGCGATCCTTTTCACCTCCGGCCTCGATGTAGGCCTGATCATGTTCCCCCTCACCGAGTTCGGTGGCTATGCAGACCTAGCCGCAAACCCAGAATATGGCTTCACCAACGCACTCGCGATTGAGTTTGGTTTTTGGGCCTTCCTGATCTGGGGTTTCTACTTCCTCACCTGTTTTTACTTCTGCATTATCGAGCCCAAAGTTAAATTCTTTGAGATCGGCCTGGTAAAGCTGATCAACAACGTGGTGATTATCGGTACCTGCGCGTTTACCGCCTACCTGCTGCTTAGCAACTTGCCCTGGTATCTGCCACAGGTTGGCGATGGTGAAACCATTGTTGGTACCTTCTACCTGATCGTATTTGCCGTGATCGCCGCTGCGGTCTACTCATCCACCAGCCTGCGCTATGTACGCTTCCTCAGTCTGGCGACTACCTGGATGTTTATTGGCCTGATCGCGGTAATGTGGGTAGGCGCCTTTACCGGTGAGAACGGTAGCGTTGGCGACTTCACTTCCACCTTTGCGCTGCTCGGCGGTTACTTCGGCAATATCCACCAGTTCGTGCTGCCGCTGAATGACTACCACGAGTTCTACCTGTTCTGGTGGTTTGCGTGGAGCATTATGATTGGCCAGTTTACCTCCCGCTTTGTGGGCGGTCTGCGTACTTACCAAGTGCTGGCGGCGATGCTGATCTTCCCATCCATCCCCATCGCACTGTGGTTCACCGTGCTTTACTACTATTCCAGCCAGGGCCTGGATACTACTGGCTTCTATAACCTGGCCATGATCATTGTGGGTGTTACTTTCGTGATCAACTCACTGGACTCCCTGATTCGCCTGTACACCGACAACCTGGGTATGACTGTTGCGCGTCTGGGCAAGTGGAAATACTTCGTGCTGAACCTGGCAGCGATGAGCCTGCTCACCCTGTTGTTCAAGCTCGACTTCCTACAAATCCAGTGGATCGGTGCCCTGGTAATTGGCATTTTCTTCTGCTGCCTGGGTTACATCCTGGTGAAACGCTTCAGGGCGGTAGCAGCTATCGACTCCTCGCCTAAAGAAAACAAGATCGACTTTAGCAAGATCGAACTGGCGAGCTAACTGTTGAAACCCCCGCCCGGTTTGGCGGGGGCTACAAAATATAAATAAGTGGTAATTGAACAATGAAATCAACTTTGAAACTTTCTGCACTGACCTGTGCTTCCCTGCTGGTGCTTGCCCAACAATCCCAAGCGGAGCTGTCTTCTACTGTTAACCTGACTACTGACTACACCTTTAACGGCGTCAGCCAGACTCAAAACGACCCAGCACTGCAAGCCAGTCTGGACTACGGTTTTGATAGCGGCTGGTATATCGGCACCTGGGCTTCCAACGTGGACTTTGGTGACGACAACGATACGAACCTGGAGTGGGATTTTTACGCAGGTAAGTTCATGCAGCTTACCGACAAAGTGAGCCTGGACACAGGACTCGCCTACTATACCTATCATGGTGATAGCGCTTCTGATGATGGCAATTATCCAGAAGCCTATGCCAAATTGGGCTACAGCTCTAACCTGGGCGAATCGGAAGCTAATGGATGGTACAGCTGGGATTATTTTGGTGGCGGCGGCAGCCACTACATTATGATGCTGGCGCATACCTTTGAGTTTGCCGAGGGGCATAATGTTCGCTTCAGTGTCGACCGTTCTACCTCCACTAATTTGGACAACTGGGACTGGGACACTAAAAAATCGTACAACCACTACAGAGTGGAATATATGACTTCCCTGGAAGGCTTTGATTTCAATATTGCCGCCGAGAATACCAATCTCGATTGGGGCGAGGCTGACGAGCGAGTTGTCTTCTCTGTTGCCCGTACTTTTAGTCTTTAAACTATAAGTGCAGCCGGGGCCTAAAATAGCCCCGGCATATCTTACTATCCTGCTCTTAGGGTGTTTCTTCTTTGCCTCCCCGGCTAATCTTTTTTTGCAGATTTCATCACTACTTGCCCTGATTCAGCATTTCCACTCCAGGCACTTTCCTCAGCTACCCCTTCCAAAACAATTTCCCTTTCAAGGATAATTGGGTGCAAACTCAAATCATGCCGGGCAACTTTAACCATTGAGATACAAAGCAAGAGGGCAATTAGCAGCAAAGGGACACCAGCGATAATGCTTGCCGCCTGCAATGATTCCAGTCCGCCAATAAGCAACAAAGTAATAGGCATTACTGCCAGCGCGAAGGCCCAGAAAATTCGATTCCACCGAAGCGGCTCGCCATGAACCTCTTTCTGCACAACTGCGGCAAGAATATGAGATATGGAGTCAAAAGTAATGACCGTAAAAACCAGTGCGATCAGCGTATAGAGCAGCACAACTAACTGGCTCGCCGGCAACTTATCCAAAACGGCAAAGATCACGGTATTGGCCCCCTGCTGATTCAGTATTTGCACCATGTCCAGCTCGCCCGAAAAATGCAAGTAAACGCCGTAGTTGCCTAGCACCATAAAAAACAAGAAGCAGCCAAAAGTTCCAAAAAATAGTGCCCCAAGAATCATCGCCTTGATAGTCCGCCCTCCGGAGATACGCGCAATAAATAAGCCAATACTCGGAGCAAAAACCAACCACCAAGCCCAATAGAAGACGGTCCAGTCCTGGGGGAAGCGAGTATTGGGGAACTGTTTAAAATGAGAGAAGGACTCAGTCCAAGTGGCCATTTGCAAGAAGTTATGCAGCGCTCTACCCAGGGAATCCAACCCACTATTGAGCATAAATAGTGTTGGTCCCGCGATAAACACGAAGAGCAGCAAGACGAGTGAGAGAAAAATTGTAAAGTTTGATAGGACACTAAGGCCGCGCTTTACGCCGACAAGAGCACAGTAACCAAACAATAGCGCACAAAATATCAGTGTCCCAACCTGAAATCCCACCCCAGTAGGAACCCCAAATAGCTTATGCAATCCCAAAGTAATCAGCGGCGCCGCAATACCAAGCCGTGTAGCCGCGCCCCCTAACATGCCAAATACCAGGGAAGTATCGATAAGCTTACCTATGGGCCCGCCCACGCTTCGATCACCCAATACTGGCGCGAGCGCTTGGCTTAACTTTAGAACCTTGCGTTTACGCACATAGTAGTAATAGGCAATTGGCAGTGCGGGGATCAGATAGATAGACCAAGCCAGCGGTCCCCAGTGAAAGATACCGTAGGAAACTGCCCATCGCGCAGCTTCAGCTGAGCTTGCTTGAACCTGGAACGGCGGCTGTTGGTAATAGTAGATCCATTCAACCATCGACCAATACAAAATAGAGGCGCCAATACCGGAAGAAAACAACATGGCAGCCCAGGATAGAGTTGAGAATTCGGGGCCCTCTTTCCCCCCTCCTAACTTTATCCTGCCAATATCACTAAAGGCGATATACAGCACAAATAACATCGCACCTAGGCCTAGTAGGAGATAAAAGACCCCCAACTTCTCTGTCACCAGATCTTTAGCTGCCAATAACCATAAAGAACCCGCCTCGGGAAAGAGGATTAAGGGCACTGTCGCCACTAGTAGCAATGCAAAAGAGCCCCAAAAGGTGGGCTTGTCTATGAGATCCTTTGTTCCCTTATTCAACGAGGGTTCCTTCTGAAAAGTTGTTCCTACAAAACGGGAAGGAGTTGGGAGCTAAATCAATTACAGTCTGGCTATTTTTTGACCAGCCGGAGCAAAGCTGCTGAAACTAAAGACGCCAATCTTTACGGCGAGCACTGCACTGCCATTTACCAACCGCTGGCATGACGTGATTAGCATCCTTTTGAGTGCTGATTTAACAGGCCAAATGCAATTCAAGTGTGAACAGGGTGTGCATACTCAAATACTATTTGAAACGGGGCTTTCCCAAAGGAATACCGAGAAGCGATATGTATAAGAAGGCTATCGCCGCCATTGCGGGCCTGGCGCTATTTGCATGCACCAAGGACCAGGATAGGAATATCAATGTTAATGATTTTGAACCTGAACCAAAGATAGGGATTTACGACATTTCCCAAGAAGACTGTGAGCTGATGAAGCTCCGGCAGGTTCTTCTGAACAACTCCCCTATTGGCTGTGAAAGGCTGAAAAGAGTCGTCTTCAACTATACGCCTCTCTTAGATCCCCCTGCTCAGGATAATGTTGGCATCGAAGCTGATCTATACCGCAGGGGCGCTGTTGTTGTACTTGATATCGTTGCCGAGAACGTCCTGTCTCTATTTGGCGAGATCTACCGATCTCGCTTTCCAATACAGTCAGCCATTCCTGTCGAATATTTTACTCTGCAAGAGCGAATGGCAGATGATCGAAACAACACGCTGGCTTTTGATTCCCGGCCTATTACTGGCGGAAGCAGATGGTCTGAGCACGCTTATGGTGTCGCTATTGATATTAACCCCCTACAAAACCCCTACCTGTATATTGATAAACACACTCGGGCCAAAGTAATCCCTAAGGATGCAACAGAAGGATATTTAAACCGGGCAAAGTTTCGTCCGGGAAAGCCAACCCGCATGGGGATGTCTGAAGATGTAACCACAATCTTTGCCAGGCATGGCTTCGCTGTCTGGGGTGGAGACTGGAATGTCCCGATTGATTATATGCACTTCCAGGTTGGCTCCCGTCAGTTCATTAACCGCCTTGTAACTTTGCCAAAGGAGAGTGCAAAACAACTATTTAACCGATATACCCAGCAATTGAATCGCTGTTTTGAGGAGAGCAACTCGATAAAAAGTGCTGCTCACCTCAGAAAACATTGTGTCGATAAAGTGGTATCAGAATTTGATGGAGAGCAGGAGTGAAGGCTTCGGCCTCCTCCTGCTGCCCAACTATTAAAGTCGAGATGGATGGCTTCCAGGATCGCCCTCTATATGGGGTTTGTCATCGTGGGATACGCCGTGCTCTGCCTGGGCTGGAACCTCCCAGTTGCCCTCTTCTGTCCAGGGATCATCCTCTGGAAACTCTTCAATATAGATTTCCTTCTCTTCGTAGCTCGGCTGGTAGCGCAGGTCATAGTGAGCGGCTTTCACAATCGATATGCACAGCAACAATGCGACAACCAAAAGCGGCACTCCACCAATCACGCTGGCAGTTTGCAGCGTATCCAGGCCGCCCAAAAACAGCAGCGTTATCGGCATCAGTGAAAGCGCAAATGCCCAGAACAGGCGGTTCCATCTAGCCGGCTCTTCATCGACCTCTTTCTGCACAACAGCAGCAAGAATGTATGAGATGGAATCGAATGTAGTTGCAGTAAAGATGAGGGCGAGTACCGTATATACCAGAATCACCAGTTTACTGCCGGGAAGTGTCTTGAGTGTGGCAAAAATTGCGGCAGTTGCGCCCTGCTCATTTAGCATCCCAACCACATCCAGCTCACCGGAAAACTGTAAGTAGACGCCGTAATTCCCCAACACCATAAAGAACAGGAAACAGCCTAAGGTGCCATAAAAAATGGAGCCGACCACCATGGTCTTAATGGTTCTCCCCCGCGAGATACGCGCAATAAACAAGCCGACACTGGGAGCGAAAACCAACCACCACGCCCAATAGAAGATGGTCCAGTCTTGGGGGAAATGGGTGTCGGGGAACTGTTCAAACTCTGCAAATGGCTCAGTCCAGGCGGCCATATGGAAGATGTTATCCAGGACACGACCCAGGGCATCCAAGCCAGTGTTCAACATAAATAAGGTGGGGCCAACCAGGAAAACAAACAGTAGCAGCACAATAGACAGCCACATATTCAGGTTGGAAAGTGCGCGGATACCCTTCTTAAGTCCAACAAAAGCGCTATAGCCGAAGATTGCCGTACATATCATCAGCACTACAACCTGGGTTCCCAGCCCGGTGGGCACGCCCAAGAGTTCATGAGCCCCCTGAGTGATCAGCGGCGCGGCTATTCCCAGGGTCGTAGCGCCACCGCCCAACATGCCAAAGATAAACAGCACGTCGATCAACTTACCAATCCCACCTTGGGCACGCTGCTCCCCCAAAACGGGCATCAGTGCCTCGCTAATTTTCAGCACGCTGTGATTTCTAACGTAGTAGAAGTAGGCAATTGGCAGAGCGGGAATCAGGTAGATGGACCACGCCAGCGGGCCCCAGTGAAAAATACCGTAGGCAACAGCCCAGCGCGCAGCTTCGGGTGTACCTCCTTCAACCTGGAAAGGTGGGGTTTGGTAATAGTAGATCCACTCGACCATGGACCAATAGAGAATCGATGCGCCGATGCCGGCACAAAAAAGCATTGAAGCCCAGGATATGGTGGAGAACTCTGCGTCCTCTTCAGGCGTCCCCAGCTTGATCTGGCCGATATCGCTAAACACGATATAGACCATAAAGAGAATTGCCCCGACACCCAGTGCCAGATAGAAAACCCCCAGCTTGTCAGTAACGAAACCTTTAGCGGCTAAAACCCAGGCGGCACCAACTTCGGGGAACAGCACCAGTGGGATTGTCACTGCCAACAGCAGCGCCAGCGAACCAAAAAACGTGGGTTTATCGATGATTTCTCTGAAATGATTGGACAACACTTGCCTCCCAAATGCCTTGTGAACCGCGGCAAATAAAAGCAAGGGGGACTTTATATAAGGAACTTTATTATGCGGTGTTAGTGAGTAGGACTTATATAAGGATAGGTAGATCAACTACAGCTAAATTTGCTCTTACTTATCTTTAATAGTACCAGCTAGTCAAAGTATTTCAATTTGACAGATGTCACATCTGTTTAGGTGCGACAACCAATTGAACTGGGGCTATCAACTGACGACCGCCCCAGCTTGCCGGGTTCTGAACTACTGCTTACCCAAGGATTTTTCCAGTTGAGCAAACTGTCCTTGCAGCATTGCCTTCTCCTGTAGAAGGATACGATTCTCGTCTGACAAGGTCTCTATCCGGTCTTTTGTAGCACCCAGTTCCGCTTCCAGTCTTTCCAAAGATACTTGCTGGAGCTGAATCTCTTTCGCTTGTCCTACACCGCTGCTCTGGAGGCGGGTAACCTCATCCTGTAATCGTGTAATTTCAGAAGATTGGAGTTCAGCGCTTGCTGCCTGCTCTTCAGCCTGTCGCTTGTAGTTTGCCGCTTCGGTCTGAGCGGCGCCTATATTTTCACGCAACTCCTGCTTTTCCCGATTGAGCTCAGTAATTAATGCCTGCCCCTGTTTATACAGGAGATCCTGTTCTGAAATCCTCTGTTCCGCCAGCCCAAGCTGCTCCGTAAGTGAGACCACCTGCCCCTTAAGTTGCTCACTGGAAGATCGAAACTGATCTCGCTCGTGCTGCCGGTCTGTAGCCGTTCGTTGCTGGAAGTGTTCAAAGTGCTCGCGCACATCGCGATTCTCCTGCTTCATCTCTTCAATTGAGGCCTTCTGCTCCTCAACTCGAACCGAGGCCTGCTCCAATTGAAACTCACTTTTTTCCAGTTCTGACTGAGTTTCACCCAGGGTAACTTTGAGGCGGCGCTTCTCACCTTCAGAAGCTGAAAGCTTCTGCTCCAGCTCGCGAATCAATGCGGTTTGCTTGCTACTGGCCTCTTGAGCTTCATTTAGTCTCTCTGTTATCTCCAGATCTTTAGCTTCAAATTCCTGCTGAACCTGCTCCACTCTTTGGTCCGCATCGCCCTGGATACGCTGATGAAGCCCTTTCAGTGCCTCCACCAAATCTTTAGGCAAGCCGCTGATATCAGTGCTGCTGGAACTCTCGTTTTTCCAACGCTTTAGAAGCGGCGCAATTGTACTTTTACTCCCAGTCCCCAGATGAGCGCGCACTCTATCAACTGTCGGCTCCTCGCCCCGGGCCTTAATCGCTTTTGCTGCTTCAAAAATGTCCAGATAGGTGACCCCTGTGCGCGCCATTAATCTTTCCTCAGATTATTTTGTACCAAATTGCGTATTACGTAACAATACATAATATTCAAAAATAAACCAACTCTTGAATTAACCTAACTAACCTTCGATAATGATTCTTATCGAAGGTTATAAAAGTAAGAAAGCCCCCATTTAACGTACTCTCAGTACAAATGGTGCTTTTCAGGTGACACAAAATTCATGAAAAAACAGCCTCTAACCTCAACCAAAATCCAACCTCAATCCCCGCTCAGCAGTACATCTAACGGGGCTGGAGTACTTCTGACTGAGGATGACATTCAGAAGTACCTGCGAGCAGCGACTTCAGACAGCACTCGCAAAGCCTATCGGTCTGCCATTCGCCAGTTCGAGAAATGGGGAGGCCGACTCCCCGCCGATAGCCATTCACTGGTTAGCTATCTATTAAGTCGGGCCGAGCAATTGAACCCACGCACCCTGGATTTGCACCTAACCGCCATAGGCCAGTGGCACCTTTATCAAGGCATTGCCAACCCAGTCGCTGAACCGCTGGTGCAGAAAACCATGCGCGGTATTCGCCGCACCCACGGAAAGCCCAAGCAAAAAGCCAAGGCGCTGAGCCTCGAACACATTGCGGCCCTCACCCGACAGTTGCGCTCTCAACCAGATTCCAAGAAGAAGGCCCGTGACTTGGCGTTGGTGCTGGTAGGTTTCTTCGGCGCCTTCCGGCGCAGTGAGTTGGTGGCTATCCAGGTAGAAGACCTGATATGGGAGGAGGAAGGCTTGATCATTCGCCTACCCAAATCAAAGACGGATCAAAGCGGCCAGGGAATGATGCGCGCCCTTCCCTACGGCACCCCTGAAATCTGCCCCGCACGAGCACTTAAGTCCTGGCTAGACGTTAGTGGCATTAGAACTGGGCCAGCATTTCGGTCAGTCAATCGCTGGGATACGGTGCAAAGTCGACAGTTAAACCCCACAGCTATCAACGATCTACTGAAAAATCTCGGGGAAGCCTGCGGTTTTGACTTTGTTGCCGAACTCAGCAGCCACAGCTTTCGCCGAGGCCTGTCTACTTCTGCTGCGCGAGAAAAAGTTGGCTTTGAGCTGATCAAGAAGCAAGGTGGGTGGAAGAGTGATGCCACTGTCTGGGAGTATATTGAGGAGGGGCAACAGTTTACCGACAACGCCTCAGCTATCTTGATGAAGAAGATGTCGGAACTACTATCTTAAGAAGTTGTTATTGACCTGCTGGCAAGTCCCGCCTTTCAGGCGGGCAGTATATGTGCGGAAGTATTCAGCCTGGCTGCTGGGTGCTTGTTACGGCACAAACTTAACAAGTGTGTGATTTTCGCCTTCAAGTTCATTTTCTATGATGCTGGAAATTACCTCCCAATCTCCACCGGCAAGCCCCGCACCTATTAGAGGATACCCAATCCTCTTTCCCGGAAAATCTTTCTTAACTTTGGTGAATACACTGCGTATAGCCTCATAATCCGCCATTACCCCCTTACCTCTCCAGTGAAACTGAGTGTAAGCATTGACGACCGTAAAGCTGGCCTCTAACTGTGATATGTAAGCACTTGAATACGTACCCAGTTTAAGTCGTGAGCCTTTTTCTGTACCCAAGTCTGCTGCGTAGGCTTCAGGGAAAAGCTTCTTGATAGTTAAGGCTATCCCCTTTCCCATTTGGCACTGGCAATTACACCCATGAACAATTACATCAAAATGGCCCTCAAGTGCCATTTTGATCAAATCACCTTCTACTACGTTCATTCGCGACCCCTGGAAATCTAAAACGCCTCAATAACCCCTGGCTCGTATTCAGTGAGCTAAGGTGCAAGCTGTCTAGCGCAATTGTAAACCCTCTTGATTGATTATTGCCCTCAACTAAAGGCGGTCTCAAATCTTGGCTTATAGATAGAAGCATGCTTGTTGATAGACTTAAAGCATCGGATGTGACAGAAAAATCGTTGTATATCTAGCTTTTCCGTAGACTGATCAACATTGGCTACAAGATCTACTGCACAAGGATCAAGTCCCCCTTGATTTTCAATATGCTTCCCGCACAAAAAGCACTGATAACTTTTGTTATCTCTCATAAATGAATAACTTTTACATTTGTAATACTAACTTACCCTACGCTCTTCGTACGATTAGATAAATCATACTTTATTAGCGCCGCTTTCAGGTGTTTTGCAGACTTAGATGTTTCATTCAAAAACCACAAGACTTCACAAACAAGAAAGAAGAATGCGATTCCAATTAAAAGATAGTCTGATCCTACCCATCAACCACGGACACACCACTAAGCGACTAGTTGTTCCTCAAACGCCTCAGGGCTGAGATAGCCATTGGCGCTGTGTAAGCGATTTCGATTGTAGTCTATCTCTATATACTCAAATACGGTCTCTCGCATGAGGCACCTTGTGGGAAAGCGGTTACCATGGATTGCTTCTACCTTAAGTGAGTGAAAGAATGTTTCTGCACAAGCGTTATCATAGCAATTACCTTTGGCGCTCATGCTGCACCGCAGACCATAAGCTGTAATCAAAGATTGATAATCTTTAGAGCAATACTGGCTTCCCCTGTCAGTATGCACGATAACATTCGTAGGTTTCTTACGTCGCCATAAAGCCATTTGAAGAGCGTCACAGACCAATGTAGCTGTCATCGTTTCTGACATCGCCCAACCAATAACTAGCCGACTATATAGGTCTATCACTACAGCCAGATATAACCAACCTTCTTCCGTTCGCAGGTAGGTTATATCCCCAGCCCATTTCTGATTCGGCCCTTCAGCATTGAAGTTCTGCTCGAGCAGATTTGGAGCTACTGGCAGACCATGTTTTGAATAGGTTGTGGCTTTATATCTCTTGGCGGCTTTAGCCCGTAGGCCCTGTCGACGCATGCTGGCAGCAATTGTTTTTTGATTATATTTACTCCCCTCACTGGCCAATTCCTTCGTCAGGCGAGGAGAGCCACTACGTTCTTTACTGGCTATAAAGCGCTGCTGTACCAAGCTATCGAGCTGCATTCGGTACTGCTGGTACCTGGATTGGCCGGCCGATCTTGACACCCAGTCGTAAAACCCACTGCGAGATACGTTCAATACCTTGGCCATCGCTTTGATGCTGAATTCATGCCTGTGCTTTTGCATGAAGGCGTACCTCATTTCAGGCTCTTTGCAAAGTACGCTGCGGCCTTTTTTAAGATCGCTAGCTCCTCTGCCTGCTCAGCCAGCTGCCGCTTAAGGCGAGCATTCTCTGTGGCCAGCTCTCTCTCGGCATCCCCTCGGCTCTGATGTAACTTAGCCTTGCTTCGCCATCCGTAAATCTGAGAAGGATGTAACCCAAGCTGTTTAGCGGCAACGCTTACCCCAACTTTGAGCGCAAGTGCTAGGGCATCCTTTCTATATTCCTCTGAGTACTGTTTACGAGTGGTTTTGGTTGGTTTATTTGATCTTGTCATAGAGCACCTCTGCTGCGTAGTTTATCGCTTAAGAGAGTGTCCGTCGTTGGTGGGTAGGATCAGTCTTTCTTTACTATCCCATAGATTGCTGCCGCACAAAGCGGAAATATATAAGGCCAGTATGCAATCAAAGTTCGCTTCAGACTCGGATCTTCAGCAATGCATTGAGCTACAACAGCTCTCTCTTCTGGGGTCAATTTCACAACTAATCTCTTGATATTCTTGTAAGACGGCGATTATTTCTATCCGTGTAACAAGCTCGCCCCCACGAAACCTTAATGTTATTTTTCAAGCGAATCTGGCCAGACTGCGACGCATTGTCGATAATCCATTACCTTATATTCTTTAGTCAAATACACACAATTTTCACCATCAACTGATACAAACCTCTCCCCTTCAGGTAATACATATATCGGGAGCAGCTCTACAATATACCTTTGATCCGTTGAGCGGGCATTGTACACTATTTGCTCCGCAGCTTTCTTGTGACTAACTTGTTTGTAGTAAAATTGGCGAGCCCTATCAACTGCCATAGCCAACTTGGGCGTTACAATGTAATCCTTGCTAGGTATCCACTCTTGAAGTGCTTCCAGCTCTTGGGGCAAACACATCAAAGCAAAGTAAAATGCTGTACGCTTCATTTAAATACCAGGAAGCCCGAAAATACATGTAATGGATTGTTTTTCACACATTTATCATAAACCTCTTAGTGGTTTTACTTTTCTATAGAGATTAAAAGCCATCCCAAACGAGCAAGGCAGGCCAGAGGGCTGAGCCAAAGCTCTGCTGGCAGGTGATTGATATTTGCACCACCACCGCTGACCCCGCTACTTACTCTGAATTGAGTAATTTCTATAGTCACGCCAGTATCGAGTAAAATTGCTACATCAGAAACTGTAACTATAAAAGTGATAAAATAAGCCCTATTATTTGGAAGACTAATTGTTCTTTAGAGTGACTCACTCTTGATACTTATAATGCTCCCATAACAGCCGATCTAAGCAAACTTAAAGTGCTCTACTGCAGTTAATTGGCTGGATATGCCTCCCTAAACCGCAGGCCAATTGCAGAGTACACATATTCAGGCTTACCGCGCTCTCGCAGGTATTTCTCAACCTTTTTATAGGGGGCCAGTAAAGCTATGTCATCGCGATCTATTAGAGCAGCATACCACCCGATTTTCGCCACTTTATTGCTGACACATGATAAGCCCGGGTTAACAAACTTCATGTAACGGCCACTTTGATATCCCCAGCCATGTAATAACTGAACAATTACTACATCAGGATTAGCTTGATCACCTGACACCTCTAAAATCTTAACCACCGCCAAGTTTTTATCATTAGCAATATCTTTGTAGTTTAAGCCAGTTTCCGGATAAATATATTGAAATTCACCGTAAGGCGTTGTAGGTGGAATAATTGTTGGCGGTGGGTAATCACAAGCCAGTGCCTTCGGCACCGCCAAAATCAGTAAAGATAGAGTTAGACCATATTTCATATTTGTACCCCACAAAGCTCCTACAAGCGGCAGTCTTGCTGGGAGTGCGCTTTCGTCTATAAAGTAGCGATAGTTGATAAACTTGCTAAGTGTTCTATACACCAAGCTTAACATGCCATCACCTGCACCTAGATTATAAACACCACCCAGCATGGGCTTGAGCCTCTCTGGGTGCAGCACTCCCCCTGCTTGCTTCATACGAACAAAATCAGCGATACCTCAAGAGAAAGGCAAACTGAAAAGGTTCGCCTGGGGCTGGAAACGTCGGTGTTGGCTAATTAGTAAGCGATACGAGCATCATTATTGCCTGATGATTATGGCAAATGAATATACTGGGCTACAAAACCGACGATAACACCAGCACCTTTACTGCTTGCTATGGGTCTCATTGAAGATTGATTCCCAATCCCGATCAAAGGTCTCGGGTATCGATGAGGATGACCTCCGAAAGAACAGAACCCCAACGTGAGCTTCATGACCCTGCCCTGCAGAATGATCAGCTGTAACCTCTTCAATAAAGCCGCGCATAGTGCCACTGCCATCTAAAGTCAAATTTGTAACGCTCTCATCGGATACATCAACAGCTACCAACTCGATTCTATTACCACTCTTCATATAGGCAAAGATACCGATATCCTTGGCAATAGTGGCCTCATTCACCGTCTCTTCAACAGCAGTCAGCTGGTGTTTAACATTCGGTTTCTTCGTTACCTCAAGATAGCGACCGCCACCGCCCACCCCCGTTTGTTTGAGGACCTTAAAAGTTCGGCAAATCTGCCCCTTTTCTAAGGTAAAGGCGTCTGAGCTATGCTCGTAAAAAATAAACGACTCACCTTCAATCGCACACCAGACCCCTTCCAGGGAATCTTTGGCTTCCGATTGGGCATTGGCGTGAGTAGCAATAAGAGTCAGAAGCAATGAGAGCAACAGAAGTGATAGCTGATTGATTATTTTCATGGTGACTTCCAAGATGGTAGTCAGTCAAATATAGGCGCAGCTTTACGGTTAGATAATCCCGAGGCAAGCCGAATCACGCCAATAGTAACGATCCCCAGCGGATCCTGGATGAATAAGTCGAAGTCTGATACCCACAAGTTGTGCAGACTAACAATGTGTCGCAGATCTATTTTGATGAAGTTCAACCCGCCCCTCTTTAAAATCACGGGACTAGAACTCAGGCTATTATCTAAGTGGTGGCAAGGAGGCCCAAAATGACGACGTTAAATCAGAAGCAAATTGAAGACTGCAAGTCTAGCGCGTCGGACTTCTCCGACCTCAAGGCGCTATTCCTCAACTGCACACTAAAGCCAACACCTGAACTCTCCCATACAGACGGCCTAATTCGCATATCCAGAGAAATCATGGAGCGAAACAAAGTCTCAGTTGAGGTATTACGCCCCGTTGATCACGATATCGCTTTTGGTGTTTACCCGGATATGACAGAGCATGGCTGGGACACTGATGAGTGGCCACTGCTCTATCACCGGGTTGAAGACGCAGATATCCTGGTTATTACCACGCCGATCTGGTTGGGAGAGAAATCCTCTATCTGTACCCAAACTATAGAAAGGCTCTATGCGAACTCAGCTGACCTGAACTCCAAAGGCCAGTACGCATACTATGGCCGGGTGGGCGGTTGCCTTATCACCGGCAATGAAGATGGCGCAAAGCACTGCGCCATGAATATTCTCTACTCTCTGCAACACCTTGGCTATGTTATCCCTCCCCAGGCAGATGCGGCATGGGTGGGAGAAGCTGGCCCCGGCCCCTCGTATCTTGACCCCGGTTCCGGTGGTCCACAAAACGACTTTACCAATCGCAACACCACCTTTATGACCTGGAACCTGATGCATATGGCGCGAATGATAAAAGAAGCTGGGGGCATTCCCGCCCACGGCAACCAGCGCTCCGCCTGGGATGCCGGCTGTAAGCCCGACTTTCCTAACCCTGATTATCGATAGAAACATCCTGCATTTTTAACTTTATAGAGCTAAGCAGCCTAAATTTGTTGCTGTTTGGCTAAGTCTATCCGTATTTACAAAATCCTATTTACAAGGTGTAGCACCAGGGATAAATTCCCGCCTTCTTTGCTCCCATTAACACCCACCTGACCGGCATAGCACTCTTACCTCCATAAAGGGGTGCTAGGCGTTGCCATATGAATTGGTGGTCCAGTAATTCCTGTGAGGTCCCTGTCCCGAATGAAACCAGAGTTCTTAGCGCATATCCTGGATAGCAAATTATTTATCACTATATGCCTGATCTCAGTAGTGATGTTATTACGTGGTCTGCTCACGCTAGTAATAGCACGAAGTAGTTGGCAAAAAGCGGATAAGCGCCGCCGTATAAATACCGTACATAACCTTGGCAACTTGTTGTTGGTTGTTGGCCTGATGGCAATTTGGGTAAGCGAACTCCGGGACTTTGCCCTATCCATTGCCGCTTTCTCTGTGGCAATTGTATTGGCACTTAGAGAGGGGGTGCAGTGCCTCGTTGGTGGCTTGTATCAGGCAAACATGCGCTCGTTTACTGTGGGAGACTGGATTAAAGTCGGCAATCAATTTGGTGAAGTCACCGATAGTGACTGGCTAAGCACCACCCTTTTAGAAATCGATCCTCACGGTTTGGGCAACGGCTATACAGGAACAACTCTGTACATCCCTAACAATGCCTTCTTTACCCAACCAGTAAAGAACCTGAACTTTATGCGCCGGTATATCGAGCATACCTTTTCGATTACCCGGGAAAGCAAAGGAATGAATCCATTTGAAGCCAAGAAGTTTATCTCTGAGCGACTTAAAGAACACTGCGAGTCCTTCCGTGAAGTTGCCGAACGCTACTGCAACCTGATTGAGAACCGCATGGGCGTTGAGCTCTCGGGACCGGATGCCAAAGTCTGTATCACGACCAATGAGCTCGGCCACGATGTAACCACGGTAACCGTATTTTGCCCCCGAGAGGAAGCCACCAATATCGAACAGTTGGTGACTGAAGACTTCTATAACTTTTGGTTCGAGAAGACCAAGGACGTGGGGTCTAAAGCTTAACGCAGTCGTATTAAAAGGTATCGCCGATTGAAGCCGCTAGCAGTTCTGCATAACTAGCGGCTATTGTATGAATTTGCCGTTAACTTTCCCCATCAACCCGGAAGTTGGCAACCTCCCAGGCGCGCTCACGGATAACCCGCGCATTATCCTCTAGGTTGGAGGTGCCTGTAGGGTCTCCATCTATTGTGATATCCGGGTTGGACCACTGCTGAATTCTGGGGCCGCCTCGATCCGATGGGCAATTGTAGGCCATCACACTCCTCCAAGTTGAAGGAGTGGTATTGCAGTAGCCGTGGCCATATTCAAACGGCTCCATATTCGAATCACTGTAGATAATATGTCGGGCTCCCAGCAGGTGGCCAATTTCATGGGCAAAGCTGAAGTACCCCGTTGCACACCCTTCCCTTGCGAAAGCAAAGGCTGTTGATTCCGATGCGTAGATCGTCTTAGCCAGTCCACATGATCCGCTGTACAAATCATTGCCGGTTAAAACAATCATTACATCTGCACTATATAAATCTCTGAGTTCGTATAGCTCTTTGGTTTCTGAATATGCGTCATTCGAAAAGTACTCGCGATCAACATAGAAGCTGCCGCTCTCTGCATAGCTGGTTTTATAAGCGTGAACAATTTCTACCGAGGTATTGACTTCACTATTGGCAAATGAAACATTGGTTTCCTCTTCCAATAAGTCCATGTAGGCGGGTACATCACCGGCGTCTGCCTCAAAGGCATCGGTATAAGCAACTATAACGGTTATTTTTCCACCAGAGTCAGTAGTCGCAATTCCTGAGGTTGTGTTTAGCGCACCAACCTTGGAAGTAAAATCCATTTCTTCAAAGTAGTTACTATCATGGTCGACAAGTGAATTGTCTGGAACCTCAGCGATTGTAACCGCACCGTTTCCGGCAGGTCTCACTTTGTAGAGCCTACCTTCAGATTGTATTGAGCCAACAATTCTACCGTTGTTCTCGGCTAAGGTGATAAACCCTTTTCCATCCTCAGAAAATGCAGATAGTGAAGCCCTATTTTTTGTTGAGCGAATATTTTGCAAGGTAAACCGTTGCTTGCCGAGCTCACTGGGAACCTCAAGGGTACTACCGGGCTTCAAGCTAAAAATCTTGTTATTTAAACTTTTTTTAGTTCTATTTGATATTAGATTTGATCTACTTTCACTCATGGAAGATTCAAAAACAACATGCACATTTTCTTCTGAATGAGCGCCAAATGTAGAAAATAGCAACACGAAAGGCGCAAAAATTTTAAAGCTTTTCACAGACATACTCCCTGTATCTGCTTCTCGGAAAATCAATTTAGAAAGATCCGCACTAAAGATAAAAATAAATCTGTTAATGCAGCCTTTCAAAGGCTGAATAGAAATATTTATTGAAATCCGCAGTGCGCGGCTACTCTATATGATTTTTAACTAAAAAAATATTCTTACGCCTACCAATAATTTAACTTCGCAAATTTTTGACAAGTTACTATCTGAAGAGCAGATAACTTTTTGGAAAATTAAATTCAAATGGGAGCTTAATCACAATCCTTTAAATGGAAACTGAAAATATTTTACTTAACCACTCAATAAATGCTCTAACCCTGGGAGATAAAAAGCGATTCTGGGTGAACACAACCGATACCGGCTCGCTGGGCGGGCGAAAATTGGGTAATATTTCAACTAAATTTCCAGCATCCAACTCTTTTTCTACATGAAACTTTGGAAACTGAGCTAATCCGAGCCCCCGCTTAACGCCATCCAAGTAACTCTCTGTCCCGGTTACCGTCAATTGCGCCGAAACTTGCAACGTCTCTACCCTATCGCCAAGACAAAAAGAGAGCGGCGTAGACTTCCCAGTCGTTATAGAGCGAAGCGCTACAACACGGTGACCATTCAGTTGCTCCAAAGAGCTTGGGTGGCCGTAGTGTTCCAGGTATTGCGGCGATGCGCATGTAAGCCGTTCCAGCATGGTTAAACGCCTGGCAATCAGCTCACTATCCGCCAAGTGTCCATAGCGAATAGCACAGTCGACCCCTTCTTGGACTAAGTCCACCCATCGATCCCCCTCACTCATTACCAAAGAAATGTCAGGATACTGGGCAAAAAATTTGGGGAGTTGCGGCATAACAAAATGACGGGCAATAGTTCCTTGTACATCTACCCGCACCTCACCGCTTGGCAATAAACCTGTAAATGCCCCTTCTGCCTCCTCTACGTCCGCAAGTATTGAAATACAGCGCTGATAATACAGTTCCCCATCCAGTGTTGCCCTGACCTTGCGAGTCGATCGCTGCAACAACCTGACTCCCAGCCGTTTCTCTAGCCGGTTGATCACCTGAGTCGATGTCGACCTCGGAATCCCAAGGTCAGTAGAAGCGGCTGTAAAACTGCCCCGCTCCACAATCCGCACGTACAAGCGCATCGCATCCAGCTTATCCATATCGCCCTATTGTTTGTTTATTTGGAACAATAGATTCCATTTTAGCCGGATTATCTACATGAATAACACGAATAGTATGGAAATACAGCCAAATCAGGGAGCTGCAAGGGCGGCTCCAGTAATCACTACGGAGATCATTATGGGGAAAGTGGCACTGGTAACAGGAGCTTCCCGTGGCATAGGCGCGGCGATCGCCTCTCGCCTGGCAAAGGATGGCTTTACCATTCTGGTGAACTTTGAAAGTAATATTTCAGCTGCCGAAAAGTTGGTAAACCGCATTGAAACCGAGGGTGGCAAGGCGGTTACTGCCCAAGCCGATATCAGTGATCAACAGGCGGTTTCACGCCTATTCAACTCGGCAGAAGTCACCTTTGGCGGAATCAATACTGTCATTAATAATGCGGGCATTATGAAACTAGCCCCTCTGGCAGAATATGAAGAAGCTGATTTCGATCGTCAGGTAGCTGTGAATCTTAAGGGCACCTTCAATGTCATGCGTGAAGCCACCGCAAGGCTTCAAGAAGGTGGCCGGATTGTCAACTTATCCTCGAGTGTCGTCGATTTGTGTATGCCGACTTACAGCGTATATGCGGCGACCAAGGCAGCTGTTGAAGCTCTGACCCAGGTAGTCGCCAAGGAATTGCGAGGGAGAGATATCACCGTGAATGCCGTCGCCCCAGGGCCTACGGCTACCGAGCTCTTCCTATCCGGAAAGACTGATGAAATGGTGGGAACTCTTGCCAAAATGTCGCCACTTGAGCGATTGGGAAGGCCTGAAGATATTGCGAATACCGTTGCCTTTTTAGTCAGTGAGCAAGGTGGCTGGATCAACGGCCAAGTTATACGAGCCAACGGTGGAATTATCTAGCTTCACAGCCAATGCCCGCTTCAACTTAACAATCTCCAACTGATCGTTATACCAGTTGGAAAGAGGACTAAAAACCAATGGTCGATCAAGCCCAAGTACCGTCGGCTAAATACATCAGGGATACCCTTATCGCTGCAACTATTGCCAGTGCAGCAGCATTCACTTGCTCTATGTTAGAACTACCACCCTGGGCTATGTTTGTTGGCTGGGTTGCTTTCTTTTCACAGCCAGGCTCTG
This sequence comes from Microbulbifer sp. VAAF005, assembly GCF_030012985.1. Taxonomy (NCBI): domain Bacteria; kingdom Pseudomonadati; phylum Pseudomonadota; class Gammaproteobacteria; order Cellvibrionales; family Microbulbiferaceae; genus Microbulbifer; species Microbulbifer sp. VAAF005. The sequence goes on along the minus strand of NZ_CP120233.1, from coordinate 409,434 downwards.
CCTTCAGCGCAATCTCCAGTGGGATTTGTGTTGCTCTGGGAATATTGATGGGGATGACAGCAGCTATAGTTAATGCCCTATTGCTACCAATGATGGGCAATATTGCCTTCGCGATTATAGTGTTTTCCGTTGCATTTGTGGTGGTATCACTTAGAGGACTGCCACTTGTAGGTAATATCATTGCCTGGTTTTTAGGGTTAATCACTTTCTTTGCAGCCTATCCAGCCAACGTTCTATCTGGAGTGATTGGGCTGACAATAGTGACCGCTCTAGGCATCCTCGCCGGCTATTGCTGCTCCTACCTACAATCTCTTACTGGAGAAAGTAAAGCTAATTGATAGTCAGGGAGTCTCGGCATAATTCAGTAATATCCTACAGGACTTAAGAGGCTCCCCGATTTTAAGCTGGTAATCCCAACTTATGTTCAAAACTATATAAATTGAGCGCTAAGTCGTATCCCCCTCTCTCAATTCACACCGCAAATATCCAGTATCTTATTCATTAGGTCATTATTTCTACTACTTAACATACGCGATACGGTATAGTGGTTTCTATTTTTCAAAAGTATATATTCGTATGGGCTGTTCGTTTGCTGTAGCTTCCCACAGTATCTTTTTGACTGATCAATAAATTCCGCAGTCTCATCATCACCTACTGCAACAATCGCTTTAGTGAAACATCTTATATCACCAAAAATGGGACTCAAATTTGTAACATCATCTTCTGTTAAACGTAGAGATTCATTGAGATAAGACTGCCTCATCTTTGTTAAGTCATACAGCCCGCTTAACATAATAGCGCCACTAATTGAGCTCCGGACTTCAGGTGTCCACTCAGATTCTAAAATTTTAGCCACAAGGAATGCCCCAACAGAGTGACCGCAGATCACAATATTATTGGGATTGCCATTCCAGCGATCGATATTTTTATATATCCATAAGAATGCCTTTATATTTTGCTCAATAATTTCTTTAACACTGACGGCGGGCGCCAAATCATAGTTGACCAAAGCAACTGTACACCCGGCCTCTACAAAGGGCTTGGCAATATACCGGTATTGCTTTTTATCTAGCGCCCGGAAGTACCCTCCGTGGATGAATACAAATACCGGTGCACTGGGGGATTTAGCAGGAAATATATCTACTTTCTCACCGGAGCTATCTCCGTAGCTGATATCCAGCGAGTTTCTCAGGGTTTGCGTGGCCAAATAGCTTTGTAGCCCATTGATTAGCAGATGGGCTCTACCAAATGGGTGCCGCTTACGCAGATTAAACTGATCATCATACTCACTCATTTACTCTGTCAACTCCGCAATTACCGGCTTAAACTGCCTATTTTACACCAAAGGAACTCTCTAGAGTCTGAAGAACCTCTAAGCAAGTTCGTGACTCCTCTGGCTTACGGGGCAATTCATGCTGAGGCGAGGCTTATCTTTCAGGAGGCAGGTTTATGGGGTACTCCTCGAAACACTGAGGATGGACATTCAAACCTCTTTCGGACCGATGCCCTTATATGAGCTAGGCCAGCTTAATGAACGCGTAAGTCTACTATTAGCAGTTCGAAGAATAAGTATATTTCGTACAAAAGCTATTCAACAAAGAAGGAACCCCTGTAATAATTAAGACCTACAGAGTATTTAAGGAGCCTCTGAATAACTCCATAATGCCTCTGCGGGTCTTGAAGGCTGCAGATGTTAGGCGCAGCTCGCCGCGAATGGCCTAGTCCTTTGCAAGAGCTGCCACGCAGCAGCTGTGGCCTTCAAGGCCCGCCCTTCGGGGCTTGCAGAGCGATTCACACTCCGCGTTGCGACTTCTTGAAAGGTCTAGACATTCCTGCGAAGCCGCGCCTTGATTGTGAACCGCTCTGCATGCCAGAGGTATCACGGAGTTATTCAGAGGCTCCTTAACAAACAAATATCTGCCAAATATATTAACAAGCCAGATATTGCGCACAAAATTATAAGGCCATCTCGCTTTTATTAACCCAAATAAAGAAGATGTAATTTAGTCAGGTTTTCTGATCTATATATAACGCCTATAGTTAAACTTTTAGTTTTATCCTACAAATTTTGAACTACTGATCCGCAGAGGACCAAAAGAATGTTAAAGCGTTTAACCGTGTCTATTCTAAGCCTCGTTATACTGTGCGGCGTACCCTTCGTATCATCTCAAGAAAACCCAAAACCTTTTGTTTTCACTGCCATTCCAGACCAGGACCCGGAGCGCTTACAAAAACGCTTTGGCAAAGTTGCACAGTATTTGTCCGACACGCTTGGGGTTGAAGTTAAATACTTACCGGTGAAGTCCTACAGGGATACGGTTGAAGCCTTTAAAAATAACAAGGTCCAATTGGCCTGGTTTGGCGGATTTACTGGAGTACAGGCCCGTATTGCAGAGCCTGGCGCTAAGGCCATTGCCCAGGGAGAAGGAGATCAAAATTTCACCTCCTATTTTATTGCGAATAAAAGTACAGAACTCACTCCCTCAAAAGACTTCCCCCTGGTATTGAAGGTATGACATTTACTTTTGGCTCAGAGCACTCCACTTCTGGACGTCTAATGCCGGAATACTTTATTCGAAAAGCGTTTGGTAAGCCCCCTGCCGAGGTGTTCAGCCGTGTGGGCTTTGGAGGTGACCACTCCAATACCCTGGATCTTGTGCAATCTGGGAAGTATCAGGTTGGCGCCCTAAATCACAAGGTGTGGGAAAATGAAAAGAAAGCCGGCAAAGTGGATGAAAGCAAAGTGCAAGTGATCTGGAAAACCCCAGGATATCCAGATTACAACTGGACAATTCGGGGGGATGTCGATGAAACCTGGGGCAACGGCTTCTTAGACAAGGTCCAGCAGGCGATTTTGAATATGCGGGACCCTAAACTACTTGCCGCATTTCCCCGCAAAGGGTTTATCAAAGCCGATAACTCAATGTACCAGCCAATCGTCGAGACCGCTCACGAAATTGGCTTGTTGAATAATGAGTAAGCGAATTAGGTTCAAACTGTCCCTACTAACCAGTTCACGACTTAGCTAAGAAGCCTCCAGGGGAGTTAAACCCTTCAAACGGTCCTTGATAATAGCCGCCAATCTCCGTGCGCCGGGACCGATATCGTCCCGGTTAGGGAGGATCAGGTACATAGGGACCTCCCTTTTACTTCCTCCCTGGAGGGGCAAGGGCTTCAAGCTTCCTTCAGCGAGTTCATTCAGAATTTTGTCTTCTGGTAGCCATGAAAAACCGTAGCCTTTGCAAGCGGCGCCAATCAAAGAAGACATACTACTTAGAGTCCACCGCTTAGCCACTTCAACCGTGAGCGTTTTACTACCACTCTGGGGGTTCGTATCCCGAACCACCAGGTGACGATGATTGCGTAGGTCATTCATAGTTAGCGGGCGGTCCAGCTCATGCAGGGGGTGCTTGGGATGGGCTACCGGGATTAGACGTGCAGGAGCTGGCAGTAATTCACCGTTGTAGCCCAGGGGAATTCTGGGGCTTATTGCAAAATCAACCCTTCCCTCATTCAAGGCTTCTAAAGTTCCACTAATCACCATCTCATGCACTTCAATACGAGTCTGGGGGCTCTCTTCGCCAAAAAGTGCAAGGCAATCCAGCAACAACCAAATTGGGAACAGCACCTCCACGGAAATCGCAATCTGGGACTCCCATCCAGCCGAGGCCCGGCTGGCGGCCTGCTCCAATGCAGAAGCATCCTCCAGTAATTGCTTTGCGTGACGGTAGAGCATCTCACCAGCGGGAGTCAGAATCGCCTTGCGCCCGCTAATAGTGAAAACTGCTACAGCCAGTAGTGATTCCAACTTCTGCACCGAATAGCTTACCGACGACTGACTCTTGTGCAGAAGCTCGGCGGCCTTTGCATACCCTCCCCCTTCAACTACCGCTATCAAGCAACGCCACTGCTCAAGAGTGATCTTTGGGTTTGATAATTGCGCCAACTGTTGTTTCATGATCGAATTTTTCGATGTAAATAAGCAAATAATTCTAATTTTTAATCAACTTAATGAATGTTTCAATAGCTTCATACAAAGTTAGTTACGAGGAAGCAGTCATGGCAAAGGTACTCAACATCAAGTCCAGCCTCTTTCGAGAGAACGGCCAGTCATCTCAACTTACGGACAATTTCATAGCGAGCTGGAAGGCTAAGAACCCGGAAGATGAAATCATCCATCGTGACTTGGTATCCGAGCCTGTACCTCATCTGAGCCTGGAGCACTTTCAAGCCCACAATACGCCAGCTGATAGCCGTTCAAACAAGCAAAGTGAAATTGCAGAACTTTCGGACAAACTGATCGAGGAAATATCATCGGCAGATATGCTGGTGCTAGGTATCCCGATGTATAACTTCAACATCCCATCTAACTTGCACACCTACTTCGATTTTATTGCGCGTGCCGGGGTAACATTCCGATATACCGAAAACGGCCCTGAGGGCTTATTAAGGAACAAAAAGGCCGTCGTCTTTATTTCACGGGGTGGTATTTATGGAGACGATCATCCCCAAAGTAATTATCTTCGACAGTTCCTTGGGTTTATTGGTATTACTGATGTGGAGTTTGTTTATGCCGAAGGTCTGGCAAAGGGTGATGAAGCAAAAGAGAAGGCGCTGGCAGCTGCGAAGAAGCGTATTGCTGAACTTGTGTGAGATTCGGAGATAACCAAGTTCTTATGTGAGTACCTGAAGGGGGAAACTAACTCTCCCCCTCTATTTAAAAAAATGGACAGATTATTGTTTAACCCATCCTACATATATCAAATCTCATTTAGAGCTTCTTAAAATAGAGTGTTACCCCAAGTGCACCGCCATGATCTGTAAAATCCAAATAGCAATGTGACATAGCTTCCCTTTGAACTTGGGAAAGCAACTTGTTTAAATCATAGTTATTCATTTGCATTCTAGGAGCCATAAAAGGCTCGCCTTTAAGAAGGTTAAGAATATTTCCTACAAAAGGCACAGCACTGCTCAGAAATGAAGTCAATCTTTTTAATTTTGAAGTTTTAGTGTATGAAAAATGGGCAACACAAATTCCACCCGATTCTAATTTATCAAGCAGAAGACTAAATAGTCTTTGCCCTTTTTTAACAGGGATATGTTGAAACACGATAAAGGAGTGGATGAAGTTAAACTTCCCTTGAACTAGAGAGAGGCTCTCATCAGCTTTCACGAATTCAATATTACTTAAGCCCTGCTCGCGACTATTTCTTTTAGCCTCCATAAGCATCGAGTCAGAAATATCAACTCCTGTAACATCTTCAGCAATATACGCTAAAGGGATCGCTACTCTTCCAACTCCACAGCCAAAATCAAGCGCTCTCTTGACGACCAAAGCATCATCTACATGCTGTTTCACTTTTGTGAGTGTATTATGGACATGGCTTTGTCCCGTTTTAAAGAAATCCTCCTTTACACTATCTGTTAAGTTTTCCTTCCTAAATTTTTCCTCGGTTAGAACACCATAATAAGCATCATCTTTGCCAAATTTTTCCCACTCTTTGTCAGAGTCAGCAATAAACATCGATATTCTCCCGCTACTACCCCGCTCACTCCAAATCTAAGATTATTTGAAATAAGCAATTCCATTTGACCTTGAATACGAAACGATTGTATCAAGAAACGGTTTCCCAGAACGAATATTTTCAGAGTACCAATGTACCAATTACATTCTCAAGGAACTCAAAACATATTGACTGCCTTAGCGAGCCACGCCCTACTCAGATTGAGTAGTTTCAATAGCGGCTCTAATCTATTTAGCTGTACCTTGATTCCATAATATATTATATGGCTATATAGCTAAGCATAAGCAATCCACCCAGGCACTACTTTTTGCCAACTGAATCATTAGAGTTTGCGGGCTTGTAATAAAAACACAGAAAACCCCCTTCTTAATACAACTCAATGCGTCGAATCCCTGCAACTCTAATTAGGGACTCTAAGTTTGAGGCGGTGATCACGCAAAAGAGTATTTGTTTTTCAGATGTGGTAAAAACACTATTGTTTAGCTGTTCACCGCATCATCCATATACTTCACTGACTCACCAATAGAAATAGTGAACACGCCGGCATTGCCATTAATATATTCACGCTTCCATGAATTATAGCATTCCTCATAATCAGGTATCTCAGACTCCCCCATCAGTTCAGATATGCTTACCCCTGGCGCCTCAATTAGAAACGGCATATGAGTAATTTCCTCAAAGACCTCTCCACTAATAGGGTTATTAATCTTTATACCTGAAATCTGAACATGCACTACCATTGAATCGTTCTTAAACTCTTCCATTTTTACTCGCAGAATATCAAATAAGAGTAAGAAGACAGTGGGCCGTGCAATCACGCAGGCGCTAAAGTACTATCAGGCCGTGTGTAAAACCATAACTTACAACAACGGAGGTGAATTCGCGGGGCGTCAGTCGACCGTGCGGAAACTAGGCTGCAATATATATTTTGCCAAACCGTATCACTCATGGGAGCGTGATTTAAGCGAAATTACCAATGGACTGATGAGGCGTTTTTTTCCGAAAGGGATAGAGATTAGCAATTTACCGAACAGGCAAATTGACGATGCAGTGTATCGTATTAATGCCCGACCTAGAATGATGTTAAATTATTGGAGCCCGCTGGAATTTCTAGTGGGTAAGCGTCTGTCACTTATGTTGGCAATCTAGCTAGCGCTCTGGGTGCTCATTGAGAATTCCTGATCGTTAAAAAACAGGAGAGTAGAGAAAAGTTGATGGGTGTTTTAGGTGGGCTTGCTTAATCGCTTACGAAACATCCCGGTTAAAAGTGTTTTTTGAGGACGTTCCGTTATTTAGCGGTGTGAATCTTTTTAGATAACCCTTCTTCGACTCTGCGAAGTCAACAAATCTCTACAGATTTTCGCACCACAAATGACACCGCAAAACATGATAAGTAAAATATCGGGTCGGGCGTGCTGCCTACGTCGACCAAGCCTAGGATCTTCCATGTCACCAAAGTAGTGTAAAAGGCTTGGGACTGCCCTCGGTAAAGCGCCATTAATACTCATACCCCATAGAATTAGGGTATGAGCGGAAATTCTATAAGTTAGTACGGGTAAGGCTTCTGCTGGTCAAAATCATTCCCTCGGCTAGGTGACCGACAAGCAGTGAAATGTATCCTAGTGTATTTTAACTTGTTTTCAGTGATAACCTTGAAAACATCAGCCAATTTAATGTTGGCACCCTCTTTCACTAAAATCAGATCGTGGGCATGAAGTCCACCTTCCCAAGCGGTTTTGATATTATCCAGATGTGGACCGCCTTTTTCGTTATACGAAAGATTGTAGTTGCGAACCTCTGCACCGCAGCCAGCAATAGAAATCGCTTTTCCAGACCCCATTCTCAGAAATTTTTTAGCTTCGCTAAATGTGACTAACTCATTCTCGTTATCCTCGTCGGCAGGCTTACCCGTTTTAGTCAAACTTTTAACTGCATGATCAGTAGAAGCAGAGCCATGAAAGGAGTAAAAGTACATTGCTACTTTTCCTGGCAGCGCCACAACTTTGGAGCCTTTATCAAATGAACCATGCGCATAAAGAATGGCCTCTCCCCCAGTCGAGTTATCTTTTTTATGTATTATTACGTTTCCGAATTCACGAGTTTTCATAAAAATCTCTATCAATTAAAAGGTTAGTTAAAATTCCCTATCCGGGTCTAGCTGTATTCAATACTTACAGATTAATAAATTCAGATCAATGGTAAAATCCGTAAGGGCATCACCCCGCCCGCTATTAATAGCCGCAAACCTGCTTTCCGAACAACAACATAATCATCCACACCTGACATAACAAACACATTAGGATAAACATCTCACAATATGGGTTAGAGCATTAAATTTATCAATTAAGGAATTTTCCATGCACATTTCAAAACCGAAAAAAAAGGAGCGATACTAAAGTCATACTGTAGATTCCTCTCTACAAAATATACCTATTAAAACTCAAAAAATAAGTATGGATATTATGGTTGTTCATTGAAATAGTGGCCATACCGCCATCAAGAATTGCTAAAGTCTCCACCAACATACGAAACTTCACCACTTGGAATTGATTTCTTTCCTGTATTCACAGAATGTAAAAAATTAAATGTGAACAGGCTTACGCTCAAACTAACTAAGAACTATAAGTTGCCTCATAAATTGATTGAGCCTTGCCTTCCCCAGCTACAATGTAGAAAAGTAGGTCTGAAACCTATTGATAACTGAGTATGTTTTGAAGCTATCTTATGGATTTTGCTATCAGGTTACGAAAGAAAGACCATCCTTCACCTTACCCTCCACTGAGCACTTGCTGGAAAGACCTCAGTTTTAGCGCATGCTTGGTTTCGAGGTATGGAGGATGTTTCTCAGGTAGTTTGATCAGCGGTCTCTACTTAACTAGTAGTGGTGTAACGAACAAACTATTTAAATATAATTTGTGACCCAACTGCTGCTTTTGGTATACAGACAATGTCCACCCCCGTAACAATAGCCCTCACTGAAGAGGAACGTAAAGAGTTTCAACGTCTCTGTCGCAGTGGTAAGACTCCAGCGGGAATCAAAGAGCGCCTGTCAATTGTATTGATTGGCGATGAAGATTTATCGAACAGAGAAATTACTGAACGCTTGCCCTTTAGTGCCCATAAAATTGCTAGATGGCGAAACAGGTTCGCAGAATCTGGCTTTAAAGGTAATGAGAAAGATCTACCACGGGGATCAAACCATGGCGGCCATGCAGGCGGAATTGGAGGAGCACCTCGCCAGCGGGGACAAGCCCAACCGCAAGAATGGTACCACCTCAAAAACCATGAAAAGTCCCGCCGGTAGCTTCGAACTGCAGACGCCACTGGACCGTGCTAGTTCTTTTGAGTCTCAAATCGTGAAGCATCAAGCCCAGCTTACCGACGAACTGGAGCGCAAAATCACTGCCCTGTTTGCCTTGGGTAACAGCTACCAGAACATTCGTACACATATTGCCGATATCTGTGGAATGGAGCTTTCCAACGGTGCCAACAACACAGTTACAAACAAGCTGTGCCTGGGCTTAAAGCCTGGTGTGAGCGTGATCTGGAGGCTATTTACCCTATCGTCTAGCTCGACGCTTTTCATTATATGATCAAGGAAAATGGTCGTTATGCTAGCAAGGCCATTTACACGATTCTTGGTCTCAATATCGAATGCAAGAATGAATTGTTGGAACTCTATTTATCCGACCAAGAAGGCGCCCGCCATTGGCTGAACGTCCTAACTGACCTCCATAACCGTGGGGTCAAAGATATCCTGATGGCATCCAGGGCTTTCCCGAGGCCATAGAGATCATCTGCCCAAATACCGAGATCCAGCACTGCATCATTCACCAGACCCGAAACTCGCTGAAGTATATAGCTTCAAAAAATCAGAAGACCTTTATAGCTGATATTAAGTGCATCTACAAAGCGGCAACGCTCTATACCGCCGAGAGCGCTTTAGATAAGCTGGAAGCTCGGTGGGAAGAAAAATATCCAATGGTGATAAAGTCGTGGGGCAGTAAATGGACAATTCTCTCTACCCACTTTAAGTACCCGGAATCTATCCGCACACCGATCTATACGACAAATGCAGTGGAAGCCGTCCACAGGCAATTCCACAAGCTGACCAAAAACAAGGGAGACTTCGCCAATGAGAATAGCTTACTGAAGCTTCTGTACGCCGGCATACTAAAAGCCTCCGAGCGCCGGACGCACCCAATTCAAAACTGGAATCTGACGCTGTCACAGCTAACGATCCACTTCCCCGATCGTTTGGAGAAATACATCAGCCTCTGAGGCTATGGCTGACACAGAGTTTTGAATACTCACCATTTGTCGCTGAAATGTGGTAGCAAATCTATTATTTAGCTGTTCACCGCATCATCCATATACTTCACAGCCTCTCCTATAGAAATAGTGAACACACCCGCTTTACCGTTATCATATTCTCTCTTCCACGAATCATAGCCCTCCTCAAAATCAGGTATCTCAGACTCCCCCATCAGCTCATTTAAACTCGCCCCTAGTGCCTCAATTGAAAACGGCATATGAGTAATTTCCTCAATGACCTCTCCACTATTAGGGTTATAAATTTTAATGCCTGAAATCTGAGCATGTACCACCATTGAATCGTCCTTAGACTCTTCAATTTTTAATATGATAACCCGCGAATTCTCCTCGCCCTCTCGATTATCATATTTCCACACTTGACCTTCTTTAACTTTTAAATCCATCCCGACTCTTCACTTTAAATTATCTGCTAAAAACATTTATGCAATATCGGTGGCCCCATAGAAGTAATAATCTATGAACGCCCATATCAGGCTTCTATACTGCACTCTATCTAGCTTGGAAGTGAGGCTCAATCATGTATGGATAGCTACTCACCTTGCCTGGGATTAGCATTTTGACTCCAAACACTATTCGGCTTCTTGATTTAAATCATTGCTAATGCTTCATTACTTCAGCGAATAATTTAAAACGATGACATGTTGGCGGAGCTGGAACTAAAGAGGTTCACTTTGTATCTTGAGACTCGCAGTAGCATCCTATTCAGGGATCTTGTGGCTTATGGGGGGCCAGAAAGTAAAAAGCCAGGCCCATTAACCTGGCCTGGCTTTATTTACTTTATAGTTAAAGCTCTGTTAAAGCGCTTCAGCCGCTTCTGCTCTCTCTTTTTTTCTGAAGAGCCGTCTTGTTTAGCCTGCTCCACTTCCTGCTTATGCACTCTCTTGCCAAACAACCGCTGCACCACAACAAAGAACAGTGGGATAAAGAAGATTCCCAGTAGAGTTCCAACAATCATGCCGCCGAACACACCGGTACCGATTGCCCTTTGGGCACCTGAGCCAGCTCCGGTTGCTATGGCTAAGGGCAACACCCCCAAACCAAAAGCGAGAGATGTCATTAAAATCGGGCGTAACCTGTCCCGTACAGCTCGCATCGTGGCATCCACCAACTCCATACCGTCTTCCAGGTTCTGTTTGGCAAACTCCACAATCAGGATGGCATTTTTACTGGTTAGCCCCACTGTAGTCAGCATCGCGACTTGGAAGTAAATGTCGCGCTCCATGCCCCTTAGGCTATTGGCCAGTACCGCACCCAGGATTCCCAAAGGAGCCATCAATAGTACTGCTGTCGGCACTGTCCAGCTTTCATAGAGAGCAGCCAAACACAAGAACACAATCAAAAGGGACAAGGTATACAGCAATGGGGTTTGTGCTCCAGCAGAGCGCTCTTGATATGAGAGACCACTCCACTCCAAACCAATACCTGCGGGTAGCTGCGCCACTAGGCGCTCAACCTCTTCCATTGCTTCACCAGAGCTGACTCCGGGTGCAGCCTGCCCATTAACCTGCATTGAGGGAACGCCGTTATAGCGCTCCAAGCGGGGGGAACCGTACTCCCAGCCAAAACTGGCAAAGGATGATAGCGGTACCATATCGCCCTTATCGTTACGCACTGACCACAATTGGAAGTCTTCCGGGACCATCCTAAAGGGAGCATCAGCCTGCATATACACCCGTTTCACCCGCCCGCGATCGATAAAATCATCAATGTATGAGCCGCCCCATGCTGTACTCAAGGCGCTGTTTATATCGTCGATAGACAAGCCAAGCGCAGCTGCTTTTGCATTATCAATTTTTACACGGAATTGCGGGGTATCCTCTTGGCCATTGGGGCGAACATTAGCCAAAAATTCACTCTGCCCGGCCATTCCCAGAAACTGGTTCCTGGCTGCAGTTAATGCCTCATGGCCCAAACTGCCATTATCCTGAAGATAGAAGTTGAAACCACCAGAAGAACCCAGCTCGGGGAGTGGCGGAGGTGCAAAAGCGAAAGCCATCGCATCTTTAATTTGCATCAAGGCACCCATCGCGCGCATGGCGACAGACCCAGCGCTCTGAGACTCTTCTTCACGCTGGGACCAATCTTCCAAATTTACAAAAGCAATACCGGTATTTTGCCCGCTGCCGGCAAAGCTGAACCCCTGTACCGAGAATACTGATTTCACGATACCCTGCTCATTGTTCAGGAACTGGTCCTCTACTTTTCGGATAGAGTTCATAGTGCGCTCCTGGGTTGCCCCCACCGGCGCCTGCACCATGGAGAACAGCACACCCTGATCCTCATCCGGCAGGAACGAACTGGGCAACCGTAGGAATAGGAAGGCCATGACTGCGGAAAGCGCAACAAACAACAGCATGAAACGACCGCTGCGCTTCAAAATACCTCGCACTCCACCTTGATAGCGCTGGCTACCTCGATCAAAGTTGCGATTGAACCAGCCAAAAAAGCCCTTCTCCCCATGCCCCTTCCCTTTGGATATTGGCTTCAGCAAGGTCGCACAAAGCGCTGGTGTCAGGATAATCGCCACCAACACTGACAACGCCATAGCGGCAACAATCGTGGCGGAGAACTGACGGTAGATCACGCCGGTGGCGCCATCCATAAATGCCATAGGCACAAACACTGCCGACAAAACTACGCCAATGCCAATTAGTGCCGCAGTAATCTGGTGCATCGACTTCTTAGTCGCTTCTTTAGGGGAGAGTCCTTCCTCCCGCATCACCCGCTCGACATTCTCCACCACCACAATGGCGTCATCCACAAGCAGACCAATGGCCAGCACCATGGCAAACATTGTGAGCATATTGACCGAGAATCCCAGCGAAGCGAGCACGGCAAAAGTGCCCATCAGTACCACGGGTACTGCAATCGTCGGAATCAACGTGGCGCGGAAGTTCTGGAGAAACAGATACATCACCAGGAATACCAGGACGATCGCTTCAATCAGGGTGGTGATGACACCCTTAATAGAGGCCTCAACGAACGGTGTCGTGTCAAACGGTACTACTGAGGTCAGGCCACGGGGAAAGTAAGCCTCCAGCTCCTTCAACTTGGCTTTCACCCCCTCAGCAGTTTCCAGGGCATTGGCCCCAGTCGCCAAGTTAATTGCAATGCCGGTTGCGGGCTGGCGATTGTAACGGGAAATAAACTCATAATTCTCCGCACCTAGTTCGACCCGAGCTATATCGCCGAGGTGCAAGAGCGAGCCGTCGTCATTGGCTCTGACGATAATATCCCGGAACTCCTCAGGGGTTTGCAAACGTTCCTGGGAAGTAATTGCCGCATTTAGTTGTTGTCCTGGAATAGAGGGAGCAGCACCGAGGCTTCCGACCGTAACTTGTGCATTTTGGGCCCGCACTGCGTCGGTAACATCATCAGGAGTAAGTTCATAGGTGGTGAGCTTATTGGGATCGAGCCAAATCCGCATCGCGTACTTGGAACCAAATACCTGCACATTGCCCACACCTGGCACCCGGCTGATCGGGTCAACAATGGCCGAATTGATATAGTCAGCAATATCATTGCGGTTCATGCTGCCGTCTTCAGACACAAAGCCGGCAACCATTAGGAAGCCACCTCGAGACTTACTAACATTTACTCCTTGTACCTGGACCTCCTGTGGCAGCAGCGGCATCGCCAGTTGCACTTTGTTTTGCACCTGGACCTGGGCCGTATCCGGGTCAGTTCCATTCTCGAAAGTTAAAGAGATTGAAACGCCACCGTTGGATTGACTGGTGGCGGACATATAAAGGAGACCATCGAGGCCCTTCATGTTGCGTTCAAGGATTTGAGTAACCGAATCCTCAACCACCTTGGCGGAAGCGCCCGGATAATTTGCCTCAATATTGATCGACGGTGGCGCAATATTTGGATAGCGCTCAACTGCCAGCTCGCCGATAGACAACACACCTGCCAGTATCGTGATAATTGCCAGCACCCAGGCAAAGATGGGCCGATTGATAAAAGAACTTGCCATAACCCCTACCCTTAAGACCCCTGCTGTGCAGGCGCTTCGCCAGCCTGTTGATCGCCTTCAGCCGCCGGCAGCTGCTCATTTTCGCGCTCGCTGGCCTGTACCGGGGCTCCTGGGCGAATTTTCTGCAGTCCGGCAACTACGACCCTGTCCCCGGCCTCGAGCCCATCTTCCACTAGCCAGCGATTGCCAATCGTACGACTAACCCGCACAGATCGCTGGGCAACCACATTTTCCTCATTAACAACCATGGCTGAGGTGTTGCCCTTTGGGTCCCGCGCGATTCCCTGCTGAGGTACCAGAATTGCGTCTTCACGTACACCACTACCGACAATTGCGCGCACATACATACCCGGCAACAGCATGGTATCCGGGTTTGGGACAACTACTCGCAACAACACGCTGCCAGTTGAGGGATCGACACTGGCCTCGGCAAACTCCAGCTTGCCCTGGTGCTCAAATTCGCTGCCATCTTCTAATAGGATTGTCACAGGTAGATGAGTGGCGTCGGCCAGTGTGCCCGCTTGAAGTGCTCGGCGGAGGCTAACAAGCTCAGCTGCCGACTGGGTAACCTCAACATAGATAGGATCTAGCTGCTGCACTGTAGCCAAAGTTCCGGCCTGATTGGCCGTTACCAGAGCGCCTTGAGTAACTGTTGACTTGCCAATTCGGCCAGTAATCGGAGAGGTAACCCGCGCATATTCCAACTGGATTTCCGCCCTGTGCAGCTCCGCCTGAGCTGCGGCTACATCGGCTCGGGCCTCCTGAAGATCGGCTTCTGCAGCATCATTTTCCTGCGTGCTAACGGCACCATTACCTACCAGGTTCGCGGTACGCTCGGCTTTGAGGCGAGCGATGTTCATAGCCGCCTTTGCACCTTGAAAATTTGCTTTGGCACTATCAACGTCAGCACGGTAGAGAGCGTCATCTAGCTGGTAAAGCGGCTGATTTGCACTGACTTGGCCACCTTCACGGAACAATTGGCGTTTTATGATGCCATTAACCTGCGGGCGAACCTCGGCCACTTTAAACGGTGAAGTCCTCCCCGGAAGCTCCCTGGTAAGGGTGACTGATTCAGGCTGAAGTGTGACTACGGTCACTTGGGGGACCATTCCCGGTGGAGCCGAAGCTTCCTCGTTACATCCCGCCAACAATGCGGAAGCGACCAAAAGACTGGTGAGGGCTCGGGCTTTTAACATGACTACCTCTAAACCTGACTGCACAGACAAAAAGTTGGCAGCTAGCGGAATTTTTAAGTGACAGGGAAATCCAATTAAAGTAGCGTGGCATTTTATGGGTTCGTACGAAACATGTTCAACTGTTCATAATCGTGCAATTTTCATCTAACATGCACTTTCACCCAGTATATTCAAGGATTTGCACAGAAAGTCCCTTTGTCCGTTTGCGGTTAATTGCTGTAAAAATGAGTCAGAGTGAAACTAATAATTGATTAAAGAAGCTGCAGTTCCCCATGACCAAACGCAGAGATGAGCAAATTTTAACCACCCGTGAGCGTATATTAAACGCCGCGCTCAATGTGTTTCATGAGTATGGAGTGTGTCGCCCTTCCCTTTCTGAAGTTGCAAAGCTGGCTGGAGTTAGTTGCGGTGCTGTTGCCGACCACTTTCACAGCAAAACCGGTTTGCTACTCGCTCTGACAGAACGCATGGTACTACCCGGCGAACAACTTTGTAATAACGCCGGCGAGCAACTCAACGCCAATCCCCTCGGTACACTGCGAACCCGCTGGGTGTGGCTGTTTCAGGAAATTGCTTGTAACCCAGAGTGGCAGCAGGTACTTGAGATTATCTTCCATCCCTGTGAAGAAAAGGTTACCGAGAACAATGAAGCCCACTTGCGTATGAAGCAAGGGCGCACCCGCGGGCTTGAGCGAATGGCACAACTGATTGCCCTCGCAGTATCCGAGCGCCAACTGCCCGAAGATCTTGATACAGACCTCGCGATGCAGATGTTACACGGTGGCCTGTTCGGTGTGATTGAAACTTGGCTCTTATCCTCAAGAATTGAAGATATCGGCGAACTCGGTGAACGCTATATCGACTCTCTAATCGATATGATCCGCTTCTCCCCCACCATGCGCTTAAGTTCACGGTTGGTCAACACCCTGCACTAACGCACCTTATCCTTATCTATTTCGGTGGGGCATACTGCTTTGCAGTTTTCACCTCACCATAAGTACCTTTTCTCTTTTATGCTCATTGGAAATCCCAAACTGGTTATTTTGGCCCTAAAATCATCGATTACCGCAATGTCAAAGTTCTTTTTTCAGGCAAAACATTTAACTATTACTCATTAATCCAATTTTGTTGAATCAGAAGGCAAGTACTCTACCGGGAAACAGGCATGCTCTCCTTCCCCAATAGCCATAAAAAAGACCATGGCGCTATCCTTATCCAGCTTCAATAGACTCTCAAACTCTTCATCATAAAAAGCGCCGGCTATAAACACGTCTTGTTTTAGGGAATGAGCGTAGAGAAATATATTCTCAGATAAATGACCCGCTTCAAGGTAAGCCATCCGATAGATACGAGAATGACGATACTTAGACCAGAACCGATTAAATTTGCAGACAAAGCAAATATTAACTGCGGCACCCTCGGCATAGGGTTGACCTACCAACAAACGACGTATCTTATCATGGCTAACAGCATCGCCGACTTTGGTTAATCCATGATCAATCGGATTATAGAGGTAAATACCGGGATCAATCCCCTGTACCGAGTGCACTATCAGGTATATATCTGTAGCTTGTAAGGCGCCGCCAGCAGGGCTGCTGCGAAAATACCCAAAATAATTTATTTTGTCTGAGTGGGCCTTATAAAACTTTTCAACAAACGGAGAAGTACGGAATTTGACACAGTGAAAGAGAATCTTTTCCAAAAGCTCTCGCTTTAAAGTAGCTCCCGGTACAAATTTTCGTGAAGAAAAACGAGTCCCAAACACAGATTCCAGCTGATTGGTGATAGGAAAGCTATTCAGTGGAATATCCACTTCTGGATAATTGTACTTGCCTTTAGCCTTTTCCGGCACCTGTTTACAGTAGTCAACATACTGCCCTACCCAAGATACCCTGGGATCTTCACTGTCCCCTTCTTTGTCCTCAGTTGAGGGCGGTAACGAAAGCTTGGTGCCATAATGGTAAAACCAGGATAGTACATCCCAACCCCATTGTTTCCGGGCTAGATCACCACTGATGAAGGCCCCATTACTTTGAAGAAAATCTGCTGCCTTAGTTTCTCCTGTCTGCACATCGGAATAAAATTTATCCAGAATATTTATGAGGGTTTCTTTATCCAAAGCCCACTGATCGTGATGAACAACATCCCACAAGATGACTTCATTTTCACTGAAATAGAGAAAGAAACTATCTAATAAAGCGGAACCTTTCTTCATCGCTTAACCATCATATTTAGTAATATTGGTAAGAAAACTAGAAAGGCAGAATCTCTGAAATCTAAATTAATTTTTACTACCCTCAAGTGAGACGTCCCTATATTTAAGAGCCATCTCACTTTTCAAAATAACTACCTTCTATTAACAGGTAGTGTAGACTGCGACAGCAACTCCCAGAGCATAGGGTGCTGTGTCTTCTATATATACTTTAAACATGATAAATCCCTCCATTCAAACTACTTTAAATTACTCCTCCACTTGAGTACTAGTATAAAATGCACACATTTCCTAGATCGAATTGATATATGAGAGCTAATAAAATACTCAATTGCGCCTAAACTGAGTACGCTGATATGAAATTAAAAATTTTCAGAAAGGTGCGGACACGTCCCTGTGTCCGCGTGACTGGGCGGCAATGAGGTTAGAAACTATAAGTCAGCCCCATATAAGCTCGTCGGCCTGAATATGAGGAGCCCCAGACCCTGTTTTCCTCACCCCAATATCTATCCACCTTCTCTTCGGTAAGGTTGATTATTGAGGCGGTCAACGTCAGGTTATCCATCAAACGATAAGATGCATTAACATCCAACTGATCGTATTCATCAGTGAAAGTGTTCATGCCATTGTGGAATCCGTCTGCATAGTCACTCCGATAATTGTAAGAAGCGCGAATGCTAAAGTCGGTATTTTCATAGTAGAGGGACAGGTTGTACTGTTCCTTCGAAGTGCCGGCAATTTCTGTTTTGGATTTGATACCTTCAGAGTCAATCTCAGCTAGCTCCGTATCTGTGAAGGTATAGTTTGCATAGACTCCAAAGCCATTATCAAAGGCATACTGAACAAACAGCTCTACACCTTGCGCGGTAGCATCAGTGCCATTAACCGGCATAGACATAGACACTGTCCGGGTAACACCATCGACATCCCTTGTCACCATGGAACTGCCGTTGATTACAAACGAAGCAATATCCTTTCTGAACAAGGTCAGTCCTGCAGCAGAGGCATCATCGAAATACCACTCCAGACCCAAATCAAACTGATCAGCTTTATAAGGCTCCAATTCAGAATTGCCTGCATACCCTTGACTGACTGTTGAGCCGGGCAAAGGAGCGTGGATCACTTCAGAACCCCCGAGATTATCGTATTCCACTCTCGCTACGACTCTAGCGAGAGCTGCGCGCATAACCATTTCATCTGAGATATCCCAAGCGATATTAGCACTAGGTAAAATATCAGTATTGCTGCTGTCACGTATATTGGGTTCGTCCTGTAAGACCCCATCAATATTGTCGTAGGTGCTCGCATACTGCTTGGTCTGGACTGCTCGAATGCCAAAGTTTCCGCGCAGGACTGCCAAGGCAAAATTCTGCTGTACATAAGCAGCCGTAATTTCCTCACCAACCCGGTAAACCTGATTTTTCTCGACGATTACCGTAGGGTCACCATAGGTTGCGTATAGAAACTCTTTTAACTTATCAGACTCCAGATAAGCGAAATTTGGCACATTCACACCGCCGATAATATTATCGAGAGGGCCGTTTGAAAGGATATCGATTGTGTCGGGCACACCATCGGGGTCAGTGTGGAATGAATCACTTGGCCACCAGGGGTAACAAGCTCCATCAACATCACCCCAGTTAATCGTTGGACAGGGAGGATTATCATCATCCCAGGATTGTTTGGTGATGCGGCGGTTTATCTCATGGTCCCGGTACTTAACCCCAACATCCAGGGAGGTAAGCCAGGCATAATCCATATCGATGGAAACGTCCAGCTGGTAGTAACTCTCATCGTCCTCGCTGCTGGTCCAATGGGATGAGAACCAGTCATATAAAGGATAAGTGTTGGGATCTCCCAGATCTGCACTGGTATCAATTTCGGCAGTGCCACTGCTGAGATCCCAGCTCCAATCGGTTGCAGTGCCATAACGGGAATTGACTGATGCAAACAATTTCTCAGAGGGGCCGCCCTCTGCACTGGTATTACCGACTACCAGACGAGCACTATACCCATCTCCCTCGTAACTGATATTGAAATCCAGCGTATCCGAAACATATTCCGCTCGAGTGTAGTCACCAGCTACCTGTGGAGACTGTAACTCTGCCTGGCCCCGATCGAGCATACCAATGCCGAGAAGAGTATCACCATCTTCATCAAACTTGAGACTGCCCGGCGCTATTGCATCCCCGTAGTTCCACTCAGGAAATACGATACGATAATTCTCTGAGTTGCCGCCCAGCTCAAAGCGGAAATAATTGACACCAAATTCCAGCTGTTCTACCGGACGCCATTGGGCACTTAGCTGCATGCCATCCCGGGTCCGCTCCTCTTCCAATACACTACCGACAACGGCTCGCGGCGCATAGAAATCCCGGTATTCATTACCGTCGATATCCACCATCGGCCCCCTGGCCTCTACGCCAGCCTGGGGGGACTCATCTCCCTGCCAACCCCAGTTTTCTACCGAGGTGCTAATTACCCGGTTCTGACGATCCTGCTTTGAGTATCCAAACAATACACCAAAGGTTTCCTGATCATTTTTCCATGAGTAAAAACCGGTGTACTGAGGTTCGTACTCCTCAGTAACATCAGCATAAGTACTCTCAATGGATAACATGCCCTCCCCGGAATCCAGGTCCAGTGGCTTGCGGGTGTGTAAAATTACAGTACCACCTATCCCACCTTCATCCAGTTTTGCTTCTGGACTTTTATACACATCCGCTCGGGAGATCATCGCTGAAGGTAGCAATGCGTAGGAAAATGATCGGGATGGATCATCGCCGGGAGTGGCTATATAGTTTCCATTTAGCTGGGTAAAAGTGAGCTCAGGTGCAGTTCCTCGGATACTTACCTCGGCACCCTCGCCGCCGCTTCGAACGATGGATACTCCCGGAACCCTCTGCAAAGAGTCTGCAACATTCTTATCGGGAAATTTACCCATATCTTCAGCGGTGATTGAGTCTACCACCGCATTGGAAAAACGCTTTACATCGAGATTTTTCTCCATGCTCCGGCGAATACCCAATACCTCTACTTCCTCTAGCACCAGACTCTCTGTATCAGATTCACTGGTGCTCTGGGCATTTGCCATACCAACAACACTGCACAACACTAGAACACTTACAGACGTCCTCAATAGATCTAGCTGGCGATTTGTATTTAAGGGTATCTCTCTCATTGCTCAAATTTCTCTTTTATTATTTTTTCCTAGCTTTCCGTTCACCCTAAAAGCCCGGCATATCATTCACCGGGCCACCGGAATATGCCCTACTCTTATCGATCCAGTTCTGTCTCGATATTTTTATATGTGCGTATAGCGCTATAGCAAAAAGCGTCTTTAGCTATCCAAGCCAAGTCGCTTGAGGACTTCAGGGGGTGCTCCAGGGAAACTCGCCATTGGTCGGTTACCCACATAACCGATATCTGCCATACCTTCCTCGGTGGTATAGAAAGCGGTGGACACGAGAACTCGAACTTTGGCAAAGAAACGAGCACCAGCCTGAAACTCTGGCTTTGCCGTGCGAGTCCACTTGATATCCTCACAGATGGCTACTTTTTGAGGTTCATTCAGATCGACAAAGGAACCTCCAAATCTGCGCTTGGACTCACCCTCCAGCCAAACAACCCCTCCCCGAATCGTGACAAGATCCGCTTTATTATTGGAATATGGGGCGCTGACATATTCGTTGATGTAGTGATAGGCCCCTACTGAAGAGGCACTCGGAGAAGTTTCATCTGCGGGAATAATGACGTCGCAAAGTGCTGCCAAGACCGCTAACTCACTCGTTTCAAGCTGCATCTCCCAAGGCACCACGGGATTAAGCAGGTCCGGATCTGTCGCCGTGCCCCTGGCCAGAGTCTGCTTCGGGGCATCCAGGTTCTTTACTACCGGTTCAGCCGCTGGCACCTCCTCTTTCACTACAACTTTTTGCGCTACTTTCTCAGAACAGCCAATGACTGGAACTGCAGCAGCGGTGGTAGCAATCAAACGCAGGGCGTTGCGCCGACCCAGGTTGGTTTTTTCCTCGCTCATATCAGATATTCCTCTTCTTGAACTGGTCCACGATGTAGTCGCAGGTGCGCCAGGCCAGCGCCATAATGGTCAGGGTTGGATTCTTATCAGCATTGGAGACAAAGGGTGCGCCGTCAGTAAGGAAGAGATTCGGTACTTCCCAGGACTGGCAGTAAGGATTGAGCACGGAATCTTTCGGATTTGAGCCCATGCGCGCGGTGCCGACTTCGTGAATAATCGCACCGCCGTTGATAATTGCCTTGGCACCGTCGGTTTGCACGGTAGAGGTGACCTTACCGCCCATACCTTCAATAATTTCAGCAAAGGTTTTGTGCATGTGAGCGGCCTGGTTCAATTCCTGGTCACTCCATTTCCAATGGAACTTCAACACCGGGATGCCCCACTGGTCTACCTGGTCCTTATCAATTTCACAGTAGCTGTCCTCATTGGGAATCATTTCCCCGCGACCGTCAAACCACACAAAGGAGCCGTAGTAACGCCGGCAGGCTTCCTTCAAGTCTTTGCCATAAGCGCCACTGGTAAAATCACCCATACCGCCGAAAGCACCTGCGCCCGGCATACTGCGACCACCGCCGAATTCAATGTGGTAACCACGGGCAAAATCCAGGTCACCACGTAATTGTTCCTTGTACAACCACCAGGGCATATACATGTGCATCGCCGATGCGCCGTCCTCGTTGTGGGCAGGCATACTTTCCAAAGCGGGAATCTGCCCGCCGATACCAGCTCCCACCGTATCCATCAGGTATTTCCCTACGGCACCGCTGCCATTGGCGATACCATCGGGGAATAAAGTGCTTTTGGAATTAAGGAGAATGCGCGAAGTTTCAGCCGCACTGGCTGCAACAACCACAGCGCGGGCACTGGCAAATCTTTCCTGACGGGTATCTTTATCAATATAGATAACCCCGTTAGCCTTACCTTTTTTGTCAACGGTAACTTCACGCACCATGGCATCAGTAATGATATCCAGGTTGCCCGTCGCTAATGCCGGTGGCAGTAGTACAGTCGTGGACTGGAAATTCGCCTTAATTGAGCAACCGCGCCCACAGGGCGTAGCCCAAAAACAGGCTGCGCGAGATTTCATTGATTCCCGGGTGACGTCCTGAGCCAATTTATTGTTTGGGAATAATTTCTGCGGAATATTTTCGTGATCCAGACGCTCACTGAGAATAGCCAGGTGAGAGGGAATTACAGGGATCCCCAGTCTATCGCACGCTTTTTTGGCCAGGAGTTCATAGGCACGGGGCTTCGGGGGCGGCAGCAACACACCCGCAGAAGAGTCGGGAGTATTCTCTAACCCCTCGTTGGTGCCATAGACACCAATGAGCATCTCGGTTTTATCGTAGTACGGGGCGAGATCGTTATAACTGATCGGCCAGTCAAAACCGAGTCCGTCCCTTGAATAGGGTTTAAAATCATACTCACCCATTCGCAGGGAAATCCGTCCCCAGTGGTTCGTGCGACCACCCAGCATACGGGCACGCCACCAGTCAAAACGGCGGCCTCTTTCCCTAGAGCCCTGAGTGTAAGGTTCACCAGGTACCTGCCAACCCCCGTCAACCGTTGCATCATAGAAACCGAACGGCTTTTCCGGTGTGCTACCCCCACGCAAAGGCGCATCTTTTGGGAGATTAAACATCGGGGTTTCCTTGACTGGGTCATAGGATCTCCCCGCCTCCAGCAATAGAACCTTGAGCCCTGCAGTGGCTAGTACATAGGCAGCCATACCGCCGCCAGCACCAGATCCAACAATCAGTGCGTCATACTCTTTCTTCTCGAAGTCATCATTCGGCATCGCCTCTCTCCTACTTCATCAATTATTTTTGTTTTACTCGTTTAATTTTAATTAACTTATAAGATAAATCTGTAACCGGTTACATTTTCTGTCAAAATTTTTTATCTATCCGTTACATCTAATGTCTAACTTATGTTTTTTTAACCAAAAATACTAATTCTTATGAGCATTTTTAACTAGCCTAGAAATTCATAAATATTATGATCAAAAAACGCAAGTAACCGGTTACATTTTTAATCAAATAATTATTACTTACTCGCTATATAGTTCACCCTGTCGCGACAAGCGCAGCAAAAGCTCTTTCGTTGCATTGATCCCCCAGTCTTCATCGCCGGCGCCTTCATACTCAATCCCGATATACCCCTTGTAACCCGCCTTTTGAATTAGCCGCAGCATCCGGGCAAAATCCGTATTGGTCTCATTTCCCCGCTTATCAAATGAAAAACTCTTTGCGCTGATTCCGCGGGCAAAGGGCATCAACTGCTCTACTCCCAAGTAGCGGTCGTAGTCACCAAAGTTTCCAAAGTCTGGCAAACTTCCACAGTTCGGCATATCCACTGACTGTAATAACTGGGATAACCAAAGTCCGTTTGAGGAATAACCACCGTGGTTTTCCACCGCAATATTGATGTCGAAATCCAAGGCAAACTCTGAGAGAGCTCGCAGCCCATCTCTACAAGCGGAACTAACCTCCCTGCTACTACCCTGTCCGCCAGCATTCACCCTGATAGAGTGGCAACCCAAATATTTGGCCGCTTCAACCCACTGGAAATGATTTTCTACCGCTTGTTGTCTTTCGCTAGCATTTGGGTTGCCAAGATCACCTTCTGCATCAACCATAATCAAAAGGCTTTTAACCCCGTGATCAATTGCACGCACTCTCAACGCTGAAAGAAAATTCTGATCCCTGGCCTTATCAGCAAAAAACTGATTGACATACTCTACCGCGTCAATTGCAAATGCCTTTCTTGCCTTAATAGGGAAATCCAATACCTTGAGAGCGCCACTTCGCAATTGCCGATGCAGGGACCATTGGGCCAGGGAAATTTTCACAGGGCCACCCGGGGTATTGGTAATGATTCGCCCACTATTACCAAACAAGGGGGCGGTAAAAGCAGCTGCAGCAAAGCCGGCACCAACCTGTAGCAAAGTTCTACGCTTCATTCCCGCTCCCCAGCTTGGAGTAGATTGCCAGACAAGTTACCTGGGGAACCTTCTCTAGTGCCATCCTTATCGCTTTGATGCAATGAGCGGCGGAAACCACTAATCGCTCCTCCAAGGTCTTCTCCCAGACGGCGGATCTTGCCACTACCAAACAATAGAACCGCTAACACAAGAACAATAAGTACCTGCCAAATACCCACGCCTGAAATACCCATGATTTATAGCTCCCGAATTCTGATATTGCGGTACCACACTTTGTCGCCGTGGTCTTGTAAAGCAATAAAGCCGCTCTCACTACGGGCAAAATCGGGGTAAGAGGAAAACTTACTGTTGGCAAGACGTATATCCCAATCTTCAGACCAGAGTTCATAGCTGACAATCATGCTTCCATTCAGCCAATGTTCAACCCGACCATTCTCCACTCGAATACGCGTTTTATTGAATTCTCCTGCCGGCTTTACCTCATCTTCGCTGGGTGCATACAAGTCGAAGACTGACCCTGCGCTGTGGCTCAGTTTTTCCAGTTCGGGAAAAGCACTGTTATCAAGTACCTGGTATTCCATACCTGACATCCAGACTGGTGCATTGCCACCAGCTACCCGATAAATAATGCCGCTGTTGCCACCTTCAGAGATCTTCCATTCCAGTTCCAGCTCAAAATCAGAAAACTTATCTGCAGTGACGATATCCCCGGCTCCACCAGCAGTGAGCACCAGGTTGCCATCAACGACCTGCCAAGCCTCTCCTACATGGGAGCCATTGGCACCGGTCCAACCCTGCAACGTTTTACCGTCGAATAAGTGCCGCCAGTCTCTATCCGCTTGTATACCGGACTTTTCCGGCATCCGTTCACAACCCCCTAGTGTGACTAGTAGTGCTGCTGAGGCCAGTATAGACGTGCAAAATTTTGTCTCAGTGAATTTTTTCATCGTTGTTATCTCCACATGAATTGGTGTTTATCTAATCAGTTCGCCGTGATGGTTTTACATCCGTACTCTATTAATCCTGATAGCGGGCAGTACTTCCCCTTGCCACTAAATCAAAGGGCAAAATAGTTCGACTCGCTTTTAACGGTTTTCCGTCAATAATGCGACGCAAGGTTTCCATCGCATATCTGCCCAGCTTCTCTGCGGGCTGGTCAATTGTTGTCAGGGGCGGGTCCGTAAATTGCGAAAACTCAATATTATCGAAGCCCGCCACTGATACATCCGCAGGCACCTGCAAACCCATTTCCTTCGCTTGATGAACAGCACCAATAGCCATTTCATCATTCATACAAAAAATGGCGGTAGGAGCACTGGCTAAAGAGAGCAATTTTTTTGCACCCTCCACACCAGACGGCATAGTGAATTCTCCGTTTACAACCAGGTCAGAATTCAACTCGAGACCGTGCCGTTGCATCTCCTCCTCAAAACCGGCCAGGCGATCACGCACAATCGGACTATTAAGTGGGCCGGTCACTATGCCGATCCGGCGGTGACCCAGCTCGATCAAATGGCGAGCCATGGCTTGCGCTGCGCCGGAATTGTCCAGTTCAACAACCGGATAGCGGTCGTCTTCAGCAATGCGCTCACACGCATTTACCATTGGAATTGACGCTGCTAAAGCTGCATCTTTCTCTGCAAATGGGTAGCGGCTATCCAGTTGAATAAGCCCATCTGCCTGATTCGTCAGCGCCATTCCCGCATAGAACTGCTCATGAGCTGGTTCGCCCTTGGTATCTCCCAGCAATACGGAGTAACCCTGGTCTTGAGCTGCCTTTTCTATCCCTCGGATAACTTTGGAAAAAAATGGATTGGCGATATTTGGGACCAGAACCATCACCGCAAATGACTTACCAGAACTAAAGTTTCTCGCCAACATATTGGGCCGATAGCCGGCCTCTTCCACCGCTTTCAGCACCCGCTCCCTGGTCCGCGGAGAAACCATTTGCGGGTCTTTCAGGGCTCTGGACACGGTCGCGACGGAAACACCGGAGCGACGTGCAACTTCGCGAATGTTTGACATACTTTTCCGTTACTTTGTTGTTAGTAGGCGACTATTTTCGCACAAATGGAAAACGCCTACTGGTTGCCTACTGCAGTGACACCTTGCACTTTGCTCGCTGCCTGCCTGCGATCCCAAAACCAGATAAACGCAAAAATCGGCAGCAAGATAAGGGGAACCACGGCCAGTGACTGGAATGATTCGATAGAGGCGGTTGCCAACACAGCATCCAGTTCATCGCCCGTTAACTTTTCAAAGGCTTCCAAACCACCGGCAGCCTCAATCTTGGCGTTGTCGAAAATTTCTCCAAGTTTCGGCAGTACGAATTGAATAGACATTCCCCCAGCAAACCCCAGCAACCCCAAAAACAGTGCGCCACCGCGTACAAAACGCTCGGATACCGTAGCGAGCATGGTGGGCCACATATAGCAAACACCGATAGCCCAAACAGTCGCCGCCAGGAATGCAGTAACTGGAGTTCTTGCCATTCCCAGGCTATAAAGCCCTATTGCCGCAAGTAGACTGCTTGACCAAAGTAGTCCTGCAGGCGACAGTAACTTCGCAAGATGGCCGGCGAAATGGCGCATTACAAACATCACCATGCTCACATATACCAATAATAAGATCCCTTTCATTCCCACTACTCTTGAGAGTGTCAGGTCTACCCATTGCATGGGAGCGAGTTCCGATGCAGCTGTCAGCCACATGCAAACCCAAAGCAGAATAAACATTGGCTGCTTAAAGACTTCTCTAAACATCTCTCCGTAACTGATCCCAGTGGAAACCCGCTCAGTAACTGGGAACTTAGTCGTGATTACTAGTCGTGCCAGTACTATGGCAGGTATGAGTAATACAACTAAGTTGAGTTGCCAAGGCAGCGCGTATTTAGATATTGCCAGGCCAAGCAACCCCCCAACGACCATTCCCGCTGGCCACCAAGCATGCAATATATTTAAGCGGTGTGTTTTATTCTCTGGGTCGACAGCAGCAACCATTGGATTGCTGGCGGCTTCGACGGCCCCCCAACCTAACCCAGTAAGAAGCAACCCAATTAATACCAAATTCTCTACACCAGCACTTGGGGGTATCATTGAAGCAAAAATTATTAATAGGCTACCTAATACATAGCCAATTGAAGACAGTAATAACATTCTCTTAATGCCAACTAAGTCTACTAGGGCACTGCCAAATAGAAGTGTGAATGCGAATCCAGCAAAAGTAATACCAATAGCTTCACCAAGCATAGCTGTGGAGTTCGCTAAATCGATATGATTGTAAATATCTTCTTGTAAGTTAGTGGCTATAACTGCCCTAACAGCTAAACCAAGACCAATCATAAAAATTGAGAGATTTCCCACCAGGAAAATTTTCTTATCCAGTGGTTCAATTTGGGTACTCATCAATCCAATCTCCGCATAATTTATTATTATTCATTACTCACTGACATCGGCTTCCAATTATTCATACTCGGAAGCTAAGCTACTCGAGCCCTAAAATCCTACGATTTCGAGCGCGATCTGTTTCAGCACCGGCAAAATCATCAAAAGCTTTGTCAGCCACGGTTATCAGGTGCTCCCGAATAAATGGCGCACCCTCGCTGGCCCCCTGCTGTTGATCCTTAATGCAACACTCCCATTCCAATACCGCCCAGCGATCGTAACCGTACTGGGTCAGTCGGCTAAAAATCCCACGAAAATCTACCTGACCATCCCCCAGGGAGCGAAAGCGACCGGGGCGGTCAATCCAGGGGGCGTAACCGCCGTATACTCCAGCCCTTCCACTCGGATGAAACTCCGCATCTTTCACATGGAAAGCCTTGATTCGCTCGTGATAGATATCGATAAAGGCCAAGTAATCCATTTGCTGTAAGAGCAAATGGCTCGGGTCATACAAGATGTTGGCTCTAGGGTGATCTTCCACCTCGTAAAGAAACCGCTCGAAGGTCAAGCCATCATGCAGGTCTTCACCGGGGTGCAGTTCATAGCAGACATCGACCCCCGCGCTGTCAAACGCATCCAATATCGGACGCCACAAACGGGCCAGTTCGCGAAAACCTTCTTCAACCAACATCGCTGGGCGCTGGGGCCATGGATAAAAAGTGTGCCAGAGTAAAGCGCCGGAGAAAGTTGCATGGGATTTGAGCTTCAGGTTGGCACTGGCCCGAGCTGCAAGAACTAACTGATTGCTCGCCCACTCTGCACGGGCTTGCAAGTTTCCGCGTACTGCCTCTGGAGAAAAAATATCCAGCATTTCCTTATAGGCTGGGTGAGCTGCGACCAACTGCCCCTGCAAATGCGTAGACAATTCAGAAATCTGTACCCCAGCCTCCTCACAGATCCCCAGTACATCATCACAGTAAGCTTGGCTTTTACTGGCCAGCTCAAGATCGAAAATCCGCTTGTCCCAAGTGGGAACCTGGATGCCTTTGTACCCCAGGTCTGATGCCCAACGAGCCATAGATTCAAGCGAAGCTGGCTGTTCGCTCGATGGGAGAAACTGGGCGAGAAAAATTCCGGGCCCCTGAATTCTGGGTGCCTTCATTTATTGTTATCCTTTTTACTGCTGTACTTATTAATTCTGCAACCAACCCTTTCCAAGCGATTGGTTTGCACCTTTTGAGAAAATTCTTCAAAAGGTAACTGGCCGCAGACCGACACCGGCACCTCCCTGTGCCGTACTAGCTGCCGGACGCCCACCCTGCCAGAGATACCTAAATTCTGTGAGGTTGGACCTAGCCGCTCACTTCCAATAAGGCGCCAGGGAAACCCATGAGGATTTTGCGCGACTGCTCTCCAGCACACCGCGCACAAATGCCATCGCGCGAACACCTGCATCAATGTTGCCAACGGCAGGACTGTTCTTTGAAATTACCCCCTCGCGGCGGCCTCGGACTTGACCAGCAAAATCGCGATAGATATTGGCGAAGGCCTCTATATAGCCCTCCGGGTGTCCTTGAGGTGTCCGGCAGAAAGACCTGACGTCTCCATCCAGATACTCACAATCCGCACCGGCTTTCCAAATCGCCACAGGCTGCCCCCTGCGCTTTACTTGCAATTGGTTTGGGGCTTCCTGCTCCCAAAACAGCGAACCGTCTTCACAGTAAACGCTGATATTCAGGTTGTTCCCCTCTCCTCCACAGACTTGACTGGCTGTAAGTGTTCCTCGGGCGCCCTGATCTAATTTAAATAGCGCTGCACCATCATCATCCAACGCTCTTTCATCAACTACCGCTTGCACGTCTGCGCAGACTTCAGAGATATGCTGGCCAGTAAAAAACTCCACCAGATGATGAGCATGGGTGCCTATATCCGCAAAGCAGCCACTTTCTCCCGAACGTGCAGGATCTGTTCGCCAACTCGCCTGCTTACTTCCCGTGGAATCACCGGCTAGAGCCAGCCACCCCTGCGGATAGGTAACGGTAACTCGTCGAATAGACCCCAACTCTCTCCTGCCCAGGATTGCTCTCGCTTGCATAACCAGAGGGTAAGCAGCATAAGTGTGGGTCAAACCATAAAGATGCCCGCTTTGCTCCACTTCCTTTTTAAGCTCAAGTGTTTCTTCCAAAGTGGAGGCGGCTGGCTTGTCGGAGAGGACATGGAATCCCGCCCGCAACGCAGCAATAGAAACGGGTAAATGGAGGTGGTTGGGAGTTACTACAGATACAAATTCAACTCGATCATCAGCGCTGCCACGGGATTCCTCTTGGAACATCTGTTGATAGCTTTGGTAAATCCGGTCCGGGTGAAGCCCCAGCTTTTCACCAGTTTTACGACTGCGTTCGGAATCGCCACTAAAGCAGCCGGCGACTAGCTCTATCTCACCGTCGAGAGCTGCTGCCATCCGATGGATTGCACCAATAAAAGCACCCTCTCCACCACCAACCATGCCCATTCTTATTTTTTTAACCAAACCCCTTCCCCTCGGGCCACTCAAAGAACCAGCTGAATAAACAGCCTATTTATTTTTATTTCCGTGTTTTGTAAGCGGACACGCTGTTTCCAGATCGCGGTTTTCGTAGCACTCCACCGTTTGAAACAGAATGTAACCGGTTACATTTCAATTTAAGATACAGAAAAAAATGTCTTTGCAAGCGAAATACGTTGTTAATATCGCCTTATTGGACTCATAGACTGATGGCTCAACGCTGAAATACTAAGCAAATCACCTGATTGGCAGGCCCATTTTCTGGACAAACTCAGCCCAAGGGTGCCACTTCAGCTCGTCGCTTTGCCATTTATTACAAATAGCTTGATGACCAACTGACTGCGACAGCAAGCTACCTATCGCTTTAGGTTGAGGATGCCGAGGCTTAGCTTTTGAGCGAACCCATTTCCCGGCCTCCTTTGCAGCTTCCACGGCGAGACCCCAGTGATTCGGCCAAACCGCCAAGAAATTGGCTATATCAAAGCTGTGGATGTGGTATGGACGCGGATAGTTTAACTGCACAAGAGCATCCCCATCCGGCCCTGGAGCGTCAGTTTTCCAACCTGCGTAAACACCCCAATGGCAGCCGGCTGCCCAATCCTCAAACCCGGTCATACAATTTGCCAATCTATCCAGGGTATCCCGGATTAACGCCCTCTCTATGGGCGGGGCCACCCTCATGTCAACCACACCAGAGCGAAATCTGGGGTGCTCTGGATTGAGGGTGAGAATCCAAAGTCCCTCTCCACTTTCCAGCGGGTGATATGCCACTACCATGTCCATCAGGAAGGCTGAGATTGGAGGGGTATTAGCACCCTTAGCCAGCAACATATGTAGGGGCCGAACAACTTGGCTATCCCGCACACCTTGAGCTGGCACTCCAAGACTTTCGAGTATTGCTGCATTGCCCGCCCCGCATGCTGAGAGAACCAACTGGGGTTTTATTTGGTGGGAACTACCACCGATATCGGCAGAGACCTCAGTCACGCCACCACTATCTTTGTCGAATTTTCGGATACTCCCTTTCACCAACTTCTCGCTAACAGGAGCACTAAAACGTCGATAGGCTTCAGCGCCGTCAAACATAAGGTCATCAGCAAATCGATAGCACTGATGCGACGGCAAGCTAGTTGTTACCAGTGGAGCTGGAATCGGCACCTCTTCCACTGGAATACCCGCCGCAATCCAGTTGGGCTCGACAGTATCTAAAAATTCTCGGGGAAGCGCGGCATAAAAATCTGTTATGTGGCTATCAACACCATCGCTCTCCAGTTGTGTGCGCCAAAACTGTGCGGCCTTTAAGTAAGCTTTTGCCGCACTTGGGTGTGCCGCATTCCAGCCTGAGGAGAAATAGCCATGAAAGTGTAATGACTCGGCATCGTCTAACCCCTGGTCTATTGCCAGCACAGAATAATCTGTTGATAGCTCTCGCAACAATGAAATCGCTTGAATTCCGCCCCCTAATACCAGGACGTCTACGTCTACCGTTTTAGCCATGGTCAGCCTCAAACAAATCCTATCTATCACCACTTAGCAAAGGCTGGCCTTCTGTCAACTTCTAGGACCTCAGCTCATTCACCTAGGTGACACTTTTTTGAAATTCAGATTAAACACAGAACTTGGTTAATCCGTTCCAGTTATATCCCCGTAAAGAGATTGTCGCTTAGCTATGAAGCTGGCGACCTAAAAAACTGCGAACACAAGGAGCGAGGAAATGAAGAGTTTATTGAGAGGTATAGGGATTGTACTGTTTGCACTCAGTACCCAGGCCGTTCTGGCAGATGATGAACTGGAAACGGTTCCCTATGTCGATGTGAATCAGTATCTCGGCAAGTGGTATGAGATTGCCCGGCTACCGCAAATTTTCCAGCCGGCTTGTACTGCGGTAACAGCGGACTACGGCCTCGATGATGATGGATCTATCAGCGTTTTCAATTTTTGTCGAATCTTACACCCAAAATATGGGTTCCCGATCAGTGTTCAGGGTACTGGAGTCCCCATTGATGAGACGAACAGTAAACTCGCTATCACCTTCTTTGAGGGTAAAGCTGCCGGCGACTACTGGATACTAGAGCTAGATCCTGGCTATCAGTGGTCACTCGTTGGTGATCCAGACCGCTCCAGCCTCTACCTGTTAAGCCGCACTCCCCAGCTGGATGAAGCTATTACAGACTATCTACTAGACCTGGCAGTTACAAAGCATGGTTACAACATTGACCACATCATCATGACCCGCCAGCTTACTGAGTAAATAAGAAAGCGGGTGTCACACTTCTGGCACCCGCCACTTAACAAGCTACATTAACTTTTCATTAATTCTTTATAATCAATAGGTTAACTAATTATATTAATGTATTTTCTTATATTTTTGTGTGCTTTATGTTCGCCAGAGCATTCCCGTCAGCTAGCAACCCATATCAGTTATGGTTACCACTCCATTTAATAGAGCACCCCATACTTGGCTGCTGCTTTTCCGGCCCTGCCTCAGTCTCTGCGATCAACTTCATTGCATTGACCAGCTCCCTGGTTCGGCCTGCCGGGTTTCCCATTCCCGCATCATCGATTCTGCCTCGATATTGGAGCTCTCCATCCTTATTCAGCCCGAAGAAGTCTGGTGTACATACCGCCTGGTAAGCTCTCCCTACGGACTGATCTTCATCAACCAAATAGGGGAAAGTAAACCCATGGTCTCGGGCAAACTTCGCCATATAAGGAGGACTGTCAATCTGGTAATCGCGATAATCGTTTGACATAACGGCCAGAACATTAATGCCCAGCCCTTGTAGTTCTCGCACATCCTCAGCTAAACGATTTGCAATCGCCTGAACATAGGGGCAGTGATTGCAGATAAATGCAATCAACAGCCCCTTGCTTCCCAGATGGTCCGACATTCGAAAGCTCTTGCCGCCAGGGTCTTTCAAAGTAAAGTCTGGGGCTTTCCATCCGAAATCACATACTGGTGTATCTAGTAACATTGCCCGATCCTCTCCTGGGTTCTAAGTTAGCTTTCGATCTCAAGTACGCTCTTGGCAAAGGGAGCGTAAATTTTTGCGACCTCTTGAGCCATCTCATCTGGATAAACAAAAAAATCACCCGTTGTTAGTGCCTTCATAATGCCATCGAAGACGATGCTCGCTGGAGGGGCTCCCTCTCCCATGCCTGCGGAGTCGGCCATATCCGTCTTGATTGGACCAGCAATAACACTGATAACTTGAGTCCCCTGCTCGACCCAGGCCTCCCTCAAACCCTGAGTTACTGCATAGGCAGCCGCCTTTGAGCCGGAGTAACCAGTAAATGGGAGAAAATTTTTGATGGATGCCAGTGAGTTCATTTGAACAAAGACACCCCCACCATTAGATTTCAAAACAGGGCCAAACGCTTTGGCCAGGTTTATCAGTGGGTAAACATTGCCCTCCATTTGATACTTGAAGCTATCCACAGCATCATCGTCCAAGGGTGTCGATAGCTTCACTACGCCCGCATTAGAGACAACCAGATTGACATCACCGGCAACCTTTGCAGCGTTTTGAATGGTTTCTTCACGTGAAAGATCAAATTTCATAGGAGAGATCCTTGCTACCACTGTTTCGACCAAGTGGTAAAAACACAACTCGCAGATACAACTACTGGCACTCGCCCGATATTCGCCTATTGCTCCAAAATTAAAACGCCATTTTTGCGGTCACAGAGATTATTGGAGCAACACTTTTAGACGAGGAGCGCTCACTCGAATTAATAAAGTGGTAACTGGTGCAACTTCATGACCCTAAAAGCCTTCAAAGTCACCAAAGTGGTGCTGACCTATTAGTCAAAGTGATTGTTTTTAACGCTTTTTTACAGTTGCAGTTACACAATAGTTATGATGACCATACATACTCAAGCCTTCAAAACGAGAAAAAATGCCTCAATTTCACACTCAATAGGAAAGCTATTTTGCTAAATACAGTGTTAAAGAAAAAGATCCATCTCTGATTAGAGGTATTTCATGCCCTTTGGAGCTTTCAGCCTTTATACTTGTCCTAAGCTATAGGTCGCCGAGCCATAAGGGCCGGACGCCTATGAAGTAGGACGTATAAAGAGACTCCCTATGCTTACCAATCGGATCGCCGCTTACTTTTCCGGCTTCTTGGTCATTGGCCTTCTTTCCACAAGTGTTCTGGCAGAGCCAGAGCGAATAGCCCCCGAAGAGGGTCAAGGTGGTACTGCACAAGAGATAGTCAGCAAACTTGAAATGCTGCACTACAACAAAATCAAAATCGGCGACGAAATGTCCGAGAACTTGTGGAACGAGTATATCGATGCACTCGACCCCACTAAAAGTTACTTCCTCGCCTCTGATATCGACGAATTCCGCGCGTGGGAAGCGGAGATGGATGACCAGCTTCGCGCTGGTGATGTCACCGCTGGGTTCAGTATCTATAACCGTTTCCGCCTGCGTATGGGCGACCGGCTAGATAACATCCTGTCCCAACTAGAGAAAGGCCTGCCCGCCTATGACTTTTCTCGGGAAGAGACCCTTGAGCTGGATCGGGAGGAAAGCCAGTGGCCCAACTCGATCAGCGCTGCAGATGAGCTTTGGCGTAAGCGCTTAAAGAGCAGCATCCTGAACCTTCGCCTTACCGGTAAAACCGATGAGGAAATCCAAGACCTTCTCGTACGCCGTTACAAAGGTCAAAAGAAGCGCCTCGAGCAGCAGAAGAGCGACGACGTATTTGAGCTCTATATGAACTCACTGACTCGTCTCTACGATCCACACAGCAACTACCTGTCACCGCGCTCATTGGAAAACTTTAATATGAGCATGTCCCTCTCCTTGGAGGGTATCGGTGCTGTGCTGCAGGCAGACGAGGAATACACCAAAGTTGCTCGCCTGGTACACGGTGGTCCAGCCGATCGCACTGGCAAGATCAAGCCCAACGATAAAATCGTGGGTGTTGGCCAGGATAAAGAAGGCGAAATGGTCGATGTCGTAGGCTGGCGCCTGGATGATGTTGTCGACTTGATTCGCGGCAAGGCCGGTACTTATGTTCGCCTGGAGACCATCCCCACTGGTGGCGACGGTACTCACAAGACTATCTTGATCAAGCGCAGCAAAGTTAAGCTTGAAGATCAGGCGGCCAAGAAGGCAGTATTTGAATTCTCTGATGGCAGCAAGAGTTACAAGATCGGTGTGATTAACCTGCCGACCTTCTATATCGACTTCGATGCCTATCGCCGCCGCGACCCCAACTATAAGAGCACCACGCGAGACGTTGCCCGTCTGCTGAGTGAGCTTAAAGAGGAAAAGGTTGACGGTATTATTCTGGATCTTCGCAACAATGGCGGTGGTTCACTGCAAGAAGCCACCATGCTCACAGACTTGTTTATTGATCAGGGCCCTGTTGTGCAGATCCGTCATGCCAACGAGCAGATTTCCCGCCACAATCGCTCGCGCTCCCGCGCCATGTACCGCGGGCCGCTGATGGTATTGATTAATCGTTTGTCGGCCTCTGCATCCGAGATTTTTGCCGGTGCAATCCAGGATTACAACCGCGGCCTGGTAGTAGGCAACCAATCATTTGGTAAGGGTACTGTGCAAACTATGGCTCCCCTGAAGGAAGGCCAGTTGAAAATTACCCAGTCCAAGTTCTACCGGGTTTCCGGAGATAGCACACAGCATGCGGGTGTGAAGCCGGACATCGATATGCCACAGTTGATTGATGCCGAAAATGTGGGTGAGAGTGCTTACGATACTGCCCTGCCCTGGGACCGTATCCACGCTGTGCCTCATGCGAAGTATTTCAACTTGAAGATGCTGATCCCGAACTTGATTACCAAGCACAACAAGCGCACGGAAACAGATCCAGATTTTGTTTTCCTGCGCGATCAGTTCAAGTTCGACGCCGAGCGGGCTGACAAGAAGTATGTCTCTCTCAACGAGTCAACTAGAGAGAATGAGCGCAAGTCCGTTAATCAGCGATTGCTGGATATGGAAAACCGTCGCCGCAAAGCTAAAGGCCTTGAACCCTACGAGAACTTTGAGGCATACGAAGAAAGCGAATCTGAAGAGGTGGCTAACATTGGTGGTCCTGTAGAGATCAAGTTGGAAAAAGATCCAATTTTGAATGAAGCGGGCTATATAATGGCGGACTTTATCGGCCTGGCCGATAAGGCCAGCAAGGCCCCGCCCCAAGTTGCTAACTTCTAAATACTGATAGGCACTGGGCGCGGCGTGCGCCCGGTCCGCGAACTAACTCTTAGGTCGGGCTAGCCCGACCTTTTTTATTTTGGGGGAAGAGATGAAGGTTGTTTCCTTTAACGTCAATAGTATTCGCACTCGCCTGCACCAGATGCAGGCCCTGGTAGACAACCATCAGCCCGATATCATCGGCCTACAGGAAACCAAAGTCACCGACGAAGATTTTCCAGTAGATGCGATAAAAGACCTGGGCTATGAGCTGATTTATTTTGGCCAAAAAACACACTACGGCGTTGCCCTGCTCTCACGCCTGCCCTTTATTGATCGCGAATACGGTTTCCCAACCGATGCCAGCGACGCCCAGCGCCGTATGGTTGCCGGCAAGTTTGATATCGGCGGTCCTGAGCCCCTCACGGTTATTAATGGCTATTTCCCGCAAGGTGAAAATCGCGAGCACCCGGTTAAATTTCCGGCAAAGCAAAAGTATTACGCCGACCTGGATACCTACCTGCAAACCACGTGTAAGCCGGAAGCGCCTGTATTGGTTATCGGCGATATGAATATTTCACCCAGCGACCAGGATATTGGTATTGGTGAACCCAATCGCAAGCGCTGGCTGCGCGATGGCAAATGCAGCTTCCTTCCAGAAGAACGCGAGTGGCTTCAAAAAATTGAAGGCTGGGGGCTCACCGACACCTTCCGCGCACAAAACCCAGAAACAGACGATGTATTCAGCTGGTTCGACTACCGCAGCCGTGGGTTCGATCGCGAGCCCAAACGCGGCCTGCGTATCGACTTGATTCTAGCCACCAACCCTCTTCTGGAAAAATGTGTCGGGACTGGCGTGGACTACGATATTCGAGCTATGGAACGCCCATCAGACCACGCGCCTGTATGGGCCGAGTTTAAGCTATAAGCACAGGTTACAGCCCGCTGGTTCAGTGGGCTATTTTTAAGACTATGAATATATGGTTTTCCATATATAATTGTTAAAAAGCCAAATGGAGCCCTCCAATGAAAAGGCGTGTTCTGTTTGTTTGCGCCGGGGACTCTGCCCGCTCACTGATGGCTGAGGCACTGTTGCGGCATTTTGGAGGCAATTCATACGAAGCCGTTGGCGCCGGAACCAATGTCCACACAGTGGACCCACGCGCTCTGCAAGCACTGGAGCGACTGGGGGTTTCAACAGAGGGACTCATTCCCAAAGCTGTAGAAGATGTAGCTGACCAACCTTTTGACCTGGTCATCACACTTTGCGACAAAAGCCGGGAAGAATACGTACCCTCCCCAAAAGTTGACAAAATGATTGCCTGGAATTTTAAGGAACCGACAAAGCGACACTGCTTCTGCCCTTTTTACACCACGGCACGTGAATTGAGCACTCGCATCAAACTACTGGTCTTGGCCCAAGCCGAGGCAGATTTACGAAAAAGAGCGGCATGAACCCAGTACAGTTTTACAAATGCCTGGCCGATGATACGCGGCTACGCACATTGCTCCTTATTGCTCACGAGGAAGAGCTTTGCGTATGCGAGCTAACGGCAGCCCTCGAATTGAGCCAGCCGAAAATTTCCAGGCACCTCGCCTTGCTGAGAAGTTCAGACCTGCTCCAAGACCGCCGCCAGGGGCAGTGGGTGTTTTACCGAATCAACCCGGACTTAAATGCCTGGGCAAAGTCTGTACTGTTCGACACCTTGCAGGCGAACCAGCACTTTATTACCGAAGACCTCAACAACCTAATTCAAATGGGAGACCGGCCAGAGCGCACAAGTCTGTGCTGCTGATATTGCCTGCCGACCTAAGATTTAAACTATCCAGATATATATGATTTTTCATATGTGCCTGACAGAAACGGAGCAAAATTAACAATGACCATCAAAATTGGGATCAATGGATTTGGCCGAATTGGCCGGCTGGTACTGCGCGCTGCTTGGGATTGGCCTGAAGTTGAGTTTGTCCAGGTTAACGACCCTGCCGGTGATGCAGCCACTCTCGCCCACCTGCTCAACTTTGACTCTGTACACGGGCGCTGGCACAGAGAGGCGAAAGCCGTTGATGACACAATTCAGGTTGATGGCAAAACAATAACCTGTAGCCGCAATACCGCTATTGCAGATACCAATTGGAAAAACTGCGACCTGGTTGTAGAGGCCTCCGGTAAAATGAAAACTACTGAACTTCTTCAAGCCTACCTGGATCAAGGGGTAAAGAAGGTGTTGGTCTCTGCACCAGTTAAAGAGGCTGGAGTTCCGAATATTGTCCTTGGAGTGAATCAACATATTTACCAGCCGGACAAACACCAGATTATTACCGCCGCTTCCTGTACGACTAACTGCCTTGCTCCAGTAGTAAAAGTTATTCACGAAAACCTGGGTATTCGTCACGGTTCAATCACCACTATTCACGATATCACCAATACCCAGACTATCCTCGACGCACCCCATGGAGATCTACGCAGAGCCCGCTCTTGTGGTGCCAGCCTGATTCCCACAACAACAGGTTCAGCTACAGCTATTGCCACCATCTTTCCAGAGTTGTCCGGCCGCCTAAACGGCCACGCAGTTCGTGTTCCCCTCGCCAACGCATCCATTACCGATTGTGTTTTCGAAGTGGAAACCGCCACTACCCCAGAGGCAGTAAACCAGTTATTTAAGGACGCTGCAGAGGGTGAACTAAAAGATATCCTCGGCTATGAGGAAAGGCCCCTCGTCTCCGTGGATTACAAAACCGACCCCAGATCGAGCATTATCGATGCTCTATCGACCATGGTCGTTAACGGCACCCAGGTAAAAGTTTACGCCTGGTATGACAATGAATGGGGTTACGCCAACCGCACGGCGGAATTGGCTCGAATGATTGGCACCATGGGCTAAGCAGCCAAAGTACAATGGGGCCGGAAGGAAAGAACACACTGCACCTGAGGGGTACGCCTCTCCATGAGCTCATATTTTTTCCTCCCACTTTTAGTAAGTAGCAGTACACAGAACAAGATCATGCAGTTTCTTCACAATTTATCGTCGCCAGTGCGCCAATACCTGCTGGTAACAGGCAATTACTGGGCATTTACTTTGACTGACGGCGCTCTGCGCATGCTGGTGCTGCTGCACTTTCACGAACTCGGCTACAGCCCTTTGCAAATAGCCTTGCTTTTCCTTTTCTACGAATTCTTTGGCGTAGTCACTAATCTTGTCGGCGGCTGGCTCGGTGCCCGGATTGGACTCAACCGGACCATGAACTTGGGACTGGCCTTACAGGTTGTTGCTCTTTCCATGCTGCTGGCACCCAGTCAGTATCTCTCGGTCCCCTTGGTTATGGCCGCCCAAGCCCTTTCCGGTATCGCCAAAGACCTGAATAAAATGAGTGCGAAGAGCTCAATCAAGTTACTAGTGCCCGATCAGGCCAGTGGCACCTTATATCGATGGGTCGCCCTTCTTACCGGTTCGAAAAACGCGCTAAAAGGCTTGGGCTTCTTTCTCGGCGGTGCCCTACTCGCCTCACTTGGCTTTCAAGGCGCGATTGCATCGATGGCCCTAGCTCTTGGAATAGTTTGGATATTGAGTCTCAAATTTCTTAAGCGGGACTTAGGGAAAGCCAAAGCAAAAAGCCGATTTAGAGATATCTTTTCCAAGAGTCCCGCAGTCAACATATTGTCGGCCGCGCGCTTACTCTTGTTTGCTTCCCGGGATGTTTGGTTTGTTATAGCTCTACCGATTTTCCTGGCTAGCCAGTTCGGTTGGAGCCACTGGCAGGTAGGTACCTTCCTGGCATCCTGGGTGATCGGATACGGCATAGTGCAAACCCAGGCCCCAAAGGTCACGACGGCACGTTCAGCTCAGGCTCCGGATGGTCGAACCGCACTATTCTGGGCAATAGCGCTCACTGCAGTGCCCGCATTAATCGCAATCGCATTATATAAAGGGGGGTCCACAGCTCGCCGTACTGGGTGGACTTTTGATGTTTGCTGTACTCTTCGCCGTAAATTCATCTTTACACAGCTACTTGATAGTTGCTTATGCTCGGGAAGATGGCGTCTCTATGGATGTGGGCTTCTACTATATGGCAAA
Source organism: Microbulbifer sp. VAAF005 (assembly GCF_030012985.1). Lineage (NCBI taxonomy): Bacteria > Pseudomonadati > Pseudomonadota > Gammaproteobacteria > Cellvibrionales > Microbulbiferaceae > Microbulbifer > Microbulbifer sp. VAAF005. The sequence goes on along the minus strand of NZ_CP120233.1, from coordinate 369,040 downwards.
TGCCGCTGGGCGATTACTAGGGACACTGCTCTCGGGGTGGGTATTCCAAACTCAGGGGTTGGTGGCTTGCCTACTTATTTCCAGTGCTTTTCTTCTGTTAACCGCACTGGTTTCACTGGGTTTGCCCAGACACAAAACCGGGGCTCCGGAGATTGGCAGCTTAAGTAGGAGCTGATCCGATAGCAGTATGAGTGCTACTTGCCAGCGCAGGCTGGCAAGTAGGCTGAGGGACTGTTTCGACTTGCGCGATTCGATACAGTTTGGACTCAGGTATGCACCCCATTTGAAATAGAATCAAAGCAAGGACCAAATACCTCATATAACACCCACCTCAAGTCCAAGTGCACAGCTCTACAGGAGCTGCAAAAACTCGAGATTAAAATGTCTGGATTTGGCACTCAATGCCTATTTACCACTAATTCCTGCCAAAATTAGCGCAAGAACTATGACTTTTTAGTCACGGTCATCCTTAGCAAAGTCCGATCCTTTTTGATGTAGTGATGGTAAAGAGCGGCCATTACGTGCCCCAGGATCAAGATCCACACCACCCACTGCCCTAGAATCTCCTTATGGATAAAGTCCACAGGCTTCTCAAACTCTTCAAAGGTTAGCCCCATTCGATCCTGAACTATCGCCACAAAAGCTTGGGTGCTCTCAAACTTAGGAATCTCGAATAGAAAAAAGTAGTCTGTATTTACTCCGGTACCGATATATCCAGTCAGTGGGGTAATGACCATAATCAGATAGAGTAGAAGATGGCCACTATGGGCAGCAAAGTGCTCTAGGGAGGTTCCCGGCTCTACCGGTGGTGGTGGATTTGTCAGGCGCCAGACAATCCTGAGAATAACGAGCACCCCAATAGTCACACCAATTGAAAGGTGCAGCTGCAAGGCGGTCCAATTCGCTGGCGTCTCTTCCTGGGTAAACCAGTGGCGGTAATACACAGAAATATAGGAACCCCAAAATAATATGGCCGTTAACCAATGTAGCCACTTGGCTACCGAACCGTAACTGTCAGGTTGATTTCTCAAACTCATGTTTAACTCTTTTCAACATTCCAAAACTACATTCTATCGGCAATTCTACTACCACCCTTTGAGTAGAAATTTCACAAACCCAAAATAAAGAGGACGACTCCAAGTGTCTGGATAAAATGATGAACTACCATTCAATTGGATAGCCATTGCAACAATACTAACCACCGAGCCAAATACCATAACCATAAACCAACTACCGTTCAGCGAGCTCTTCCAGCTTAAGGTCAATATAAAATACCCAACGAAAACCACTATGCTGAATAAAAACTGGCAACCAATAAAAGTAACCTCAATGATGCATTTGATTCAAGGTATGGTAGGCACAAAAGCCGCTAAGATTCAGCGCGTCTTTATATTTCAAAGCAACGCCGATACTTATCGATCATTTCAATCATCAGTTAATGAATTTCACCCACAGATATAATCACTTTACCTTTTGCACGCCCTGAAGCGAGATATGCGAATGCTTCCTTGCTCCGTTCTAAAGAATAGACTTGGTCTATCACCGGAAAAAGAACATTCTCCCGGTACAGATTCCCAAGCTTACTCAACTGCCCTCCATTAGCTTCCATAATAACCATCCGATAAAGCCCCGATTTTGCTCTTGCGGCCTTCATCAGTTTTCGCGATTTAAGTGCCAATATTTTGCGGAGTAACCAACTCAGCCCAAGCTCTTCAGCAGTCTGCGGATCCAAAGCCCCTTTGACTGAGATGACACGCCCCCCTGTTTTCAGGACCTTAAATGCGTCCAAGGTATATTGGCCGCCCAAAGTGTCGAACACGACATCCATATCAGATAGTAATTGAAGGTAGTCTTCCTTCTTGTAGTCAATCACAAGGTCAGCCCCTAGCCCTTTCACCCAGTCTACATTTGCAGTACTTGTTGTCGTTACTACATAGGCACCTACGGACTTCGCTAATTGGATTGCCATAGAACCAACACCGCCTGATCCCGCATGGATCAGCACTTTTTCACCGGATTTCAAGCCCGCTACTTTTATCAGAGATTGATATGATGTCAGCCCCACAAGCGGAATACCCGCCGCTTCAAAGTGCGACAAGTTTTCAGGTTTTGCTGCCAAGTGCGAAGTATCAATAGTGAGATATTCGGCAATAGTACCCACATGATCCTCCCCCACTCGGGCAAAAACCTGATCGCCTACACTGTACCCCGCTACATTTTTCCCCACAGCCACAACTTCACCGCTGACATCTCTCCCTACACCAGCCGGGAATACCTCTTTGCGCACCGACTTAAGCTCTCCGCGCAGCACCATATTATCGACTGGATTTACACTGGCCGCATGTACGCGAACCAGTACCTCACCAGGTTGGGGGATGGGTATCTCAGCAGATTGAAGCTCTAGACAAGTATCAATATCCCCATAGCGAGTCATTTTCAAAGCTTTCATTGGTCATCCTAACAATCAGTTCAACACACGTTGAGGGCGATAATGCCCATGGCGCAGACACAAAAACAGGCACTATTGGGTATAAGTCTTTTGTCAATTTGGCAATAATCAGGAGTGAATTTTGCTACTTAGAGACTATGAGAAGTCGATTATGGACAAAATCAGAGCGTTGCGTTACTTCAAGCGCGTGGTAGAACTGAATAGTTTCACTGCAGTTGCTGAGGAATTTGAGGTACCTGCATCATCGATATCCCGCCGAGTTAAGGACCTTGAGCGCTCCTTAGGGGTCGAGCTATTGCAACGTAGCACCCGGCAAGTCAAGGTGACGGAACTCGGCAAACTCTACTACTCCATGGTCACTAAGGCTATTCGCCAGCTCGAACAAGCTGATGAGCTAGTCAGCCAGACATTTGAAGCGCCCAGTGGGCTGATTCGCATCAGTTGCCTTCCAACTTATGGGGAGCAGCACTTAACACCCGTACTGGAAAAGTTCTCACAGCATTACCCCAATATCGTATTTGACTTAAGTTATAACGACGACTTGTCGCAGCTGGGAAAGGACCCGGTTGATATCGCAATTCGCGGGGGGTTTGCACCTGATGAGCATGTTATTGCTAAGCGGCTGTCTAGTAATGAATTCTCTCTCGTAGCCACACCACAATTTATCGCAAACCTGGAACACGACCGCCCCTTGAACAAGTCAGCGATTGAGTCTGTTCCCAGCTTGCAATACCGGGGGCCACGGGGAGTCATTGAGTGGTATATGCTCACTGACGGTCAGTGGCAGCCATTGAAACTGTCCCCAAAGGTGATTAGCAATAATGGTAAGGCCCTAACAGCAGCCGCGCTAAATCATCGCGGCATGTTTTGTGTGCCCTCTTGGAGTATTTGCAACTATCTCGAATCAGGAGAGCTGGTACAAGTTCCTTGCGAAGGTAAAGTTTCAGTTAGCCCCGGTGGCGATTTGGGAGTTTTCCTGCTTTACGAACGCGGTAAATATCAAATCCCCAAGATAAAACTCTGTGTGGACTTTATCTACAACAGTCTAAATGGACGATAGAAGGGTATTTAAGGCACCGCTGAAGAATTCTGTAATATCACTGCGGGCCCTTTCAACGCGCCCCCTGTATTGCGACCGCTTGATAGATCTGAACATTCCTGTATAACCACACCCTGATTCTGAACCGTCTTAAAAACCGGAGGCATCACGGAATTGTCCAGAGGTTCCTTAAGTCCATTTAAGAAGTTTCCAAAACATACCTGGGCCTTAAATACATACGTAATTATCAAACTATCCCTGTATTTTTTGTTTAGGAATAATTTTATTTACCTTCGCCCCCCAGATGAACATATTAAATTGAAATGGGGCAGCTAAATAGCACACCAAAGGCAAACCACGATTTAAGATCCCAAATGAGCTAATCATGAGGCTATAAGATGATTAGCTCACAGCAATAGGCAACTGCAGCTAGTGCATGAAATTAAACATCTAACTTGGAGAAGAGCAATCCAGAAGCTATAACCCTTCAGGGTGGCCACTAGCGGCAGAGGTACAAAAGGCTTCCTAATTACCACTCTTGCTAAGTCAATCTTAACTGTATATAAATACAGATATCTCGTTGATCTGCAAGGGAATACAGCATGGCTCGCAACAAGGTACAGTTTCAGAAGGGGATTAGTTTGATCCAATTCCTCAAAATGTACGGCAGCGAGGAACAGTGCTTCGATGCGCTGTCGCGATGGCGTTGGCCCAATGGCTTTAGTTGTCCTCACTGCGGACATGACAAGCATTGCGACCTCGCTTATCGCAAGCTTAAGCAATGTAACCGGTGTCGACGTCAGACATCGATTACCTCCCGTACGATTTTTGACTCTACGAAGCTCCCCCTTACCACCTGGGTTCTCGGTATCTTCCTGATTACACAGGATAAGAAGGGTATTTCCTGTATGGAGCTATCTCGACATCTGGGCATCTCTTACAACGCAGCATGGCGCATGAAGCAGAAACTCATGCAAGTGATGATGGAGCGAGACCAGCGATACAAACTATCCGGTTTTATTGAACTAGATGATGCCTATCTCGGTGGTGAGCGTACTGGATGCAAACCGGGGCGCGGAGCCAAGGGTAAAACTCCCTTTGTAGCTGCCGTTGAAACAACCAAGGAGGGACATCCAACCCGTATTAAGCTCTCAATTATCAAGGGCTTCAAAAGCAGTGAAATTTCAACCTGGAGTAAAAAATCCCTTTGTAGTGGCAGCACAGTCATCTCAGATGGTCTTCCATGCTTCAATGCCATTAAGGAGGCCGGTTGTGTGCATGACAAAATTGTTTGTGGTGGTGGCAGAGCTTCTGTTGAAGAGCCTGAGTTCTATTGGGTAAATACGGTACTTGGTAATTTAAAGAGTGCACTGCGTAGTACTTACCATTCTATTAGACCGAAATATGCACAGCGCTATTTGGCAGAATTTCAATATCGCTTTAATCGGAGGTTTGATTTATCGGCACTCATTCCAAGACTGGTTTACGTCTCTCTTCGGACGCCGCCGATGCCGGAAAGGTTACTAAAAATTGGCTTAGCATGAGTGGTAATTAGGAAAGGCTTTATTTCCAATAAGCTTACATAATCAAACTTTTAGCGCAAAAAAAAATTGCGCAATTAATTAATGATCTAAATTTCATCATTGCAGACCACCTCCAACTATATAATAAGACCATTGCAACCGAAGAAAGCACGCCTTAACCAAGCTGCCAATCCCGTCCTCAAAGCTAAGAACGTACTTGTATGCAGCCATATCTCAGCTATTGATAAAGTACATTCAGAAGCTGGCGGAGATGTAACTTTCAGTACACCAACAATCCACACTAGCGGATGCTGTTGAAACAACAACACCGCCCTACTCCCCAGCATAAGACTTGATAATGCTATCCAATCACGTGCTTTAAGTAACTTGATTTGACAGAGGTGCACAAGTCCATGTGGCAGTTATTACCAGCCATCGGCAACTACAATTAAAGAACGCTTGATAGCTGGCACATCTTGGAACTACTCAAAGTTATGGTTCAAAGCATCCTCAAATGAAACAGACTTAATCACGCTCCTAGCTGTAAAACGATTCATCCTTGCGGTATACGTTGACTTACATCTCTGTGAAGTCCCCAGATCCCTAGCCTTAATCTCATTGGCTATAGCCCAGTGCCATTGAGAATGATATTTAAAAGTTTTATCGGCCAGCTTTGTGCAAAGTTCCCAATCACCAAATCGCTTAACCCTCGTGTCCGGCTCTCCAAGAAAAACTGAACAACCAGTGGACAGAATCGAACCCGATATGACCAAAACCTTTAGAATTCTCATACTCTATAAACCCAAATGATACTTCAAGGATGAGCTTTTCGATATCCTGAACCAGATCACAGGATCGTACGACATCGCCAGCCCTCATCCATCTCAATTACTACCAGATACTCGTAGGCTACCCATAAGCATTCTAGAAAATCACAAAATATTAACATATTATTGATATTTAGTCATTTTGTTCTGTCTAATATGCCTAAGGTATTTGCATGCCCAATTTAAGTACCACTTGGTTAGTTAATTTTAGCTACCAGCTAAACCTAGTAAGCGGCCTATCCTATCACTCCCACTGAATCGCATATTGTTCAACACTCAAGTCAAAGAAGAGGACTCTAAGAGTGACCACTAAAATATCGGCGATTTAACTCCCTATTTATCGGTTAATGTGGGAATCTAGGATCGATTACACAGAAAATGGGGTGCCAAATATATTTGGCAAAGCATTATCACTCTTGGGAGCGTGGATTGAACGAAAATACGAATGGTCTACTGAAATGTTTCTTCCAGCAAGGTATGAAATTGACAAGATACCCAAAAGCCGTATTGACGATGCAGTATTCCGAATAAACACCCGCCCAAGAAAGATTCTAAATTACTTGTGCCCACTAGAATTTCTAGCGGGCAGGCGTGTGTCACTTATGTTGGCAATCTAGGATTTAGCATGCTGATCATTATCGGCCGCAACATGCAGCGTGACCGAATTTCACAGGGTTTAAAATTCAAAGGAGTATCCAAAGTACGGCTATTAGGTTCAGTGACATCATTATAAAGTCAGTGATAAAGATAAAACGCATCACGCCTTTAACTTGCCACGGCCCTTCACCTTTTCGGTTTTGTAGGGCTACCGGGACATTGTAAATAAATTGTGTTCCGTGAGTGACAGCAAAGGCCAGCAGCAACGTAGCGCGTTGCACATCCGTAGCAAATACTGAGGGGCTAATTAGCAGTAGTATATTGAGGAACGCCAATGAGAGGTTAAAACCACCCAGAAATTTTCCCGATTCTGCCAAGATATTAAACACGGGGGTATCTCTGTTTTCCCTGGGTACCAGCAATTTGGCAAATATATGATTTCGCAAAGAGAAGACATTAAACCCCATTAGAAACCAAATTGTGTTTAACACCAAAACAATTTCAAAGATCATCGGTATCTCCAAGACTTACTAATTGCCCACTGTTTGGGTTGTGTATTATTCAGCCCACTCTGTAGTGGCCCATAATTCAAACTGTGTATTTCAGGCGTTACCTAATACCGGCCAAAGGTCCACAATCTCGCCTTTGCTGTAGACCGCAATATCACCAAACTGCAGGAACACGGACTCACTTTGAGTGGGCCTTAAGAAGACCCACTCGTCTTCATTCAGTAACACTTTTTTGGAGCCATTCAGCATTTCCTGGTTACTGGAGCGGCCATAGATGGGATTGATCGACAAGCCCTTTGGTGATTCAGGCTCCGCCTTCCAATAGCCGCCAGATATAAAGAAGCTTTGCTCCCGATTTGGGTTCAACCAACTAAAGGGTCCGGTGAGCCCTTCTATGCCGGGTATCTGTGTCTGTGACAATTTTTTCAATACCGGACTTGCGATATACGCCGCTGGCAAATGATCAGACAGGGTGGGAATATCAAAGCCCGTCGGTTTAACCAGGCACGAGCCAGCGGCAATCTCGTTACAGGGAGCCCGGTCTGCTCGGGATTTGTACAGTTGGTAGGTTGGGCTACCGGCAGCGTTCAAAGTGGCCGCCTTCGGGAATGCACTTCCCAGCTGGATCTTAGCTTGCTCCACCCTGCTTTGGTAAATATCCAACCCCCGAGTGATTGCCTTTTCAGGTCCACCGAGAACACCTGGCATTTTTGCGGCGTGGGCGTCGTAACCCATAAAACCGGAAAATTCCAAATAGGGTTCCCGCTGAATGATACCGAGCATCGCGGAGAGATCTTCCGCACTGGCAATGCCACCCCGGTGTAGGCCTACATCAATCTCGATATTAATTCGCAAGGATTGTTTGAGCGATCGTGCCAGATCGGCGTATTGATTAAGTCTGCGGGGGCTGTCAACCAGCCACTGTAACTGCCGCGTAGGATCAAAATGCTCCGCCTTAGTGCCAAAATAAAAGGCCTTTGCCGCAGTAATCGGGAGAGGTTTACCCAGCAAAATATCACTCACTGGATAAGATTTAACCAGTTGCTGTAGAAATGGCAGCTGGAATACCATGATGCGATTAGTATTTGTTCGCTGAGTAATAGCGTCCAGCAGGTTTAGCGAGGGCAAAGATTTAGCCACTACCCGGTAGTCATAGTGACCTCTGAGGTGGCCGGCTAATATATCGGCGTTCTTTTGCAGACTTTCCAGGTCTACGACTAAGGTGGGACCAGAAAAGCCGGCATTATCCAGAGCTTTAGAAACACTGGAGAAGTATTTTCTGTGCCCTCCCTGCCCTTGCGCTTTAGGGCGAAGAACGGCGACACCTGCCGCCGCTCCTAACACGACCCCACCTAGTATTAGCTTTCGTCGCTTGATATCCATTGTGCTTTCCTCTTTGAGGGTTCACTGCTGAGCAGCGTTGCTCAGGTAAAAAGCGTTTTCAGATAAGGGTTTAAGAACTTACCACTGGGGTCTAGCTCTCGGCGAACCTCAAGAAAATCCTGCCACTGAGGGTAGAGCTCGGCAAAGTCCGAGCCTTGTAGCTTGTTTAACTTGCCCCAGTGCGGGCGGCCCCCATATTTGCGCATAATGGGCTCAATGGCCTGGAACAGTGGTAGGTGGTCCTCTTCAAAGTAGCGGTGTATGGCGATGGATACGGAATCTTGCTTATAAAACGGACTCAGCCAGATATCGTCAGCTTTAACGAAACGCACCTCGATAGGGAAGAAAACATCCAGATTATTTTCCTCAATCGTTCGACGTATTTCCGCGAAGGCTTTCAAACCGTCCTCGCGGGGCAAGTGGTACTCCATTTCATTGAAACGTACGTTTCGCTCACTGGCGTAATTCCGCCAGGAGGACTCGACAACGACTTCTCTCTCGATATCTTCCATCGCATTTTGCAGCGCAAACTGACGCAACTTCGGTGACCAACCCAGCCAGTCCCGCACAGATTTCAGGGTCATTACTGCTTCATTAGTATCTTCCCGCTCCGTAGAGAAGATTTCCTCTGTGGTCGGCTGGTGGGAATCAGCCATGCACATCCCAGAAAACGGGATATAGTAAAATTCAAAGTTCCGATTGGCCTCTGCCAGTGCTGTAGCCTGATCCAACACCTCTTCCAGGGGCGCTACCCAAGATTCACGACGCAAACGGTAGCTGGGCTGGTTCTGCATACGCACCTTGGTCACCATACCCAGGCTGCCAAGGGATACTTGCGCTGCCGCGAACACCTCGGGGTTTTGCTCACCATCACACCAGAGCGTATCCCCTCCTGCGGTCACCAGTTCCATACCCGCTGCATAGCTGGACATACAACCCAAGCCTGCACCGGTTCCATGGGTCGCGGTTGCCAGGCAACCACCTAAAGTCTGCTCATCGATATCTGGTTGGTTAATCAGCGCTTGACCGATATCCTCTAAGGGTTGGCCAATGTCTGCTACACGGGTGCCGGCGTAGATCGTCGCCTGCACTTTGTCAGAATCGTGGTCGGCGACACCGGTAATGCGGCCCAATGAAATAATTGTATCGTCAGTGGGTACCAGTGCAGTGAAGGAGTGACCCGCACCTACCGCCCTGACCGTACCTTGCGCTTCCGCAATTATCGTTTGCAGTGCAGGAATATCTTTGGGTGCCAGGCGATGGGCCGGCAGACACTCTTGTGAACCAGACCAGTTCCGCCACCGTACTCCCGCTTTTTTTGTCGGTGGGGCTGCAGCTTGCAATAAGGTGCGTGCAACTGATGAGATAGGCGCGGCCGCTAATGATGCGGAGCCGATCGCGATAGAGTTAATAAACTGGCGACGATTGAACCCCATATCCTTTACTCCGCTGTAGCCATAAAGACAATCAACTGTTCAAACTGCTCGGGGGAGCACTCAAAACAAAGGCCTAGTGGCGGCATACCCTGGAACCCATTGATAGCATTTTCCACCAACACATCCATCCCCTTCTCCATACGAGGCTTCCAGTTGGCTAAATCTCCGGTAAGGGGTGCGGCACTGGCACCAGTGCTGTGACAGCTGCGGCAAGTGCGAGTATATATTTCAGCGATTTCCGGATCAGCGGGCGCAAGAGACAGCGCTCTTTGGGTCAAAAATGCCCGGTTTTTTTCACTATCCTGCGGAGGCTCAGAACATCCTTGAATGACATTTAGTATCAAAACCAGGGACAAGAGCTTAAAGCCCCGGCGCAAAGCTACCAGTTCCATATGCGTACACCCACTACATTATTGTTGTTTATTTCTTTTTAGCTATTGCCAAAGTTATTGTGTACATATCGCTGGCACTATTGTTAATCATGATGGCCGCTAAAACAACTACCTGAACTCACCGGTCTCAATATTTGCTATCACAATTTATTTGCGTACCAATTATAGGATTACAGCAATAGAACCACAGGCCGAGGAAATCTTACGGCTGACATCAACATTTGCGAAACCAATAAATGACTTGTCTAAATAACAGATTGGTTTCTGAGTATTAAATGGGGCTACCGATGTTTACCAACATATAACCATAGACAACCAGCCGTCGGCCAAGATGGCCACAGAAACAATTAATTCACTCGTGGATTGAAAGATTTAAGAAAATCCAGATACATATCAATTGTCCACAATGACAACAGCACTAGTGAAAAACTTAAAATATTCGGAGAAAAAATAGAGTTTTATCTACAGACCGAAAGAACTGAGCACACTATATGTCATGCTTAGAACTTTACTTACAAATATTGCATATAGAAATGGTTATATTTTTCCGAATCCGGCAGCATTGGATTTGAATAAATAATTATCAGCCAGCCGGTAACTTTTTTATCAGCGCTATCCATGCAGCGCTTCCCTGTTGAAAGATCTTCGCTCAGGAGAAGCGAACAGAAAAAAAGTATTAAGAAAGTGATAAACGATTACTCAGGTTTCGTTAGCTGCTTAATTCAACTGTCAACCTGACATGAGGATGTGGCTATCGGCAATCTGCTCGTCACATTAGTCGTTGAGAATCAGCAGGAACAAGAATACCCTTGCACTTTTCGACCAGGCAGGTATTCAGTGGTTAATAGAGTGCAAGCATCCCTCAACGGGCCGGAACTGTCAGAGCTAATTCAAGGCTACTGGCGTGTGAGTGAATGGAGCCTAAGTCCTCAGGAGCGCCTGACATTCCTGAAACAGCATGTAGACCTTGGAATTACTACCGTCGATCATGCAGATATCTACGGGGACTACTCCTGCGAACAACTGTTCGGCGAGGCGCTAAGGCTTGATCGCTCTATTCGCAATCGCATTGAAATTGTCACCAAATGCAACATTAAGCTGCTCTCTGAAAAGCATCCCGGCAGAAAGGTAAAATACTATGACTCCAGTGCTGATCATATTCGGCACTCGGTCGATAACTCCCTTTCTCGTCTTGGCGTGGAGCATATCGACATTCTGCTTCTTCACCGGCCGGATATGTTGATGGATGCGGATGAAGTCGCTAGTGTATTCACCGAGCTCGAAAAGGCTGGCAAGGTAAAGCACTTCGGCGTTTCCAATTTTACTCCCTATCAATTTGACCTGCTGCAGTCCCGGTTAAGCTCCCCACTGGTAACAAATCAGGTCGAGATCAACCCTGTCAACTTTAGCGTGGCAGAGGATGGAACCCTGGATCAGTTACAGCAATATAGGGTTCACCCCATGGCCTGGTCCTGCCTAGCAGGCGGAGAGATTTTCACTAGGTCAGATACCCAAGCTGAGCGTATACGTGTCACCTTGGACGGTATTAAAGAAGAGGTCGGGGCTGCCAATATTGACCAAGTAATCTATGCCTGGGTACGACGCTTCCCTTCCAAGCCCTTAGCGATTGTGGGCTCAGGAAGTATTGAAAGAGTCAAATCGGCTATTGAAAGCTTAAAACTCAACTTAAGTAGAGAGCAGTGGTACAAAATATGGACTGCCGCTAAAGGTTGCGAAGTTCCATAAAGTAGCGTAACCCTCTAGAGAAGCTTTCGGTTACTCTTCTACACTAGCTGACTTCAGCCCAGATTTTTTGCTACTGGGAATAAGGCGATGCAAATTGTAATTCACTGCATCACCTGTTCCCCTAATTAGCTTTAGCCCTGCTGCCCCATTTGACTTGACCACTGCATTAAGCGGCCTTGAGACATGTTTTTATTTTTTTCATCTCCAGTGTTCATAAATGATGCCAATTCAGTTACGTAATTTCCCTTACGCCAATCGTAAAGGAAACTTGCCAACACGTGAAAAGCCGCATCCGAGCAATTAGAAATAATTTGTAATTGGCCGTTATTATTCCCCTCCAAAGAGCTAAGTCTTTCCATCCACTTACCAGGAGCAAATGCATATTGGAATGTAATGCCGGTATTGTTGAGGTGGCGCCCAAATCCTTGGGTACCTAAAAGATCCTGTCGTAAAAAATCCCTGAAGTCGTTGTGCTGAGTCTGGCTAATTTTAAGACCATAGTATTGCGCTGTTGGATCCGCGTTCATGCCAGTGTCATCACGCCAACGGCCGTCAATAGGCCGCATACTATTATGGCGCCCACCTACTGAACCTTTAAATGCACTCCAAGAACTATTGGGATCCCAACCAACAATCGTATCGATAGCCCCATTGCTACCGGAAATTAGTGCGGTGTGCCCATTCCAAGTCCTACCCAGCGAGCTTTCTACTCCTCCATTGCCCTGCCATTGCGCATAAAACCTGGAAAATAGAGAGCCGTACGACCTCAAACTGGATACAAAACAAATACCAGCAAAGTGCTCCTGACACGCCCTAGGATTAAAACCTCTTCCACTCATCGATGACATCCTCCATAACGACTGTAAATAACGTCAGCATTAAAGTCTTATTTTGTTTAGCCAAGAATTCTTTCAATTCACACCTAAACCCGATGAATCATTATTTTTATTTCTAAGGGCTAAATACAAACTGATAAATTCACCATGCAACTCGAGATTATTTGATACCAAACAGGTACAAGGGTGTCAACACGAAAGGTGTGTATACAAAGAGAGAAGGTAACACTTCAGGAAGAAATACTACTTAGAGATTACACCGCTCAATAATCAAAAAAAACTTTTCAAAGAGATTAAAAGGTGGATGCGTGGCCCCTAAAGACCCGCTATTAAAAATTAATCGCTTACCCATCAAAAAATCAAACTATAAGAAGCTATTAAAAAATCACCCTACAATTAATAAAATCGCAGATACATACTAAGAAATTATAATTTTTTAGTTTTCCCTTCAGGCTTAATAGTACTTCCATCTTCGAACCCTAGAAGATTAACTTGCTGAAACTCCTTTAAGATCAGTAGCAACATCAACCTGTGAGTCAGGCAGAAAAAACTTATCAATGTCTTTAAGTACCGGAGTCATCCTAGGCCATACCTACCTAGACCAACCTTATAAAAGAAACAATTCTTGCATTTTTCACCAGACTTTCAGTACAGGTGACTGGAAAACTACCATATCGAGATCGATTGGCCGCTATTTACAAATAAATTCTAAAATAAAACAACAATTCAGATATATGTGTAACCAGGCTACACAAAATTGGGGGCTAACTTGGCATATTTTGAAGATCCAAGGCTCTCGGCTCACCACAATCAGACCAAAGGTTGAGGCAAGCCTGGAGTAGAATTATTTGCTGACAACATCGATTCCTGGATTACCCAGAGTACCGTTCAGTACAGATGCCAGACGAACCCCACCCTGTTGTAATCGCATTTCAACAGAGTCCTGACAGCGCAGAAAGTACTTTTCACCCAATTGTGCTTCAGTGGTATAGGCCAGCTTGTGGGCCAATTTGTGGGATTCCTGGGCCCAAACTTCAACCGAGGTAGACTGCCAAAGCTGCCTTTCGGACCCGCTAATTTTTTTACTCGCTCCTGAGCGTAATCTTGCCAATCTAAAACTAAACGGGATACTAAGTGAATATCCCAAAGTGCGTGTAGGTTTGTTTCACTCCCATAAAACTGGACTTGCACATCATTACCACCCTTATCCGAAAGTAATCCGGTATGTAGCGGCTGATGAAGGTCTCCAACAAAGTGGGCAATAAACATTAGTGCTTCTGCTCGCTCTTTCTTGGTGCGCGAGCGATCGGCCAGTACCTTCTGATAATTTTGGATCGCCTTTAATATACACCCTACAGCAGGGCAATCCCGCTCCTCAACATAAGTACTCCAATCTCGCGACAGGTTTATATAGTGGAGTGGCGCAGCCCAGTTGTAAGCCTCGTTAGATCTAATTCGATCAGCCCAAGTTGTGGATTCAGCTAGGTGCGGCTCACCGACTTCATCAAGGAGCAACTCTATTTCGGCAGCTACCTCCGGGTCCAGGTAATGCCATGCAATTTCTCCAACGACCCTGTGGCCATCATCTCCCCAAGCGTATGCCTGTGTCATAGCTGTGAGTCCGAATAGTGCAACTGCTATACGGGCAATTATCAATCGTATGCTCATTGGGCATGTCCGCCAGAGTGAATTTGCTGCGTACTTTAACGCCAGTATGTGACAAGTTCACGGCTGTAATAATTTATTTATATGTGCACTACATAATCGCTTCAGCTCTTAGACAGTACCCAATAAAAATTACATAACAGTCTCCATTGGAACTTGGAACCTAAGTTGCAAGAGCAAAACTCGATAATTACTTGGGCCACTTGAGTTGGCAATTCTTTAGACCAGGAAAACGCTATGAAACCTTCTCTGTTCCCGCGCGTATTACTATCTGCGGCGATTATTTCTGTTGCCAGTATGGCGCAGGTATCTCAGGCACAGGAAACTGCAGCCGGCATTCGCGGCTCTATTTCCGGAAGCAACGGTCAAGTAATTACCAATGCGACTGTAACAGTGGTTCACACCCCCTCCAATAGCCGCCGTGAGGTAGAAGTCAGCGACGCGGGGCAATTTAACCTGAGTGGCCTGCGAGTGGGTGGCCCCTACACCGTCACCATCGATTCCGAGGAAGGCCAGCGAGTTATTGAAGATATCTACCTCTCCGTTGGTGATATCCTCCCTCTGAGCCTAACCCTCGGCACTAGCAATCTGGAAGAAGTAACCGTATTGGGACAAGCGCTCAGTACGTCCCGTTTAGCTGTAGGCCCATCTTTGCACTTTAACAGTGACGACCTTGCCAGTGCCCCTTCCATTAATCGCGATATCAAGGATGTGCTACGTCTCGATCCGCGAGTTTATGTGGATGAAGCCAATGTTGATGCTATCCAGTGCGCCGGCGCCAACCCTCGCTTCAATAGCCTTACGGTTGATGGCGTACGCATGAATGACAACTTCGGTCTGAATAGCAATGGCTACCCCACTGAACGTATGCCGTTCTCGTATGATGCTATCGATCATGTCGCCGTCGAACTGGCGCCGTTCGATGTTCAGTATGGCGGTTTCAGCGCTTGTAATATCAACGCAGTGACCAAGTCCGGCACCAATGAGTGGCATGGTTCATTTTTCTACGACTACACCGATGATGGTTTTCGTGGTGACTCCCTGGAGGGTGACGATATCGATGTGGCCAGCTTTGATGAGAAGCGCTACAACGCAACTCTCGGTGGAGCCATTATCGAAGATAAACTCTTTTTCTTTGCTGCCTATGAAAAGCTGGAAGGCGTTGCCACTTTTGACCGAGGACCTGCAGGCAGCAGCTCTGCCATCGAAGTACAAGGGGTTTCCCAAGAGCAGCTCAATGAGATTATTCGTATTTCCAATGAAGTCTATGGCTACAATCCGGGCGGCCTACCCACCAGCATGCCAGAAGAAGACGAAAAGCTGTTGGTGAAACTTGATTGGAATATCTCTGACGATCACCGAGCTGCGTTTACTTACAACTACAACGACGGCTTTTCCATAGCCGAGGCCGACAATGACCCCGATGAGCTGGAACTATCCAACCACTATTACGAGCGCGGAGCCGAATTAAACTCCTATGTTGCACAGCTTTTCTCCGATTGGAGTGACATATTTTCTACAGAGATGAAAATTGGCTACTCCGATTTGGACAACCGCCAAAACTCCCTGGGCGGAACTGATTTTGGTGAAGTTCAAATCACCACTTACAACGATCATGACAACGACGGCAATGACTCCCGTGCGACAGTCTATCTAGGTGCTGATGATTCTCGCCATGCCAACAAGCTAAGCTATGAAAACCTGACATTTAAGCTCGCCGGTAAACTGCTGCTGGGTGAACACAACATAACCACCGGCTATGAACATGAAAACTTCGAGGTCTACAACCTGTTTATACAGGAGGCTGCAGGAGAATACCGTTTCGATAGCATCGAAGATTTTGAAGCCGGGATTGCCAACCGGGTAACCTATGAGAATGCAGCTGGCACCAACAATATTTTAGACGCTGCCGCTGAATTCAGTTACAGCATCGATACACTCTACGCCCAGGATGAATATATCTTCGCAAATCTGGACCTGACAGTGGTTGCGGGACTGCGTTATGACCGCTACAGCAGTGATGACAAGCCAGTAGCTAACGCAGACATAACCTCTACTTATGGCTTTTCCAACCAGCACAATATGGATGGCCTGGACCTGCTACAACCTCGCCTGGGCCTGAGCTGGAACCTTGACGATAACCTGGAGCTACACGGCGGTATCGGCCTTTACTCCGGTGGGAATCCCAATGTATGGATTTCCAATAACTACTCAAATAATGGTGTTCTGCAAATCGAAGCCCAAGATAGAAGCGGCACCCCTATTTGATATGGATTGGACCAATAACGGCGATCCGATCTATGAAATCCCACAAGACCTCTATGATATGGTCGCAAATAGTGATGGTTCTGTAGGTGGGGTCAACCTGATGGATCCGGATTTTGAACTGCCATCCATCTGGAAGTATGCAATCGGCGGTAGCTACGAATTTGAATCCGGTTATTTAGCATCTATAGACTATTTGTACAGCGATTATCAAGATGCCGCAATTATTCAAGATATCTCTCTTGAGCAAGTTGACTCGACTGCTGATGGGCGCCCGATTTACGGCAGTGCCAATGGTCGCAGCGAAGACTTCATGCTGACCAATGTGGATGGCGATTCCGGTTATTCCAGCGTACTTTCTCTCGGCCTCAGCAAGTCTTTTGATTTTGGCCTGAGTATTGCCCTTGGCTATGCCTTCACCGAAGCTGAAGATGTTAACCCCATGACCAGCTCTGTGGCTTACTCCAATTACACCAAAATCGCTACCGCTGATGCACAGAATCCAGGCACTGCAACATCAAACTATGTAGTTCCCCATCGCTTCACTTTGAAGTTGGATTACACCCAAGAGTTTTTCTCAGGCTACGAAACACGATTCACCTTGTTTGGTTCTGCCAATGAAGGCATTCCATACAGCTACACGTTTGGTGATCAGATCTTTGGTGATGCGGGCTGGGGTCGCGGCCTGCTCTACGTACCCTCAGGCGCCGATGATGCCAATGTTGTATTTGCAGATGACTTCGATACTGAGGCCTTCTTCGCCTGGGTTGACTCTGAAGACCTGGATAGCGGGACTAAGGAACGCAATTCACTTAACAGTGATTGGTGGACCAAGTTCGATTTGCGTATCGACCAACAACTACCGGGATGGCGTGCGGAAGACCGGGTTAACGCGTACTTTGTTATTGAAAACCTGGGCAACCTGCTGAATGACGAATGGGGCGTTATGTATGAGGGCGGATTCCCTCGTTACCAGTCAGCGGTAACGGCCAGCATCGATGACCAAGGGCGCTACGTATTTGAGGAATTCCTGGACCCAGCGGGGCAAACCCGCGTGACCGATGCCTCTCTATGGAGTGCTCGTATGGGGGTTCGCTACGAGTTCTAACCCATACTTTGTCGAATGCCGCAGCATTTGCTGCGGCCATTCCTATTTCCCCAAACCAAAAACCGTTTCTCGGTGCCGATCATTTCAATAGCGACTGATAATGAGTCTTTGGAATAGCACTTTTCTCAACTTCCAAAGCCACAAGACGCCCACCTTGAGTAAATGGGAAATAAAAAAACCGCACTGAAGTGCGGTTTTTTTATCGAATATCAAAGCAAGATCAGTAAGCTAAGCACTACCCAGCCAACGCGCCAAGGTTTCCCGAAGAAGATCTTTACTCAGTGGCTTGGTCAGAAAATCATCCATTCCTGCTGCCAGGCAACGGCCCTCAAATTGCTCTTCAGTAGTACTGGTTACAGCAACAATAGGCAGGCGATCATCCGGGCGGTGCTCAGACTCCCAGCGACGCAGTATCTCGATAATCTGCGCACTATGATCCGTATTTTGCTGGCAGTCCACTAACACCAAATCATAATGGCCTTCAGACAAGCGAACTAAGGCATCATCCGCATCTACCGCTATATCTACCTGGTAGCCGAGGGCCTGAAGCATCTCCTCAGTCACCCACTGATGTGGCCTGGACTCCTCTACCAATAGCAAAGAGTAGTGGCGCGGCTGATCCGCCCCACCGGTAACCACTCTTCGACAGCTTCTTTTCGCACCGCCAAACAGTAATCCCACTAACGCATCGTGCAGTTCTTTACGGGTCACCGGTCGACTCAGATACTGTGACGATGGTAAGAGTTGCTGCAGGTGAGCAAACTCGCTTTTCTGGCCAAAGCCGCCCAGGCATACCAGGCGACTCTCTTTTTCACCAGCCTCTTGGGACTCTTTAAAGAAAGGCGTAATGGAGTCGAAAAGAGTCGAATCCCCCATTGCCGGTGCCATCATTACCAATTGGTTGCGTTCTACCGCTTGGCGCAGCAACTGCTGGACTTCACACTCGCAACCTTCGCACCAGCGGATGGACTTTACATCCATCCCAAAAGAGCGCAGTACCTGCGCGAGACCAGAAATAAACAGGCCCTTCTGGTGAATTAACAGGACTTCAATATCCTGTAATTTCCTATCCGGTGTGAGATAGGTTCGCTGATTTGGCTCTGTAGAATACTTGATTACTACCTGATAGCGGTTACCATCCGGCGTTGAATGCAGCTGTAGATAACCGCCCATCGCTTCAGCTAAACCTTTAGCTATCGACAGCCCAAGACCTGTAGTTACCTGGGTGGTATCCATACGGGAGAAGGCACCGAAAAGTTCGCTCTCGTCCGGCAATATCTCACCGCGCCCATCATCCATCAAAGTGATCGAGAGCTGCCCCTCTACCGTGGTGATCGGGTTATAAGATACCTCCCCCCACAGCTCGCCTCTTTGGGCAATGCCAGTAGCGGAGTCCACCAGATTGCGAATCAGCTGGGCCGTTTTGCGATTATCCCCTGTCACCATCACCGGGAGATTGTCATCAATCTGGAAGTTAAATTCTAACTCCTGACTGTGGGCAGCTCTCGCTGCAAACTTGAATGATTTTTCCACCGTTTTCACCAGGTTAAAGGGGCCCTGGCGCAAGCGGATATCCTTTCGGGCCACACGGGTAAACAAGCCTACATTATCAACCAGTTTTAGCTGCTGACTACTGGCGGCCTTGGCCAGCTCCACCCATTCGCGTTGTCGCTCGTTTAATGGTTCAGCTTCCAGCAGCGCCAGAGCGCCGAGGGAATCAGATAGCTGACTACGAAATTCTTGGCCGATATTGGCAATAAACTCATTGGTCAGTTCAACTGCAGCTTCAGAGTGTTTGCGGGCTGCAGCCAGGCTACTCGCTCTCTGTTGCAGCTCCTGCATCGCAGACAGACGCTCCCAATAGTTCTCCGATTCGCGACGGCCCTGGTGGGCAGTCAGCCAAATAAAAGCGAGGGTGAGAGTCCCGTAGATGGTCCCCAGGATCATGCCCGAGAACAGTGCCATTAGCGCTGCTGGCAGTAGTGAGGTTGCTGTGAACCAGGTCAGGAAACGATGGTAGGGAGAAAATACGGTGGTGACACTGGAGCAAAAGATTACCGAGTAGATCCACAGGAAGTGGGTCTCAGGCGCAAACCCCATTAAATAGACAAAGTAAAATAAAGTAATGCCCCACCAGGCTGAGCCGATAATCGAGAACAGAAAGTAACGATTGCGCCAACGATTTGGTCCCGAGCCATACAGGTGGTCGAAGCGAAAAACGTAGTAGCCCCTGATCAGGGTTAGTACTACCAGGCCGATTCCCATTGTTAATAACAGGCGCGGAGCTTCTAGGCGCATATCGCCAATAGAGGCTGCGATCAGAAATGCAAAAAGGGAGAGAACCATGCCGCGCCGGGTATATTTGGCGATACGCATATCAGTTGCGCGGCAAATACGTCTGTCTTTTTGAACCTTGAGTTCAGGGCGATCAAATATAGACATTGCGACCTTCCCTGAGAGACTGGGTATCCGGTGCCATTGAAGCTCCCTAGCCTATCCCGAGTACTTCAACCAAAACGGTCTTTATTAGAAACCCCAGCAGTCCAAGCCCCAGAGCGAGGAACAGAATAAATGTCCCAAATCTACCAGCCTTGGAATCTTTTGCCAGGTTCCAAACAATAAACACCATAAATAGAATTAGTGCACCGATTCCCAACCACAGGGAATACTCTTCAAACTGCTCAAATGTCATGCGTGCATTCGCTTAAAAAATTGGCGCGCATTGTACAGTGCTTGAGGGCAACTGGTAAGTCATTGGCAAAATCTAGTCGACCACTGTACCATTTGGTAAAACTATAAATTCAAGCACCCTGATAGTAGTCGCCATCCTCTGAAGCGTGAGTGCCGCAACGAAGCCTGCGAACCTCTTTATCCCGGTAGCGGCTATCATGCCAGCATCTAGGAAGTGGCTCACCAGAGAGGAAGCATAAGTCAGTTTTATCGAAGACTTCTGGGTCTTGAATCTCTTCACCCCACAGATAACGGCCCACCACAGTCAGCTCGTAGGGATTCGAAAGTGTGACAATATCAGCCACTTCTACCAAATGCTTGGTGGATATGTCTTTAAAAAGCATAGTGGCACCTTTTTCCTCATTCCTAATCCAGTATAGGGCTAAAGATGACATTTCCGCCTAAAACCACCCTACTTCTGTGGGGATGCACACGATTGGGAGCGCCGATGACAACGTGCGCTTAAGAGGTGGTGGGGAGAGGCAGGCCCGAGTTCTATATTCGAGCCTGCCTGTAGGGAGGTTACTAGCCTTCGATCGTCAATCGAGCAGAGACCATACCTTCATCGGCAAGGGCATCCAGATTAATCGTACGAACAGCCATTTTCTCCTGCATTAGGCGATTCAACCAGGGTTGCAAATCCTGATAACGGACTTCTTCAATCCACAATCGAATACGGTTTTCACCCTCAGGCTCAAAGCGCTTAATCACAATCTGGTTTTGTTTGGCCGCACTAGTAACGCGCTGCAGAAGAGTTCCTGAAGCACCACCAGTTCCACCGCCTGCGGGCTTTATTCGCTCCAACGTCGGGCGCTGGCCCTCCATCCAGTTAACCAGCTCACGATTTTC
This sequence comes from Microbulbifer sp. VAAF005, assembly GCF_030012985.1. Lineage (NCBI taxonomy): Bacteria > Pseudomonadati > Pseudomonadota > Gammaproteobacteria > Cellvibrionales > Microbulbiferaceae > Microbulbifer > Microbulbifer sp. VAAF005. The sequence goes on along the minus strand of NZ_CP120233.1, from coordinate 347,686 downwards.
TTCCGCTCGCAAGCGGGACTCATCAAAGAAGCCCTTTGCCGGGGAGTACAGGCCATAAACAATAAAAATTACGGCTCCGAATATACTTAGCAGACCTAAGGCTCTCTGGTCATTGGGCGGAAGTGCCTGCCATTTTTGGCGCCACTGTTCGATCTGTTCTTTCATTATATTGCTACCACCAATCTCTTCTTACGCTTGGCTGCTTTATGTAAACCGCTGGCTCTAACGTAAGCGAATACGGCCTGAAACGCCTTTTTTCAACTCGTTCGCACCTAACAGGTCCGCCTTGATCCCACCGCCAGATAGCTTGCTGACAAATGCATCGAGATCAGACAGGTTTTCTGCCTGAAGTTGCAACACCATTTCTCCACGCTGACCATCGAATCGCAGGGACTGTAACTTTAATGCGCCCCCTTTGTGAGCAATCCAGACTTTACTCAACTGCTGCATCTGGGTAGAGAAAGCACCACCCTGATTACCCGCGCCTTTCAGAAAACCTTCAAGCTGTCGGCGCATCTGGGCAGACGGTCGAGTATTCGGGAACAATTCCGTAAACATCGCCTGGGCCTGCTCTTCAGACTGGTTGCCCTTCCACTGATAAAAAGCACCGGCACCGACGAAAAACAGTAGCTGGATAACAAAACAAGCGGCAGCAACTTTAGCCGGGCGTATCCACCAAACCGCAGCGCTCTTATTACTCGATAACTGATAATCTCCAGTGAGCAAGTTTGTTAGCAGCCCCAGCTTGAACCGCTCAATAAAGACTTCTTCCGCTGAGCGCTGGTTAAGCTGTAAACCATCACCAAACTGGGATTCCAGCTCAGCAATCAGCAATCCATCCTGCTCGCCAGCCCCCAGCAGTACTACCTGTTTGTTATCGATCGGCTCGCCGCTTTCAGAGTCGTCTTCGCTTTCAGATTCATCACCTTCATCAACTAATAGCGAACCAAGGAGAGGTTGTAAAAAATCGCGATTAACAGTTAGACCCTGCCCGGCACCTTTCCAGATATGCGCTTGGCCGCCATCCAGCCACAGGCGAATGTCACCTTCGATCAGGCTAAGTAATTCATACTCCGGCACTACAGCAGCCAGCGGCCACTGGAGCCGCTCCAACTGGGAGTGAAGCGCTTCTATTTTTTCAACATCAATGGCGTATACGCTGCAGAGATCACCAGTGCGGGGGCTGCAGGCAAAGTGCAAGTCCTCGACATCCTGGGCTAAATGCTCCTCAACCATGTAACCAATGGCACTTGCCTGGCGACGAGCTGCCTTAGGTATAGTTTCGAGGCCGCTCCATACCCAGTTACCAGGCACCATCAGTAGCGCTTTGGCTCCCTCAGGAAGGTTGAGCTGAGGGAATTCCGGCTGCTCTTCGACAGCTTCAAATTCGGGATTAAATGCCTGAGCAAATTCTGAATCCAGGGTTACTTGTTGCCATTCACCCTCTTGCCACTGATGCAAACGCAGAGTCAAATCCGCAGTTTCACTCAGCCGCAACAGAACCAAAGACGACTGTGGAGGCGCTACTGGGGCTTCAATCTCATTAATGCTTTTCTTTTTAAACATACAATTTCTAACTATTCGCTCTCTTCAGTGCTTTCGTAGTCGAGTAGCTCCTGCATCATTTGACCAGAAAATGTTCGGCGCTGGCGCTGGCGCACCCGAACCGAACCATCTGTGCTATTCCGAACAAGGGCGGACTCCCAATATTGCCGGTATTCGCCATCTTCCCCGAGTTGGACAGCAATACGCGCCAGAAAGTGCTGGCTTTGATAGGTAAAAGGCCCTGAATTGGCGATGTCATAATCAGCATATTCACTCGAATCGCTGATATAACCACCCGACTCACGAAGTTGCACCAACTTAGAAACACTCGCAGAGGGCTCAATTGCCTCAATTAGCTCCTCAGAGGCAGTGTTGATATTTACCAGGGTTCCCGTTTCCGGGAGAGCACAGAGAAAAGGCACTAACTTCTGCCAATCCTCTAGCTCCATATCCACTACCGAAGACAATTCAGAGATGTCACTGATCATTATGTCCGGTGTTCGATGGGCAAGTTCTCTGCCCAAATAACCATCATCCTCTGTAGCTGAGGTTCTCGGGGTATCACCGTCATCCACCCAATCCGCGATTGAGTTGGCTAGATCGGACTTGCCAGTGACGTTATTCACTAGGCGCTGGAAAATCGCAAACTGATCACTATCGCTGCTATCAGACAAATTATTCACATTGAAACATGAATGTAAGTCCATGATATTCATGCGAATTTTGCCATTGTCAGGATTGAATTGCAGAACTGGGAATGCCCAGGACTCCAGAGAGTGATCTGCAGTCTCCTCCTCTTCTTGATCCTCCTCAAAGTCTTCTAACAGAGCTACCCGCGTCCAGGCTTCCGCAGCTTCAACAAACTCAGCAAGCTGTGTATTGGCCAAAAGTGCACCACTGCGGGAAATCGCAATTTGATCCCGCAATATGGCATGGGTTACCGCCGCGATAGCAATCACCATCACCAGCAGTACAACAATCAGAGCTACGCCCCTTTGACGACCCAACGACTTCGACATATCGCTACTTTTCATGGCCTAAGTCCCGTTATCGTCATTGTCATCAGAAGAACTATCTTCCTCTGTCAATATCTGGAAAACGCGACGGATCTCTCCGTACTGTTGGGTGACAATAACGAACTCAATAGCTTGAGGAAGGCGTGTATCCGCCTCTGTTGTGGAAGTAGTAGTACTAACAGGCGGCCATTGGGCAACCCAGGCATCACTGTCTGGATCCAAGTATTGAAGGCTCAAGCTTTCGACACCCATTAGGAGGGGCTCAGTAATGGGCTCAGAGTCGGGGGACCGGTCCAAAACCTGCCATCGACTGCGTAACAACAGCCCACCGAACTCTTCATCCTCCCCCCTGTACCGATAGTCAAGGAGTCGGTTTCAAGGTCCTCGGCATAACCGATACTGTAACTTAAGCGCAGCAGCTCTCCGCGAGGTTCACCTGTGAGGTTTGCCGCACCTAAGCGAGTAAACTCCAGCTCATCTTCGTCCCCGCGCAATGCGGGCTCATAGCCGCTATAAGCATTCTTAACCGCGCGGGCAGTGACTTGGCGAAAATCGTTATCTATACGGTACATCGCCATAGAAAAGCGGCGTAGCTGTTCCGCTCTCTGATCCACCATTTCTTCAGTATCAAAAAAGAGTCCCAGCAGGGAGAAAGAACCGACACTGATAATTGCGACCAGGATTAAAACAACAAGAACTTCAACAAGGGTAAAGCCCGACTGGCTGGGAAGGCGCATAGACATATTAGTTACTCCTCCGCAGCCCAGGCATCCAGAGTCAGGGTCGGGTACTCCGCATCCAGGTGGCCCACCTCAATAATGATATGGCGCAAGCGCTCATTACTAGTGGCCTCTACACGGGCGCTTACCTCCCACTCCTGCAGTCCAAGCACTACCTGATCAGTTTGTTCACCCAGTGGAGGCCAGGGAGTTTGCACGCGAACCTGGGAGAGCACCTGTTGGGCAACCCAGTTTGCGGAAAGTCGGTCTTCCATTACTCGCTGCTGGCGCACACTGCGCTGCATTGCTTGCAAGACACTGGCGGCAATAACCCCAAAAATGACCAGAGCTATTAATACTTCCACTAAGGTAAAGCCGCGCTGGGCACCCTTAAATCTCATCGGCCTGCCACTCTAGCTGCAATCCATTCAGGCTGGTGTAAGAAATTGTCGCGCCTCTAACATCGTCGCCATTCTCAACAAGATACATGGCAACCTCCACTGGAAGCACCTCTCCACTAGAGAGAGCAACAAATTGGGGAACTACCCGATCTTCGCTGGTTTCTTCCGCAAATTCGGTAGATTCTGCCGAGGGCAGTTCGGCCTCTGTTATCACTTCGAGGCGTACAATTTCAGGCAGCTCATGAGCGGCAAAACGTGCAGCGCGCCTTCCGGACACTATTGAATCCAAGGGCAGCCAGGTCATGGTCTCCTGCTCAAAATGCACAACACTATAAGTGCCTTGTTCAAAAACAACGCCGTAATGCATTTTGTCAATCAGGGCTCGATCCGCAACCAACTGTAAAAGGGCCGACAGGCGCTGGGCTTCTTTTTGCCACACACGCCCGCCAGAATTCCCCATCGATAGAGTCGCCATGCCCGCCAGAGAGGCGATGATGACAATCACTACCAACAGTTCGATCAGCGTAAAGCCGCGGCTTCGACCGATGCTATACATCAAGTGCAAATTTCAGGTGTTACAGGTCAGTAACGTAGATATCAGCGGCTTCGCCCTCACCGCCCGCTTTGCCATCGGCACCGAGGGTGAACAGGTCGTAGGCACCGGCACTGCCTGGGCTGATGTACTGATATTCATAGCCCCAAGGATCTTTTGGCGCTTTCTTCAGGTAGGGCTCAGTCCAGTTCTTCGCTTCGGGGAAGCCGGATGGGCGGGATACCAATGCCATCAAACCCTGGTCAGAGCTGGGGTAGACAAAGTTATCCATACGGTAGAGGTCCAGTGCAGTCTCGATGGCTTTCAGGTCAACCCTTGCCGCTTTCATGCGAGCTTCTCCGGTCTTGCCAAGTACATTAGGTACAACCAGTGCACCAAGCACCCCGAGAATTACGATCACCACCATAATTTCAATCAGGGTAAAGCCACCACTTTTACGTAGGGTTTTCATTTTTCTCTCCTAGTTCACTCTAACTCTGGGAACCCCAAGGGTCACGATACCCTTCGTGACCCCAATTATTTAAAAGTCACCAAATCAGTAAATTACACGATTCCCCAGCCTAAAGCAGCAACATGCCCAGCAAAACTGCCGCTCCCAGCCCAACAAGAATCTTCGACGCCTCTAGCAGTGTAAAGCCGGCGCTGTTGCGCAAGGATTTCATACCAACCTCCTGAAGCAGCTACGCAATTTCTCTTTGACCTACACCTAATTTGAGCGTTAAACGACCAATTCGTTCATGCTCAGAATTGGCATCATAATAGCCATAACGATGAACAACACGATGGCAGCCATTATCAGCAGCATCAAAGGTTCAAAGATGCTCACAAAGGCAGTTACCGCACCCTGCAAATCCTGCTCTTGCGAATCCGCCGCACGCTGCAGCATTTCATCGAGAGTGCCCGAAGACTCACCACTTGCGATCATGTAGATCATCATCGGTGGAAAATAGCCTACATCTTCCAGTGCTTTACGAAGGCTCCCGCCCTCGCGCACGCTCTTTTGAGCCGCATCGAGTCTGTCTTTAAGGAAGGTATTGGTCATTACCCCACCGGCGATACCCATGGCTTGTACCAACGGGACACTGCTGCCCGTAAGAATCGCTAGGGTACCCACATAACGAGCACTCTGAGCACCGCGTATCAACCAACCAATAATTGGTAGCTCCAGCAAACGATGGTGGAAACGATATCGGATTGCCGGGCGCCGCAGCATCATCACAACCCCAAAAATGAGTGCTCCAAGTGCCGGCGGCACCAACCAGCCCCAGGCAGAAATGAAATCACTCATGGACACCAGGATACGGGTAGCCAGCGGCAAAACCTGCCCGGTGCCGGTAAATACCTCGATAACATCAGGCACCACGTACACCATCAAACCGGTTACGACCAATACACAGATAAATACCAAAACAACTGGGTAGATCAGAGCAAGCTGCACCTTCTGGCGAAATTGCTGCTGCCCTTCCGTGTAGTCACCGAGGCGATCCAGCACCGCATCCAAATGACCAGAGTGCTCCCCTGCTTCAACCGTAGCGCGATAGAGTTTGGGGAATGCCCGTGGAAAACTGCTCAGGGCCAAGGCAAAGCTGTGCCCTTCAAGAATTTTGCCCCGAACAGCCAATACCACGCGCTTGATTTTTTGGTTGCGAGTCTGGTTGGCAATGGCCCCAAGGGTTTCTTCCAGGGGAATACCCGCTCGAAGCAAGGTGGACATCTGCCGAGTTAGCAGGGCCAGGTTTTTAACACTCAGCCCAGGGCTACCAGATAGAAAGCTGGCACCGCCCTTCTCTTCTTTCTCGGTAGCTGCACTGACTTCCAGGGGCACCATACCTTTAGCGCGCAGCTGCTGCCGCGCAGCGCGCGCGCTATCCGCCTCGAGCGTACCGCGGCTCTTGCGGCCGGATTCTGCCAGCGCTGTATACTCAAAAGCTGCCACAATCAGGACTCCTGCGTAACTCGTAGCACTTCCTCTAGGGAGGTCCTACCCGCCAGTACTTTCTCTATGCCGTCGTCGCGGATGCTGGGGCCAAGCTTGCGGGCTTCTGCAACCAACTTACTCTCTGAAGCGCGATCGTGAATCAACTGGCGCATCACTTCATTGAGCGGCACCAATTCATAGATACCGATACGACCGACATAGCCACTGTGGCTACACTCTTCACAGCCATTGGGTTGATAAATAATGGCTTCTTCATCGGGTTTGACACCCAGAACCTCACGCTCGCTGCTGTCAGCCACATGAGGTTGCTTGCATTCAGGGCACAAAACTCGCACCAGTCGCTGGGCTAGAACACCAATCAAGCTGGACGATAAAAGAAAAGGCTCAATTCCCATATCCACCAGGCGGGTTACTGAACCCAAAGCCGTGTTGGTGTGCAGGGTTGAGAGCACCAAGTGTCCGGTCAAACTCGCCTGGATTGCAATCTGCATAGTCTCCAGGTCTCGAATTTCACCGACCATCACCACATCTGGGTCCTGACGCAGAATCGCGCGAAGCCCCCGGGCAAAAGTCATATCGGCTTTGGTATTTACCTGAGTCTGTCCAACCCCTTCCAGGTTGTATTCCACCGGGTCCTCGACCGTCAGAATGTTTTTCTCACGGTTATTGATACTGCCGAGGCCAGCATACAAGGTGGTGGTTTTACCGGAGCCCGTTGGTCCGGTCACCAGGATAATGCCGTGGGGGTGTCCCAACAGGTCTGTCATCACACGCAAGTCGCGATCTGCCATCCCCAGCTTACTCAGGTCCATTTTGCCCGCTTGCTTATCCAGCAGACGCATTACAACCCGCTCACCCGCCGATGACGGCATGGTAGAGACACGTACATCTACCTCTCGGCCAGCCATCAAAAGGGAGATCCGGCCATCTTGGGGCACACGTTTCTCTGCGATATCCAGCTTTGCCATTACCTTAATACGGGATACCAGCAATGGAGCCAGAGCACGCCGAGGCTGCAGTACTTCGCGGAGTACACCATCCACCCGAAAGCGCACGACGAGGCGCTTCTCAAAGGTTTCAATATGAATATCCGAGGCGCCCTGCTTGAGCGATTCGGCAAAAATTGCGTTGATCAATTTGACGATGGGTGCATCGTCTTCCTGCTCCAACAAGTCTTCAGTCTCAGGCAGCGAATCGGCAACTGCTGCAAGATCCAGGTCTTCACCCAGGCCTTCGACTTCGGAGAGGTTGCCCCCCTCCCTGTTCTCGTACAGGCGTTGCAAAGCGCCCTGGAAAACGCCTTCCTCTACAGCCTCCAAAGACACAGCCGCACCACTGATGCGCTGCACTTCGGCAACCGCTGATGGACTCAGCGGCGCCACATATTGGCAGAGGGGTTTGCCTTCCTGCTCTGTTAACAGAACCTTGTGACGCTTTGCGAAAGCGTAGGGAAGGCGGCGAATTGTTGGAGTCCCTGTTCCTGTTTCAGCCGTCATTTAGCTTCTTCTACCTCCAACACCTCAACGTCCACATCCTCTTCCAGTGATTCAATGGCAGCACCATCTATAGAACCATCTATAGAACCATCTACCGGAGCAGGGCTCTCGTTATAGGTACCGGTTGGCGGCATCATATCAGGCAGCACATCACCGCGATGCCAATCCCAGATCAGGCTAGTGCGGTCTTTCAGGAATATTTGCTTTTGCTGCATATCCATATAGCGTCTGCGCGTCTCCTCGTAGCCAGCAACCTGGGTACTGAGGATTCTGGGGCGTAGGAATACCATTAGATTAGTCTTGGTAACATCTTTACTAGTGTTGCGGAAAAGACGTCCGATACCGGGGATATCACCCAACAGGGGCACTTTGGACACTGACTCAGAAACCTGATCTTCCATCAGGCCGCCCAGCACTAGAATGGCGCCATCATCAATCAGTACTTTAGTGCGAATTTCGCGCTTGCTAGTGACGATATCCGAAGCCCCAGTTTCAGCCTCAACTGTCGACGGCAGAACATTTTCAACTTTTTGCTCAATTTCGAGAGTTACTGAGTTGTTGTTGTTAACACGGGGAATCACTTTGAGGGTGGTACCTACATCTTCACGCTGAATAGTGGTGAAGGGATCGTCATTACTACCAGACAGCAATTGCTCACCAGTAATGAAGGGTACGTTCTGACCTACCAAAATCTCAGCTTCTTCATTATCCAAAGCCATGATGGTCGGTGTAGACAGAATATTGGTATTGGTTTCAGAGGCCACAGCATTAATTGCTGCCCGAATATCAGTACCACTCAGGTAACCCAGATTTAGTGCACCTGCGCCCAAGAGGTCAGTTACTGGCAGCGAGAACGGATTAATCTCGCCATCATCATCAAAAGAACCAGTATTGTTCCAGCCCGCAACCGCATTGTCACCAGCACCGGCAATCCAGCTAATCCCCAGCTCATTACCAGTACCTTCTGTCACTTCGACAATAATTGCTTCGATCAGAACCTGCGCTCTGCGCACATCCAATCTGGCAATAACACCTTTCATTGTCTCAAGCAGTGCGGGAGGGGCAGTTAATACCAGAGCATTGAGAGATTCATTAACCTGGATACTAACTTCAACATTTGCAGCTTGCTGATCCTTCTCAGTGTTTTGGATACTGCCGCTCATACCTTCAAGAATTGGCTTTAGGTCTGCAGCATTTGCGTACTGGATATAAACAACTGCAGTGTTGCCATCGCCATCTAGCGGCGCATCTAGGCGACCGATAACGGTCTTGATCTGCTGTCGAGTAACTGGGTCTCCGGTCAGCAAAATGCTATTGGAACGTTCATCAACAGAGATTCGCAGAGGCTGCACTTCTTTGCCAGCCTTGTTTCCGCTGGTTTGAAGAAGGTCATTAAGTACCTGTTGGACTGCTTTCGCGGAAGCAAACATCAGCGGTACCACTTCAATATCAATGGCACCAGCCCGATCAAGCTGTTTCACCAGACGAATAATCTGGTCAATATTGGCAGCGCGATCGGCAATGATCAGGGTGTTGGTATCCGCGTAAGCCGCCAAGTGCCCAGTTTGCGGAATCAATGGGCGAAGCATGGCGATCAACTGTGAAGCGGAGATATTCTCTACCCTTACAGTACGCACAACGAGGGACTCCGCTGGAGCGCGAGTAGTCTCATCAGCGACAGGTATTGCTTGCTGCTTGGCTAATGCATCTGGAACTACCTTCCAGGTGCCACCCTGCTCCACTAGGCTAAACCCGTTAACCTGGAGCACGGACATAAACACATCAAAGGCTTCGTTATGAGTCATGGGGTCGCCGGCAACCACAGTGACCTTACCTTTAACGTTTGGGTGGACAATAATATTTTTGCCAGTGAAGTCAGCGGCCCAATTGATCAGATCACGAATGTCTGCATTGTCGAGAGAAAGGGTAACCCGCTCCGGGCCCTGAGCCAGCGTTGCAGTACAAACAAAAAAACTCAATCCGACCGCAAGCAGCCGTCGATAAAACATCTTCATCATTATTTATCTGGCTCTAGTAAATGTTCAAAAAATCAAAACAATCTAGGTAGATAGTTTTTATTTAGGCTCACGCTGAGCACGTCGCTCGCGGGCCAATTCACGCAGTTGCTCCATTCTCTCCCGAATGTTCTGCTGGTTCTCACCCCGTTGCGCAGTGCTTCTTCTGGAGGAGCTGGAACTCGCCGTTCTCTGCCTGGAACTACTGACGCCTTTCAAAGGTACGTTTGGTCTTCCATCCACTTCTGGGTATGTCAGTTTTTCCATCCTGCCATTACGACGAAGAACCACGTGGTCAACCTCAACAGAATATAGTTCGGCGCCACCTGGAAGCCGATCACCAACATACAAACGCTTGGAGGGTTTACCTTTCTCCGACACCAGAGCACTGGCTTTGGTTTTATTGGAACTATCAAAAACACCGGATAAAACGATATTCAACTGAGTCAAAGGAATATTATCGAGATCGACTTCAGGGACTTCCGTAGCTTTTTTAGGTTCAGCACGACCAAAGAACGGAGTGCTGGGGAGACTGGCAGCGCTGGGGGGAGAGCCCCTCTCGGGCTTTTGCGCTCTACCAGCAGAGACTCCTGCGGATCGCTTGGTACCAGTAGGGAGCCATAAGCAAATAAGTTGCCGGACAACCACAACAGGCCAATAGCTGACGCCGCCATGGTGCCACGGGAAAGACCTTTGCTCGGCTCACCCTGGGCAAACTTATTGCCAATTGAGCCTACGGCTCGTGCTAGAGGGGACATGAACATACCCACATACAAGTTCAACTTTCTGAGGTTATTGGTTTTTGACGCCTATTTTCTTGCCTCAGCCCGGGAAAGGCAACGCTCTTTCAAGTTAAACGCTGCAAACCCTCATTTCGTCCCTTAAATTGCACACTAGTTCCGCAGTTTGTCACCAAAAAACGAAAAAAGGCGGCATGACGCCGCCTTTTTCAATGCTAGCTAGTATAGCAATCGGGCATTACAGCTTTGTCTCAAGCTCTGGTACAGCTTCAAACAGATCAGCTACCAGGCCATAGTCAGCAACGGAGAAGATCGGTGCTTCTTCATCCTTGTTAATGGCTACGATAACCTTGGAGTCTTTCATGCCTGCCAAGTGCTGGATTGCGCCGGAGATGCCAACGGCAATATACAGATCAGGAGCAACGATCTTACCGGTTTGGCCAACCTGCATATCGTTAGGTACGAAACCTGCATCCACAGCAGCACGGGAGGCGCCAACTGCAGCACCCAGCTTGTCGGCCAGTTTATACAGCATTTCGAAGTTTTCGCCATTCTGCATGCCGCGGCCACCAGAAATGACTACGCTCGCAGCGGTCAATTCAGGGCGATCGGATACAGCCAGCTCTTCACCAACAAAAGAGGAAGCACCAGCGTCATCTGCGATATCTACAGACTCAACTGCGGCACTTCCACCTTCAGCGGACACTGCGTCGAAGGCAGTAGTACGCACAGAGATCACCTTAATGGCATCGGAGCTCTGTACAGTGGCAATGACGTTACCGGCATAAATCGGGCGCTTGAAAGTATCTGCACTTTCAACAGCAACGATGTCGGAAATCGGCTGTACATCCAGCAGCGCAGCAGCGCGTGGCAGCATGTTCTTGCCGGTAGTAGTGGCTGGAGCCAGGATGTGGCCGTAGTCTTTGCCCAAGTCCGCTACCAGCTTGGCAACGTTCTCAGCCAACTGATGCTCGTAAGCAGCATTATCTGCCAGCAGTACTTTGGAAACGCCTTCAGCTTTAGCAGCAGCTTCCGCGACAGGGCCGCAGCCAGATCCAGCAACCAATACAGCAACATCACCGCCAATAGCCTTGGCAGCAGCGATGGTATTGAGCGTAGCGCCCTTCAGCTCGGCGTTGTCGTGTTCAGCAATAACCAGAATGCTCATCAGATTACCTTCGCCTCGTTTTTCAGTTTCTCTACCAGTTCAGCAACGTCAGCAACCTTAATGCCTGCTTGACGCTCAGCCGGCGGCTCAACTTTCAGGGTTTTGGTGCGGGGAGTAATATCAACGCCCAGCTCATCCGGGGTCGTGGTATCGAGAGGCTTACGCTTTGCCTTCATGATGTTAGGCAGGGAGGCGTAACGCGGCTCATTCAGGCGCAGGTCAGTAGTAACAATGGCAGGCAGTTTCAGTTCAACAGTCTGCAGGCCGCCGTCAATTTCACGAGTTACCTTAACAGCGTCGCCTTCTACGGCAACTTCAGAGGCGAAGGTACCCTGCCCCATGCCAGTCAAAGCGCCCAGCATCTGGCCGGTCTGGTTGTTATCGCCATCGATGGACTGCTTGCCCAGAATTACCATTTGAGGCTCTTCTTTCTCAACAATCGCTTTCAAGCATTTGGCTACTGCCAAAGGCTGCAGCTCAGCATCGGTCTCAACCAGGATACCGCGGTCGGCACCCAGGGCCAGTGCAGTGCGGATTTGCTCTTGGCATTGCTTGGAGCCCATGGAAACGGCGACTATCTCGCTGACAACGCCTTTTTCCTTCAAGCGCACCGCCTCTTCTACTGCGATTTCGCAGAAGGGGTTGATAGACATTTTGACGTTGGCTGTATCAACGTCAGAGCCGTCCGCCTTGGGGCGAACCTTGACGTTGTAGTCAACAACGCGTTTCACAGCTACAAGAACTTTCATGGAAATCCCGTCTCAAATATGCTTTTTAACAGCCGCGACTGATAATTCACGTCGCGAACGGATACGGTGTTCTGGTCAAACAAGTGTTTGAACGGCGTGTATGGTGGCGGTTCTATAACGCAAAATCAATAGTCAAATGGAAGTCCCTCCTGCCATTCACAAAATCTATTTCCGGGAATAAGAACCACCTATCCACCCCCAGTAAGCCGTTGAAATACAGCGCATTTGCCATAGCAAATGAATAGTCATGCAATTGGTAGGGTTGATTAAACGCCTATATAATCCGCCAGCAATATAAATGATAAGGCCGGATTGGCCGCAAAAAAGTTGAATACAACTGCTGAGGAGAGTGCCGTGGAACGCGAATCAATGGAATACGATGTAGTGATCGTGGGTGCCGGCCCCGCTGGATTGGCCGCGGCCTGTCGTATTCGTCAGCTCAATGAAGACGTCTCTGTATGTGTCGTGGAGAAAGGCTCAGAAGTAGGAGCTCACATCCTATCCGGTGCTGTATTTGAGCCCACCGCCCTTAATGAACTCTTCCCCGACTGGAAAGAACGTGGAGCCCCCCTCAATACTGAGGTAAAAGGCGACGACATCTACGTCCTGCGCAGCGAAGAGAACTCTATAAAAGTCCCCAACATGTTTGTGCCCAGCACCATGCACAACGAGGGCAACTACATTATCAGTCTCGGCAACCTGTGCCGTTGGCTGGCAGAACAAGCCGAAAGCCTGGGAGTGGAAATCTTCCCTGGCTTCGCTGCTGCTGAAGTTCTGTACAACGAAGATGGCTCTGTAAAAGGTATCGCTACTGGCGATATGGGCATCGGCATGAACGGAGAGCAGAAAGACTCTTACATGCCGGGCATGGAGCTGCATGCCAAATACACTCTCTTCGCTGAAGGTTGTCGCGGTCACCTGGGCAAGCAGCTGATCGAACGCTTTAAGCTAGACGAAGATGCCGACCCACAACACTACGGCATCGGTATTAAAGAGATTTGGAAAGTCCCTGCGGACAAATACCAGCAAGGCCTGGTTGTTCACACCGCTGGCTGGCCGCTGGAACAAAGCTCCACCCACGGTGGCGGCTTCCTTTACCACCTCGAAGACAACCAGGTTGTTGTCGGCTTGATTACTGACCTCGCCTACAGCAACCCCCATGTGAGTCCATTTGACGAGTTCCAGCGCTATAAACACCATCCGGTAATCAAGCAGTACCTGGAAGGTGGCGAGCGCGTCGCCTACGGTGCCCGCGCCATAGTAAAAGGTGGCCTTCAATCCCAACCGAAAATGACCTTCCCTGGCGGCCTGTTGATCGGTGATAACGCCGGCACCCTGAACTTTGCCAAGATCAAGGGCAATCACACCGCGATGAAATCCGGCATGATCGCGGCTGAGTCTGTAGTTGAAGCCCTCGCCGCTGAGCGCAACAGCGAAGAGCTGACCGACTACACCACCAAGTATCGCGATAGCTGGGCCTGGAAAGAGCTGCACATGCAGCGCAACTTCGGCCCTGCCCAGCACAAATGGGGCAACATTCTGGGATCTGCCTATGCATTTGTGGATATCAATATCTTTAAAGGCAAGCTTCCCTGGACCCTGCGCGACACCAAGGCTGACCACGCCCAGCTCAAACCTGCTGCTGACTGCGCAAAGATTGACTATCCGAAGCCCGACGGCGTACTCAGTTTTGACAAGCTATCTTCCGTGTTTATTTCCAATACTAACCACGAAGAAGACCAGCCTTGCCACCTGACCCTGAAGGACCCAGAAGTTCCGCTGAGTCACAACCTGCCGATTTACGATGAACCCGCGCAGCGCTACTGCCCTGCCGGTGTTTATGAGGTTATTGAGGACACCAACGGTAAGCGCTTCCAGATCAACGCTCAAAACTGCGTACACTGTAAGACCTGTGACATTAAGGACCCAACCCAAAATATTGTTTGGGTAACCCCTGAAGGTGCCGGCGGCCCCAATTATCCAAATATGTAATTGGGTCTACACATAAAAATGGCGCCGATGGCGCCATTTTTTATTGCTTGAGAACGCATATTTTCGTGCACTTAATCTAAGGCACAGCCAGCTAACCTCCCTAGAACTTGTACTGCGCGCTCAATGCGAAAGTCTGCCCAATCTCCTCTTCAAAAACGGCGCCCCCCTGCCTCTCAATTTCAATGGCTTCACCCAAAAGGTTCTGCACTTTCGCCTTCACCGTCACCTCATCAGTTGGATACCAGAAGTAAGTCAAATCCAGAGAGTGGAATGGCTGCTCAAATGAATCGGGATGAGGATCTCGCCCCGCTTTGTAAAGGCGCTCACCAAATACGTTATAAACCAAGCTGGCAGAATGGTTCCCGTCCGGGCTATCAAAGCCGAGCAGCATATTAACCACATAATCAGATGCCCCTGTCATTTCGCGGACTGCATTAGTCGGTGCATCAGCCTCATCACCGGCAACAATTTCCGAGTCTTGAAGCGTAATATTGCCCTGCAGGAAGAAGCTATCCATTGGGTCAGAGATAAAGCCAAGGCTTTTCATACCCTCTATTTCTATACCGGTAATCTCACCAGACTCAGCATTTATAATCTCTCGCGCAACATTGTCATCACTTGAGGCAGCTTCAAAAAACTCAATAGGATTAATAATATCCTTATAGAAAGCCGAAATAGTCAGGCTATCGCCGCTATCAAAAAACCACTCTGCGCGAATATCGTAGTTGTCGATCTCCGACGGCCGAACACTCGAATTCCCCCTGATCTGATCATCAGTGCGCGGATCTATATAAATAGCGTCGGTAATTTCACGCAAGTCGGGCCGAACAGCGGTCTTGGATGCACCGAACCTCAACTGGAATGTCTCCGCCCAAAATGACCCCATATAGGTCAAGGATAATGATGGATAAATATCATCATCCGTATATACCGCTTCAGCCAACTCCTCTGGGTCATTCGTAATCTGTGGTTCACTTTGCGAGAAACTATAGGGGTTCCACTCTAAAGCAGCTTGACTATAGTCCTCCCATCGGGCCCCAGCTGAAATACGCCAGGTTTCCTCAAGGGTCCAATCGAATTTACCGTAGATCGCATCTGTCGAAGTAGCGGCCAAATAACTTTGCTTGTTGCTACCTGACTTGGCAAAAACAAAATTATTGTCATCATCGGTAATATTGGTATCACTGAACACATCACCCAGAGGATCATCAAGAATTGCGCTATCAGCGACACTAAAGATATCCAATCCGAACTCAGTTTGCTTATAGGAGCGACCTTTTTCAATCCGAGCAAATCCTCCACTCAACTCCAGCGTGGACGAGGAAAACTCAATGGGTAATGTTGCTGACCAACCGTAGTTTCGAACTTCATCCTCCAGCTCAGTAAATCGGAAGCTAGCGCTCCGCGAAGCAATATCCACAGTTGAACTGAGAACTTCACCTGTTTCCGGATCGGTTTCGGTACTCGCAATAACCTCAACCTGATTGGGAATGTCAGTTATCGCTGTCGCATCGGAATAAAACCAATCAACCACCAATTCCTCAGGAATCCAACTTAACAAACCAATAGGCAGCAGCCCCTTAGTTTCCGGGCCAAGGGAATGGCTCCCTTTTAGCTGGTGAAGCTCCAACTCCCGCTCTTCATATTTCAGTTCGTAGTTTCTAAATCCAGTGCCGTCAGATAACAAGCGGTTTGAATTAAAATAGTCGCGGATAGAGGTTTCATCATCCGTATTCCTTAAGAACAAGCTGGTACTTTCAACTGCATGTTCATCCGAAAAACGCAAGCCCAGGTTTAAGTTTCCACTGATATCCACGGAATAAGTAGACTCATCTCGATGATCACTCTGCTCTTGCGGATTGCCGTAATCACGAATAACTCGCTCACTCTCCCTCCACTTACTCTTGTAAGAGCCTCCAGCCAGAAAGCCAAGCTCCCAATCATCCCCAAAGTAGAAGCGGTTCCCCACGCTAGCCTTATAATCTTGATCGGGATCAGTAGACGCATCTGTGATCGAAATATCACGGTTCAAGCCCAGGGCCAACTCCCTGTTTATTGCTTGCGCTGCTTCATATGCCTCTTGATTGCTGGAATACTCATTGCCTTCAGCAATCAGGGTGTCACGAATACCTGCAACCGTCAGATCTCCTTTAAAGCGTTGCAGGGCTGCAGAAATTTCCCCAGACATAGCCCGGGTTCCATCATCGGTGCCCCAAATATCATCATCTCCACCGCTATAGCTGAGCGCATCCCCACTGACTTCACTGTTGGTACCTGTACCAATTTCGACCGAGTAAGTCAGATCATCAGGTATTCCCTTAGTCCGGATGTCAACATTGCCACCACCAAACGAGGCAGACTTATCTACCGAGTAGCTCTTCTGTACCGCCAGCGATTCCACGATAGAGGTTGGGAATAGATCTAGTGGGATAACATTTCTGGTCAGATCCGGGGATGGCACCGTCGAACCATTGAGAGTTGTACTTGAATACCGCTCACCCAAACCCCTTACGTAAACGAACTTGTCACTTACCAGGGATAATCCGGATACTCGTCGCAGCGCTGCGGCTACGGTAGAGTCCCCCACCCTGCTGATCATCTCAGCCCCGAGGATATCTGTAACTACCTCCTCCTCCAGGCGCTCGCTAATTAGGACTTCAGCTGAGTCTCTAAGGCGCCCCTGGACAATAACCTCTTCAACTTCGGGTGTAGAGTTTTCAACTAGCTCTGCATCTTGTGCAGACGCAACGGAAGCAAATGTCGAGCCCGCAGCTATCGCTAAAACAAGCGGCGCCCTTTGAAATTTTTCGTACTTAGCCATCGAACCGGCCTCTTTTCGTTCTAAAGAATCGCGGTCTGAAATCAAAGAAGGCGCCGACTCCATCAGCGAAGGCGGCGCCTTAAATAATCGGGAGCTGTTTCCCCAACCGCTACCTCAAGCTATTACTCAAACCACAGAGGTTGAGCGCGGTCACCTTGATGCAGGCCATAGGTCCAACCTTTAGTCCAGTCGGTACCATCCTGCTCAAGCGCTCCCAAATAGGCGCGACCCAACTCGGCAGAAACTGTCGGTGCAATGCCATCGATCATTTGAGCCGATTCGTCAACGGTAAACATCGCAGGGGAGCCGCCGAGCAAAACAAAGTCTGTATCGGCGTCAGAGGTTGGGTTAACTTCACCGGAGATGGTGGCAAATTGATTGCCGCTATCTACAGCCCAAGTCTCCACATCAAAACTATCTTCATCAGTTTTAGCTCGATCTTCACAAGCAAAAATATTAGAAGTCAGGGCCACCTCGGTGCCTGCAGACGCTTCATCCCGAGTCTGAGAGCTCTCAACACGTAGGCAGTAGTTATCCCCAGCTACTCCGGTCTCATCAGCGAAGAAGGAAGCAACAATTATGGAGTTGGTGATCATCGGATAAATTCCCTCACGCAGACGCCAACCAGCGCCCGGATCATGGGTACCCTCTTCTTGAGCAGAAATAATGCAGGTCAGGCCATCAATTACCGGTCGACTATTTAACCCCTGGCCAATCAACGAGGAATAGTCAGTAGCATCGCTGTAGGATCCAATTCCATCGGCCTCAATACAGTGATTGCCGTCGGTCTCACTTTGAATCACCAACGCATTGGTAATACTTCCACGATAACCTTCATCGATATCAATGGAGTCATCACGAACATATAGCGCAACATAGTTTTCTACGTCTACGGCACCGCCAAAGAATTCGATACCGTCATCATAAGTGGAGTAAGTTTGAAGGTTGCGAATGGTTGTTCCATTACCCACGGCGTCAAATGCAATTCCGTTCAACTCATCACCACTGGCAACTTCAGCACCCGTGTGCTTTACAACAACATAAGAAAGCTCGCCAGAGCTGTCGGCATTATTGTCTCCACCGTAATAGGAGGTGTTGTCATCGGTGGAACCTTCAGCAGCTACGTGACACTCACCAGCAAGGGCTAGATTGCCGCCATCAATAGAGCCTGTGTACTGGCACTTATTGGTTACACCAAAGCCATTTATAACCATCCCCCCACTGTGAAACGTCTTCGGGACCTACAGTGCCGAGGACATCAGTCTCTGAGGTGAAGGTGATTGGTGAAGTTTCAGTACCGCGAGCAAATACTTGTGATCCACGGTTTACAACCATAAATGCTGAATTATCTTTAAAAGCGATAGTGGCGCCCGCTTGAATTTCCAGCTTAACGCCATCACCGCCCTCAGAAATCCCTGCTGCAGTCAGGTCAGAGTCGCTGGAATAACTTTCACCAACAAACAGACTGCCACTAAAGATATGAGCCCCATAGTTATCCAGCGCAGCCAAATACAAATCTTCAGTCAAGGGGTTTGCTGCAGAAACAAAGTCAGCAGTGTAATAGCAGTTACTATCGCTATATTCACCTTGCACACTAGAACTTTCTATAGTTGCACATGGATTCTCATCCGAAGAATCACCACCTGGATTGGTGATAGAATTGTCCACCGAGTTATCTACTGTTTCCGGCTCGATACTCACACCGCCACCGTCACAACCCGCTAATAGCGCAGTAATCGCAGCTGCCATTAATAGCTTATTCTGTACCCGCTTCATATTTCCCCCTATAGGAATTTCAATCCAAAACTTTAATTGCTTCAACTCCGCCATTTTTAAAAATATAAATGGAAGCTACCAAGCAAATAAAAACTATATTTTTTTGTTTCGCCGTAGCGATTTAGACGGAGGAAAGTTTAGAAATGCACTGTTGCGGATTTGTTACTTATTTAGATATTTCCGTAAATTATCGAATTAATATTCTATTCCTTTCAGAACAAATACACTTATATTTCCATAAGATTTCAAACACTATTTTTTTAATAGAAATGAAATACAGCAACACCACAAACAAATAGTACGGACATGTATATTCCCGGGCTATTTTCCGGACTCAAGCAAGCACCGGCGCAATCAAGTATAAATCCCATAGTGCTAATCAAAATAAAGAAGCGATAGTGGCATCCACTAAACAGTTTGATACCAAAGATATAAATAAGGAAAGTTCGTCGAGAGAGTAAAGTTAGGAGCTATAGGGTCAAGCAAGTACTTTCTAAACTTGAACAGTGTGGAGCAAGGCTATGAATTAAAGCCCCAGCTACAAATCAGCGCTGAGGCGCGAGGAATCCGCCAGCAGGAACCTGAAGCTATCTAATTGCAAGAACCCAGCAGGAAATCTTTTCCGTCACTTTGCACAAAAAGCTTATCGGAATCGCGATCCCCTTCAAGCGCCCAGTCTACCAACTGGTAAAAAACATCCCGGGAAGCGCGAGCCTGTAACCCCCTCGAATCTCCAGGTAGGGGATTGGCTGCGGCGGGGCACCAAAGTCTCTCAGTTGCCACTGCCCCTCTTCCGACAGCTCAACAACGTCGCCCACATTTGTGGTGAAAAGTAGTTGTTGATGAGTACTCCCGGGGTTGCGGGCCACCTGAGTGATCACAAATGGAACATCCTCCACTGTGATTCGCAGCTTTTCGACAGGGGTGACAAGGAAGTATTCATCCCCCTCACGCTTCAAAATGCTGGCAAACAGTTTCACAAGAGGGTGACGACGAATCTCTGTTCCCTCGTGGATCCAACGGCCATCAGATTTGATGACCATATCCATGTCCCCACAAAGCTCTGGGTTCCACCTTTCTACAGGTGGATGCCCATGAAATTCAGCCTGTAATTTTTGCAGCTGCTGGAACAGGGGCTCAGCCAAGGGCGGACCCCGCAGAATCGCTGTGATGGCTTGTTTGGCTTCCCTCTGGCGTTTTGCGAGAGGACATATCACCGATATGCACACCCACATCCATAATAAACTCCATCAAACCTTCCCTGTCCTCTATTACATTGGCAAAAGACTTGGAGTGATAAAGCTCTACCGCCCCTTGCACAAGCGCCCAGTATGTTGAGTAATAGAAGTATGCAGGAACGTTCTTCAGCATGCCCTGCTCCATACGGCGCTCAAAGACCCGATTGAGAGAAGTGGCATTGGAATTACGGATGTTGTGGAGCTCCGCAATCATTTCTGGAGCCAGGTTCAACGCGATAATCTTCTCCTCCAGGCGCTGGAAGAGTCTATCTTTGCCAGGATCGGCCATACGAGATTCAAAATAGGCGCGGGCTGGCGCGGTGATATCACCTTGCTCAGCTAAAGCTACGGCGGTTTTAAGGCGTTCGGCTAGGGATTTCTCATAATCCATCAGCAAGCGCATGTAGATTTCTGTCTTGGAAATAAAGTGCTTGTAAATTGTGCCCTTACCAATATCCACGCGCTCGGCAATCTGTTCGACCGTGACCTTCTCTTCACCGTGCTCCAACAGAAGCTCCAGAGCCGCATCCAGGATACGCTGCTCCCGCGCGCGGAACCGCTGAACCTTCTCTTTTGCCTTATCCATACTTCCGACCTTCTTTGCCCTTAAAAATGGGGACTGAAATTGACTATTCATTCATGAATAATAGGCAATTCAAGTCGGTTGGAAAAGTGAATCGGGGAATTAGACTGCCTAATATTGAAATTTTTAGTCTGTTTTGCTTACTTTTCAATCAAAATGAGCCTGATTTAGGCGTTGCGTAACTTTTAATTTTAGCACATTGTGACACCTGTCAAGCCAATACCGTAGGGATAGTGCCTTAGGGCTGGGTGCCGAGAGACATCGGGGTAGTCCATCACCCCGAGTTGCTTTTGAACTACAGCAGCAAACACCGCAGAGAAAAGCGAACACCTATTAAACAGATTTCAACTTCAGCTCTAATAAAGGTGCCACTACATCACTATCTTGCGTACGAATCCAAAGCATCTCCTCCTCAGAATAGAGTTCAGCAACAATCGCGTTTGCCAATTCACAATCATGGGAGATCAAGTGCTGCGCCAACCACTCAGCAGCAAAACTACGCTCCTTGCCGAGAGTACCCTGTGAGCGCTTATACAAATTTTTAACGGCCTTCCGCGTGTACTCAATCGTGGCGACACCCGGGGTAGCCTCAACCATCTTGCGATGCAGTTTCTTGCTTTTTTGATTAATTATGTACGGAAGCACCTGCCCTGAAACGTAGTCGTGAGTAACAGCACCTTTACAGGGGCAGTTGTAAGACTTTCTGTTCGCAAATATTTTCTTCAACGCATTCAGATGGTTATTGGTTTTGTAAGCAGATCGGGCCGCTAGACCAGCGTAACCAATAGACAATGCAGTCCCCGCGACAACCAAGCCAATTCCTGTCGCTGAAGTTGCTGCCGCCGCACCGGTAGCCAACCCAGTCAAAGTAGCTCCTGTGGCAGTTTGCGCACCCCATACCCCGTAATACGCAGCGGAGCCAACGCCCCCAACCACAGCCTTTGCAGTACGGTGCCTGCTGACAACCTTGCCAAATTTAAGCGGTGGACGAATATCAATATTTCCGTGTGGCACCTAAGGTATCTCCTACTTCTCTTATTCAATTTTTGTGAGATAGCTGCAAACAATTTAGTTTGACTACCCCCAACAACTATTGGCGCTTTATATCACGAAAATAAGCAAGAAATCGACATGTTGAAATAGTCAATAGCACAGAATATCAAGTTGGCTGAGAAAACCGGCATTTGCGTACTGTAAGTAGACAGATGACAAAAGAGGAGGAGCACCTGTGACCAAAATGGGCCTAACGTTCAAAATATGAATGGGGTTAAAGGGATTTGCTGTTATTATCCTTTTGATTAAGAGCGCAAAGCTCCCCATCTGCAAACTCTGTTAAGTGGAATAGGTAACGGGCAAAATCCCTTATGTTGGAAAAATTAGGTAAGTTATTGGATGTTGAAGAGCTGGATCGAAATCTCTTCCGCAGTCGTCATCACGTTGAAAATTATCGTAAAGTGCTTTTTGGCGGGCAAGTTCTGGGCCAGGCACTGATGGCAGCAACTCGTACCGTTGAGCATCGCCTACCCCACTCACTGCACGCCTACTTCCTCCGCCCTGGCTCTAGCGAGCTGCCGGTGATCTACGAAGTAGACCCAATCCGCGATGGCGGTAGCTTTACCACTCGTCGCGTAGTCGCCAAGCAGCGCGGGCGCGCGATCTTCAATATGTCCGCCTCCTTCCAAATTCGGGAACCCGGATTTGACCACCAGGCCGACCTGCCTTGTGTCGAAATTCCCTCTCCTGAGAGCCTGAAAAACACCCAGGAGCTGGCCCTGGAAGCTGGATTGGTTAGCCCGCAGTACGATCAGCGGCGCTATATGATCGATTTTCGTCCGGTAGACCCGCAAAGCTACTTTGGCGCTGAAACTCGCGAAGCCAAATGCATGTTCTGGCTGCGGGCAGAGGGCGAGATGTCGGACGACCCGATGGAGCACCGAGCAGCACTTTGTTATGCATCCGATATGGGACTCCTGGGTACCTCCCTACAGCCGCACGACATATCCTTGTTCGACCCCCAATTGATGCCCGCGAGCGTTGACCACGCGATGTGGTTCCACCGCGATTTCCGCCTGGATCAATGGCTTCTCTATGTAACGGATAGCCCTTCGGCAACCGGTGCCAGAGGCTTTACCCGCGGCCAGATTTTCACCCGCGACGGAACGTTGGTAGCATCTACCTGCCAAGAGGGACTGATTCGACAAATAAAAAATTAAATCAGTGGTTTACAGCAGAAAAATTGCTGTTATAGTGCCGCCCCTTCGCAAATGATGCGAAACAAAAAACGGTGAGTAGCGCAGCCTGGTAGCGCACTTCGTTCGGGACGAAGGGGTCGGAGGTTCGAATCCTCTCTCACCGACCAGATTTTAAAAGCCCGCTTTTAGCGGGCTTTTTTTGTGCCTGAACTTTTTTAGCTTGAGCTGACGATCAGCCGTTCAGATTGCCCCTCATTTTCCCTCAGCTCATCGCACCAGGAAAGTACAAGTAATTCCTACATCTACCTTGCCGGCTCAATGCGGGAGTGCACTACAAAAGTCAGAAGCGATGAGGGCAGATAAGGAATTGGCTTCAGAAATACCGAAGAGGCATGGGGCTTTGTGTATGGTTGGCTTAGCTATTTGCACCGATGAACAACTAAGAGATCTACATCCTCAAGGCAGCTCTGTTATTGCCTATGTAAACCTTTAAAGTAAAAGCGCTACTAGGAGTGAAATCATAAACACAAAAAAGCCCGCAGAAGCGGGCTTTTTCTTTTTGTATGGTCGGTGAGAGAGGATTCGAACCTCCGACCCCTTCGTCCCGAACGAAGTGCGCTACCAGGCTGCGCTACTCACCGAGGCCGCGAATACTACTCATCCATTTTTTAAAGATCAAGTAATTTTTGGCGCGAATGTCATCATAGGTCATTTTGCCGACAGACCCGGTCTTTGAGTTGTCCTCAAAGGCAGTCTAATCCGCATTATAGCTGGACCTCCCCGGCTCCGAGCGCCTCTTTCTACACTGGAGATTCAAGCTTTACGGTTGCTAGTAATTGCCCCAATCTCCGACACATCCATGTAGTCTGCCAACTAACAACCAATCCCTTGTTCTCCCTGGAGTCGAACACTTTCCACCAATCTATCCACTCTCTGAAGCCCTCTTCACGTATACGGCAAACTGTGGTCGCCAAAAAAATACCGATATTATTTCTATCCACTTTCTTGTATTTACGTATCTTCAACGACTATCAAGTACTTTTAGTTTTGAGAGCACACGTATAAACAAATGCAAAGCTCTCCACAGAGGACATCAGAACTTGGAGCAAAAAAGACCAAGAGAGGCATACAGCGCGAGGCCATAACAAATTATATTGAAACGCTACTAGATATCGTTTTTTGATGTTTTGAGTAAGTAGACCTTTACATAAAAGCGAACTGATAAGTTCTATAAGTTTCTTTTCCAAGACATCGATATAAACAATTACCTTTAAATTCCAGTTCGCTATTTACGGATATTTCTACAAGTGCCGCTATTTTTCACCGGGCACCCGAGGGGATTTTCCCCGAGCCCTAACACCAATACAAGGGAGCAGCACCCTGCACGCCACAAGAATATTAACCACTCATTTAAGTAGCAAATCCCGAGTAAGACTTTATTTTTTAAAAAATATTCCTTTTCGAAAAATTACAAAATTTTAAGAAAAATGGTGACTACAATTGCGCCCCCATTACCTTTTTGTTTCCCGCTCCATTTTTTTTCAAACTTTCCCTGTGCTTCCGAAAAGCTTCTCTATACTCAGATCAGCCGGCTGAGTGTCCGTCGCAAGATGCAACAACTCGAAAGCTCATTACCGATTTATTATCAGCAGGCTGATCCTAAAAACGGGGCTCTATCGAGCTCCAAAATTCTCACCCGTAAACCATGAAATAACCTGGGCGATAGCCCCCTATCGTCATTGGTCTACTCGAGGAGTACGTTCATGTACCAACCATATGCATATGCTCAAGGGATCTTTGGACAACCACAAAACTATGCCGTACCTCCGATTAATCCGGTCGTCGGACTCACTCCCCCCAGCCATACCTACCGCTTCAACAGTTAGCACCACAAGGGTTGCTGGGAGAGTTTATTAGCCGTGCAGCTCCGGTAGTTGGTGGCATTGTCGGTGGACCACAAGGTCAATTGATCAATGCACTCGGCGGATTGGGCCAAGTACTGCCCTTCCAGGCTGCACCGCAGCTTCCACAACAGTTAGCGCCCCACATTCCTCAGCAGCTCGCTCCACAGATTCCACCCCAGTTCGCTCATCAGTTTGTCCCCCAGAACTATCTCAGCGAATTGATAAACCGCGCGGCCCCTGTTTTGGCCAATTACATCAATAACCCTCAGGCACAGCTAATCAATACAGCCGCCCAGCTAGGACAGTTCCTGCCCTACCAAACCGCTCCGCAACTGGCACCGCAAGGTCTCCTCGGTGAGCTGGTTAGCCGTGCCGCACCTGTTCTTGGTAACTACATTGGTGCGCCCCAACAAGGTCAACTCCTTAACAACTTGGCGCGCCTTAGCCACCTACTACCCTACCAGGCCGCACCGCAATTCGCGCCACACCTCATTCCTCAGACCTATGTCGGCCAACCGGTAAATCAACTGGCACCTGTGGCTCCAGAGCAGTATGGGTCGGTTCCCCCGCAGGCTTTTGCACCACTGAGTCAACCGGTGCCATTCCAGGCTTTCCCGCAGCCGCCACAGCAACCTTTTCAGAATTTGAGTGGTATCGGGCAACCACTGCCCTATCAGGCAATGCCGCAACCCAACTCAGCCTTTCAGCAACAGGCTTATCTGCACTGAAAATGCAAAAAAAGGGGCTTCACGCCCCTTTTCCTGGGGGTGGGTTCGACCCTGACCTATTTTGGATGGCGCAGTCACAATGAGAAGAAAATGAAGAAGTTTGAGCAATATGTAGCCGTACCCAATCGTAAGGTATCAGCTAGCACTCTGGAGCTAGAGGAGCTGGTGAAGGAAGCTTCAAATTGCCCCGATGTTAAGGACGTTACTTTGCGCAAAAGCAACGTCACCCTTGTGGCTACACCCGATGCCGTCGACGACCTAAGAAAGAAATTGAGAGGCAAAGTAATTATTGATCCGGATCAACCTGTCCACCCTCTCAATTGAGGCTGAAACCCACTCGATTCACCACTTTCAGACGTTTCACACGCGTACTAAATCAGTACCGCACTGAAAGCGAAGGAACATGAACATGACTGAATCCCGACAAGAAAAGGCCGCAGGAGAACCTTCGGTCGAGGTTGCAGAGAAAGTCGAGTTACTTATTTCACCCCGCCGCAGCCTGATGGCTAAATCCATGGGCGTACAGCCATTGAGCTCGGGCTCAATGCACCATGTGATTTCCACTATTGCCAGGCAGGCAGGTTGTGAGGTACTTCGTGAAATACGCCCCGGCAGAAAACTAAAAACGCTGTCCTCCGCAGATGAGGCCACCAATATTTACAAAGTCCGTATGGATGTGGATGCTGCTGCGGCACTTTACCAGACCACACCACCAAACGTCGCCGTTGAACTGGACTCACTTCTCTCTTACGGGCAAGCGAGCTATTCACCGACCTTTTCCGCAGTTTTTGCACAGCAACCCGGACTATTGCGCGAATACCACATCCAGGCACAGCAGGTGCACTTCCGCGTTATCGGTGCAAAAGGTGAGCCCATACGCGACGCACAAATAATTGTTGAAAGTGCGGGCTTTCCTCAAGAAGGTGTCACCAACAATAAAGGGGAAGTCGCGCTCAGTATTTTTGCGCAAAGCGGCGGTGCTCAAGTGAAATCACTTCTGATCCGCCCAGCCAAAGATTTCTGGAACAAATATATTCGCAGCCCCTCCCTATCCCTCACCGGTGTAAACCTGGTGAAACTCCAACCCCTAAGCGAAGCCATACCCAACTTCCCCAATGATGCTTCCTATGGCTGGGGGCAAAAGTACATGGGCCTGGACCAGCTACCCGATGAATACACCGGCAAAGGTATCAAAATCGCAATCATCGATTCCGGTGCGGACAATAAGCACCCAATACTGAGCCACTTAAAGAATGGTATCGATGTCACCAATAATTACGATGCCAATAGCTGGGCAGAAGATATCGTCGGCCATGGAACCCACTGTGCGGGAATTATTACAGGCCAACCCTCTGGCACCGAGGCAATACGCGGTTTTGCTCCTGAAGCCGAAATCTATGTATTCAAAGTTTTCCCCGGCGGGCAATTTAGTAGCTTGATTGATGCGCTCTCACATTGCATAGAGCTCGGCGTTGATGTGGTGAATATGAGCCTGGGCAGCTCTGATTCATCAGAGGCTGTTGAGCAGCAAATCGAGGAAGCAGTCCAACATGGTATCGCCTGTATAGTTGCCGCTGGCAACAATGGCGGGGCAGTCCAGTACCCAGCCAGATCCCCAAATGCTATGGCTGTAGGCGCTCTTGGAATGCTCAATGAATTCCCCAAAGATTCCTGGGAAGCGCAAACAGTAATACCCTCAACAGCATCAGCCGACGGTCTATTTGTTCCTAGGTTTAGCGCTTTCGGCCAGGAAATTTCTGTTGCCGCACCTGGTGTGGGTATCGTTTCGTCTGTGCCTGACAAAGGCTTCGATGTTCAGTCAGGTACATCAATGGCCGCGCCGCATATTACCGGTTTGGCAGCACTACTACTTGCCCACCATCCATTATTTAAAGGTGCGCTCCGGCAGAAAGATGTATCCAGAGTGACCGCCTTATTCCAACTGATCCAATCCTTGGCCGCACCAATGCCCCTCGGGGCAGAGAGAGTTGGCGCAGGTGTTCCCAAGCTTTTCGGTATCAACTCCGCTTTTGAGTCCGCCAAAGAGCAAGCAAGGGCCGCGGCTACTCATGCCGCTACCGCGCAAGGCCCCTCCCCAGCCACTCCATACTCTGGGTTTACTATGAGTCCGTTACAGGGCTACCCCCTCAAGCTACACCCAGTTGGCAGGGGCAGTTTGTGCCGGGAGGCTATTACCCTTCCGAAATAGCCGCGGTTAACCCCCAGCAACCAATGGTAAGCAGTTTTCCAGATGGATTTGCCCTGAGCGCCTACGCTATGCAGTTCGTTGATCCCCGCGCAATCAGATATTGGTAGCTCTGTCTCCATCGTTAGTTAGACTGCAAAAGACCTTTCAAGACCGCAGCTATGCTGCGGTCTTGTCCTTCGTAGCGCTCAATTCCCACTTTGTCAGCATGCCTGCCCACTAATTCAGCCTGCCCACTAATTCAGCCCTCTCAAAAGATGTTTGTGCCGACCCACCCATATCTATCTTCTTGTTTACTTATACGGGAGATGCTTAATAGAATGCGCCACCATATGATAACGACTTTGTAAGTGTATTCTTTTTAAGTGGTACATATCTGAAAACCAATCCAATGAAACCTGACGGCACAAAACTGTCACCTCATAACTGGCTAGCTTGTGACCAGTTTGCTTGCAGGTGACACAAGGGCACCTGTAGGCTTAGATACTGTCGAAACGACTAATTATTGGATTTCCCGCTGAAGAAATGATGCTTAAACGATTACTAACACTGCCGCTATTACTCGCCACTCTATCCCCTGCTCTTCAGGCTTATGAGATTCTTTACAGTGCAGAGATCTCGCCCAACTCCAAGCTGGCTGAGGTGGAAATGGCGCTCAGCGGTGATGATATGCCAAGTAAGCTCGTTCTTAACTTGCGCTCTGGCCGCTATCAGGACCTGGAAAGTGACACCCCTCTAAAGATCGAGGGCGACAAAGCAACCTGGCAACCCGAAGGGAAGAACCCCGTCCTCAAGTACCGCTTTGTCATAGATAACCAGCGTAGCAACGGTGGCTACGACTCACGGATCACCAAAGACTGGGCAATTCTCCGCAGCGATAAATTGATTGCACCGGTATCGGCAACCAGCCGTGGCCGCTCTACCGCCCGCCTTAAGCTGGAACTTCCTGACCAATGGTATGCGGCCCTGCCCTACCCTGAGATCGAAGATAACCTATACGAGTTATCTGACCCCAAGCGTAAGTTTGTAAGACCCAAGGGCTGGATGATTGTAGGGAAAATTGGCAGTCGGCAGGATATGATTGCCGGCACTGAAACCCGTGTTGCAGGCCCTAAAAATGAGAACATTCGGCGGCAAGACATCCTGGCCTTCCTAAATTGGAACCTGCCAGAGCTCAAGAAAATCTTCCCCCTCTTCCCTGATCATCTATTGATCGTAACCGCTGACGACCCCATGTGGCGCGGCGGGCTGTCGGGGACACGCTCTCTATATATGCATGCTGATCGACCATTGATCAGCGGCAACCGCACCAGCAGCATGATCCACGAATTAGTTCATGTGGGCACGGGAATTCACGGTGACGATGAGAGTGATTGGATTGTAGAGGGACTGGCTGAGTTTTATTCCCTGGAGATTTTACGGCGAACTGGTGGCATCAGTGAGACCCGCTATCAGGAGGCGATGGATAAACTGATCAAGTGGGGTAAGAAGGCTCCTTCACTATTAGTCGAACGCTCGTCCGGCCCCATTACCGCCCGTGCGGCCGGGGTAATGCAGCAACTGGATAAAGAGATTCGCGAGGCCAGCAATGGCAAGGCAAGTATTGATGACGTCGCACGAGAACTGGCTCAAGCACGCGGTGAAGTGACTCTGGAAAGGTTTAGGTCCCTATCTGAGAAAGCAGCCGGTAAACCCGTGGATGCATTAGCCACAGAAAACCTGACAGACCTGGCGAAAGACTCCAATAAATAGCAGACAAAAAAAAGCCCTGACGACGGGGGGGAGAGCGTCAGGGCCAAGACCATTAGGAGTGAAACTTGGAGGATTTCATCCTTGCTTCCGGGTGGCAGCCATGTGAGCCACCCTACCAGCATTACTAAACACGTTGGGGGAGATGTGTTAGCCAGATAAAGACAGTATCGAACACAGGTCACAGATTGCCAGCACACCTGAAGATTAATTTAGAACAAATGGAAATAGGTTCTTGAGCACCAGTGCTAAAAGTTATTACAGCCCTCCCCCACCATCAGAAGGTAACTTTTCCTACTTTTTTTCACTTGTTTGCAACATTGATGAAAACAATGCTTGACTAATCCTCTAGAGTCCCTAAAATGGCGCCCACTTACACAGCGAAACGCACGTAAGTATAAGAAAACGCTAGGATTTATCAGATAGAATTCGCAGCGTTCTTTTCCGCCAAAGGCGGATAAAAAAGGCTAGGTGGCAGAGTGGTCATGCAGCGGACTGCAACTCCGTGTACGCCGGTTCGATTCCGACCCTAGCCTCCATTTTCCTCTTCATTGCAGTATCCTGTTGATTGCAATGAAAGTGAGAATGAAGGGCAATTATCAAACATCGCCCTCTCTCGCAAAGGATCTGCCCGGGTGGTGGAATTGGTAGACACAGGAGACTTAAAATCTCCCGGCTTCACGGCCGTGCCGGTTCAAGTCCGGCCCCGGGCACCAATCAGATCTTTGAAATCAATAATTTACATATCTTTTAGTGCAAATTTTGTGCGCTAACCTCTACCCTCCTCAAGCGATACAAATCTAGTTAGAGTTTTTGCTGAGCGAAGAAAATAGAGCCCCTACTTCCCATTACTGATAGTTTTTAGGTCTAGCGATAAATACAGCTAGAGCATTAGTTGTGAGATTCTCATCAAGACGGCTGACTACTCTTTATGGTCATCAGTAGGCAGGGGAAGCACCCGATTCTGAAGGAAGTTGCAGATTTAACAAATGCCCACAAGCACTGCGTTACGAACAAGCCTAAAAAAATAAATGCTGACGATCTCTAGGCTGGCGGCTTCAGATTGATGAAGGCAGAATTGGGTTGGAGTAGCACTTCACATCAATAGAGTACGAAGGAAGCTTCATTCATAAAGCAACTGAGTTTTGGGTTAAGCATTACAGCAACCCAAACCCTACAGCGCTTGGAGTCAGCATCCCCCCTAGTGGACACTTATCAACCTCCCACCAGCTGGCATGCAGCGGTCTACTAAACCCAGACACCAATATAGGTGGTGAAGTTGCCAATAAAAACATAGATACTCGATGAGCTGGCAACGTCGACCTTCTATCAATTTCAATACGTTCAGAAGAGGGAATGGCGCTAACTCCAAAGTAAATTATTATAATGAAAAATCGTATTTAATTACTTGGAAACACGGGCGAGCTCCCCGTTTTTGATAATACCGGAGCCAAGATCAATTCAATTCTAGATTTTTCTTAATTGTTTCGCCCTTTATCGCAAGTAACCCAAAGTGCAGAGGCAATCCAATTTATGTTCAGACCCTTGGCTCTACTAGTATTCGCATCAGTCCCGATACTATTATGGATATCTTTTCCTGCTATCCGACTCTTCCTCCCTCAACTTAACGGTGTTAATTGTAATGGCCTTGCTTGCGTTGAAGATAAGAAAAGGCTCGCAGAAGCAACCGTACTATATCGATCAGCGAATGATTTACTGAACAGAAACAGTCTTCTACTAAATAGCCAACCTACTTTTGTTTATTGCTCAACTGTCGAGTGTTACCGTTCATTTGGCGGCAGGCAAGAGAGGGCCATATCTTTCCCTTACTCGGGCACTGTAATTGCGCCGAGATCCTGGCAGGTCTATATTACTCAACATGAAATGGTGCACTGGTTTCAATTTAAAGAGATCGGCCCACTGAATACAATACTTAAGCCTGAATGGCTTAGAGAGGGAATGGCGTACCTATTCCCGATTCAGATATCCCTGATCACTATTACCCAATAAGAATGGCACTCAGATATGGAGTGGAATGAAGTTATCTGCGCAGCAAGAGGGCTTTAGGGAGCCTCTAAATAATTCCGTAATATCTCTGCGAGCCTTCAGGGCTCCTCCACGGGGCTTTCAGAGCGATTCACACCCTGCGTTGTGACTTTTTGAAAGATCTGGACACTTCTTGCCAAGCCGCGCCTTGATTGTGGGCCAGAGGCATCACGGAATTATTTAGACCCCCTAGACCTAGCCCAGATTGTTTGGCAGCAAATTTATAAGAAAATATTCCCATGAAGATAAAGACATCACCTATAAATGCATTAATTCCTACACTTTTCACTATTACGCTTTCCAGTTTCAGCTATGCAAAGGACACTGAGCAGGTTGAATTTCTGAACCCAACAGGATCAGTCTCAAAGCTACCATTTTCAGAGGCTGTAAAAGTTGGCAACCAGCTATTTCTTTCCGGCCAAATAGGGTTTTCACCGGAGACTAAGCGGTTAGCCCAAGGGGGATTCTCTGCGGAGACCAAACAGACTCTAGACAATATAAAGCAAACTCTGGAGCGCCACGACTACGAAATGAAAGATGTTGTTAAATGCACGGTCATTTTAACAGATATCAAGAATTTCCCTGAGTTCAACAACATCTACCAAAAGGCTTTTGCCTACCCCTACCCTGCAAGGACTACTTTTGCAGTGAAGTCCCTAGCGCTGGGCGCCCAAATTGAAATTGAGTGCATCGCTGCCAAGTAGTCATTGTTAAAATTGGAAGTGCCTGCCCCCTATTTGACTCATCAGAACTTTTACTGCGATCTAGGTTTTTAGTATACGTTGGCACTTAAACTCAACACGCAGGGTCACTTAAGTGACCCTGTGATACCTAGACAATAAAACAAACCAACTTACTTATCTAAAAGTTGAAATCATCCAGCTTCCACCGGCAGTGCCCATCGCCAGGTAAATCAAAGCCAGCTGATGTAACTCAGTCTTAAAGCGGTTGTATCCGTTAAATACAAAGGAGCCAAAATTGGGGTCAAAAAGTCTCCAGGTATTACCATTCTGTACTTGAATTGCAATGGCATGACCACTGTTAGGGCCCAGGAATCCTATCAATGCAAAGCCTTGATTAAGGCGCGCCACCCCCTGCCGTATCCATCGCAAAAATGTGGAGAAAGGCTCAAATGGATTCAGCTGATGCCCACGGGCAATGCAGTGCTCGATATACCCATCTGTCCGACAAACCGTCCTTAACCCTGACGATATACCCATCACATTTCCTTGGATCTGCTGTTGCGCAGAAATTGCCCTTTGCATCGTATAGATAGGCTGGCCAAAGCTTGTGGTCGACCCGCCAACAGCCCTTAAAAACATACCTGGAGCTGCTCTGTTAAGGGCATTTCCAATTCCCGTATTGTGGTAACACTGTTGCAGTCCTGCCTGGAGGTGCATATTTATATGACCGCCGGGTTGCAAGCCGAGTCTCACCCACATGTAGGATAATGCGTAACAAACTCCGCGCCTTACATCATTGTGGACACCGGGTTGAATGTAATTTGCTTGATCCAATAGAAATTCTGTTTCTATTAGTTTCGGATTGAACATGGAGGTCTCCCTATTCTTTAGAGATAGTGGACTTTTGCCTATCCGCGGTATCGCGGCCCATGTTCTATTTTTCTCACCTACAGTTTTATCTCTATCAATTTTCTTGTGGCTTTTTTAGCTTTAAGTCATTTTAAAAAGTAAACCGGGATTTGATTACACTTAATTTCAATCGGCTTTTCAGGACGTTAAGGTCAAAATATGATACAAATTTCCGGTTTAAATTGCGTTTGGATAAGTTCAGAAAGTAAATTTCTTTTTAATCATATGCGAGTGCAAGTATTGCGCTGGTAATAACAAATTCATCAGAACAGTGAGCTATCAAATACCAG
Source organism: Microbulbifer sp. VAAF005 (assembly GCF_030012985.1). Taxonomy (NCBI): domain Bacteria; kingdom Pseudomonadati; phylum Pseudomonadota; class Gammaproteobacteria; order Cellvibrionales; family Microbulbiferaceae; genus Microbulbifer; species Microbulbifer sp. VAAF005. Next base: position 314,228 of record NZ_CP120233.1, on the reverse strand, counting down.
CGCTAATATATCTGTTGAGAAGGCTGCGGAATCTAAATTCAACCTTCCTATATGATATTAACTGGGAAGTTGAGTAAGGAAGAAATCTCTCAGGTTCTCACCCATTACTTTACGGATCTCTTCTTCAGTAAACCCTTGCCGAAGCATTTCTGCGGTAAGCACGCCCAGTTCACTTACGTCAAATGCAACCTTTACACTGCCGTCATAGTCCGACCCCAATGCGACATGATCCACACCCAGTGTATCAATGGCATATCGAATGGATTTAACAATGCTCTTGGGGCTTGTATCGCAGACAGCGCCAGGCCAGAAACCAATTCCAACCAAGCCGCCTTTGCCCGCTATCTCCTTCATTAGCTCGTCACTGATATTCCGGCGTGAGTTGCACGCCCCTTGAAGCCCGGTATGGGAAACAATCACTGGGCGCTCGGCAATATCCAAAACTTCGCGGACGACCTGCTCGGAGGAGTGGGCGACGTCAATCACAATAGAGCGCCTTTCCATCTCCTGCACTGCTTCCCGGCCAAATGCGCTCAAACCCTGCCCGCTTTCTCCATGCAGGGAGCCACCCAGCTCATTGTCGAAAAAGTGTTGCAACCCCATCACCCGGAAACCCGCATCGTATAGGTGACCGATGTTTTCGATCTTCCCTTCCAAAGGATGGGCACCTTCAGTGCCAAGGAGTGCGGCCAAAACCTCTCCGCCCTGCTTCCTTGCTACAAGCACCTCTTGTAAATCTGCCGCACTTTTGACGATACGTATTTGGTCAGGCGCAGATTGCTGTAGCGCATTAACACGCTCTGCATGATAGAGCGCCCGCTCATACAAGCTGCCCCACGCCTTTACTGGCCACGCCTGAGCAATGGCCAATAAGGTTATGTTATCGCCAGCTTTGCTGGAGTTCTTCTGATAGTTCTGCCCCCGGGGAGACTTGGTAACTGATGTGAAGACCTGGATACCCAGATTACCTTCTCTCGCCCGGGGAAGGTCCAGATGACCATAGTCGGCTCGCTTCCTCAAATCCCTGGCCCACAGGAAACTATCTGCGTGGAGATCACCTACCAATAGACTTCGGTGTAGCGCTTTAGCCTCAGGTGACAGCGCTGCAATTTTGCCCAGCTCTACTTTGTTCATCGACTTTTCAATAGCCGGAAGCAAAAGCCATTTCCAGCTGGCGAACAATATCACCACCATTGTTGTCAGAAGAATGAACCACTTGCTCATCTATTGTCTCCATTAGTAGAAATCCATGGGGAAGTTTGCACAGAGGCAACAACCTTCTTCGATCCATCAGGATCGCAGAATGAAGCAATTCGAGCGGTTGCTCAATAAGCAAGCAAGAGAAATAAAACTGTGGTGGTCGTGGAATAAGCGCTGGGACACCAACCTCATACTTATCAGAAGAGAGAAAAATGAAGGACAAGCAGTGATCAAACTTTTACAACTGAACTTACTCGTATTATTCGCTCTATTCATGGGTGGTTGCGCCGCTTTATCGCCCAATTTTCAGCAGCCCGAGGTTGAGATTATTGGGCTGGAGTCGCTTCCTCCTGCCGTCGGCAGCGATCTGCGCTTCAGAATCCATTTGCGTATTTTCAATCCTAACAATCAAGAACTACCCCTCTCCGGGATCTACTACAAGCTCAGTCTTGCCGGCCATAAAGTAATGGCAGGAACCTCAAACAACCTATTGCCCATTGCCCCCTATGGCCAGGATGACATCTCGGTAGACGCAACTGCGAGCTGGATGGGGTCTCTATTCGCCGCCGCTGAATTAGCGAATAGAGGGCAGCAATCGGTACCCTATGAACTTCAGGCAAAGATTGGCCTGAGCAGGTCCTTTGTGCCTTCCATTACAGTGCAGCGAAGTGGCGAAATTCGACTGAATCAGAATCTGGGCCTCTACCACTAGCCCAGGCGTATTCACCTTGGAATTAGCGCTTTAATCTCCCCAGTCGCCGACCTTGTCGGCACCGGGGATCTGATACTCAAGATAGTCTTCAATGGTGAATGGCATCTCACTGATGACTGCGCGCACGCGTTCACCAATAGCCTGTGTCTCAGGGCGCGCATTGGCCAGCCCGGTATAGGGTATGCCTTTGCCGCTGGCTACATCTGGATATTTACGTTTGAACAAGCGGTGGCGGGCCACCATATGATTGAACTGGCCCTGGGTGTAAATTAACGGCACCAACTGCGGGGACTCCTCCCGGGGGTCCATATATAAATCGTAGTAGGCTTCCGGCATCCCCGACCCTGCCACCTCCCCCGCTCCCAGCCAATGCCTCTTGTACCGCCCCTTTACTGTTGCCCCCAATTCCTCACCCGTATAGATAAATACATAATCCCGGCGACCATGGGTATCGCCGTTTAGAAAAAGAGCGGTCTGATCGAGGCCGTCAACGACACGATCCGTAGGAATAGCATCAGTTGCTCCACCCAAGCGAGCAAAAGTCGTATACAGGTCAGTGATATGAATAATATCTCCTGCCGTTTGTCCCGCTTCGATAGTTCCTGGCCACCAGGCAAAAGCAGGTACGCGAACGCCTCCCTCAGTAAAATCCCCTTTGCCACCCCGATACAACATGGGCAGCATCCCCCACCCCGCCGGCGGACTGTGGACCATGGGGCCGTTATCCGCCATTGCAACGAACAAGGTATTTTCAGCGAGCCCCAAGCTTTTTAACTCTTGCATCAGCACCCCGACAAAGTTATCCATCGCCGGGAAGGCATCAGCAACCATCAGCCCGGCTACCGAGCGCTTGGGGTTATACATCGCCATGAAATTAAGGAGATTGGGCCAGTAGGCAACGAAAAACGGTTTCTTCTGCTCCGCACTGCGTCGAATAAACGCCAGCGTTCTCTGTTCTGCTTCTGGATCAAACTTAGCGAAGCACTCGTTGGATGTTCCGCACCATTCCCGCCCCGGTTGTCCCTTTTTCCCTTCAATATTCATTACCCAGCCAGCGGGAATCAGACCGGGACTGTCCAATTGGTAGGGATCAGGTGGGTAGATTTCGGGGAACATACCCAGCACCGCATTTGCCACATTTGCCTGGGGGTTAAACAGGGAGGTAATCTGGTTCATTGGGGTGAACAACGCCTCATCAAATCCCTGATTGTGTAAATAACTCTCCTCGATATCTCCAAGGTGCCCCTTGCCAAAAAAGCCCGTCGCATAACCCGCTTGCGAAAGTACCTCGGCAATAGTGACTTCTTCGGCGCGCAAACCAGAAAACTCGTGGGGCATCCCCACTTCACCCATACCATAACGCACCGGTAGCCGTCCGGTGAGGGCAGCGGCGCGGGTCGGAGTGCATGAGGGCTCAGAGTACATGCGGGTAAAGTTGATACCCTCTGCGGCCATCTGGTTTAGGTTTGGCGTAGAGTAGCCAAAGTTCTTTTGCAGCGCAGGAAAACCGACAGCTCCAAATGCAGTGTCATCCCACAACAGGAATACGATATTCGGTGGCTGTCCAAATTTCTGCCGCAATTGCTGCAAGCGTTGCTCAACTTCCAAATCCTCTTGATCCCAACGATCGCCGTTTTGCATCTTGAGAATATAAAACTCGGCATCGTGTACAATTTGCCCCTCGACAGTGAGAGTGATGCAAAGCAGCCAAATCATAATCAGGTGGCTTTTGACGGACATGAGCTTCCTATAGATCGCAGAAAAGTATCTAACAATTTAGAGGAGCGCAGGGATTTGGAAGAGGAAGAGCGAGTTGAAACGTGGTAAAGAGCGCCTCGTTTTCCAGCACATGCCGGAGTCGAGGCGCCAATTTTGTGAGAGAGGTAATCCCCCTCTATCTACTTATCCTGGCTGTCGGCCATAAGGGCCGGCCATGCGGCGCGCAAGTACATCACCATAGTCCACAAGGTGAGGCCGGCAGCAATATAAAGAAGCAGGTATCCAATAGTTTCCATCACCGGAAACTCTCTAACATCGAAGGCAAGCAAAACAAGAATTGCTGCCATCTGTGCAGTAGTTTTGATTTTGCCTACATAGGAAACCGCAACGCTACTGCGCTGCCCCAACTCAGCCATCCACTCCCGCAACCCCGAGACCGCGATCTCCCGACAGATAATCACCGCCGCAGCAATCGCAAACAGCGGGTGGTCATGTAATCCCACCAGCAAGACCAATGCAGTAGCCACCATTAACTTATCGGCAACCGGGTCCAGAAAGGCTCCCAGGGCAGTACTCTGGTTTAATTTTCTGGCGAGATAGCCATCAAGCCAATCGGTAATTGCGGCAACTGCAAAAATTGCAGCAGAAGCAATGTAACTCCACTTGTACGGCAAATAGAAAACCAAAACAAAAAATGGGATCAAAGCAACACGTAACAGTGTCAGTTGATTGGCGATTGTCATACTTTTCTCTATTCTTGCGGAGGGCGTACGTTATCAAGCCATCGCGCAAAATGAAACGCTTTGGAAAAAACTGGCCATTTAATCGCCAGCTCACTCCTGTTCTACTCGTGGTGTAGTGCCGAGTATATATCCTGAGCCAATTTACGGCTGATACCATCCACGCTGGCAATCTCCATTACTGTTGCACGCTTTAGCTCCTGTAAACCTCCAAAATGTCGCAGCAGTGCCCTGCGGCGAGTAGGCCCTACTCCAGCAATACCTTCCAGTGGGGACTCCCTGCGTTTTTTATCCCGTTTTGCCCGGTGGCCAGCGATAGCAAAGCGGTGCGCTTCGTCTCGCACTTGTTGAATTAAGTGCAACGCTGATGAATCGGCGGAGAGTACAAGCTCTTTGTTACTGGAAACCACATGTAGTGTTTCAAAGCCGGCTTTTCGTGTAGTTCCTTTGGCAACACCAATAATTTGAACTCCGACGATGCCGAGTTCATTCAGAGCTTCTACCGCCTGTGTCACCTGGCCTTTTCCCCCGTCGATCAACAGGATATTGGGGAATTTGCCCTCGCCACCGGAAAGGCGGGTATAGCGCCGCTTTAGCGCCTGCCCCATTGCCGCATAATCATCGCCCGCCTGGATACCCTCAATATTGAATCGGCGATAATCCGATTTCACCGGGCCACCGGTATCAAATACAACACAGGACGCAACCGTGGCCTCACCGGAAGAATGGCTGATGTCAAAGCACTCGAGCCTCTCCGGGAGCTGCTCCAGTTCGAGCACTTCCTGGAGTTTCTCGAACCGACTGTAAAGTTTTTGCTGGGCTGCAGTTCGACTGCTCAAATTCTGTTGCGCTGCTTGTTGCGCCATTTCAACCCAAGTGGCCCGCTTGCCACGCAACTTATGGGTGATACCGACATCGCGACCACACTGCTCACTAAGAGCCTGTTGAAGTGGTTCGAGATCCTGTAAGGCCTCTGAAACCAAAATCTCACGGGGGATCTCTCGGGGACTGCCCAGGTAAAATTGCGGGACAAATGCGGAAAGTAGCTCTGGCGGTGTGAGTCCCAGGCGCTCACTGGGAAAATAACTGCGACTCCCCAGAATTCGCCCCTGCCTGACAAACAGAACGTGTACGCAACAGCTACCGCCTTCACTGGCTATTCCCAGCACATCCACATCGCCACTTGCACCTTCAGCTACCTGGTCCGCCTGCAGACGACGCAGTGCGGAAATTTGGTCTCGCAGTCTCGCGGCTTTTTCAAACTCCAGCGCTCGGGATGCCTCATCCATTTGGTCAGCCAACTCTCGAATAATGTTGTCACTTTTACCCGTGAGAAACATCTCTGCGTGGCGTACATCCTGGCGATAGTCCTCGGGGGAAATAAAATCGACACAGGGAGCGGTGCAGCGCTCTATCTGATATTGAAGGCAGGGCCTTGAACGGTTGCGAAAAACACTATCTTCACAAGAGCGGATTCGAAAAGTTTTTTGCAAAAAGTTCAGGCTGTCGCGAACCGACGATGCGTTTGGAAAAGGCCCGAAGTATCGGCCTTTCTTGCGCTTGGCACCGCGGTGGAATGCAATACGGGGAAAAGTGTCATTGCTGGAAAGAAAGATATAAGGGTACCCTTTATCATCCTTCAGCATCACATTGTATGGGGGCCGCTGGGACTTGATCAGGCTTTGTTCAAGCACCAGGGCTTCGGTTTCACTGCGCGTAACGGTGACTTCGATGTTTCCAATACGCTGCACCAGCGCCATGGTTTTTGTCGTTAGTCCGGAGCTGCGAAAGTAGCTCGACAACCGATTGCGAAGGTTCTTGGCTTTCCCTACGTAGAGAATTTTATTTTCGGCGTCGAACATCTGGTAGACGCCGGGTTTGCGAGTTACTGTCGCGAGGAAACGCTTGCTGTCGAACATCTGGCAACCGGCCTCAATATTTTACAAAGTTCAGCCACTTTTCAATTAAAGTGCAGCTTCTGGATCAAGAATCTGGTGCTTAACAGCGAGGATCGTCAACTCTACATCACTATTAATATCTAACTTCTCAAAAATCCTGTAGCGGTAGCTATTCACCGTTTTGGGGCTTACCGAGAGAGACTTTGCAATATCCGCAACCTTAGCGCCATTGACGATCATGTCTGCAGTCTGCAATTCCCTTTTAGATAATTTTTCAAACGGAGATTGTTGTTCATCCTGGCCACTGACACTTCGCATCGCCATTTTGGTTGCCATGGAATTACTGATAAACACACCACCAGAAATTACAGTGCGTATCGCTCGAACCATTTCTTCAAGGTCCGCACCTTTAGTGACATACCCCATAGCCCCTGCCTGCATCAAGCGACCAGGGAACAAGTCATCATCGAGTGCGCTGACAGCTATAACTTTCGCCTCCGGGCATCGCTGTAGTAGCTTCCTGGTCGCTTCAAGGCCACCCATACCCGGCATTTTTACATCCATTAGAATGACATCAACATTGGACCGGCGAACGAATTCCAAGGCCTCCTCACCACAATTTGCCTCTCCGGCAACTTCTATACCCTCAACATCACCCAGCATGCGCGAAATACCCATTCGCACAAGATCGTGATCATCCACCACTAAGACTTTGATCAAGCTATCCCCAACTACGGATAAGTGCAGTGGCCACGCCGCGTATACATCCTCAACGCACGAGCTCTATCAACTGCGTTTTCTTTTAAGCTCACGGTGAAACTACCCCGTGTAGGTCCCCCTGGAACCCAATCGCAACATACCAGACAAAAACGCTACTGCAAAGCAGAAGCACCGTTTCAAATGCTGCCGATCAGACATTTAACCACAGGATCTTGCTGCCTTTATAACATTTAATTATACCGTAAAAACGTACCGATTGATTTTTCTGCGAACAGGGTGAGCGCTTCCGCAAAATTTGCGATTAAAGATTCACTTTCTCGCAGAAAATATTTATGAAAGAAATTGAAATATAAAAAAATCTTAGAAACAAATTTTGTTATAACAAAATAATCGTCAACAACTAGAATAATTCTCTGTTGAGCTTATGCCTGAGCAGGACTCCCCAAAAGAAATTCGCACTTAGCTATTGGGTACTTACTGATTGTCGTTCAGTGAAGAAAAAGAAAAGGTTTGTCGGCGCCACCCTGCAAGCAGCACCGAATTGCTTACGGATAGTAGCGAGGTTCAGGCTCTAACGTAACACCAAACTTAGCCTGCACATCGGAAGCTATGGCGCTAGCCAATCTAGTCACCTCATCGCCCCCGCCCCGACCGGGATTAACCAAAACCAATGCCTGCTGGTGGTGAACACCAACCGCCTCTTGCCGCTTACCCCTCCAACCAGCGCGATCAATTAGCCAGCCCGCCGCCAACTTCCAACCTTCACCGCTGGCATAAGCTACCAAATCGGGATGTTCCGATTTTAGGCTTTGATAAATGTCCGCATTCACCACAGGGTTTTTAAAGAAACTCCCCGCGTTGGGAATTTGATCGGGGAGCGGCAATTTACTGTTGCGAATATCGATAACCGCAGCGGCAATTTGCGCAGGTGTCAAGGAGTCACAATTCCAACCTTGCTGGGAAATAAACTGCTGCAATGCTGGGTAGGAAACTTTCGGCTGCCAATCTGTTGCAAGACGAAGATTTACCTGGGTAATAATGTACTGATCCAGCAGCTCCCCTTTAAACACACTATTCCGGTAGTCAAAGCCACACTCTGCCACAGAAAAGTTATGCAGTTCACCGGTAGATATTTCCATGGCCTGTAAGCTACAAAAACAATCGCACAGCTCTACACCGTAAGCACCAATATTTTGGATGGGTGCTGCACCCACTTTTCCTGGAATTAATGCGAGGTTTTCCAGCCCTCCCATACCCTGCTCAACAGTAGACATAACTAACTGGTGCCAGCCCTCCCCAGCCGCCGCCTCAATAGTGCCACCGCGACCATCGGGAGTAATTTCCAACCCGCGTAACCCAACCTGAATGGCGAGCCCTGGAAAGTCCCCCGTTAATACGACATTACTGCCTCCACCCAACGGCAAGATCGGCAAACGTTTCTGCTGTGCAAAACTCAAAGCCTCACGCAACTCATCCACTGTTTCCACCCGCGCAAAAAAAGCGGAGTTGGCCGAGATTGCAAGGGTATTGTGGGGCTGTAAATCGATATTAGCTTCAATCATTGGGTACTACATCAGGCCAGGGTTTCACGCATACGCTGTAGATCCTGCTCAGTATCCACACCCCCGGGTACTTCTGCACAGGCATCTGCTACGTGAATCTCTTGATCGTGGTAAAGAAAACGCAACTGCTCCAAAGCCTCAAACTGCTCCAGTGGAGCCATAGGCCAGGAGATAAACTGGCGCAATAGCGCAACACGGTAAGCATAGATACCGATATGGCGACGGGGTTCCAGGCCGCTTGGCAGTTCACTGCTATCCATCGCAAAGGCATCTCTGGGCCATGGGATTGGCGCTCGTGAAAAATACCTGGCCAGCCCGGACTCTGTTGTCACTACCTTGACGATATTCGGGTTGCGAAAATCCTCCACTGAGGTGATGGGTTCCGCCAGGGTTGCAACGCCGGCTCGCTTGCTAGCCGCCAGGTTTTCAGCTACTTGATTTATCACCTCGGCGGGTATCAAAGGTTCATCGCCCTGCACATTGACCAAAATGCGGTCCTCGGCAAGGCCCAGGTTCTGAGCCACCTCCTGCAGTCGGTCAGTTCCCGAGGCATGCTCGGCAGATGTCATACACACCTCGGCGCCGAAGCCGTGAGCCACCTCCGCTACACGCATATCATCGGTGGCGATAACCACCCTCTGAGCATCGCTCTCACGGGCACGCAAATAAACATGCTCCACCATCGGCTTGCCGCCGATATCGGCCAAGGGCTTGCCTGGCAGGCGGCTCGAGCCATAGCGTGCGGGAATAATGACGTCGAAAGAAGAGTTACTTTTCATTTTCACTAAATTGTTGCAAGTGCTTGTGTACTTTTTGATAAAAAAGGTCTGGCAACTTGGCCCGCACCTCGAGTGCCCACCAATGACTTTCCCAGAAATCACGGCATTTCACTGCATCTTTCATGGTCATGATCACCGGGGTTTCCCCATCGAAATGTAGTTCTTGGGGGCTGAATTGATGGTGATCGTCAAAAGGTTGCTCTGTCACCTCAAATCCCAGCGTTTTCAGTGAACGGAAAAACCGCTTGGGATTACCGATCGCTGCAACCCCGTGGCAAGGCCCCACCTCTGGCCCTGACGACAAGCGCAAAGTAGAGGTTTGATCGAGGTTAAACTGATGCCAACATGAAGGCTCAAGCGTCATCTCAAACTCTAAAAGCCCTCCGCACTGATCCCGGACCTTAGCTTCTGGCTCGCCATTACTTACCAGCATGTCGACGCTTTGCAGACGCGTCGCCGGCTCCCTCAGAGGCCCCCTGGGCAACATATGGCCGTTACCCAAACCTCGATGACCATCAACCACACAAATTTCGTAACTGCGCCACAAACTATAGTGCTGTAGCCCATCGTCAGACAAAATAACATCGCACTGGTGATAGTCGATCAGGGCCTGCGCCGCCTCGGTGCGATTGGGAGAAACCATCACCGGCACACCGGTGATCAAGTGCAGCATCAGCGGCTCATCCCCGGACTCCAAGGGGTGGGATTGGGCAGTCACTTGGTAAGGATATTTTTCTGCACGACCACCATAGCCACGGCTGATAATCCCCGGATTGCGACCCCGCTCCTTTAGCCAGCGAGCCAGCTCCGCCACCAATGGCGTTTTACCCGCACCACCAACGGTGATATTACCGATGACGATGACAGGAACTGATAAGGGCTCCGGTGGAGTGCGCGAACTCATTACCCGGCGCCGTTTGCTCACCCCCATAGAGTAACTCCAGCGGAGTAAGCAGGGAGAGCGAGCGACCTTCACCCTTTTCCGGATACCAGCGTTTGTTAAACCAGTCTTCCAGTGACATCCAGATGCCCTACCCCATTGTTTGCTGCTGTAACAGAGATGCGTATCGCCCACCCTGGGCAAGCAGCTCTGCGTGATTCCCACACTCTACAATTCGACCTTTCTCCATCACCAGAATACGATCAGCATTCTCGATCGTACTCAGGCGATGGGCGATAACAAACGTGGTGCGGTTTTTCATGACTTCAGCCAGAGCCGCCTGAATGTGGCGCTCCGATTCATTATCCAGCGCTGAGGTAGCCTCATCCAAGATCAGTATGGGCGCATCCTTAAGCAGGGCGCGAGCAATAGACAAACGCTGCCGCTGGCCGCCGGATAGCATCTGCGCATTATCTCCCAGAACCGTATCCTGCCCCTGGGGAAGCTCTTCAATAAATTGAGCCGCATGTGCCTGCTCTATAGCACGCAATACATTTTCCTTCGGTGCATGCTCTAACTCACCGTAAGCAATATTGCGATATACAGTATCGTTAAACAGTACGATATTTTGGGAAACCATACTGATATGGCGGCGCAACTCTTTAAGTGGCACCTTGGAAATATCAGCCCCATCGACCAGGATACGTCCACCTGTCGGCTCGTAAAACCTAGCCAGCAGACTTACCAGCGTGCTCTTGCCGGAGCCAGACGCACCCACCAGGGCCACCGTTTCTCCCGGATTTACCGCGAAACTGATGTCGGAGAGTACTTTGGGTGCTGCCGGGTCATAGCTAAACTCAAGCCCTTCAAAAGCTACTGTTCCATTCACAGGCTTAGGTAGCTGAGCTTCACCATCCTGGGGCTCTCTGGGAGCATCCATTACTTCAAAGATACTCTCCGCTGCCGCAATACCCTTCTGGATATCGGCAAAAATTTCGGAAAGGCTGCGCACTGGCTTAGCCAATGATGCAGCTGCACCAATATAGGCGGCAAAAACCCCAGCAGTCATGGACTCAACCATACCCGGTGCCAGAGCCAGCCAGACAATAGTTGCAGTAGACAAACCAACCAGGATCTGAATCACAGAAACACTGGCATTGTTTGCTACTACGAGCTTCATAAACTGCCGACGGTTATTGTCGCTGGCAGAGAGGAAACGGGATTTCTCGTAATCCTGTCCCCCATACATCCGCACCACTTGATAGCCATTGATCGCTTCCTGGGTGACATGGGTAACGTCGCCCATGGAATTCTGGATGCGATGGCTCAGTTTGCGGAAACGCTTACCCACGATACGCACAATAAAGGCGATCAAGGGGGCAAAAAGGAAGAAGGTTAAAGTCAGCTTCCAGTTCACCAGTAACAGGTAGGTCAAGAGACCAATTACCGTAAACGACTCGCGGAAGAGTACCTTCACCGCCTTGGTGATGGAGTTGGTTACCTGCTCAACATTGTATGAAACCTTTGAGATCAGGTAAGCGCCGGTATAGCGGTCAAAATAGGAGCTGGGAAGCTGGCCAATTCTCTCGAATAGCTGTGTTCGCAACTCGTGGATCACTGCGCGGCCCACATAGGCCAAACCATAGCTGCCGACAAAATTGCCAATAGCCCTAAGGACAATAATCAGCAACATTGCGAGCGGTACAAGCCAACGAGCAGTCTCCTGGGGCATTACTCCATCGGGGTAATAGGATGCTACAAACTTTGAGAGAAACCCGCGACTCTCTTGGATACCAGCCCCCACTGCATCGAGCAACAGCTCGGTCACAGCAATCAGGCTGACGCCCATGATCGAAAACAGGAAAAAGCCCAGTACCGCAACCCCAAAAATTGCCATGTGCGGGCGGGCGTAAGTAAGCAATCGACGATAAGTTTCCGCCCCATTTTGCGGCTTGCTGGGAGGCGCTTTTACTTTCTTCATACAGACCAATGAATGGACTCGCCCCAACTGGGGCGAGTGGGCACAGAAACCGAAGGTAAGTCAGTTCCCAGTCAGGGTTCCGCGCTAGTTTTCTTCCGGTTGCCGTGTAGTAATGCTTAGGTTGACAAAGCCTAGCTGTCCAGCGGCATCCATTGCCCGAACCACGGCTTGGTGATGAGCGGTGGCGTCGGCGGTTATCACAAGCGGGCGATTGTACTCGCCTGCGGAAACTTCCGACAGCGCAGATTTGAGAGTGTTGATCTTCTTATTGATTAAAGCCTGCCCATCTACTGAGTATGAGCCATCGGAGCTGATCAAAATCTCCACAAATTTAGGCTGTTCAACAGCTTGGGGGCCTGCTGCTTCAGGCAGATTCAGCTTAAGGTGGCTTTCCTTAGTAAAGGTTGTAGACACCATAAAGAAAATCAATAGCAGGAATACCACATCAATAAGCGGCGTCAGGTTAACCCCTTCCTGCTCTTTGGCTTGGCGGCGGAATTGCATCGCTTGCTACCCCACTCAGGCTGCGACTTCGATTTTACGATCGCTATGCAAGGCATCAACAAGCTTGACCGCTTCCTGCTCCATTGCCACAACAATGGTGTCAACGCGACGCTGGAAGTATCTATGCGCCATCAATGCCGGAATCGCTACGGTCAAGCCAGCAGCAGTGGTGATCAGGGCCTTACTGATCCCACCGGCTAAGGCAGCAGGATTACCTGTACCCTGAATTACAATTTGTCCGAATACATCAATCATGCCAATCACAGTCCCCAGCAGGCCAATTAGCGGTGCCACTGCAGCAATAGTACCGAGAGCACCTAAAAACCGCTCAAGCTCATGAACTACTTGACTGGCAGTCTCCTCGATACTGTCCTTCATTACTTCGCGACCGTGGCGAGAATTGGAAAGACCCGCAGCAAAGATTTTCCCCAATAGACTGGAGTCGCGCAGCTCCTTTAATTTTTCAGCATTGATCTGGTTGTTTTTGAGCCAACCCCAAACTTCCCCTAGAAGGGTATTCGGTGCAATGCGCTGTGAGTGCAAAGTCCATAAACGCTCTCCGCAGATAGCTAAAACTGCTACAGAACAAAGCATGATTGGTACCATCAACCAGCCGCCGAGCATTAATAAATCGTATAGTTTTGTTTCTTCTACCACTTTTATAGTCCCAAACAGCGAAAGGCTTCATCGGAAAAATTATTAGCGCATCTAAATATGCGTGGAGCTGCACTTTACCACAGCTGATCCCGGCGGCTAAGTCCTCCCATACTTCGTTAGTCCCTGTTGTGACTCGCATACCAAAACCGAGGTGCCAAACGAGCCTGTTTAACTTCAGGTGCTTCCTCTCCGTGCCTCCACAAAAACTCGATCGCACCACTCTCAGCGGTATTTAAAATTCTTGCACCGAAGTTTTGGTAGCGCTTCACAACATCGGTGTGAGGGTGGCCAAAGTGATGGCGGAAACCGGCACTAAATACAACCCGTTTAGGCCTGGCCCATTCGAGTAAAGCGACCGATGAGGAAGAGCGGGAACCATGATGAGGCGCGATCAGTACGTCAACAGCGGAAAATTGTGGATACATTTTAGACAGTTGATATTCAACCTTACGACTGATATCCCCAGTAAGCAGTAAACGCACCCCCTGCCACTCAGCCAAAATTACACAGCTGTGATCGTTCTCCTCACCATCCAGTAATTCCTCTCCCTGTGCCGTTAAGGAGGGCCATAACCATCGAAATGATATATCTCCCAGCTGTTCTTCCATTCCTGCCCAGCACTGCTCAGTAATCGTGGCTGGCGATAATGGTAAATTGCTAGTTAAAGTCCCCGGAGCATAGAGCTTTTTTGCTTCAATGTTTCTAAGTAAACCCGCCACGCCGCCGGCATGATCCCTATCACCATGACTGACGATTAGCATATCTAGTTCACTACCTCCGCTACTCATCAAGTAGGGAGCCACTATCGAACCTCCCGCGCTCCAGCCCGAGGGGATTGAAGGCCCTGCATCATAAACAATACGACTTTTTCCAGTGCTGATAACTACTGACAACCCCTGACCAACATCCAGGACTGACAACTTCAAACGCTCATCTGCCGGCGCCAATGTAGAAAGCCAGGGCTGAGCAACTGGAAGAAAAAATAACCAGCCCAACTTGCGCCCTGGCAACCCTTTAGGCAGCAAAAGTAGCACCGCGCCAAGCCCGGCGATGACTATCACCAATGCAGTGGAGGCAATCGCAAAACCACGAAACCCCGGTATCGAATGATCGACAATATTGAGTGCAGTCATCAGCAGATCCAATTGCCAACCTGCAAACTGCAGCAGCCAAACACCCAGCTGAGTATCAATAAATACAGCACCTAACATAAGTGATGGCAAAATAGACAGGCCCATCCAGGGAATCGCTACAAGATTGACCAATACACCTGAAAGGCTAAAGCCTGAAAAATATATTATCGATGGGATAAACAGGCCAATTGCAATCAGCCACTGGCTTCGCAACAGCTGCCATAACGATAACTGGGAAAATCGGTGCTGCCATGAGGTTACAGCACCAGAGGCCTCAGCCTTCGGCCTCCATTGCGGCTCTCGACTTAAGCTAATTCGCCCACTAAACCCCAAAAGCAGACTCCCGACGGCCACGAAGGACAACCAAAAACCAGCACTGTAAAAAGCCAGTGGCTGCAGGGTAAGCACTATTGCCAGTGCCAATGAGAAAGCAAAACCCGCTCCCAGTCTGCGCCGCCAGTGCCAACCCAGTAATAGCACCCAGGTCATTACAAGCGCACGTTGCGCGGATAGAGGAACGCCGGCGATCAAGGTATAAACAAGGCTCGCCACCAAGGCGAGTCCTATCGCAATACCAAAACGGCTGGTGCCCGTAAAAAGTCCAATCCCTTTTGCCAGTACGGTGCCCATCAACAAAATACAACCGGCCACCATGCCCACATGTAAGCCGGATATGGCAATAAGGTGGCCCGTACCTGTCCTTTTAAGCAGGTCGGTATCACCTTCGCTCAACTGACTGCGATCCCCAAGCAATAGCGCAGCTATCAGGTCCGGTCGTTGGATCGGTAACTGACTAATTAGGGAGCGCAATTCATCCCTTAACCCGATAATGCCATTCCCCTGCCCCAGCCACTGAGGAGGATAATCGCGGGGGCGAACATACCCTGTTGCCGTAATTCCCTCTCGCAAAAGCCAGCCTTCATAGTCGAATGTATGTGGATTAACGCTCCCCCTGGGAGTTCTCAATCGCACAGGCAATATCCATTGAGAGCCACCCCGCAGGCGAGCCAGAGCCTCACCGTCAATTCGATACCAGGTTAGGTTGAGAAGGCTTCCGATAGATAGCTCTGGCGGTGCTAACTGGCCACCCTCTTCACCTAAAGAACTGGAAACAATATCCACAACTCGAGCGCGAAAACGCACCGTTTGTGATTCTGAACTAGCGCCAAACCCTCCCCCTCAGTTAATTCAGGCAGCGAGACCAGGTTCAACTGAAGTACGAAGTCCGCACCATGTGCACCGAGGGGGAGCCGGCGATCCAGCGATGCTTCATGAGAGTGGAGTGCCCAGGTCGCACCAATAAAGGAGAGAAAGATCAGAGCAAGGGGGCGCCAGCGGCGTATTACCACCCAGGCAAACAAGGCTAGAGAGAGATACAGTGCCCACAGAGTGCTTTCAGCGGGTAATCGGGCAAGACATCCCACTGCGATAATAGATAGCGAATAGACCCAAAGATATATGCTGGGCCCCATGTAGACGACAATGCCTCTCGCCTTAGCCAGCAGGTGAGAAAGCTGCTGAATTCGCTCCCGAAAACTCCATAATTCCATCCCCAGCGCCATCCCTTACACCATCTTTTTGTTCAACTATTGACCACCTTCACTCAAATCAACGATGATTGCGAACCGCCGCTTCAGGCGCCTGAAACCTTAATATAGCTAGCTAACCTGCCATTCATAGCACTGGCCAGTCACATATTTTTAAGAAAAATGCCATTTTTAACATGTTTGTCATATTCAAAACGCAGAATCCGCACCAAATCGAAAGGCAGCCAACTAGGACGACACGGAAGGCACCTTTCAACCCAAAACCATAAACTGTGCGAGACGATTATGAATAAGACCGCTCTCTCTCTGGCCATCGTTGCCATGGTACCTGCTCTGGCCAACGCCCAAGATGAAGGCGATGTACTCGACTTTTACGGCAAAGCCAACGTCACCTTCCAGGCTGCCGACGAAGGTGACGATTCCGTCACTGACGTTCAGAGCAACGCTTCCCGCCTGGGCGTGAAAGGCGAAATCGCCCTGACTGAAGGCGTTAAAGGTATCTACCGTATGGAATACGAAGTAGATATGGACGGTGACGCTGACGATACTTTCTCCCAGCGCAACATCTACGCAGGCCTGGAAGGCGGCTTTGGCCAGGTCATCGCTGGTAAGTTCGATACTCCCCTGAAAGTTGCCCAGAAGAAAGTTGACCTGTTCAACGACCTCGAAGGCGATATCAAGAGCCTGATCACCAGCAGCGATAACCGCGAAGAAGACGCACTTCAGTACACTACTCCTTCTTTCGGTGGCTTCAAAGCTTCTGCGGCTTTCATCAGTAACAAAGAAGAAGTTATTGACGAAACTACCGGCGAAGAACGCAACAACGGCGTTTCCATGTCTGTCGCCTATGACAACAACGGTGTTTACCTGGCCTACGCTATGGACCAGGACGTTGAAGGTCAGGACGTTGACGTTCATCGTTTTGTAGCTCAGTACAACATCGGCCCTGTACAAGTAGGCGCCCTGTTCGAAGAGCAAGATGCTGACGGCGGCGAAACTGTCGACGGCTGGATGAGCTCTGTTGCTTACAAGCTGGACCAGTGGACTCTGAAAGCCCAGTACGGCCAGTCTGATATCAAAGAAGAAGGCGGCGAGACTTTCAGCCTGGGCGCAGACTACAAATTCAACAGCGCAGCCAAAATTTTCGGCTTCTACACCGACGAAACTGCTGACGAAGACTACGATCGCAGCTACGCCGGTATTGGTGTTGAATACAAGTTCTAATCATTCCTTAAATGTGGCGGTCCAAATTGGAAAGTGCGACTCTGCCGCTTGGGGAAGATTGAGCAATGAAAAAGGCGGCCTTTGGCCGCCTTTTTCACTCTGGGGAATTTCCTAAGGAGCCTCTAAATAACCAATAGATCCATAAAGCGATTAACTGACAACTGCTTTAACCCTTGAAGATCATTAATAGCTGCAAAAATTTTGTTAGCCCGCCCTTGAGGGAATCGCGTAGCTAAATTACTACGGAACTTATCTTCCAATAACGGAATCCCCTCCCGTCGGCGACGGCGGTGTCCCATCGGATATTCAACTTCAATCTTTTCTGATGCGTCACCACTTTTAAAAAATACTTGTACCGCACTGGCTATAGAACGCTTATCTGGGTCTAAATAATCTTTTGAGTAACCTTTATCTTCTATCACTTCAATCTTGTCCCGCAAGATATCGATCTCTTTGTGATCGCGATGAAAATCATCTTCATAAAAACCTGGCTGTAAGTCACCAAAAATTAGCGCCACTGCAACAATATATTGCAAACAATGATCCCGATCTGCCGGATTATTTAATGGACCTGATTTAGTGATGATGCGAAGGGCTGATTCATGTGTGGTCACTACCACCTTGGTAATATTATCGATACGGTCTGCAACCTGTGGATGTAAAATAATTGCCGCCTCACAAGCTGTTTGACCGTGAAACTCAGCCGGATAAGAAATTTTGAATAAGATATTCTCCATCACATAGGAGCCAAAACTTCTAGGGAACTGAAAACTGCACTCTGGTGGTGGTTTTAGTTGCTGCTCAGCATTCATCTTGCTAAAAAGGACATCATAAAAACCCCATTGCTTTGCCGTAAGTACTCCGGGCACCCCCATTTCTCCACTTATCGCCAAATCAGCCAAGCGAACCCCACGGGAACTGGCATCACCTGCAGCCCAGGACTTGCGTGATCCAGTATTCGGGGAGTGCCTATAGGTCCGCAATGCTCCACCATCCGCCCACGCCTGAGACACCGCCGCCATTACTTCCTCCCGCCCAGCACCTTTAAGCCAGGCAGCCACAGCGGCAGAAGCAACCCGCACCAGTAGTACATGATCGAGCCCAACCCGATTAAAGCTGTTAGACAATGCCAAGACACCTTGAATCTCGTAGGCTTTGACCATTGCTTCGAGTACCGCGCCCATTTTTATTGGGCTTCCCCCTTTAACTAATCGCCCTTGCGACAGGTGGTCACAAACGGCCAATATTGCCCCAAGATTGTCAGAGGGATGCCCCCATTCAGCCGCCAACCAAGTGTCGTTGTAATCGAGCCATCGAATTGTACAGCCGATGTCCCATGACGCTTTTATCGGGTCCAAGCGAAACCGGGTGCCAGGTACCCGGGCCCCATTCGGCACCCATGTCCCCTCCACCCAGGGACCTAACAACTTTGTGCATTCAGGGAAACTCAACGCCAGAAAGGCACACCCCAAGGAGTCCATCAGGCTTAACCGTGCTGTTTCCCAAGCATCACTGGAACCCACTTTGAAATGAAGCACATAATCTGCGATATCCTGTATCACCTGATCGTAATCGGGGCGGATATTCGGAGCGGGGTCAGCAATCATGATTGAATAGCCCGTGAAATTGTCGGAGGGCAAAACAGATGGAGTAAGATTAGCTGTTTCCTAAACTTCAGATAGTTAAACAAACGACCGAAGAATTTTATATTGTTAGGAATCTCTAAAAACAGGAATCAACCCACTTGCAACGAACTAGCGATCCAATAAAAAAGCTTCGATTCCTCAAAGAAACGGTATTACTCCGACAAGGGGATTCTGGTTCCCAGGTTTATTTTATTCATGCCGGCTACGTCCTTATCCAAAAAGTGGACTACTGCGGCAACCTAGCCATTATCGATCTCTACGGGCCCGGATCATGGTTTGGACCAGGTCTAACTGGGAAAAACATGGACATTCAAGCAACCGCCAAATCCGGCAGCGAACTGGAAGTTACATCCATTCAACATCTAAACGCCGTGATGGAGCGCCAATCACAGACCCACGATGGGCTATTGCAACAACTAGCCACAAGGGAATCTCAGCTTCAGCAACGTCTTTTCCTCCACATCACCGCCCCCTTACCGGTCCGGTTGGCCAATTTGTTAGCACAACTATTTAATTACCGGGGACAACCCTGTGGTCATGGACATCAACTAGACATCAAATTGACCCAGTCCGAACTAGCCGTCATGGCTGGTGGCAGCAGGCAAACAGTCAGCCAACAGCTTAAACAGTGGAAGTCTGATGGTGTTATCGACTATACGCGCCAATATATCTGCCTTCTCGATCAAACCGCGTTAAAAAGCCTGGCAGAGAACCAAATATATGCGCCAGTGTCAGCCAGCTGACAGTTTTACCCTTCCCGCCTTCATATACTTTCCAGCAGCTGAAACCCGGGTATAGCTCTCCCACATCAACAGCAATGGAAAAGGATTATGCGCAGCGCCTACTTATTTACCTCTTTAGTTCTGACACTCGTATTGGGTATTTCTGCAAAGGCCGATGAAAACCTCAATTCAACCTATAAAAGCATGGTTGATAGCCAGGGGAATATTACTTTGCCGGATAATTACCGCCGGGAATGGGTCTTCCTGGGCTCCTATCAGGTAAAGTCCTCGAGTGGCGATGGATGGGATACTCATAATGTTTATACCCAACCCCAGGCAGTAGAAGGGTATCGCAAAAAGGGGAAGTTTCCCGATGGGACAGTTTTGGTAAAGGATGTTAATAGCACCCAATCGGAGCCCTTAACCACAGGGTTGGCTTATTACTCCTCAGACCTTCAATTCACTTTTATGATGGTAAAAGACGATAACAACCGCTTCCCAGAAAACCCGGCTTGGGCAGAAGGCTGGGGATGGGCTTTATTTAAGCCAGGAATAGCCAAAAGTGAAACTGAAACCTGGAAAGGCACCGGGCTTAACAACTGTTTTGGATGTCATTTGCCTGCCAAGAATAATGACTGGGTATACACACAGGGTTATCAGCAGGTCCTGCAGAACTAAAAAGTAAACAGCAAAAATCAGAGGTTAGAGGTCTATTATTCGGCTAGAGTAACAGCATAGATTCCCTCCATAACAGCTTATCACCCCCACCCCAGCGCTAATTGATTTATATCAATTAGCGCGATCTTGAATACCGTTAACATGCGGCCGCGTCCGACTATTCCACTATGAGTTTTTCCGTGTTTAAACCTGAGTTACTGTCCCCCGCAGGGACTTTAAAAAATATGCGATATGCGTTTGCCTATGGTGCCGATGCCGTTTATGCCGGCCAACCCCGCTACAGCTTGCGTGTGCGCAATAATGAATTTAAAAATATTGAAACCCTGCGCCTAGGCATAGAAGAAGCACACCAGCAGGGAAAACAGTTCTATATCGCCTCTAATATCGCCGCTCACAACGACAAAGTTCGCAGTTACCTGCGGGACCTGGAAGAAATTGTCGAAATGGGGCCTGACGCCCTGATTATGTCCGACCCGGGCCTGATAATGATGGTAAGGGAGCGCTGGCCTGATCTGCCAGTCCACCTATCCGTACAGGCCAATGCGGTAAACTACGCGACCGTAAAGTTCTGGCATCGCCAGGGGTTATCTCGGGTGATACTTTCCCGGGAACTGTCCCTGGATGAGATTGAAGAAATTCGCCAGAAAGTGCCCGAGATGGAGTTGGAAGTCTTTGTCCACGGTGCGCTCTGTATCGCCTATTCCGGGCGCTGCTTGCTATCCGGTTATATGACCCATAGAGATGCCAACCAGGGTGCCTGCACCAACTCCTGCCGCTGGCAATACCAAGCTCATGAAGCCAAAGAGAATGAAGTTGGCGAGTTGATTCATGTGCAAACCCAGGAACCCACCAAGCAACCCACCTCCGCCAGTGAAAGTACTTCCCAGGCCTTTTTACTACAGGAAGAGGGTCGCCCTGGAGAATATATGCCGGCCTACGAAGATGAGCACGGTACCTACATCATGAACTCCAAAGATCTGCGGGCCGTACAGCACGTCAAGCGCCTCTCGGAAATGGGCGTTCACTCTTTAAAAATCGAAGGTCGCACCAAATCCCACTACTATGTGGCTCGTACTGCTCAGATCTATCGTCGCGCGATAGACGATGCTGCAGCAGGAAAAGACTTTGACATGAAGATGATGGACGAATTAGAAACCCTCTCGAACCGGGGCTACACGGAAGGTTTCTACCGTCGCCATCCACCAGCAGAATACCAGCAATATGAAAAGGGATTGATATCAACTCCGGGCCAACAGTTCGTAGGCGAGCTTATTGACGGCAGTCCTGAGTATTTGACGATTGACGTAAAAAATCGCTTTGAACGCGGTGATCAATTGGAGTTAATGACTCCCAGCGGTAGCTTGTTCTTCCCCTTGGAGCAAATGGAGAATACGGAAGGTAAGGCTATCGATGTGGCGCCAGGCTCAGGGCATATTGTGAAAATTCCTCGGCCGGAAGGTATTGAAGATACGCAATTGCAGCGGGCATTATTGGTCAAAGCACTGGGCTAAATAACTACCCACAGTGATAAATATGGCGTAATCGCCTTTTTTGCAGCTCGTTTTAGCAATCTAGGGAACCTCTGAATAACCCAGAGGCTCCCTAGAAGACTCATTCAGTTTTCTAAAGCACTTCACTCCCCCATCTATTGGCCTACTTACAACCCCTCAGGAAATTTCAAACTCCAGCACTAGACAAGTGCCACTAGCTTGAAAGTCAGCTGAATCCTCAACCACTTCATTCCACATATTTTTCTGCTCGGCTGCAGCTATCTTCAGAGAATGAAAAAGAAACAACCTTGAAATAGCAAAAGTCTCAGCTAGCCTCTAGGCACTAGGCGCACCGCTTACTCTCTCATGCACTCATGGATGAATAGCATATGAGTCACTTCCTGGACCGCCTCACCTTTTTTCGCCAACGCACCGAAACTTTTTCTGACGCTCATGGAATTACAACAGGTGAGTCCCAGGATTGGGAGGATGCCTACCGCAAACGCTGGGCGGCTGACAAAATTGTACGGTCTACCCACGGTGTCAACTGCACCGGCTCTTGCTCATGGAAAATCTACGTAAAGGGCGGCATTGTTACCTGGGAGACTCAACAGACTGACTACCCCCGCACCCGGCCCGATCTACCCAACCATGAACCGCGAGGCTGTCCCCGGGGTGCCAGTTACAGCTGGTACCTCTATTCCGGCACCCGAGTGAAATACCCACTGGTTCGGGCACGATTGGTGGAGGCCTGGCGCAACGCGCGCACCTCTAAATCCCCTGTAGATGCCTGGCGCTCTATTACAGAAGACCAGAACAGTCGTGAGAGCTGGGTTTCCCGCCGTGGTAGGGGTGGTTTCGTCCGTATCGGCTGGGATGAAGTCAATGAGATAATCGCCGCAGCTAACGCCTATACGATCGACAAGTACGGACCCGACCGAGTCGCTGGCTTCTCCCCTATTCCCGCAATGTCGATGGTTTCCTATGCCGCCGGCAGTCGCTATTTATCACTTCTCGGTGGCGTGCTGCTGAGCTTTTACGACTGGTACTGTGACCTACCCCCTCTTCCCCCCAAACCTGGGGAGAGCAAACCGACGTTCCTGAGAGCGCTGACTGGTACAACTCCGGCTATCTCCTGGTATGGGGGTCAAATGTCCCACAGACACGCTCACCAGATGCGCACTTTTATACCGAAGTGCGCTACAAAGGCACTAAAAGCGTTGTAGTTTCACCGGACTATAGCGAGGCCTGTAAGTTTGCCGATCTGTGGCTGCACCCCAAGCAGGGAACAGATGCCGCCTTGGCCCTGGCACTCGGACATGTTGTTCTCACCGAGTACTATGTAAAGCGGCAGGTTCCGTATTTTATGAACTACGCACGGCAATTCACTGACATGCCATTCCTGGTCAAACTGGTTGAGCGGGATGGACAGTTAGTACCAGACCGGTTGTTGCGGGCGGCCGACTTCAGCGGCGCTCTGGGTGAGGACAACAACCCCGACTGGAAACCCGTCGCTTTCGATGAACCCAGCGGTGATATTGTCTGCCCCAACGGCAGTGCCGGATTCCGCTGGGGACAACAGGGCAAGTGGAACCTGGAAGAGAAAGATGGCCAGGGGCGCGCTATCAAGCTCGCACTGAGCCTGGAGAAAATATCGAACAGCCGGGAAGCCGTTGCATTCCCCTATTTTGGCGCCGATGCCCCTGAAACCTTTGTTGCAACCGGGCACGATACCATCCTGGCGCGTACGATACCGGTAACGACCGTCGAACTAAAAGGAGGCCCTTGCCAAGTAGCCTCCACCTTCGACCTGTTTCTTGCCAACTATGGCGTCGATCGCGACTTCGGCGGCGGCAATATAGCAAAAAGCTACGATGATGATCTGCCTTTTACCCCCGCCTGGGCCGAATCAGTTTGCGGTGTAAAACGCGATGCCATCATCCATGTTGCACAGGAATTTGCCACCAATGCTGAGGCTACTGAAGGCCGATCCATGGTGATCCTGGGCGCCGGCCTCAATCACTGGTACCACATGGACATGAGCTATCGCGGCATTATTGCACTGCTGATCATGTGCGGCTGTGTGGGTAAATCAGGAGGAGGGTGGGCACACTACGTCGGCCAGGAGAAACTTCGCCCACAAACCGGCTGGCTGCCAGTCGCCTTCGCCCTGGACTGGAACCGCCCTCCCCGCCATATGAATGGCACCTCATTTTTCTATGCCCATACCAACCAGTGGCGCTATGAATCCCTGAAGGTTTCCGACATCCTTTCCCCACTCGCCCCCAGGGGAGACTGGGGCCAGGAGATCATCGACTACAACGTGCGCGCCGAACGTATGGGCTGGCTGCCTTCCGCACCACAACTGAATACTAATCCACTAGAAGTTGCTAAACAGCTTACCGAAACAGGGGAATCCCCCGCAGAAGCAATTCCCAGAAAATTAAAATCCGGCGAATTGGCATTTGCCAGCGAGGACCCGGACAGTCCCCAGAATTGGCCGCGCAACATGTTCTTCTGGCGCTCCAATGTGCTGGGTGCCAGCGGCAAAGGTCACGAGTATTTTCTCAAACACTTTATCGGTTCATTGCACGGCGTGGTGGGAGAAGAAAATGATGCTGATGAGGGGCGACCCAGTGAAGTGCGCTGGCATGAAGAGGCCCCTGCCGGCAAACTGGACCTGATGGTGAATATTGATTTCCGCATGTCGACCACCAGTTTGTACAGCGACATAGTCCTGCCCACCGCCACCTGGTATGAGAAACACGATCTCAACACCTCAGATATGCATCCATTCATCCACCCTTTAACCGCTGCGGTGGACCCGGTTTGGGAGTGTCGCAGTGACTGGGATATTTTCAAAGGGATTGCCCGGAAATTCTCAGAAATATGTCCGGAGGTACTCGGCGTGGAGCGGGATTTAGTATTGACCCCGATCCAGCACGACACACCCGGGGAAATTGCCCAGCCCTACGAACCCAAGGATTGGAAGCGCGGTGAATGCGAGCCCGAGCCTGGCGTTACCATGCCCAGTATCGCCATTGTAGAACGTAACTATCCAGCCACCTATGAACGCTTTACCTCCATAGGCCCAGAACTGGAACACAAAGGCAATGGTGGCAAAGGGCTCAACTGGAATACCAATACCGAGATCGATAACCTGGCTAATCTCAATGGCAGGATCAAGTCAGGTGAGTGCGCCGGGCGCCCCAAAATCGAAACCGACATCGAGGCCTGTGAAACCATTCTGATGCTGGCACCGGAAACCAACGGTGAAGTAGCGGTAAAGGCGTGGCAAGCACTGGGCAAAAATACCGGCCGTAACCACGAGCACTTGGCCGAGGGTAAGGAAGAGGAAAAAATCCGTTTTCGCGATGTGGTATCACAGCCCCGAAAAATCATTTCCTCTCCCACCTGGTCCGGTATCGAAAGCGAGCATGTTTCCTACACTTCTAACTGGACCAATGTACACGAGCTGATTCCCTGGCGCACAATCACAGGCCGCCAACAACTGTACCAGGACCACAACTGGATGCTGGCGTTTGGAGAGGGGTTCGTTACCTGGCGGCCTCCTATCGATACCCGTTCGATCAAACAGGTGCTGGGGAAAATCCCCAACGGAAACCCAGAGATCCAACTCAATATTCTCACTCCCCACCAGAAATGGGGAATCCACTCTACCTATACTGAAAACCTGATTATGTTGAGCCTCAACCGGGGCGGCCCGGTGGTGTGGATCAGTGAGGAAGATGCACAAAGAGCCGGTATCAGGGACAACGATTGGATCGAGGCCTTCAACATCAATGGTGCCCTGACGGCCCGCGCGGTGGTCTCCCAGCGCATCATGCCGGGCTCAGCCATCATGTACCACGCCCAGGAAAAAATCGTAAATACCGTGGGCTCGGAAATTACCAACCAGCGCGGCGGCATCCACAATTCAGTTACCCGGGTCAATATGAAACCAACCCACATGATCGGTGGCTACTGCCAACTGGCCTATGGTTTCAATTACTACGGCACCGTCGGCGCCAACCGCGACCAGTTTGTGGTGGTGCGCAAAATGAATGAAATCAACTGGTTTGACAAGGAAGTACTACCGGCTACGACTTAAACAGCCTCACCCTCACCAGTGCCCCAGCACAATAATTTTGTGAGTTGTTATGGATTTGAAAATGGACGCGCAAGGTCGCCGGCATAAAGACAGGAAGCTGAGATGAAAATCCGTGCCCAGATTGGGATGGTCCTGAATCTCGACAAGTGTATTGGCTGTCACACCTGTTCAATTACCTGCAAAAATGTATGGACCAACCGTGAAGGTGTCGAATACGCCTGGTTTAACAACGTGGAATCCAAACCCGGTGTCGGTTACCCGAAGGACTGGGAAAACCAAAAGCGCTGGAACGGCGGCTGGATTCGCAAGAAAAATGGCAAACTCCAGCCCCGGGCTGGCTCAAAGTGGCGCTTACTGGCCAATATTTTTGCCAACCCGGACCTGCCGGAAATTGATGATTTCTATGAGCCCTACACCTTCGAATACGACTGGCTGCAAAAGGCTCCTGAGCTCCAGGCACAGCCCTCAGCCAAGCCCCGCTCTCTGGTCACCGGTGATGTGCTGACAAAAATCGAATGGAGCGGCAACTGGGAGGATGATCTGGGCGGCGAATTCAGTGCGCGCTCAAAGGACTATAACTTCGCCGGTGTCGAAAAGGAGATCTACAGCCAGTTCGAACAAACCTTTCTGATGTACTTACCCAGGCTGTGCGAGCACTGCCTGAATCCATCCTGTGTAGCCTCCTGCCCCTCTGGTGCTATTTATAAACGAGAGGAGGATGGCATCGTCCTGATTGACCAGGGCAAATGTCGTGGCTGGCGTATGTGCGTTTCCGGCTGCCCCTATAAGAAGATTTACTACAACTGGTCCACTGGCAAATCTGAGAAATGTATTTTCTGCTACCCCAGGATCGAAGCCGGGATGCCAACCGTGTGCTCGGAAACCTGTGTTGGTCGAATCCGCTACCTGGGCGTTATGCTCTACGATGCCGACCGAATCGAGCAAGCCGCTGCCGTAGAGAATGAAAAGGACCTGTATCCCGCGCAGCGGGATATCTTCCTCAACCCCCACGATCCCGAGATCCAGGCGCAAGCGGCCCGCGATGGTATTCCCCAGGCATGGCTGGATGCGGCAACCCACTCACCCGTGTACAAAATGGTGATGGACTGGGAGGTTGCTTTCCCCTTGCACCCCGAATATCGCACGCTGCCGATGGTTTGGTATGTGCCCCCTCTATCGCCAATCCAATCCGCCGCTGAGGCCGGCAAGATCGCAGTGAATCACGGTATGCCGGATGTCAGTTCACTGCGTATCCCTCTGCGTTATTTGGCCAACCTGCTCACGGCCGGCGACGAAGTACCGGTAACCCGCGCATTAGAGCGAATGCTGGCAATGCGTGCCTACATGCGCGCTAAAACTGTTGGGGGGGTAACCAATGAGGAAATTCCAAAGAGCGTCGGTCTCACCCGGAAAACCATTGAGGATATGTACCGCTATATGGCGCTCGCCGCCTACGAAGACCGCTACGTAATCCCGACCAACCACCGTGAATCCGAAGAAAATGCATACCACCTGCGCGGTGCTATGGGCTTTAGCTTTACGGAACCACATAACGGAAGTACCAAGCTTGATCTATTTGGCGGCCCCAAGCGCATGCCGGGCAAACGCTATACGGATACCCCCTAATGAAAAGGTTATTACGTGCTCTGGCGTTACTACTGGACTACCCCAGTGAATCCGTGAAAACGCATATCAATGATATTCGCGAAACACTGGACAGTGAGCAAGCACTTTCCAGCATAGATCGCGCCATGATTGCCCCCTTGCTACGTAGTTATTTACAGCAGGAGCTGCTGAGCTTACAAGTGGACTACAGCGATTTATTCGACAGCTCCCGCGCCCTATCACTACATTTTTTTGAACATATTCACGGTGAAAGCCGCGAGCGCGGCCAGGCAATGCTCAATCTGGGCGAAGAGTACATTGCACACGGCTGCTTCCTTCAACGCGATGAACTGCCTGATTACATCCCGATCTTTCTGGAATTTATTTCCTGCTTGCCAGAAACCGAAATCCGTGACTGGCTATCGCAACCGGCCCATGTATTTGCCGCCTTAGCCCAGCGCCTCGACGAGCGCCAGTCAGCGTACGCAGGGATCTTTCACCTGCTCATAAAACTCGCAGGAAAACAGCCCGATGCCCAAGCGGTAAAGGAATTACTTGCGCGAAACCAACAAGCAACGGAAACGTCTGTCGAGGAAGAATGGGAGGAAAAACCCATCACCTTTACAACGCCCCAGCACCAAGTTCCACCAAGCGGGATTATCGCGCGGCTGAAAGCCGCCGGTAAATTGATTATGTCTTCCAGCGAAACGTGAAATAAACCACCCAAAAGTTTATTGAGACAAACACCATGCACAGCGTCATCAACTACTTATTATTTGGTTGGTACCCATATGTGGCCCTTACCGTACTGGTACTCGGTAGCATCATTCGCTTCGACAAAGGCCAATACAGCTGGCGATCACAATCTTCACAGTTCCTGCGCCGCAAGCAGATGATGCTGGGGTCCAACCTGCTCCATCTGGGAATCCTGATTCTGTTTTTCGGCCACTTTGTTGGCTTACTGACTCCTATTGGGGTATTTGATTATTTTGGAGTAAGCCATAGTTTCAAGCAGTTAATGGCACTGATCGTTGGCGGCCTTGCCGGAATTGCCGGATTTATTGGCTGCAGCATACTGTTACATCGTCGGCTCTATTACGCTCGCATCCGCCACAGCTCTTCGGTCGGTGACATCCTGGTCCTTGTGCTGATCTGGCTGCAGCTATTTATCGGACTGGCCACGACCATCTGGACCATGGATCACCTGAGCGGTAAGGAAATGGTATTATTTATGGGCTGGGCTCAGGGCATACTCACGTTTACTCCCTCTGCCTCTGAGCTGATTATCAATACCCAGCTCGTCTACAAGATACACATTGTGCTCGGGCTGACACTATTCCTGATTACCCCCTTTACACGATTGGTGCACATCTGGAGTGCGCCCTTTGCCTATGTGTTGCGCCCCGGATACCAAATAGTGAGATCGCGAAGACTCGCTCGCAAAAGTACGACGCCGATACCTGATCCGACCGCACCTCAACCGACAAGCTCAGCACCCAAGTGAAGGCTCAATATGAGCAAAGACAACGCCATACAGTATATCGAACTGCCCCCTCTCCTACTGGGGCAAAGCTCCAAGACCCCGTATTACCATCTGCCTGCGAGGTCGGCGGTTGCGGTTATGGTCCAGACGTTGAACACACACCGATGCCTGCCTTTGCCGAGGTGCGAGTCAATGGAGTAGAGATTACAGCCGAGGAGATTGCGCGGGAGATGCAATATCACCCAGCCCCAGAGGGCGAAATCGCTTGGCACCAAGCGGCAAGGGCTCTGGCTATTAGGGAACTTCTGCAGCAGGTTATCGCCAGCAGACGTCACAAAGGACAGAGACAAAACGATACCGACAATCCCAATGACACGGAAGAAAATACAGAAATAAGTGCTTTACTGGAGCGGGAACTACCCGCAGCCCACGTCACTGAAGAGGAATGCCGCCGCTATTACGATGGGCATATCCATCGTTTCCGCACGCCTGACTTATTTGAGGCCGCTCATATCCTGATTGAACCCATCGAAGATACCGACAGTGGTCGGCTGCAGGCAGAGCAGCAGGCTCGACAGCTCACCAGCGAATTAGGCGACGATGCAGAGAGCTTTGCCGCAGCCGCTCGGGAATTATCCGGCTGTCCAACAGCCCAGCAGGATGGCTCACTGGGCCAGGTTCGCCGTGGCGAGCTGGATCGGGCTGTACAACAGGCCCTGGAAGCGCTGGCAGAGGGATGCACTGGGCGGGAACCGGTACAGAGCCGTTTCGGCTGGCATGTGGTGCGCCTGCATCGCCGGATTCCCGGGCAGACACTGCCATTTGAGTTGGCCAGGAAAAAAATCCTCGACATGCTGGAAGCGCGCGCTTGGGTAACATCGGCCTCAAGGTTTATTGGTGAACTGGCGCGCACTGCCAATATAGAGGGCGTACAACTCGATTTAAATGCATCGACGACTGAGAGCCCAGCATCATGAGTATCAAAAAACCTCCCAAGGATGCCCACTTGAACCCGGACCTGCACGCCGTGCGGGATGACACCTATGGCCCGGACCAAGAAGGACACGACCCGATGGAGTCAGTCTCCGTCAAGCCTGAAAAAAACGCCTATGGCCAATGGTGTGGGCCATTGTGACTATTGCCTGTGTACTGATTGCGGTGTTTCTACTGATTCCTTAAGCCTCGGGATAGGGAAAATCTATCATGGCTTCACTACCTGCCGCCTCCCGGCCCGATCAGGTTCAGGCATTGAGCCTGAGCACCATCGCCTTTACCGCCTGCTTTGCGGTGTGGACGATTTTCTCGATCATTGGTATTGCGATTAAAGAAGAGCTGGGCATCAGCGAATCCGAGTTCGGCCTCCTTATTGCAACCCCGGTCCTCACAGGCTCTGTCACCCGCCTAATTCTTGGCATATGGACAGAACGCTATGGTGGCCGCCTTGTCTTCACCCTGCAAATGCTGCTCACCGCTCTTTCCACCTGGCTGCTGACATTCGCCTCTACCTATCCAATGTATCTGCTGACCGCCTTGGGGATTGGCTTGGCCGGAGGCTCATTTATTATCGGGGTTACTTATGTCGCGAGTTGGTTTGAGCCCGAGCGACAGGGCACCGCTCTGGGCATTTTTGGCGCAGGTAATGTGGGCGCTGCCGTTACCAAGTTTGTAGCCCCCTTTATCCTGGTGGCCTTCGGTTGGCATATGGTGGCCTATATCTGGGCCGCTGCGTTGGCGCTGATGGCGGTCACTTTTTTTGTATTCGCTAAGGATGAACCCCAGTGGGTGGCGCAGAAGAAATCTGGCAAGCCAGTGCCCTCATTTGCAGAGCAATTCAAGCCTTTGGAAGATATTCGTGTTTGGCGATTTTCTCTGTACTACTTCTTTGTATTCGGCGGTTTTGTCGCCCTGGCACTGTGGACCCCCAATTACCTGATTGAAGTCTACGAAGTGGATGTGCGCACTGCTGGCATCTGCGCCGCAGCCTTCTCTCTATCGGCATCACTATTTCGCGCTTATGGGGGACATCTCTCTGACCGTCACGGCGCGCGGACCATAATGTACTGGACCTTTGGTTTCTCCCTGTTACTACTGCTGATGCTGTCTTACCCGCCCACCCAGTACATTATCACTACTAAAAATGGGCCACTGAGTTTCAGTACCCAGATGGACCTATTGCCATTTGTAGTGGTGCTCTTCCTGCTCGGCTTCTTTATGAGCCTGGGCAAAGCGGCAACTTATAAACACATCCCGGTTTATTACCCCAAGCATATCGGTTCCGTCGGTGGACTAGTGGGAATGATCGGGGGGTTGGGCGGCTTCATACTGCCGATTATTTTTGGCATCGCATTAGATTTAACAGGTATTTACACCAGTTGCTTCGCAATCCTCTTTGCCCTGGTCGTATTCGCCTTAATCTGGATGCATTTGTCGATTCAAGCTGAGGCCAAGCGCCCAGAACAGGTTGAAGATGCTGAAGAAGATCTGCGCCCAACGGAGGAAGAAGCCAAAAAAGATCGGGTCCTGGAAGACTGGAACCCAGAGGACAAAGAATTTTGGGAAACCCGAGGCCGCGCCATTGCACGGCAGAACTTATGGATCTCTATCCCGGCCTTGCTTCTCGCATTTGCGGTGTGGATGGTCTGGTCAGTAGTGGTGGCGAGATTGCCTGCGATCGGCTTTAACTTTAACTCCGCCCAATTATTCTGGCTTGCCGCCCTACCCGGCCTGTCTGGCGCCACATTGAGAATATTTTATAGCTTTATGGTGCCCATCTTCGGCGGAAGGCTGTGGACCGCAGTATCCACAGCATCCCTATTGGTGCCGTCAATTGGCATGGGTTATGCCGTGCAGGACCCAACCACACCATTCCTGATTTTCCTGGTATTGGCCCTGCTTTGCGGTTTGGGCGGGGGCAACTTCGCCTCCTCAATGGCAAATATTGCTTTCTTCTTCCCGAAAAAGGAAAAGGGCCATGCTCTGGCACTGAATGCAGGGCTCGGTAACCTGGGCGTATCGGTGATGCAGTTTCTGGTACCCCTGGCGATCACTGCGGGCATTTTCGGCGCGCTGGGTGGCAGTCCACAACAGGCGGATGATGGCACCTTGCTATGGATGCAGAATGCAGGCTTTATTTGGGTCCCGCTGATTATTGCTTCCACGGCGGCCGCCTGGCTGGGTATGAATGACATCGCAGATGCAAAGTCCAGCTTTGCAGAACAGGCTGTTATTTTCCAGCGCAAGCACAACTGGTTGATGTGCATCCTCTATACCGGCACATTTGGTAGCTTTATTGGATACTCCGCTGGATTTCCGTTGCTGACACGGCTGCAGTTTCCGGATGTTAATGCGTTACAGCTGGTATTTTTAGGGCCATTGGTGGGGGCCCTGAGCCGTGCTGGTAGTGGCTGGCTAGCGGATAAATACGGGGGCGCCAGGGTTACCTTCTGGACCTTTGTCGGAATGATGCTTGCAGTACTCGGGGTAATTTACTTTATTGCCAACAATGAAGCAGCCGGGGCTTTCTGGGGATTCTTCACCTGCTTTATGGCCCTGTTCTTCCTCACCGGGGTCGGCAATGCCTCAACATTCCAAATGATTCCAGTGATTATGGGCAAAGAGATCCCACACCTTATACCCAGCTTGAACAGTGAGGAACAGAAACGCCAGATCGACCGCGAGAGTGCTGCCATAATTGCTTTCACCAGTGCCATCGCAGCTTATGGAGCTTTTTTTATTCCCAAGGCGTACGGAACATCCATAGAGGTTACCGGTGGCCCCTTGGCGGCACTGTGGGGATTCCTTATCTTTTACCTGATTTGCCTGGTCATCACCTGGCGCTTCTATTCTTCAAGGTATGGCTTACTTTACGACGTAGAGCGCGGTTCCTGCAATAATTGACATAAGAATAGAATAAAGAGTCAGGAGATTGGCTCTATTGTGCAACCCCCAATTATTAGAGCCTGTGCTCAATTACATAATCGCATCATTACCACTGCGGGCAATCAGCTCAAGTCCGGGGCGGTCACACCAGTAGCCATCCACCCCCGGCGGCAAGAGTTGTGGGAGCAATTCACCGTGCCGGGCACGATCGAAAGCTTCAATAACCTGGAGCGTTCGTTGCCATTGTGGAGACAGGCGCAGAATATCAATATCCATTTCACATAGTTGTGGGTAGTGTGGCAGTAAATTGACTACTTCCCCGGATAGCGTCTGAATCCCATTTATCACGAATAAATCTTCTCCCTCCTGAGATGCCAAGGGCAACCCATTGGGATACTCCATGCAACGGTAATCGCAATTATCTTTTGCCAGCCCGTGGTGGCGGGCAGTAAAGCAGCGCGCCGAATAAGCCAGTGGCATATGGCCATGGGCAAACAGCTCAATTTCTGGTTTATTGGTGCAGACTTCAAGCACCGCTCTCAATTGCTGCGCCCCCATTTCTACCGGCACCGTCCAGCGCATCATGCCTATTGACATTAGGCGCTCCACGACTTTGTGATTATAAATATTGACGGCAGGACCACAGGTAAACGGCAGCCGGGCTTCCGATAAAAGCTGTACTGCCGACATATCGTTAGCTTCAACCAACCACTGACCATTGTCACAGATTTTCCGTACCCAGTTGAGATCCGCATTGGATTCCAGCAACGTCAGTGTAGACAGGACTATTTGCTTGTCCGAAGCCTCCGCCAACATCCGGGCCAGATCCAACCAGTCCGCCGCTCGCAACTCATGTCTCTTACCACACACCACTTCTCCCAAATAAATAATATCCAGCGGTGCCGAAAGAATTTCTTCATAGAAAAAATTAATATCGGTACGCCGCCAATAATATTGCGCAGGTCCCAGAGCTAGCCGCATCTTTTGTCCTCTACTGCCAGGGGCGATCATAAGCGCCCAGAGTCGTTTGCTTGCCTTCAGAATTTTTTGCCAATGTATCCCGCCAGCGATCCCTCACAGAGAAATCATCACCAAGCTGTAACACCGCATCAATCGCCTCACGCCAAGTGCGCACTATTTGCGATACATAGGCAGGACTCCGCTGTCTGCCTTCTAGCTTAATAGCCTTTATACCCGCCAACCTCAGCTCCGGCAGCAGAGCCATACTATTCAAGCTTGTCGGCTCCTCAAGCGCGTGCTGACGCTTTTCGTCAACGATAAACCGGCCCTTACACAAGGTTGGGTAGCCAGCATTTTCACCCTCGGTAAACCGGTCGATCAGCACTCCATTCAGCCTGGTTTCCAGTCCGTTCGCTACATTCCTCCATTCCACCGCCTTGGCCGGCGAACAAACGCCGTTCTTATTAGGCGACTCTCCAGTTACGTAGGAACTTAGATGACAGCGCCCCTCAGCCATAATACAAAGGCTACCGAAACCAAAAACTTCCAACTCCACTGGGCTGGCAACTGCCAACTGCTCTACTTGTTTAAGTGACAGTACCCGGGGTAGAACCGCACGGCGGACACCAAATTGCTGCCGGTA
Source organism: Microbulbifer sp. VAAF005 (assembly GCF_030012985.1). Taxonomy (NCBI): domain Bacteria; kingdom Pseudomonadati; phylum Pseudomonadota; class Gammaproteobacteria; order Cellvibrionales; family Microbulbiferaceae; genus Microbulbifer; species Microbulbifer sp. VAAF005. The sequence continues at coordinate 279,755 of NZ_CP120233.1, read as the reverse complement.
GAATTCCAATGCGGGTCCACTGGTAGCAGATGCCTGCACCGATAGATGGAGAGCCAAATGCGGATACTTTTTCTGCGCATATTCCATAAGACCGATATCTGCCAAAATCACGGCATCAGCACTGAGCCCTGCCGCCCTATCTACCGCTGCCTGCCAGCGCGAAAAAGTATCTGGCTTTGCGTAGGTATTAATAGCCACATATAACTTTCTACCTCGGCTGCGAATTCGCTCCAAGGCACGCAACGCACTCTTGTCGTTAAAATTTAGTCCGCCAAAGTTCCGTGCATTGGTTTCATCGCTAAAACCGATATAAACCGCATCTGCACCATTATCGACTGCGGCCTCCAGTGCTGGCAGGCTCCCGGCCGGGCATACAAGTTCCATAGTTGCTCCCTAATTAATTCGGGTAATCATTGCTAATTCAGCAGCAATAATATCCAGCCAGCGCAGGGTCCACTGCGGTATGCGGCTTCGATCGAGTGCATCAAGCCGGTTCTTTACTGTCAGGCCAATTTCGGTCTGTCCACCGAGGCATAGCCTACGTTGGAAAAAAGCGTATCCGGGTCCTCACGACCGCTGGCAATTGCCAGAAAATCGGCAATATCAGCTGAGATAGTAGAGTCAGCCACGGCGTGAGCTGGCGCGCGTACAAAGAGTGTGTCGCGCTTACTTACCCTAAGACAAACTCCCATATCCCTAACGGTAACTTCCAGCACCTGACCATCGAGAAAGTCGAAGAGTCCATCGTTTAACTCCTCTGAAAGCCTCGTATTTAGCAATTTGATAAATGCGATCTCACCCGGCCAGCTGGGTAACAACGGCATTACTCTGCAGCTGAGTCGATAGCCCATATGTGAAATTGATTTTCTAATCGCCAGCATTTTCCCTCCATATCCGATAAAACAGCTACAACTTAGCTCCAGCTTTATCATTTGCCCTGAAGCCTGCTATGCATCATTGTGGAAAACGTTACTCCCTTTGACCTTCTTCAACAGGAGTATTCAATGTTTAGTGATTTTCGCAGGAAGCCCCCTCAGGGTAAGAACCAAATACTTCCAAAGATGAGTAGTCGACATCCATTGTTTGTAAAACATCAAGCTAAAGGAATGGACCCCTATATTTTAAGAATTACCTTGATCATGGCGGCCATACGGCAAAGGATCACTATTGGCAGATGGCCGTTAAACTCAGCGGATAAGTGGGTCACGGTTCTGTCATCATAGACAGCTGGGGAATCACCACGGAATTCCAGATACGCTCTATTTCCTCTTCACACGGGTCCGCATGCATTTTTTCGGACCCCCTCCTTGGAAAGGTCGATGTGTACTTCGGGTTCAACCCCTGGCGCCTTAAGCAGTTGATGGCACAGTGCAAAGGACAGCCATCCAGGACAATTTTCTTACGCCCTGATTTTGCAGTTTTAACCAATGCATCTACATCTCCTCCGACCCCAGCCACACAGGACATCTCTGCCTGCGCATTCCGGTCTAGCTTCACAGCTAAAGTATTTGCTAACTGTGCGGCACTGGAACACCCGGAGCATGCATAGACCAAAGGCAACTCCCGGTAACCTGATTTACTAGTCACTATCGATTTACCCCATGTAAATTTGTTCCGGGTATCTATCACTGGATTCGCGACATTTTTGATCAGCGGACATATTCTTCAGCAGAATGCGCTTCGAGCAATTCATTAACCGAACCACTATGAAACAGAAGACAAGAATTTATGCACCCCAGACGCGCTGAGAATACGTCTCTATAAACGCATAATCGGTATCCATGCCTCACACGGCCGCAGGCGCAGTAAACTCTCCCCTCAATTTCTAGCAAAAACCTCCTGAATAAATCAGAGGTATCTCTGCATGTCCTAAACTCTATAGGAGTGGCTCCACGAGAATAACCACACACTACAAAATAAATAATTTGCCACCCGGAGCATTTAAATACAGTTAAATTGTGATACACCCGGATAATATATAAAATCAATAAAAAAGTGACACCTGCCCATAATAGGTAGGCATAGTGCATTTACCCCCAAATAGGTAGAGAGATTTGCGGGCAACAATAGCTCTATTTAACTAGAGTCAAATTCTGACAGGGACTGCCAAGATAAATAGAAGATAAGAGTTCAGCCTCTTTTTTTAGAAAATTCTTTATTGGTATTACCAAATCAGCCTCTACCACGGAGATACAACTAGCTTAAGCAGTTTATCTAAAGCTCTCTAGATTGAGTGTCAATCCAATCAATTTATACGCGCCCCTCCCAACTCCCTACCTGCTCAGGACAAGATATAACTCGCACCATCCTTTCGGACACTGCCGGAAATAACATGACTATAAGATAAAGAACCAATCAAACCACACCTATGAAAACCAAATAAATGCTCGATCAAGTGTGACCTATAAGCAACCTCGCGAATATTTAAGGTATCTAGAAATCGAAATACGCCTACCACTTTTCAATATCTAGATCTACTTGTCGGGGTATAGATCAACAACTTACTTTAAGGTTTACGTACCCGCTACTGACTACTACACTGCTGCGACACATATCTATTAATAATGGCAACCATTACAGAGAGCGTGACATGAAACGCTATGGCCTGCACCTTGTTTTGGCCTGCTTGTACTTCTCCAGCCCCTCTATCGCGGATATAGCCGAAACAAAAGGGGGATTAAAAATCACCTCTGATGATGGCAATTTCTATGGTGAACTCGGCGGAATTATCTTCTTTGATGGATATATTTTTGACAAAGATGACTCTTTTTACTCTGAATTAGACGAGGATTATTTTGTTTTTCGAGATATAGACGAGCCTGTAAACACCACTGACTTTCGCGCTGTACGCTTGATAATGAGAGGAAAACTATGGAAGTGGGAATACAAACTGGAACGTGATTTCTCCATTGCCGGCACTAGCGGACTTTTAGATGTTTATATGAATACTGAAGTCTTTAATGGAAAATTCATCACAGGGAATTATAAGCCAAGTAGATCTCTTGGTGAGCTAATCGGACAAAATGACATCCTGATGATGGAGCGCCCCTTTGCTTCAGACGGCATTTACTTTGGCCGCGTCAGGCAACAGGGGCTTGGTTGGCATACTTATTGGTGTTGCCATACATTCGGCATTGATGTGTTTAATCTGCGCAATCCAGGCAACCCACGGAACTCAGGTATCGGTACTGCAGCAAGGTTCACATGGGCCCCGATCAATGATCAGATAAGCACCCTTCACCTGGGTGCATCAGTGAGCTACGAAAACCCCAATAGATTCACCCTTCCACGCACAGCCTTTGTTGAATATTCTGGACGCCGTGGCCTTGGTCAGCTAATTGCACTAAGCCCTGGCGGAGATGACCTTTTCTTTGGGGAATTTGGTGACGACGAATTTTACCTTGGCAGCCCTGAAGGTAACGTCCACTTCACTGGGCTAGAATTAGCTGGCACCTATGGGCCATTTTATTTTCAGTCAGAATATGCTTTTGGAAAATTTACCGGGGATTATTTTCTCTCCGAGCTAACCTTCGAAGAATTTTTTGGAGCTCCACCAGACTTTTTCTGCGACCCTTTCTTCGGGTGCTTCATAGGCGATCAGGACGTTCGCACTTGGTATATTACTGGCAGCTGGGCTGTTACCGGAGAACGAAAGCCCTACAATGAAAAAAGAGGCACTTTTAAGTCTATAAAGCCTATCCCTCCGGCAGGTGCTCTTGAGTTAACCGCTCGATATCAGTCTATAGAAAATAGGGATATCCCAGACATGAAGGCTAGCAATTTCGTATTTGGATTTAATTATTATTTCAATCCCAGAGTGCGTTTAATGTTAAATATAACTTTAGGGAACAATAGATTTCTAAGTGACGACACAAATCAATTCGCTGTTCGTATTCATGGATTTTGGTAACTAAAGTACTCACTGCGATATAGTCATCCAATATGGCACTCCATTACAAATCCTAGACACCAAATACAAATCATTCAATGTAGCAAGACTGAGATTTCCAGATTATTCAACAGCTTTACTCTTTAATGCTCACTGAACAATATATTGCCAGTAGAGTCAACTATTAAGCTTACGTCATTCACACTATCTATATTTCCACGCCATTCATCGCAAGTAACTAGCTCTACTATCTATTTTACTGCACTTTCATTCCTTATAAGGTTCAGCAGAAAGTTGATCGTTGATATTTGGGTATGGATAAATAAAACATGTTCAGCTTAGCAAGTTACAAGCACCGAGATCCGGAAATTCTCAAAACTCCAATAGATATCTCCTAAATCTCAATATGTTTAATTTTTCATATTTTACAGAATCAGGTAAAAAAGCTACACAAAAAGAAAATTGCATAACGTTTACTTAACTCAGGAAATGCCTCAAAATGGATATAATTAAAACCAAGAAACGCCCCCTGATTAAGCACCCTTTAATGCTGGGTGGTGCTGCTCTTGCTTTAGTGGCATTTACCAGCACTCTCCTCTTACTTCCTGATAGCGCCTACAAAGTTGAGCGGGAACAACTGATGCTAGGCACCGTCCAACGGGGAGACCTGCAAGTTGTGGTAGATGGTTATGGTAGGCTGCGTTCAGACAAGCAGACGTTAATTACCGCTCTAACCGCAGCGAATGTTGAAAAAATCATGTTGCGTCCTGGTGCAGAAGTACAAAGTGATAGCATCATTATGCAGCTGAGTAATCCAGAGTTAATGCGCGACCTGGATGCAGCCGAAACCTCCCTGGAACAAGAGGAAGCTAATCTGCGTCGGCTTGTTCTGAACAACCAGCGCGATGTTCTCGCGGAGGAAGCCATACTCGCGGAACTGAACTCCAATTACCAAGTGATCAAGTTGCGTCGCGAAGCTGAGGACGAGCTGGTAAAAAGTGGAGTGGTTTCCCAGCTCACCTACCAAACCACCGTCTTACGCCAGGAACAGATGAAAAAACGTGTGGACCTGCAAAAACAGCGTATCAATCACTTGCGCAAAGTCGCCGTCGAATCAGAGTTGATCCAGCGCGAGCAAATCAACCAAGCCCAAACCCAATTGCAAAGTATCCAGCAACGTACAGACCGACTGACAGTACGCGCCGGCCTGGACGGCATACTGCAACGACTACCGGTAGAGCTGGGGCAAGGCGTCGATCCCGGGCAGGAGCTGGCACTGATCGGCAGCGAGACTGATCTTCTCGCTTTGGTTCAAGTACCACAATCCAAAGCAGAACAACTGGAGGTTGGCCAGCCCGCTGAAATTGATACCCGCAGAGAAAAAGTCGAAGGTATGGTAACCCGTATTACTCCTGAGGTTCGGGACGGCAATATTGAAGTGGAAATTGCTTTTAGCGCGGGCGCGCCAGAGTCTGCCAGGCCACAGCTCAACGTCGATGCCCGGATCTTCACTGCCACGATGGAAGATACGCTGTTCATCGAGAGGCCTATCAATGTGCAGAGACACAGTGAGGCCAATCTCTTCCTGATTAATGAAAACGGGGAGGAAGCGGCACTCCAGCCCATCAGCTTCGGCGAGGAGTCAGGTCGATATATCCAGATCACCCAAGGCCTCAATGAAGCAGACCGCATCATCCTCTCGGATATGGCCAATTTTAATGAAGCTGAGCATATCCAGATTGTTGACTAAAGCGAGAACAGGGAGTTCGCTATGTCCAAGCCAATCCTCCATATGGCCGGGATCACCAAGGTGTTCAGCACCGAAGAAATGGAAACTCACGCCCTGCGGGGCGTTGACCTGAGTATTTACCAGGGGGAATTTGTATCTATCTGCGGCCCCTCGGGTTGCGGTAAATCCACACTTCTCTCGATTCTCGGCCTGCTGGACCTCCCCACCAATGGCAGCTATCAGATTGAAGGGTTTGAAGTCGCTCAATTGTCGCTGAGTGAGGCGGCGACTATTCGCAACGAGAAAATAGGCTTTATCTTCCAATCCTTTAACCTGATTGACGAACTCTCAGTCTACGACAATATCGCCCTACCCCTGCGATACCGCCGCAATCCTATTCCCAAGTCTGAAGCCGACAAAAAAGTGAAACACTGCCTGGAGAAGGTGGGGATGAGTCACCGGGCCTCTCACAAACCTAACCAGTTATCCGGTGGCCAACAGCAGCGAATCGCCATAGCCCGCGCGCTAGTTGGCAATCCATCCCTGCTACTGGTGGACGAGCCCACCGGCAACCTGGATTCCCACAATGGCGATGCAGTAATGGAAATGCTGCGGCAACTCAATAATGAAGGTACCACCTTATGCATGGTGACCCATGACCCTCGCTATGCAGATATGGCCAGCCGTCAATTGCATCTGCTGGATGGAAAAATCTCAACGCCGCAGCCCATACTAGAGCCCCATGAGATGGCCCTATGATCACCACAAAGGACCTGTCCATTGCCCTCCAGTCCCTCAATCGGGCGCGGAGCTACGCCACCACTATTACTCTGACCCTGGGTATCACTCTCGGCGCCCTGGTAACGCTGTTTAATCTCAACTACCAACTGCTGGCCGCGCCCCTACCCTACCCGGACGAAGATCGGCTGTATGTCGTAAATGGTAATCTCTACCAGAACAAGCAGCTGCGGCTGGAAAACAACAGCCAATACCCCGCCCTGGTTGAAATCTATAAAAACGACAGTTTCTTCGAGTCCAGCGCCTTGGTGTACTTCTGGGAAGATGTGGTCCGCAATTTATCCGGATCACCACGGGTTAATGTTTCCTATGTCTCTCCGGAATATCTCCAGCTGGCTGGGGCACCCCTGGCCTTGGGCAGACAATTCAGTGCCGATGAAGGGCTCGATAGCCGAGTCCCCGTGGCGGTTATCAGCTATCAAACCTGGGAGCAGATGTTCCGGCGCAACCCAAATGTCTTGGAGCAAAGCCTGCAATTTGGGGAGGTGGACTTTCGTATTGTCGGCGTCATTGCCAAAGACTTTATTGAACCGCAGATCTATAAACAGGGCCGGCAAACAGCGGTCTGGCTGCCCTGGGACTTTAACGATACACAAGTAGAGCGCAGAAATAATTGGAGAGGCTTCCTGCCTTTTCGCATGCTCACAGGAAAGCTGAAGCCGGGCATTGACCCCGCCAGTGCGGGGCATGAATTGAGCACATTAATGAATGCCCAGTATCAAGCGGCCCTAGCGGGAAGATCCTCTTCGGTAGAAAGGTCCGTTGAATACCGACTCACCCCCTTCGCCAATAAAATACTTGGCGACAGCGCCACGCGAACCCTAATGGTAATGGGCGGTACACTGGTGCTTCTGTTAATTGCCTGCGCCAATGTTACCAACCTGATTCTTTCTCGCGCAGCCAAACAACAACGCAATATGGCGATACAGGTCGCGTTGGGCGCACATAAAAAACATATCTTTTTGGCCCTCCTATGTGAAATCGGCCTACTTATGTTAGGGGCTGCATTACTTTCTCTACTTTTAGCCCTGGGATCGACGGAAGTATTAAAGGTGATGGCTACGGAACAAATTCCTCGCATTCAAGAGCTCACCTTAAACTGGCAGACACTGGTTTTTGCACTGTTGTGTGCCTTACTGCTCGCCCTGTTCTTCTCAGCCATAGTCAGTCGCCAGGTTAATTACCGCGCACTGAATCAAATGCTGCAGAGCAGCGGCAAAGGTTCCGGCGTACAGATCTCGCCTCTAATCCGCAAAGTCCTCATCAGCAGCCAAGTGGCGATGACCAGTTTGCTTATCGTCGCCAGCTTGCAGATTTTCCTTCAAGCTAACCGACTGATTAACCAGCCCTTTGGCTTCCCCTTGGACAACGTTCAAGTAATGACTCTGAATATCGGCAATCTTAGGAGTGCCCCCGCTGCCGAACGGGAGAGTTACCTGAAGGCCATCAGGCAAAGATTGCTGGAGCACCCTAAAGTACAAATTGCCAGCCTGAGCCTAAACACTCCTATCTCCATCAGCCGGCCACTCTGGACCACATCCCTGAGTCATGATGCCAGCCGACAAAACCCGGTGATGGCCAAGACCACAGTGGTCGACGAAAACTACCTTTCCATTTTGCGTATGCCTTTGATAGCTGGCCGCCATATCAATGCGGCTGAATTTTCCGATAACAATCGCATGATGCTCGTCAACGAAACCCTGGCCCAGCAACTGGAGCCGGATGGAGAAGTATTAGGCAATCGCTACTACTGGCGAGGTGACTTGCCCTACCAAGTGGTCGGTGTAGTACGCAACGCAAGCCTGCCCGGCAAAAAGGAACCCGCCCGCTTATTTGTGCGCGGTATCAACGTGAGCTATCCCCTACTCGTACTCAGGCATAAACCTCACCAACCGCTCAGCACCACAGAAATAAATCGGGAATTTGCCCAAGTAAACAGGCAGTACAAAGTTTCTGAGCTATTCTCCCTGGAGCAGGCGCGAGACCTACTCCTAAGCAATGACCGGGTGTCAGTTTGGGTAACCACCGCCCTGACGTTACTGGCACTCAGTCTCGCTGCCATCGGTATCTTTGGAGTACTCAGTTACAGTGTACAACTGCGGCGTACAGAGCTTGGCGTGCGCATGGCAATCGGCGCCCGTCCAGCGACGATTTTCTATCACACCCTGATCGATAGCCTGATTCCCGTCGTTATTGGTATCGCTGTAGCGGCTTTGGCCCTAGTCCCTCTGGCGCTTTGGCTTGAGCAAAGCGAGTTCAGTATTGAAACCAGCCTCTGGGGCTGGCTGCTACCACCACTACTTATTATCGGCCTAACCGCCTCGGTGACCCTGCTTTCAGTATGGAAGATAATCAACAAGCCCGCGATTTACGCATTGCAAGGAACAGGATAATTACTTTCCACCTGATAGCCGCTGCTTGAGGTTGCGCGCTCATCGTGCAATCTTTACAGCAAATACAACAATAAGAACTGGAACAGCCAATGCAGCCTCAGCAGTGGTTATCAAACGGAAAGATTTTTGATTATCAAAACCACCAACTCTTCTATGTCGATAGCAACCCAAGCTGCCGACATAAACCAGTGCTGCTTTTGATTCACGGTTTTCCAACCAGTAGTTATGACTGGCAAAAGGTATGGCCCCAACTGACAGAGCACTATCGCTGTATTGCTATGGATATGCTGGGATTCGGCTACTCAGACAAACCCAAGCAGCATAACTACAGTATCTATGGGCAAGCTGATTTACATGAAGCTCTTCTGCAACATTTAAACATCAACAAGGTCCACCTGCTGGCCCATGACTATGGGGATACCGTTGCCCAAGAGTTACTCGCCAGAGCTAATAGCGGTGGTACCACGAGGTATACCTCAGCATGCTTGCTGAACGGCGGTCTATTTCCAGAAACTCATCAAGCACGTTTCGTACAAAAACTGCTGCTCTCTCCCGCAGGCTTCCTGATCAACAAACTGATGAGTTACCGACAGTTTTGCCGCAGCTTCAGTGCCATTTTCGGACCAGACACACAACCCTCTGGCAGAGAATTGCGAGACTTGTGGCAAATTCTCCAATATAAGAATGGCAACCGGCTCCTCTATAAACTAATCAGTTATATGCGCGACAGGCGCCAACATCGTCAGCGCTGGGTCGACGCCCTAAAGCAATACCCCGGCCCCCTGCTACTAATCAATGGCTCACTGGACCCAGTTTCAGGGAAGCATATGGTGGATCGATTTCGGCAACTGATAGATCGTCCAGCAGATATTATTGAGCTGGGGACGATTGGGCATTATCCGCAGTGGGAGGCACCTACTCTTCTAGTCTCGAACTATCTAAAGTTTATTGAGGCCTATTCAAACAAAGAGACCCAGGTCAGCCTATAAACAAAGCCTGGACTGCCAAAACCCACTTAAATTGATAAAAGGCCAGTATCAATGAAAGAATTACCAGGATGTATAGCTCCATATAAGAAAACCCCTGAATTCACTGAGGAGAATATCCCCCCAGGACTACTGAAAGATCACACTACCAAGGAGGGCGTATGGGGGAAGATAATAATCCTCGCTGGGTCACTGGAATATACGATTCAAGAGCCCGAGGTGGAGATTATTGAGCTAAGTCCAGAAAGATCTGGCGTAGTAGAGCCAACTGTAAAGCACCATGTTAAGCCGCTGGGGGCAGTAAAATTTTATGTTGAATTCTATCGATAAAGAAAGATTAAAGTGACTGACATAAATCGCCACACCAAGCTGTAGTGTTTCTTTTTCAAATTTCCGAACACAGATAGAGACGGCAAATAACTCAAATCTAAAATTTAATAGGAAACCAACTTTACTCATAAATAGTCTGAATATTTCAAACCAACACCTCCCGAATAAAGAAGACATAAACCAAAAGAACTCAAGGATATACCTATGCTTCGAATAATACTTTTTACCCTATCCACCCTACTCGCTAACGCTGTAAATGCCGACTCATCTAATGATAAAAAAAACATAGAAAGGGCTGTACTCGACTATATTGAATCACAACATCAAGTTAAGCCCGACTTAATGAGTAGAGGTTTAGACAAAAAACTAGCGAAAAGGACCTACTGGAAAGCCAAGGATGGCTCAGAGTTTATAATGGAGACAGATTATGAAACTATGCTTTGGGTAGCTGAGAACTACAACAAGGATGGTAATAAATTTCCTCCGACCCCAAGACTTGATATAGATATTCTCGATATCGACAGTCGAGCTGCATCGGTAAAATTATCTGTAGATGAATGGATTGACTATATGCACTTATATAAAAATGACAAGGATGAATGGAAAATTATCAATGTGCTCTGGCAGTACCATGACAAAAAAAGACATATCAGCAAATAATATACTTAAGAGACATAATCTAGAAAGACCCAGGTAATGCTCAGATTTTTAAATATCTTAACAATAGCTTTCACCATTTAGACAACAAACAATTGGTACAAAGTTTACACTTAAAGCTTAATTGGTACGAAGATTTAAACTGCAATTTAAACACCAACTGGGACATAAACAGATGATATCCTTCGTGATTGCCTGACACCCAGGTTACAGTTGAAACCCAGGAAGGCTTACGGGTGTTTTTATCCGCCTACTCTCCAGCCAATAACTGGCTAAACCCGGTATGACTCTGATATAAAGCCGTCAGATTAGACGCTTCAATTTGGTAGTTGTAGGCCGAGAAACAATCATTTTCTTTTAATTGGAATTAAAGGTCGGGGATAGATATGGACATCAGATATATCAATCATCTCTTTCTAATTGTTGTACTAGTACTGCTCGCCAGTTGTGGTGGTGGTGGCTCTGGATCGGGCACGGATAACGACTCAACGACAGAATCATCTACACCTACACCGGATCCAGAACCCGACCCAGATCCCGAGCCCGAGCCCGAGCCAGCTCCCGAGCAGGCATTGGAATTAGTGAACCACTGGGGACACGGTGCCTGCCTAGATTTCACTATGAGAAATGACATTGTGTATTGCGCAGCAAAAGGGGCAGGAACAGAAATATATCGTATAGAGCCCGGTAAATTTGTCCCTATCGGCAATCTCGACACCGCCCAAACCAGCAAGAATTCTCCTGAAACAAGTGATATAAAGTTAGTTGATAACAAATTGTATGTGGGCAGTCGTGGAAACTGGATAACAATTTATGATGTAACTATACCTGATACTCCAACTTTATTAGGTGAGTTTCCGGGTTCAGACTACGCGGGCGTTAACGATATTGAAGTGATAGGGAACTACGCCTACGTTTTCTTGACTTACGGAAAAATTGCAGTTTTTGATATCCATAACCCTGAACAAATTAGTGAAGTAGGCCAGGTCGGCCTTTACAACGAAGACAGCACTTACAGTGAGATGGGATATATGGCAATAAACGGAGATGTCATGTATGTCACAGACTACAATAATTTCTATATTATCGATATCACTGATTTGGCTAACCCCCAGATTATAACCAAGCGAATAATTAATAGTGCCGGTGCGTTAGGTGCCGCAGCATTTTATCTGGATGTCGACAGGCTCTATTCAGTGGGCACTTCTGGATTGGATGTTTACGACATCTCAGATGCATTTAACCCTATTAAGCTCAAGACTATTGGAGGTACCTATGGAGATGCGGTAACAACACACGATGGACTCCTATTTTATTCCTCATACTATCACCCCCTTTCCATATACAGCATTTCCGACGACAGTTATCTCGGAGGACAGTCTGTCAACGTGGAACTTGGACAGGTCTATACCATAGGCGTGATTGATGGAAGCCTTTATATTTCAAGTACTACGGGGCTATGGGAATTGGTCGACTACGACGAGACCACCATAAAGCTGGAATCTGTCCTTGATAGTCAAGGAAATGCAAATAAACTCCTAGTGTACGATGAATATATATTCTTATTAAATTATGCTGGCCCAATTAGGGTTCTCGATCAGAACTTGCAGTTGATAAACGCTATCGATGGTCAATTTAGGAATATGGCCATCTCAGAAAAGGGATTGTTGTACGCAGCAAACGGGCCAACATTTACGAATTTCGTACAAGCTTTTGATATTACTGATATTGATAAAATTGCTCAACTGAGTGAAGTTGATCTTAACGACTACCTCGATCCAATTGGATATGGCTGGGCAGAAAGTATCGTTGTTGAAAATGATATGGTTTTTATCTTCGCCAGTGTCTGGGGGGCAGACGATCAAGTGCTCTCATTTACTGACGATAAAACTCTTCCGTTTTCAGATGGAAAATCTGTGTCACTTGAATTTGACGCTTATGCAATGGTTGCCGATGATAATAATTTATATTTTACAGGGTCTGGTAGCTGGATAAAGAGATTAGATCTGACCACCTGGCCATACGATATAGAATTCTCTGAATTTTCTGCATACACAACACAGGTAACTGATATCAATTTTGCCAATGGGAAGATGTATGTTAGCTCTTATCAGGACATTGAGATTTACGGTAAATCTGAGATTAACGAACCTGTTTTCGAGTTCACATATCATTCGCCTAATATTAACGACTATTCGAATGAGATTAATGGTGCAACAGATTTTCTGGGCAACTTGATCTACATTTCTCAGAACAGCCAACTCTGTTTACTGGCTGCACCATTGACGGAGGATTCCGAAGCTACTTGCGCAGATCCTGTCGCAGGTTTCACAGCTGACTTACTGGTTGTCGACGACCATATATATGTGACAGGAGGCACAGATGGCCGAATTTATAAGTATAACTACCACTGACTACATTGATCATTGCTAGGATCGTAACGGAACCTCTGCACAATTCCGTAATATCCCTGCGGGTCTTGGACGCTACCGATGCTAGCTACAGCTCATCGCAGCCTTAGTCCTTCCCAAGGACTAAGGCCTTCAAGGCCCGCTCTACGGAGCTCTCAGAGACTCCCTGATTACTATGTAAATTTTCTGGCATGAACTGGTTATAAAGGTTAGTTTTCAGGCACATTTACCCTTATCTGCCAAATCTGAAAATGTGGGTATTCTGATACGTATAAATCTGCCGCTACCTACAGACAAGCTGCGTTGATATTGATTAGGGTCGTAATATTTGGCTCTATACCCTAAGGAAACCTGTGACCTCAAGTGATTACTCCTTAATCAGCATTAACTGTCTAGCTATAAAATATTGTGGATGGTCTTGCTTTTGCCGGCAGCAGTACCTAGCCAATTCGGAAGTAGCGCATAAGTACTCTCACCTTCAATAACACAGGGCGGGCTCTTCAGCTAAATAAACCGGAAGCTAAAAATAAATTTTCCAGTTCTCACTAATGAAAAATCACTAGCTAGTAAGAATCACTAAATAGCAATCTAGATTTTTATTGCAGCCAATAGCCGACTAGAAGATACCTATTGGCTTTTAGATGGCCATCCACTACCCTTCATTATAAAAAGGAGGATAGATATGATTCGAGCAGTTAAACACTCTGACTCTTTAGAAATCGCTAAAATCTACAATTACTATGTAAAAAACACCTATATTACTTTTGAAGCTGAACCGGTTTCCACTGAAAATATCGTCAACCGAATCGAGGAATGCGCAAAAAACAAGCTTCCCTGGCTTGTTGCCGAAGGCGAAGACCGCGTACTCGGCTATTGCTATGCCAGTAAATGGAAAGGGCGCTGTGCATACCAGTACTCCGTAGAGGCTACCGTATATTTGGATATGAACTATGCCTCAAAAGGCTGGGGTTCAAAGCTCTATGCAGAACTGTTTAAACAGTTAAGCGAACTCAATGTCCACGCAGTAATCTGCGGTATAGCTCTACCAAATACTGGCAGCGTAGCACTTCATGAGAAGTTTGGAATGGAAAAGGTTGCTCATTTTAAAGAGGTGGGTCGAAAATTTAACCAATGGATAGATGTCGGTTATTGGCAATGCTTACTCCCATTAAAAATGGTTAAAGCATGAAACAAGAATTTCATACCCGGAGTGCATTTGTAATACATATTACTGCGCACCCACGTTAACTCTAACAGGACTTTTTACCTTAAAATGGTACCAAAATTTCTCAAAGATCATAATTGCACACTTTTACGCCGCAAGGACTATTGCATCGAGTAATCGAGACTTCATTTCATTACCGGAAAACCAACAATGCCGGCTACGAGTTCAATTCTCATAATTGCTTCAGCTGGCTGAGTATGGGACTACTAAAGGGCTCAATAAAATAACGGGCTCAGTTTTCGACCATTAGTTAACCCAAGATGAGGCTATTTCAGAGCTGGATGAAACAAACCCAGCATCACATCAAGGATACAAAGTTAGCTAGTTTCACATAAGCAATGACCTCTCCGCATCAATGTTACTTGGTGAAATCCAAAGGTCGAAAACGAAAAATTGCGACTTAGCCTTTACCTCTGCAAAGGCGCGCAATAGCTACCTAACGCCCTAACCTTACAATATTGGTGATAAATGGCGATTCCGCCTGATCTTTCCTAACTTACAGCTTATCTATATTCAGGGAAGCGGTTTTACCCATCATATTTACACTCAAAACAAGGGTGGAAAAATTGCTACCGAGAAAGCCGCAGCAATAACTGGGCTGCATTTAATTTAGCTTATACTCCATCAAAAATAACCGGGCTATATGACCACTACACTTTTCATCACGAAATCCCAACTCATTAAATGCGACATCAAAACTAAAAAAGAACATTCGATTATCACCAAACAATCGAATATACTCGCGTAACAGATCGAGATAAGATTACTAATAATGTAAAATAGAAGAGTATTTCTAATTCAGGGGGAGCAAAATGATTTTTTCAACTACGGAAACAGTGCCAGGAAGAGAGATATCGGAGATATTGGATATCGTTACGGGTAACGTTGTTCAGTCAAAACATATTGGCCGTGATTTAATGGCTGGCATCAAAAGCATTGTCGGAGGAGAAATCCGGGGCTACACAGAGATGTTAACCGAAGCGAGAAACAAAGCTTTTCAAAGATTGAGTGACAGTGCCCGGCAAAAAGGCGCTGATGCCGTAGTAGGCATTCGTTTTACTACAAGCGCAATTATGGATGGCTCCTCAGAAATTCTTGTTTTTGGTACGGCTGTAAAACTAAAAAGATAGATTGAAATATCCCTAAATTTTGACACGCATGCTCGCAGACAACTGGCTCAACCTACAAATGATTACAAATTTATTTGACCCCTAAAGCTCCACCGCAAACTGCCCCAGTTTTCTCCGCACTGCAGGAATAGAACTGGCGGCAGCGATTAACGCTCGAAATTCAAATCTTGCTTTCAGGGATTGTCCAGTAATCATTTTCCGACCACGCTCAGTAACCTCAATAACCTTTTTATCTTCTTGATGGCGCAATTCAGAGTAGCCTAGGAGCTGCCCCTCAGTGATCCGTTTTGCCAATTCGGCTGCATCAGCTATCCCAAGGTTCATACCACGACCTCCAACCGGAGAGTGGCAATGGGCAGCATCCCCAGCTAGATGTATCCTACCCTTTGAGTAAGTTTCCGCTTGCCGAATTGAGATTTTAAAGGTTCCCTCCCGCCGAACCCTCTTAACATCCACCGCCATCGGAAATGCTTTAATTGCATTATCACAGCTAGCTACCAGACGGTGTCGGCCTTCTCCCAATGGCACTGCAACAGCGACCACGCCAGATTCCATTTTGACCAAGGTAAACTTTCTTTTAGGAGGCCAATCCCCTGTATCAACATCCGCGATTGACCACACTTCTTCCAAGTCAAATCCAGGATAACTGATACCTGCAGCTTCACGAACAGTACTGCGAATACCATCCGCTCCTACAACCAGGTCAAATCGCTCCTCTTCACCATTGTCAAAAAAAGCCACTACCCCGCTCTTTTCCTCGGTAAGGGTTTTGAGTTCTTTCCTATATTCAACTTCGACTCCCATACCAAATAAAACCTGAGCCATGAGAGCTTCAGTTCTGTCTTGAGGAAGTCCAAGAATGGCGGGGAAATAAGTCCGATCGGAATGAAGGGGAAACTCTAGTGCTAAATGCGTATTTAGGTAAATGCATGCGCTCTGAACCGCGATCCCCTCAGCAATCAACTTTTCAGAAACGCCAGAGTGTGAAAGCAACTCAAGGCTGCGAGAAGTAACTCCCACCGCTCGACTAAGGGTTGAAGCGCTATCCCGGCGGTCCACAATTCTTGGCAATAGCCCTCGCCGAGCAAGCTCGACCGCTGCTGTAAGGCCCGTGGGCCCAGCCCCAACAATCAGTACTTTCACAAGCTACCTCATATAACCCCACCTAACATTAAGATAGTACACATGAAAGAGTAAAAGTGACTATAAGGTCTGAGACTCTTAATAAAAACCCAGGCCGCTACCTATGACTTCTTTATAGCAATACTAGTCCCGCTTTGTGAGGACGTAATTAAAAAGGCATGGCCATTACAAACTCTATCTGCCTTTAGCTTTTTGTTCCACAGTTCTATGCTTGGGTATTATTTATGTTGGGTTTAAGTCTGGTATTCAGTATAGTCTTTGAAGTAGAACAAGCTTAGGCTAGAACTGAGGCATAACAAAGGAATATCAAAGTGAAAAGAATTGCCACCGCACTGCTATTTTTATTTGCGGCGATTGCCTGCTACGCTTTCGGAGTCCCTGTGGGAGGAGTAATCTTCCTTGCTCTTGGCATTATCTTTGAAGGAATCTTCTGGATTAAGCTATTTAAACGTAAAAAGAAGCCAACATAGGTGTAGTGATACAACGTTATTTCGGCTAGATTCAATTGAACTAGTGATTATCGAATAAACTACACGCCTCAACCTGGTACCATAGAACAGAAAAGACACTTAC
The DNA here is from genome assembly GCF_030012985.1 of Microbulbifer sp. VAAF005. Lineage (NCBI taxonomy): Bacteria > Pseudomonadati > Pseudomonadota > Gammaproteobacteria > Cellvibrionales > Microbulbiferaceae > Microbulbifer > Microbulbifer sp. VAAF005. Next base: position 262,491 of record NZ_CP120233.1, on the reverse strand, counting down.
TCTCTAAGCCACCTAATTGCCACCCCTTTATTCCATAAATTTATTTTCCAGCCATCAATAATCCCCGCCTCACTATTGATACACACTTGCATCAGAAGTAGATACCGAGCACGGAAACCTTGGAGGAAACTTGAGACATATTTAAAGACGGACTAAATTGTGCGTCGCTAAATGGATTCTATAAGGAAATACCCATGTCCCTTCACCGCTCACCACGCTGGATTGCGGTCATTCTTCTTTGTCTTATAGCTATGGCTTGCTCACAAGAAAAGTCAGAGAAGAAACTCGCTGACACCCCCAAGCTTGCGGAAGGCGGGAGCGTTGAAGAGGGTAACAACCAGGCACAAGCTCTCAGCGCCACTGAGAAAGTGCATAAAAAAGAAGCGGCCTCTTCTAGTGAAATAAGCTCGAAAGCTGATGAAGTTCGGCGCACTTCTGAAACTAATTCTACTGAGCTGACAGAGAATGATGCTACCCCTGCACAAGTCACAGCCAGAGCCAGTACTCAAATCTCCGGGGATCACTTTCTAAAGGTCCTCCATGTTGGGGAGCGGACGTTTAAAGATGCACGGGCCATCGCTGTTATCTTTTCTGAACCTTTACTGGGCAATGCCCATTTTGGCTCCTACTTGAATCTATCCCGTGACGATGGCGAGCGTGTAGATGGTGGTTGGGTTCTCTCCGATAACCAGAAAATTCTCTATTTTCCTCATATTGAACCAGATACTCGCTATAAACTCACCGTGCTCCCGGGTCTGCCCGGCGAAAACGGCTTGGAATTACAGGAAGAGAAACAGGAGAGGCTTCGCACCCGACGGATTGAGCCCAGTATCAGCTTTGCCAGCAATGGAAGTATTTTTCCCGCGACGGTAACTCCCGGTCTACCTGTTACTGCAGTCAGTGTTGAGGCCGCACAGATTCACTTCCATAGAGTGAAACCTGAACATTATTCCGAGTTCTTCAGGCTGATCAAAAGCCAGTCACTAAAATACTACTACCGCTTGAAGTCCCTCAATCAAGTGGCCGATTTTGTCTATAGTGCCCAGTTCGATCTCACCAAGGAGAAATATGTCCAGCGAGATTTCGACCTCTCTATCGGGCATATAAAGCCCCTGCAACAACCAGGTATCTATGTCGCGGTTATGCAGCCGGCAGGCATGTATGACACCAACCTCTATGATGTCACCCACTTCTCTATCTCAAACTTAGGCCTTCTTGCGCGGTACTACCCAAACAGTGTGGACCTCTATGTTTCATCTCTGGATGAAGGGCAGGCTCTTAAGGGCATTGAAGTTGAGCTGCTCAACAACAAAGGGGAGCTAATCCAGCAATACACAACCGACCAAGACGGCCAGGTGCGCTTTGCTCTGACGCAGGAACAGGAAGACTCACAGCGCTTCTTTATCGCAAGAGACCCTGATACCGGTCACTTCTCCATACTAGACCTGCGTGAACCTGCATTGGACCTTTCGGATTTTCAGTTGGGCCAGCGCCCTTCGAGACCGATGGAGTTTTTCATGTATGGCCCGCGAGATCTGTATCGCCCCAATGAATCGATCCAGGTGAGCGGGCTGCTGCGCAATTATGATGGACGCTATATCAAAGACCTGCCGATCAAGGCAGAACTCATAAAGCCGGACAATACCAGCGCGCGCGCATTCACATGGCACGCCAGTGCGCCCGGATACTACGAAAAGCTTATCCCACTTCCACAAAATGCACCTACCGGTGACTGGCGCCTGGATGTTGAGCTAGCCGATGGACGCAAAGTGAAATATCCATTTAAGGTAGAAGAATTCCTGCCAGAGCGAATGAAGCTGGTTTTGCAAGATGGTGAAGAGCGCAGTCTGGTTGAGGGCCATAAAGAATCTTTCGAACTTCAAGTAGAAGGTAGTTATCTCTATGGTGCGCCAGCGGCAAAGAACCGCCTGGAAACTCTGGTGCAAATTAGCCACTATCGCGAGCCCTTCCCCCAGTGGAAAGGGTTCTTATTTGGGAACACTAATGAATCTTTGCCCACGCGACAGTTTCATGCGCCTACGATTGAACTCAATGAGGAAGGGTTGAGCAATCTGACCTTACGCTCCCGTTGGAAACGAGCAAAGAGCCCGCTGAAAATCAACTTGGTTTCCAGCCTGTTCGAATCCGGCGGCCGCCCGGTAACTCGCCAACATCCAGTCCTGGTATGGCCCACACACCCGGTGGTAGGTATTCGCCCAAATTTTGGAGAGGAAAACCCATCGGCCAACAGCAGGCCTGAATTTGAAATAGTGGTTGCCGACGCACAGGGCGAGCCTGTTATCGGGCGGGATCTCAAAGCGGTGTTAATTTCCGAAGACCGCCAGTACTTTTGGGAGTACTCTGCAAATCGGGGCTGGCACTATGAATACTCAAGTGCTGAATTTGAAACTTTCAGTCGCCAGCTCCAATTCACCGAAGAGCAGCCCCTGAAGCTCACAGTCCCAGTGGAACACGGCCACTACCGCTTAGAAGTCACTGATACCAATACGGGAGCAACCAGCAGCTTACGCTTCCACGCCGGCCGGGACTGGTATTACTGGTGGCGTAAGGATCAAGTAGCCAAAGGCCAGGCTGCGCGTCCGGATACCGTGGCCCTATCACTGGACAAACCAAGGTACTCTTCTGGAGATCTGGCGCAACTCACCATAGTACCGCCCGCTGACGGAGAGGCGTTGGTGTTGGTGGAGAGCGACCAACTATTGTGGTCCAAACGACTACCTGTAGAAAAGTCGGGTACCAATATCGAAATCCCAATCTCTCCTGAGTGGGATCGCCACGACACCTATATTTCTGTTACTGCTCTGCGCCCTGCGGACAAGAATGAGCGTATCGCCCCCAATCGCGCTTTTGGTCTCGCCCACCTGCCCCTGGATCGCGATCCTCGGCGTCTGCCCATTTCACTCGAAGCGCCCAAGAATGCCCTGCCCGGCTCGGAAATTGAAGTTACCATTTCTGCCGACGAAAATTCTATCGAACAAAACGGAAACAAAGCCTGGGCCACCCTGGCCGCCGTCGATGTCGGTGTACTCAATATCACCCGTTTCAAAACCCCGGATCCCTTCGAGGCCTTTTTTGGCCAGCGCCGTTACGGTGTGGATGTAAGGGATATTTATCATCGCATTATTGAATCCAGCAGTGGCAAACTGGTGGGGCAACGTTTTGGCGGCGATGCGGAACTGGCCCGAGGCGGCGACGAGCCCAACTCCGACGTTCAAATAGTATCTTTATTCTCAGGACCCGTTGAATTTGATACTCAGGGCCAAGCAAAGGTCGCACTGCAACTACCGGAGTTTAACGGACAGCTGCGCCTGATGGCGGTTTCTTTCAGCAAAGACCGATTCGGTAGCACCGACGGAGAAGTAACAGTCGCCTCACCGGTTGTCACCCAAGCCGCCTTGCCTCGCTTTATGGCCCCTGGTGATAGCAGCACTCTGGCCCTTGACCTCAATAACTTAAGTGGCCGCTCCCAAAAACTCACTGTAATTATGCAATCAGTGGGCGCGGTAGATTTGGAAATGGGTGAGCGGATGCTGGAACTGGCGGATGGTGAACGCAAAACTTTGCGCTTCCCTATCACCGCCAAAGATGCCACCGGAGATGCGGAGTTCAAACTGGTCGTGCAGGGTGCCGTCGATAAAGATGGAAATGATATCGATATCGAACAGCAGTGGCGCCTGGGCGTGCGCCCCGCTTGGCCGGCAACCACACGCAACCAGCGCAGACTCCTGTCCCAGGGCGAGAGCTTCAGTGCCGATAGCAGCTTCCTGGATTCCCTAATGCCTGGAACTGTTCAAACCCTGGTATCCCTGGACAGCCGACCGCAACTGCAGTTACAGGATCACCTATCCAACCTGCTGCAATACCCCTACGGCTGCCTGGAACAAACCTCCAGCCGGACCTTCCCGCTAGTCATGGCAACGCCGCAGCGACAGCAAAAACTGGGCCTTGAAACTCTGGATGAGAATGAGCGGGCCGAACGTATCGACGCAGGTATTGAGCGCATTTTCAGTATGCAAAAAGGGAACGGCAGCTTTGGCCTATGGAGTTCCGAGTCTTCCGAAAGCCAGTGGCTAACCGCCTATGTAGTCGATCTTCTATTGCGGGCCCGGGACCAGGGAATCGTATTTGACAATAACCGCCTGGAATCCGCACTCAAGCGCCTGCAGGACTATGCCCGTGAGCGCGGTGCTTTCTATCAGCAACGCTATAGCTATAGTCCCGATTTTTATGCTTATGCCTCAAGAGCTTACGCAGCCTATGTGCTCTCACGAGTACAGAAAGTGTCTCTCGGGCAACTGCGTACCCTTTATGAAAGTGGCTCTAGCCTGACCCAATCTCCCTTGCCAAATCTGCATATGGCAATCGCTTTGCACACCATGGGCGATGCCACCCTGGCCCAGGAGGCCCTGCAAAAAGCGCTTAAAATCGAGCGCAAACGCCGCAGCTACTATGGCGATTATGGATCAGACCTACGGGATACGGCCCAAATGATCTCCCTACTCCTAGAGCACAATTTCGCAGGTGATAAAACGGAATCCCTGGTGTTCGAACTGGCAGATCTTCTCCACGGTCGCCAATATCTCAGCACCCAGGAGCGCAATAGTGTGTTTATGGCTGGAGCACAGTTGCAACTCAATAGCAGTGCAAACTGGTCTGCGACTTTGGCCAGTATTGATGGCTTGCGCGAGCTCAATAGCGATAACCCGCACAGCGCATTATTTCGAGGGCGCGAAGCCGCCAGCGCACTTGAGGTAACTGCACAGATAGAGAAGCTCTATGCAGCAATCACTATCAATGGTTACAGCAAGGAGTCGCCAGAGGCGGCGATGGATAAAGGTGTCAGAATCAAACGCAGCTACCACAATTTGGGTGGCACGGAAGTCATTCCCAATCAGGTTCGTGAGGGCGAGCTTTACCTGGTGCGCTTGCAAATTGACGCGGACCAGCGCCTACCCGACCTACTTGCCGTGGACCTATTGCCCGCAGGTTTTGAGCTGGAGAATCAAAACCTGGCCGACAGTGTCAAAGTGGATGAACTCGAGTTCGATGGCAGAAGTATCGCTCAATGGCAGGACACCCAGGACAATATCCAACATACTGAATATCGCGATGACCGCTTTGTAGCGGCACTGGATCAGCTGAGATACAAAACCACCAATCTCTTCTATATCGCCCGCGCAGTAACCCCCGGCAACTATCAGGTGCCCCCACCCTACGTAGAGGATATGTACAAACCGGAACGCTTCGCTATCGGTGAAAATCCCCTAACGCAAATGCGGGTAATCGGTAAACAGTGAAGCTGTTGGCCACTATCCGGAGAGCCTGGCAAAGCAGCAGTCGCAGAGTTCGCGCACTGCTGCTTGCGCCCGCCGCCCTCACAGCGGTACTGCTACTGCTCGACTTTGCTTTCCCTCCACCTCTTCCCGAAACTCAAGACTTTGCACGGGTCGTTGCAGATCGCTACGGCAAACCACTACGTTTCTTTGCCGACAGTCGCGGAGTTTGGAGATACCCAATATCTCGGGAAAATGTATCGCCGCGCTTTATCGAAGCTCTTCTCACCTACGAAGACCGACACTTCTATCGGCACCCCGGAGTAAATCCGCTAGCCCTATTGCGAGCTTCAGTCCAATACCTTCGCAATGGACGAGTCGTTTCCGGCGGTTCCACTCTCACCATGCAGGTAGCGCGACTACTGGACCCACACCGCAAAACTCTGCCGGGCAAAACCAAGCAGATATTGCGTGCATTGCAATTGGAGTGGCACTTCAGCAAGAATGAAATTCTCGATCTGTACCTGAACCTCGCACCTTACGGCGGCAATATTGAAGGCGTGGAAGCAGCCAGCCGTCTATACCTGCGTAAATCAGCCTCCGACCTTACCCATGCGGAAGCTGCACTGCTAGCTGTACTCCCTCAGGCGCCGAGCCGCCTGCGGCCAGATCGGCATCCTCTAAAGGCACAAAATGCCCGGGACAAAGTTCTGGATAGGCTGCAGTCATTTACCGTCTGGAGTGCAGAGGATGTTAAACGCGCCCAGCTTGAGCAGGTCTATGCGGAACGCTTGGAATTCCCGCAAAACGCCCCGCACCTAGCCCGCAGGCTGGTGAATACCATCAGCGATCAAGAAGTTATTCGCACCACAATCGACGGCAACATCCAGCGCGGATTGGAAGATTTTCTGCGCGATCATATGGATAGCTATCCAGCCAAAACATCTGCAGCTGTTGTAGTTTTGGAGAATTCCGATTTATCTGTGCGCGCCTACGTGGGAGCTTCTCATTTTGGTAACGGGCGCCGCTATGGCTATGTGGATATGGCCAGGGCTGTACGCTCACCGGGCTCTACGCTCAAGCCCTTTTTGTACGGACTTGCCATTGATGAGGACCTGATCCACAGCGCCTCCCTGCTCAGCGATGCGCCCCGCATCCACGGCGATTACCGCCCTGAAAATTTCCATCGAGGCTTCGCCGGCCCTGTCACCGCCACTGCCGCCCTTCAGAAATCTCTCAATGTCCCTGCAGTTCAGCTACTGGAACATTACGGCCCCGGTCGATTGGCCGCAGCCCTGGAAAATGCCGGACTAGCACTAGAGTTTCCCAGTGGTGGTAGACCCAACTTGGCCATGATTTTGGGGGGCGTAGGTGCTCGTCTTGACCAGCTGACAGGTATTTATGCCGCACTGGCACGGGGAGGCCAGACTGCAGCTCCCCGCTATTTACCCGAGGAGCCCGTACGTGAAAGGCATCTGATGTCTTCTGAGGCGGCTTGGATTACATTTGAAATGCTCGCTTCCAATCGCGGAGGTTCCCGCCGTTGGCGCAATCTGGTGCGACAAAACAAGGCAGATATCGCCTGGAAGACAGGCACCAGCTACGGCTACCGGGATGCCTGGGCGATTGGCGTAACTCCCGGCTACACCGTCGGCATTTGGGTAGGCCGACCGGATGGCACTCCCCTACCCGGTTACTATGGCTCCATTAGTGCTACACCTCTATTGAACGCAGTTATCGCCGCATTACCAGACAACAAACAACAGCACCTGAAAAAGCCAGATTCAGTAACTCAAGAGACTATTTGTTGGCCGCTTGGGGGCCAGAAGACGCTCACACAAACCAGCCACTGCCATCTGCAACACAACGCCTGGTTAATCCAAGGGCGCACACCCAGAACACTATCGCCGCAAGGTGAGCCTCTGCGGGCAGCACAAACCTTTAGTTTCTTTGCAAACCGGCAAGGTATGCGGGTAAAGCCCAGTTGTATGGATTCTACTACTGAAAGGCATAGCCTAGCCCTTTGGCCAAAAGAACTGGAATCCTGGCTACCCGCAAACCAAACCCGGGCCCAGCAAATTCCTCCGACGGCTCCCGAGTGTTACACCCCGACTGCAACAACAGGAACTCCACTAAAAATTATCGGAGCTGGAGACGGTAACCAGTATCGACCTACCGGCAAAAATGCCCCACTTCCGCGTTTGACTCTGAGCGCGATTGGCGGACAGGGAAAGCGCTATTGGTTCCTAAACGGTGAACCCAAGGGCGAAACCCTCGGAAACGAAAATCTGGCACTACTTCCGGGCAGTGGTAAGCACCAAATTGCTGTACTGGATGTTAGCGGGAATGTCGATCGGATTGTGATTTTTGTAGGAAGCGACAACTGATTTTCATAAAGCAGAAGACTGCCATGTCGTTTCTCTCACTGAACATATCCCTTAGTGTCACCCTATCGGCAATCGAGTGTCAGCATTGGCGTGAAACATCGTAGTTCGGGTTTAATTTTAGTAACTCCGCAACTTACCCAAAATAGGGAAGACGCGAATGCACAGCACACCTTAAACGCAGTATATCTTTCCGTCTTCTCCAGCAGTATCACTTACACGCTTCTACTTTCCCCAGATTAAAACCTCCCCGAACTTAATCCAAACAGGCAGGTTCTGCTGTTACATGAGTATTGCCAATCCAAGTATTACTTCCACTACAGGTTGGATCGCTAGGATCACGTAAATCAAATGCAGAATTATCAAGCGATGTATTCCCTACCACCACATTATTCTCATTATTGAATCCAGCGATATTGATACCGGCTGTATCAGGCGAGCCATTTGTCCCATTTTCCATTACTATATTTTGTATTATAGAAGTACTTGATACATCCACATTGAGTTCAATCCCATTACTCGCACTGCCGGTAACAAAGTTTTGAATAACTGTTGTGTTACTTTCATTAATATCAATTCCGTTATCACCATCAGTACTACCGACAACAGTATTTAGCTGAACCAGTGTAAACACACCATTTACCGTAATTCCCTGATCACCGGCTGATTCAATATAATTATTGATAATTTGGTTTCGATCGCCTCTAACATCTATACCATCATCATTGCCAGTATCAATAATTTGATTCCCAACAATATTATTGGAGTTACTATCAATAACAATTCCCTCTCGTGGAGAGTTTAATATCATAATTCCATCTATGGTATGAAATCCATCTCCCTCCAGGTTTAAACCATCTGGGCAGTCGGTTATCGTCCCACCATAAACGGCACCAGATAATCCATTAACCAAAATTCCAGCAATACTTTCTAGATTTGGGTTGTCACAAATAATTTCCCCGCCCTCTGCCATCGTAAGGCTTCCACCGGGTCCAGTTACTGTTACCGCATAGGGATTCGCCAGGCTCAGTTCACAATTTAGCGTTTCCGACAGGGTTTCAGCTGTTGTTATAACATCGCCACAATCAACAGCCATAACTAGTGGTGATGAGAACAAAGTAGCACTTGTGACGAAAGCTGTGACTAACTTGTGGTAACAGGTGTTCATGGCAGGTCCCTCTCATTGATATAAGAAAATTGTAGGCATAAGCCACACTTCACGTTTCCAATATCAATGAAAAGAATTTATTCTGAGCCTAAGGGGGCTTTCATTATATTGCTCTATCTCCCATCTATTGTTTGAGCTAGGCAAGCATAACGAAACTTTGATAACGCCAGTAAATAGACACTGTAATTGCCTTTACAATTTACCCAATTAATCCTTGAGGCCTACTAAAAGAACCTCAATAGCGATTCACCCCTATTTATCGTCTCCTTAAAAGCTATTCTCGAACAGGACGTCATTTATCGACAGCTGTCCACCACGCCCATTCGCAACTTTTGCCGCTTTTCCAATCACTATCATCATCCCGATCAAATAACCTTCGGGCAAATTGATCAGCTCAGCGACTCTCTCTGGGTCAAACCCAACCATTGCACCTGTGTCATATCCCATCGACTTTGCCGCTAACATCATGGTTTGTGCTGCCAATCCGCAGCTTCTAATAGCCTCGTCCCGCTGTAGTTGCTGCTTACCCTTGTAGAACTCAGTTAGCATTGGCACTAACACATCCCTAGCCTCTTTCGGCGCTTCGGCCCAGTACCGCTCCGGCCGGTCGCTCCAGGCATTAATATCTGCACAAAGTATGATCAACTCAGAAGCATCTTCTACTTGCTGTTGCCCCCAGGCTGCATCTTTAAGCTGACTGCGAAGGGAAATATCTGTGACACGCAGGAAACGCCAGTGCTGAATATTGTAAGAAGTCGGCGACAACATGGTCGCCTGGACCAGACGGGTGAAGTCCTCGACAGGCATCTCTGCAGTGATATCGAAATGCTTAACCGAGCGGCGGGATTCAACAGCTTTAAACAATTCCATAAGTTTCTCTCTGACTATCGTTCGTTGATTGAATGTCGATGAGAAGAAGCTTATTGGGTTTCCTTATCGTTGATAATGGGGTTCGACGGAGACTTACTGTTGACGAAAGGTTAACAATTTACTGATCCCAGTAAGGTGTATCGCCGCCAAAGTACTCTATTGCAAAGTCTATAAAGGCGCGGACTTTGGCTGGCATAAACTGCCGCTCAGGGAAAACCGCATAGATAGACTTGGCAGGCATCTGGTACTCCTCAAATAGAGGAATTAGCTTTCCAGCCTCAATGTCTGGTCCTGCCACGAAGGTGGGTAAGCGACCTATCCCTACACCCTGAAGAAGAGCTTCCCTCAGTGCCTCACTATTATTTACCTGGTAGTTACCCTTCACCTCGATGGTATGTAAGTGATTGTCTTTGATAAAACCCCACTCTTTCACATCCCTGGAATAAGTAAAAATCAGGCAATTATGGGCGCTCAACTGCTCCAGTTCTGTGGGCTCTCCGAATTCCTTCAAGTAGGAAGGTGACGCACAGAGTACACTTTTCAGAGGTGCAAGTTTGCGGGCAATCAGGCTGGTATCGGGAAGGTCACCTCCGCGAATAGCGATATCAAAGCCCTCCCCCACTAAATCGACAACTTTATCGTCCAGTATCATGTCGATACTAATCTCGGGGTAACGCTTCATAAATACGGGAATTAAGGGAGCCAGGTGTAATCTACCAAAGGACATAGGAGCATTGATCCGCAAGCGCCCCCGAGGCTCCCCCTGTAGCTGCAGAACTGCGTCTTGTGCATCTTTGGCCGATTTATAAGCAATGCGTGCGTGCTCATAAAAATGCTCCCCAGCCTCCGTCAGGCTCAACTTTCGCGTAGTTCTGTGCAAAAGCTTCACCCCAAGCTGCAGCTCCAACTGGGTAACCCGCTTGCTTACCGCTGATTTTGAGATGCCAAGTAACTTTGCCGCCGGGGAAAAGCCACCGGTTTCTGCCACAGTCACAAATATTGGAATTGCTGCAATTGTCTCCATAGGCGACTGTTTCCTTCTCCTCAACAGTGAGTGTCTATAATGCTGGATTATCAGTTTACCAGAAACGACATACACTTATCTCTCGCTAATAGAGGGAAGAAGCATGAGTGAGCTTACCAGGGACATAACCCCATCAACTACAAGCCCCAACACCTCGCTCTGGTGGGTTCACTGCCTGATGATTCTTTGTACACTACTGGTTGCAGGATCATTTCCTATTGGGGAGTTAATCGCCGATTCACTCCCGGCGGATTCCATGATGTTGATTCGATTCTTAATTGCGGCGGGACTATTTGCACCCTTCATATTTTTAAAGCACGGGATTCAGCTTCCAGAACCCAAAAAACTGCTGGGATATGCTCTACTCAGCATCCCACTAGTTATCTTTTTCTGGTGTATGTTTGAAGCACTCAAATACACCACTGCAGTGAATACCGGCGCTCTTTTTACAACAGTTCCGGCGATGACAGCCATCTTTACTTTGATCATCAATGGCGAGCGAAGCAGCACCCGCAAAGTTATCGGCCTAACCCTTGGGACTCTGGGTGCAGCCTGGATTGTATTCAAGGGGAGTGCCTCAACAGCGATAACGCTAGACCTAAACAAAGGGGATTGGATATTCACCCTAGGTGCTATATCACTCAGTTTATATAACCCGCTTATCAAGAAGGTTCACTCAGGGGAGCCTACAGAGGTCATGACATTCTGGGTTATTCTATTTGGTGCGCTCTGGTTACTATTGCTCTCTTTTCCAAACTTGAACCAGATAGAATGGCGAAATATACCCACCGAGACTTACGGCGGGCTATTCTATTTAGCCTTATTCTCAACTTTAATTAGTTTTTTTCTGCTGCAATTCAGTACATTAAGGATCGGGGCAACTAAAGTAGCAGCATATAGTTTCTTGAATCCGATATTTGTACTAATAGTGGCCATAGTATTGGAAATGGCAAACTTTAATATCAGCTTTATACCTGGAATAGTGTTGGTCTTTGCAGCCATGCTATTTATCCAGGCGGAAAAACCTAAGGAATAATATCTCTGAACAGCTTATAAGAGATAGAATCGCACTGCCATCAACAGGTGCAATAATTCTAGTCGACAGGCTTTTCTATCTCATAAATTGCATCAGAAATGTCCTCCAACTTAGAGGACACTATTACCTGAGCATCATGTAAACCCTGATTATAAAATCCGGCTCCCATCTCCTTTGCAAGAAAATCAATAAAGAACTCCGCTTCAAAACCGCCAATTTCCAGCTCAAATTCTTTAGACAAATAACCCCTAACCTTTTCGATTAGCTCTGATTTCCGTCTTTCTTCCAGCTCTATTGTAGACATTATCTATTTTCCACCAATACACAGATTCAGAACAAACACTCAGACTCGTAGGAGAATAACACAAATCTTGAGTCTCCTTAATGAAACCCAAATGAGCAGCATACACACCGACGTCAACCTTTATCAGCAAACCGAACGATGCTAGATTCAAATCTATTCGGATTAACTAAAATCAAACAGGATCCAAATGAGACTCTTTAACTACTTACTTGCCCTTCTTATATTGGGCAGTAACTACGGTTGCTCAGAATCAGGCAGCGAAAATTCAGTAACCTCATATAACAATGCTCGCGCCTCCAGTAAGGTAGTTGCAGATATCCGGTTCCCGGAAACTATTTCAGGGGGCAATCAAGGTGGGCGAAGTCAATATATTGCTTACGAACACTTCCTGACAACTGAGCTACCTGCTGAAGAGGTTAAACCTGTATTCCATAAGCTCCAATTTCTCTGCCAGCAAGAGATGGAGAAAGAAAGCACAATATTGCATTCTAGTCTCAGTAATGATGAAAAGCCCTACGGAAGGATCCACTTTAGAATCCACCCCAACGGGGTCGACAAAATCATTGATCTGGCATCAGAGCAAGGAGGAGTGATACAGCGAGAAACCAAAGCAGAAGATTTACAAGATGTCATTATCGACAACCAAAAGCGCCTTGAAATGTTACTCCAGTATCAGTCGAGGCTTGTAGAGCTGGAACAAAAATCTGCCAGTGACATCGATACTCTAATCAAGGTTGCTGAAAAGTTAGCATCGGTACAATCTGATATTGAGTATTTACAGGGAAAAAAAGCTAAACTGTTCAAGCGAACTCAGATGGATGTGGTTCAAATTGAGTTGTACTCAAAATCCTACACCCCTTTCTGGGCTCCCATATCAGACTCCCTATCTCATTTTGGTGAAAACTTGTCTGACGGGCTATCTGAGGCAATCACTGCAATCGCATACCTTTTACCTTGGACTCTTATCACCCTATTTTTATTTTATATGATTCGCATAATTTGGCGTAAAACCAGAGCCTAGCTACTCACATAATTCCAAGATACTTGTATGTCTTAACAGGGCTAAAGAACTCGTAAGAAGCTTTGACACCACAGGCGAGATATAAAAAAGCCGGACCATTTAAAATGATCCGGCTTTTTGTTATGGACTAGCAGTAACTACTTAGAAGTTGTAGTTAAAGCGCACACCGTAGCTCATTGGGGTAGAGAATGGACCAGATACCAGACCATCACTTCCATCTGCGTAGTACGGAACAACTTCGTCAGTCAGGTTGTTGCCATAGGCTTCAACATTCCACTGATCGTCCGGGCTTACGTACTTCACAGAAGCATTGACCATCCAGAATGCATCACGACTATCATCGTAGGCCGAAGTATCACCAACCGGGAACTCATGCTTGTCAACGTTCCAGTAGGTCAAGTAAGACTCGTCTTCCCAGTGAATACCAACAAACGGAATAATTGCACCACCGTGAGCCAGCTCAAAGGTGTGATCGTAATTGATGGTGAAGCTGAATTCCGGTGATACCGGCAGCTCATTACCCTTCAAGTTACGGTATAGCTCCTCGTTACTATTGTCGTGAGCTGCACCCCAGTCATCAATTTCAAACAAAGATTGGTTATTGAAGTTCCAGCGGTTCCAGAAATCAGAGGTAATTTCTGTTTTCATCCAAGTGGCAAAACCACTAATTCTGCCATTCGGATAGGGAGCCCAGTCAAACTCAAACTCCATACCCATTATTTCTGCTCTAGCAGCATTTTTCGTCAGATAGATAACATAGGGCTCAGTAGTGATATCACCCGTCAAGTTACCTTCGTCATCCCGTTCCTCAACATAGTAAGTATACGCAGTATCCGGTGCGGCAAGCTGCATATCTTTATATTGAGAGAAGAAGAAAGTATTAGCAAGATTTAAGCGGCCATCAAGGAAGGTACCTTTAGCACCAAATTCCCAGGTAACAACCGATTCTTCATCGTAGTTGGTATCGTAGGTTCCAGCTACTACTCGATTGCCATCCTCATCATAAATATACTCAGCGGTATCTGGGTCTTGCTCGTATTGATAAATAACGTCACCCAAACCACCAGACTTAAATCCAGTTGCAACATAGGCATAAAGCATAACGTCATCAGTTAGATCGTAATCCAAGCCGATGCGATAATCCGCATTGCTCCATGTATCACTAGTATCATTGTAGGTTTCTACAGTGTAGATCGAGTCGTCAGCAAAGTAACCTGTTGAGAGAGTATTAAAGGTAGCTTGATCATAAGCCGGGAAGCAGCCATATTCATCAGCGCCCCATTCTATGGACCAATCACGGGTACAACTTAAATTGTTGCCGCCCTCATCGCTCTTCTTATCCTGAGTGTAGCGTCCGCCCAGTGTTAGGTGGATTGTATCGGTAAGACTGTAAGTTGCCTGAGCAAATGCGCCACTAGCCTCAACAGTTCTATCTGGCTGGCGCCAGAAAACGGCATTATCCAGTGAAGCCAAGAAGTAACCATTAAGGTCATTGGTCTCATGGAAATAGAACAGGCCAGTGATCCATTGAAGTGGAGCATCATCGGTAGATTGGAGCTGCAGCTCGTGGGAGTATGAAACATTTTCTGCATCAGTGATGCTCATGCTCATGTCCCAGGTATTTCGACCTGCATCAACATCGATCAGGTTACTGCGGTTTTGTACTGCATAGCCAGTGTTGTACACAAATGCCATGCTATCGCTAAAGTCCCAGCGGAAGTTGGAACGGAATGCACTCATGGTAAGATCAAGTTCACCAGGAACATTCACAGCTACAGTGTATTCATCCGCACCGGAACCGTAATAAGTTTCGCAATTTACGCCATCATCGCGCTCATCAGCTTTATCACAGTCAATGGTATTAATACCACCGGCACTTTTGTCCTCATAATGCTCAACTACGGCATACCAGGAAATATCTTCACTTGGTTCCCACAGGGCACCAATACGTACGGCTTGCTGGTCAACATTCCCGTAGAAGTCATCTGCATCAGCCCTTACCAGGGAAACATCCTCAGATGCCCACCAGTTTCCATTTTGGGTAAAAGTGCGTTCTGCATCGTCGGAAAGAGTAGATGCACCAAGGCTATCAGCATCAATATAACGATTGTCGTACTGGTTAGCATCGTAATAACCAGTCAGGTAGGAATCACGAGTTTCATCCATAAAGGATGCGCGAAGTGCGAAGGTGTCAGAAACCGGGATATTGATAACACCCTTAACCAGCTCTTGATTCCAACGGCCAAGTTCAACACCGACAGAACCTTCAAATTCGTCAATTACCGGTCTTTTGGAGATAACGTTGATGGCACCTACTGTGGAGTTGCGTCCATATAGAGTACCCTGCGGCCCTCGCATGGCTTCAACCCTTTCGGAGTCAAACATCATTGCCATTGCGGACTGCGGACGTGCAGAGTAAATACCGTCAAAGTGCAGGCCTACCGCCGGATCGCCAAGTTCACTGGTATTAGTAGAGCGCACGCCGCGCATAGAAATTACTGGGGAGGACTGGGAGGCATCGTAGCCAATATCCACGTTGGGGATAGTGTTGCCCAGATCTTTTACATTCTTAATACCCTGGCGATCAAGCTCTTCTTGCGTAAATGCACTGATCGCTACGGGGGTATCCATCAAATTGGTTTCGCGCTTGGTTGCGGTAACCGTTACTTCTTCCAGCGCCCAATCGTCATCCTGTTGGCTATCTTCCTGAGCCCAAGCCGACACTACCGCGACATTTGCCATTGCAATTGCAAAGGTAAGTGGTTTTTTAATTCTCATTGATGTCTCTCCAATCTGCTGCAAAAGGAAAGCCACATTTATTTTTTAATGAATGGCCATCCCATAGGGCCGTCGGCAGTACGGCGGCTAGGCTAAAATCTCAAAAAGAAGGGACGTTAGAAACTCAGATACGATAGAGCGGATCGCGACTAGGACAAAGAGGACTAGTTCACAATTTGTTGTCACTAGTTGCGACCAGCAAGTCAAATAAGTACCGAAACCGTAGGATTCATACACCAGCTTTCTACGAATATTGGGAGTTTTTTAGAGAATATCTGCTTGCTTACCCAACGCCTCGCATCCCAGCAGCAGGCCTTAAATATACGTACGCTGAGCAATAAAGGCTATATCTAAACAGACCTAGATGTGACTATTAAGGCAAGCCCTGTCTCACAATGATAAAAATACAGCTTTTTCCAAGATAAAAAACTACCTAAAAACATAGGAGAACCGAAAGAAAAGTTGCTGTCAGAATACCTGAAATTTATATTTTCCTATAAAGCTAAATATATGCGGAATATAAAATTTGATTGGAGTAAAAATTTAAAACCGATTCCTAATCAATTTTTAGAGAAGGAAAATAAAAAGGGGCCCAAAGGCCCCCTATAAAGAAATCACTAAAGCCCTAAAAGCTATCGCCAGGTATTCGCACCCAACCTTCCATTAGGATTCGGGCGCTGCGACTCATAATGGCCTTGGTAGCTGTCCACTGACCATCGACCTCTTTGGCTTGAGCACCCACACGTAAGGTACCCGATGGGTGACCGAAGCAAACAGAGTTGCGTTCTCCCCCGCCAGCTGCAAGGTTAACCAAAGTGTCCGGGATCGCCGCAGCGGTGCCAATAGCTACTGCTGCCGTGCCCATCATGGCGTGGTGCAACTTGCCCATAGATAAGGCGCGCACGAGGAGATCAACCTCGGAAGATGCCACTGCCTTGCCACTGGATGCAGCGTAATCCTGCGGTTTAGCGACAAAAGCAACCTTAGGGGTGTGATGGCGATTGGCAGCTTCTTCAATGGTAGAAACTAATCCCATCTTTACCGCACCGTGAACGCGAATGCTCTCAAACATCGCCAGTGCTTTGCTGTCACCGTTAATGGCCTCCTGCAATTCAGTGCCGGTGTAGCCAATATCTTCTGCATTGACGAAAATCGTGGGAATACCGGCATTGATCATGGTGGCCTTGAGCACACCTACATCGGGCACTTCTAAATCGTCGACCAGGTTACCGGTAGGAAACATGGCACCCTCACCGTCGGCAGGGTCCATAAATTCCACTTCCACTTCAGCCGCCGGAAAAGTCACTCCGTCCAGCTCAAAGTCCCCGGTTTCCTGAACTTCACCATTGGTCATAGGTACATGGGCAACAATGGTCTTGCCAATATTGGCCTGCCAGATGCGCACGGTACAGATGCCATTTTCTGGCACTCTGGCGGGCTCTACAAAACCGCTATTGATCGCAAAGGCACCCACGGCGGCAGTGAGATTGCCGCAGTTACCACTCCAATCAACAAACGGCTTATCGATGGAAACCTGACCAAACAGGTAGTTCACATCGTGATCGGCTTTATCGCTGGGCGATAAAATTACCGTTTTGCTGGTGCTTGAAGTAGCGCCACCCATACCGTCAGTCTGCTTACCGTATGGATCCGGGCTGCCAATCACGCGTAGGAGCAAGTTGTCACGGGCCTGCCCCGGCACTTGTGCAACTTCGGGCAGATCTTGCAAGCGGAAAAAAACACCCTTGCTGGTTCCCCCGCGCATATAAGTCGCGGGGATTTTCACTTGAGGAGCAAACTTCATAACTCAGGCCGTCGCTTCTGCTTCGAGGAAGTCTTTGGCAAAGCGCTGCAAAACACCCCCAGCCTCATAAATGGAAACTTCTTCTGCGGTATCCAGACGACATGTAACAGGAGCCTCAATCGTCTCACCATTAGCACGGTGGATAAGCAAGGTCAGCGTGGCATGGGGAGTGCGCTCACCGATTACGTCGAAACTCTCGGTACCATCGACACCCAGGGTTTCACGGGTAGTGCCCGGCTTAAACTCCAACGGCAATACACCCATACCGATCAGGTTGGTGCGATGAATTCGCTCGAAGCCTTCGGCAACAATCACTTCCACACCGGCAAGGCGTACACCTTTCGCAGCCCAGTCACGGGAGGAGCCCTGCCCGTAATCAGCGCCTGCAATGATAATCAGAGGCTGCTTCCGATCCATATAGGTCTCGATGGCTTCCCACATACGGGTAACCTGCCCTTCCGGTTCGACACGAGCCAGGGAGCCCTGACGGACCTCGCCGTTATCATCGCGCACCATTTCGTTGAGTAGCTTCGGGTTGGCAAAAGTTGCACGCTGGGCAGTGAGGTGGTCGCCACGGTGGGTCGCGTAGGAGTTAAAGTCCTCCTCCGGCAATCCCATTTTCGCCAGGTATTCACCGGCAGCACTGCTGGCCAGAATGGCATTGGACGGAGACAGGTGATCGGTAGTGATATTGTCACCCAGCACCGCCAGCGGGCGCATGCCCTTCAAGCTGCGCTCGCCTGCCAGAGCACCTTCCCAATAAGGTGGGCGGCGGATATAGGTGCTCATCGGGCGCCAGTCGTAGAGTGCGTGGCCCTGCTCTTCTGCGGCATCCCGCTCTTCGAACATGGGAATATACACATCGCGGAACTGCTGTGGCTTCACGCTCTGACGTACGATCGCATCGATCTCTTCATCGCTGGGCCAGATATCTTTCAGGGTAATCGGGTTGCCTTCCCCATCGTATCCCAGCGCATCTTTTTCGATATCGAAACGGATGGTACCGGCAATAGCGTAGGCAACGACCAGTGGCGGTGAAGCCAGGAAAGCCTGCTTGGCATAGGGGTGGATACGACCGTCGAAGTTGCGGTTTCCGGACAGGACTGCAGTAGCATACAGATCGCGATCAATCACTTCCTGCTGGATTTTCGGGTCCAGGGCACCGCTCATGCCGTTACAGGTGGTGCAGGCGAAAGCCACTACGCCGAAGCCCATCTGCTCAAGATCCGGTAGCAGGTCGGCCTCTTCCAGATACATTTTTACCGTTTTGGAACCTGGTGCCAGGGAGGACTTGACCCAGGGCTTGCGGGTCAGGCCGAGCTTGTTGGCATTGCGGGCAATCAGGCCTGCGGCAATCATATTGCGCGGGTTACTGGTATTGGTACAGCTGGTAATCGCGGCAATAATCACAGCACCATCGGGCATCTCACCGGCTTTCTCTTCCCAGGCTTTAGCGATACCGCGATTAGCCAGTTCCGAGGCCGGCAACAGCGCGTGGGGGTTGGAGGGGCCAGCAAGGTTACGACCCACTGTATCCAGGTCAAACTCCAGTACGCGCTCGTATTCAGCATCCTTCAAGGTGTCGGACCAGAGGCCCGTTTCCTTGGCAAACTTCTCTACCAAAGCTACCTGCTCATCATCGCGGCCGGTGAGTTTGAGATAGTCGATGGTTTGCTCATCGATAGAGAACATGGCCGCAGTAGCGCCATACTCTGGAGTCATATTGGAAATAGTGGCGCGATCGCCCAGGGTCAGGTTGGAAGCCCCCTCACCGTAAAACTCCAGGTAGGCTCCAACCACGCGCTCGCGGCGCAGGAATTCAGTGAGAGCCAATACCAAGTCGGTACCAGTAATACCCGGCTGCAACTTTCCGGTGAGCTCCACTCCAACAATATGCGGCAGACGCATATAAGAGGCGCGGCCAAGCATCACGCTCTCAGCTTCCAGGCCGCCAACACCCACAGAAATCACACCCAGAGCGTCTACCATCGGCGTGTGGCTGTCGGTACCGACACAGGTATCCGGGAAGGCCACGCCCTCGCGCACCTGCACCACCGGAGACATTTTCTCCAGATTGATCTGGTGCATGATGCCGTTACCGGGGGGAATCACATCGACGTTTTCAAATGCGGTTTTGGTCCAGTTGATAAAGTGGAAGCGGTCTTCGTTACGACGCTCCTCTACCGCACGATTTTTTTCAAAAGCATCCTTCTCAAATCCGGGGTGCTCTACCGCGAGGGAGTGATCCACAATCAACTGGGTGGGAACAACTGGATTTACCTTGGCGGGATCACCGCCTTTATTGGCAATGGCATCGCGCAGACCGGCCAGGTCTACCAGCGCAGTTTGGCCGAGGATGTCGTGGCACACCACTCGGGCTGGAAACCAAGGGAAGTCCAACTCGCGCTTACGCTCAATAATCTGTTTCAGGGAGTCGGTCAGTTTTGCCGGCTCGCAGCGACGCACCAGGTTTTCCGCCAGAATACGTGAGGTATACGGCAGTTTGGCATAGGCTCCGGGCTGGATCGCGTCAACAGCGGCTCGGGTATCGAAATAATCGAGGTCTGTACCGGGCAGTGATTTGCGGTAATCAGTATTCATAGCAGGTAAATCAGTCGAATCTTTTTTTAAAATCGTATCTCTTCTGAGGGTGGCTCCAGGCCACTCACCAAAGGCAACCTGGAGCCGGCACACCGGGTGTGCCTCATTTCAAAAGTGAAATGAAAATTAACCGCGCTCAGCGATTGGAGTTACTGTACGGGGCTCAACACCTACGTACTCCGCACTCGGGCGAATAATGCGGTTATCAGCGCGCTGCTCGAATACATGTGCAGCCCAGCCGGTAACCCGGGACATTACAAAAATCGGGGTAAACAACTTTGTGGGAATACCCATAAAGTGATAAGCGGAAGCGTGGAAGAAGTCTGCATTACAGAACAATTTTTTCTCGCGCCACATCACTTCTTCACAGCGAACAGATACCGGGTACAGCACGGTATCACCAACATCTTCAGCCAACTTTTCAGACCAGCCTTTGATAATCTCATTGCGCGGGTCGGACTCGCGGTAAATGGCGTGGCCGAAACCCATAATCTTCTCTTTGCGCTCCAGCATGCCCAACAGTTCTTTCTCTGCTTCGTCGGGATTGGCGAAACGCTCGATCAGTTCCATTGCCGCTTCGTTGGCACCACCATGCAGAGGACCACGCAGGGTGCCGATAGCACCGGTGATGCAGCTGAACAGATCGGACAAAGTGGAAGCACAAACGCGAGCGGTAAAAGTAGACGCGTTAAATTCGTGCTCTGCATACAGAATCAGGGAAACGTTCATGACCTGCTCGTGCAGTTCATTGGGCTTCTCATCGCGCAGCATATGCAGGAAGTGGCCGCCAATGCTGTCGTCATCGGTTTCAGTTTCGATGCGCACATTGTCGTGGGTGAAACGGTACCAATAGCAGATTATGGAGGGGAATGCGGCCAGCAGGCGATTGGCTTTATCCAACTGCTGGGCGAAGGATTCTTCACCTTCCAGGTTACCCAACATGGAACAACCGGTGCGCATTACATCCATAGGATGGGCATCAGCCGGAATGCGCTCAAGCACTTCTTTTAATGCCTGCGGCAGGCCACGCTTGGCTTTCAGCAGCGCCTTGTATTCCGCCAGCTCTCCCTCAGTGGGTAATTCCCCATAGAAAATCAGGTAGGCCACTTCTTCAAACTCACAGTGCTGGGCCAGATCCTTAATATCGTAACCGCGGTAAGTCAGGCCGGAACCGGATTTGCCCACTGTAGAAAGTGCAGTTTTACCTGCTACCTGGCCGCGCAGACCAGCACCGCCCAATGCTTTCTCTACCATCTTCTTATTTCCCCTGTTGTATACACATTTGCTGTGTTCATCCAATTGAAAGCGCAGCGCCCGGCTTTCGCACCGGGCAGCTTGTCCCTACTTTGTGAAAAGGTCGTCCAGCTTCTGCTCAAACTCGTGGTAATTCAGGTAATCGTACAGCTCCTCACGGGTCTGCATGGTGTCGACAACCGCTTGCTGATCGCCATTTTGCAGGATGCTGGTATAAACATTTTCCGCCGCGCGGTTCATCGCACGGAACGCCGACAGTGGATACAGTACGATATCTGCGCCCGCTTCGCCCAAATCTTTGGCGTTATACAGCTTGGTTTTACCAAATTCGGTAATATTCGCCAAAATCGGCACATTTAGTGCGTCTTTAAAGGCACGGTAGTGCTCAAGTTCAGTAACCGCTTCCGCGAAAATGCCGTCAGCGCCAGCCTCAATACAAGCCTGGGCGCGTTCAATAGCTGCATCGAGCCCTTCCTGTGCAAAGGCATCGGTGCGAGCCATTACAAAGAAATCGTCATCAGTACGGGCATCTACCGCCGCTTTGATACGGTCGACCATCTCCTGCTTGGAAACAATCTCTTTATTCGGGCGATGGCCACAGCGCTTCTGCGCTACCTGATCTTCGATGTGTACCGCAGCGGCACCTGCGCGGATCATCTCTTTAACGGTGCGGGAAATGTTGAAAGCGCCGCCCCAACCAGTATCGATATCCACTAAAAGCGGCAACTCACTGGCAGCAGTTATGCGGCGCACATCCTCCAGTACATTATCGAGACTGGTCATACCCAAGTCCGGCAGACCGTAGGAGGCGTTGGCAACACCGGCGCCAGACAGGTAAATCGCCTTGTGACCAATACGTTCGGCCATAATGGCGGAATAGGCGTTGATGGTACCAACCACTTGCAGCGGTTGATTCTCGGCGAGTGCAGCGCGGAAACGCGCGCCAGCAGAAGGCTTTTGGCTCATGCTCTACCTCAGTTTCTTTTCAATGTTTATTCTCGAGGCGCGGATATGCCGGCGCATTAACAGCTCCGCCAGCTCACCATCCCCAGCCTCAATGGCCTCAATAATATGGTTGTGCTCGCGGAAAGCCCGTTGGGCCCGGGGACTGGCCATCCCCAACTGGTAGCGATACATACGAACACGGTAATAAAGTCGATTGCACAGGGTATCGATCAGAAGATCATTCTTTGATGCCTGCACGATACGGAAATGAAAATCAAAATCCCCTTCCGGCTGGAAGTACGCCTTACCGGCCTGCAGCTCTTCCTGCTGCTCATGGTGATAGAGCATTTGGCGCAGCTCGACCAGGTCTTCCTCGGTGCGCTGTTCCGCTGCTAGACGGCAGGCCATGCCCTCAAGGGCTTCGCGAACTTCATAGAGTTCCAGTAAGCCGCGCTCACTTAACTCTACAACCCGGGCTCCGACATTGACCTTGCGTTCCAGCAGCCCCAAAGACTCCAGGCGCATCACGGCTTCGCGCAAACTCCCGCGACTGGCATTAAAGCGGCGCGCCAGTTCCGGCTCGCTAATTTTGCTGCCAGAGGCAATTTGCCCCTCCACAATTTCAGCGCGCAAAGTCAGAAATAAGCGTTCAGCAAGGCTTTGGCGTTCCTCTGAAGCTGAACCGGCAGTACCAACTACAGTCATGCAAGACCTGGATTGTCGACAATCTTAATGGGGCATGACATTAAATCACCAGCATTCTCTCGTCAACTGCAGGCATCTACGATTAAACATTAAGGATTGTTGACAATAGGGCAAAATAGGTGACTTTCAACAGAGCAGTAGTCTTGCCATGTTTAAGTGGGCATAATAGCGCCCGCGCCAGATGAGCCTGTTCGACTAACGCGAGCGCTCTATGCTTTATTTGGGGCTTAGGGAAAATCCCACAGATAGAATATCCAGGCCTCGGAACAGCGCTTGTTTTAGGCTGCCACCACCCAGGTTACAGACAGAGTTATGCCGAAGAGTATTATCAGGCGATGGCTGCCAAGCCCCGAAGAAGTTAGAGCCAACAATGGCCTCAAATTTCTGGGGACTCTTCTCCACGACCCCAACCTTTTTCATTTGAACCGACACTCAGTCTCGGTCGCATTTGCGGTTGGCGTATTTACCAGCTTCCTCCCTTTGCCAGGGCAAATGGTTATTGCCGCCCTGCTCGCACTTTGGCTGCGCTGCAATCTACCTTTGTCAATGATCCTTGTATGGATCAGTAACCCAATCACCATGCCGGCTATTTTCTTTAGCACTTACAAGCTCGGCGCCTGGGTTCTAGGGGCGCCACCGGTGGATTTCAGCATCGAACTGTCGTGGGAATGGTTGACTAGTGAAGTCGGGAAGATCTGGCTGCCACTATTTACCGGCTCTCTGATTGCCGGGGCATTCTTTGCGACAGTGGCCTATTTTGTCATGCGTGCCCTCTGGCGCTGGCACGTTGTGAAAAGATGGAAATTGCGAATCCAAAGGCGATCAGCGGTCAGTTAACTTTTCCCACTGTAACCCCTCTGCAGGCACCAACAGGCAAAAGCCCCTGAGGCAATTGCCAGCAATGCCTGCAGGTAATACTCGGTAAGAGCACCTAGCACCAGAGCTGCAATAGCTCCAACAAATAAAGCCTTGCGGGCCACCTTAATTTTGGCGGTAGCCGCAGCCAACGCAGCCGCCCACACCACCATAAACGCTGAAAGCACCGCTCCCAGTGAAACAATCCAAATGGGCCAGATCTCCCACCCCCTGCGTAGCAAACTGAACCACTACGCATATCAGGCGGACAAAATACCCGTAGGTACCACCCATTCAGCATCAAGGTAAAACAGGCAGCCAGCACCCAAGCCAAAATTGCGGCGGGCACCGGCAGATATCTTCTGAAAATTGAGACCCTACCCAAAAGCCCAGCCCGACTCACTCATTGCGCAAGGCTGCTGCCGGCTGAACCCGACTGGCCTTAAAGGCCGGATACAAAGTTGCCAGCAAGCTAAGCAGAAAGCCCGCCGCCACAACCAGTGCCACGTCTGCCCATACCAACTGGGACGGCAAATAATCCACGGGATAGACATCAGACTTTAGGAACTGAATGCCGAGCAATGACTCCAGCCCCGCTACCAATTTGGTCACCGTCAGCGAGCCCAACACCCCCAACGCACCACCAACTACAGCCCCCACAAGCCCGACCAGCGCCCCCTGACTCACAAAAGTCAGCAAAATCTGCCGGGTACTGGCCCCCATAGTTCGGAGGATGGCGATATCAGCATGCTTATCGATAACCACCATTACCAAAGTGGAAACCACATTAAAAGCGGCAATCGCAATAATCAGGAAAACCAGTAACCCCACCAGGTTGCGGGACATTTGAATAGCCTGGTAGAGATTGCCGTGGGTTCGGCTCCAATCAGTACCGTAGAAATTGCCCCGAGGCAGGTCTTGCAGAAGACGCCGCATAATCCAGTTGGCCTCGAGCATTTCATTGACCCGTAACTGGACCCCTGCCCCACCGCTACCTCCAGCCAGAGTCCTGGCCTGCTGCCAGGCAACCAGGGCGAGAGATTGATCCAATACAGTGCCAGAGTGAAAAACCTGCGCCACTTTAAATCCAGCAACCCTGGCTGCCTTGCGTGCACCGGTGGCACTATCGTTATTTGGTACAATCAGGGAAAGGTAATCACCCGCCTCAACCCCCAACTTCTCAGCGAGCCCTTTACCCAGAACCACACCCGGTTCAGATGGGTCCAGCAAGGCATCGAAGGATGAGGATTCAAGGAAGTCCCCGATATTGGAGACTTCGGTAATTGTCTCCGGGTTGACCCCCTGCACCAACAGCGGCGTCACTTCAGCCCCACGCCTGGCAAGCGCATTGACCTGCCACACTTCTGCCGCGGAGAGAACCGCAGGGTCGGAAACCAATTGTTGGCGCAACTGGGCCCAATCCACATCAGGGCTCCCGTTGTAAATAGTGACATGGGGCATGATTCCCAGGATTCGCTCGCGCAACTCCCGGTCAAAACCATTCATCACCGACATCACCACAATCATCAAGGCAACACCGAGGATCAAACCAATCATCGATAAACCGGAAATGAATGAGACCAAACCGGCCGAATCGTCATTTCTGCGCTGGGCACCGGCATAGCGAAGCCCAATATAGGCGGGAAGAGGCTTAAACATGATCACCCTGGTGCCAGTCAGCAGTCAGCCGCCCATCGATCAGATGCAGACAGCGATCCAGGGCTGCCGCCAGATCCGGGTCATGGGTAACAATCACAAAGCTAATTCCCATCTCCTGATTCAAGCGATCCATCAATTTATGGATCTCTGCCGCCGTAGCCCGATCCAGATTGCCGGTGGGTTCATCCATCAAAACACAGGCAGGCCTTGTCACCAGTGCCCGGGCAATGGCCACCCGCTGCCGTTCACCGCCAGAAAGCTGTGATGGCTTGTGCCCCATGCGCTCACCCAGGCCTACCGCTGTGAGCATCGCCTCGGCCTCTTTGCGGGCTTCGGCAACTGAACGCTTGCCGATCAGTAATGGCATGGCGACATTTTCCAGGGCGGAAAACTCGTTAAGCAAATGATGAAACTGGTATACAAAACCGAGACTGCTATTTCTCAACCAGCCCCGCTCATTGGCGTTGAGTTCAGCGAGATTCTTACCCGCAACCCAGACCTCACCGGAGCTTGGGGTATCGAGGCCACCAAGCAAGTTGAGCAGTGTCGATTTACCAGAGCCAGAAGCGCCGACGATGGCCAATTTCTCGCCCCGCTTTACCTCAAGCTCAACACCACTCAGAACCTCCAGGTCCCGACCTCCCTGGCGATAATGTTTGCGCAATTGCCGACAAGCCAAAACAGCACCATCCGGGGCCGGAGCTGGCTGCGCTTTTTCCGTATCTATTTCCACTCGACTATTCATCAAACTATTCGCTGTCTCTCAACATCTATAAATCACACCAAAACAGGCCGACTTATATAAATTATTCGTAACGCAAAGCTTCCGCCGGCTCAATCTGTGCCGCTCGCCAGGCAGGAAATATCGTTGCCAGCAGGCTCATACAAATTGCCGCCGCTAACACCACCACCGCATCGCCGACACGGAATTCAGAAGGCAGGTAACTAACAAAGAAAACACGGGGATCAAATATCTTGGCGCCTACCACCGACTCAATCCAGGTCACCATTTCAGTCAGGTTCATCGCTATCACGATACCTAAAACAGCACCGGCGAAAGCGCCGATAATGCCAATGGCACTCCCCTGAATCACAAACACCGCCATAATCTGACGTGAGGTGAGCCCCAATGTTCGCAGCACCGCTATATCGGAGCGCTTATCCGCAACCATCAACACTAATGCGGAGACAATATTAAATGCGGCCACGGCGACAATAATCATCAGCATCAACGTGACAACGGTCTTTTCCATTTTAACTGCCTGGAAAAGACTTCCCTGGGAATCCCCCAATCTTCACCCTGAAAACCCTCGCCCAGCTCATCTGCATAAACAGAAACAAGCCCCAGCGCATTGTCCATATCGTCAAAGCGCAACTGCAGCCCCTGGACCTTACCCGTCATCCGGGTCAGGCGCGCAGCATCTTCAATATTGATCAGCGCGACATTCTGATCCACCTGCGCACCCACAGAGAAAACACCGGCAACCGTGAAACGCTTTGTTCTGGGGAATATACCAGCGGGGGTCACGCTGACTTCTGGCAGGGTCAGTATTACCGAATCTCCAGGAATCACATTGAGCTGATGGGCAAGGATTCGCCCCAGAACCACCCCGTAGCTGCGGGGCTCGAGCAAATCCAGGTTGCCCATCACCATATGCTCACCGACGGTAGAAACCTTGCGCAGCGCTTGCGGTTCCACACCCTGGAACTGGGCACCGTGACTGCTGCCATGAGCACTCAAGAGGGCGTAGCCATTCACAAAAGGGCTGGTCGCTTCGACATGTGGCAGAGCTTCCAACTGCCGTGCAGGTGTCTCCCAGTCCACAAGACCGCCTTCCCGCTCGACAAAGCCGTGAGGTACAACACTTAGTATTCGGGTTTTAAGCTCACGATCGAAGCCGTTCATAACAGAAGCGACAACGATCAACGCAAAAACACCAAGGGCCATCCCCAGTAGAGAAAAGCCATTGATAAAAGAAATAAACTGCTGCCTGCGGCGAGCAGCCACGTAGCGCAGACCAATAAATAGGGGAACAGGTTTTAACATAGGGTTGATTTAAACGGAAAAACGTCAGGAAATCCAAAGATTTAGGCAAGCTTACCGAACGTTGTAAGTCTTGAGCTGAGCCTCCAGACGCTTCAGCGCCTCTTCATCCCACTCCTCTGGCTCCGTTAGAGCGAGCCATGCCAAGGTATATCCCCGCGGGGTATACCGGTGACCAAAAGATAATGGAGCGAGCCCTACATTTAAGTCTGCAAGCAGCTGCAATCCTGTGACCAGCGGGTACCACTCTAGGTCTGGAGACACATCCGGCCCTCTGGGCTGATCCAGCCAGTCGGGCCTTTCCAGCACCCAGCGCACACTGAAAAATACAATGGGATCACTGGCATGCTGAAGAAACGCAATCCTGAACTCCCCCAAGGCTCACGGCCAATATACCCCCCATATTGATTACCAAAACGCACCACCTCCCCTCCCTTAAACTCTGGTAGCCAAGCTGGAGTGCCCGGATCTCGATTCCTGACAATCCGGCTCCATATGCCGACACCAAGGGGCGGCCCAGCCCAGAGAGCCCCGTCAATTGGGTCATCGATAATGTCATAAAAATCGAAGGAATCTTCAGAGAGCTGGGCGCCAAGACTGAGGCCAAACAAGTAAACTCGGGGGCGCTCATTCTCCGGTAACTCGGCCCAATAGTCATAGACAACTTTAAACAGCACCCTTGCCGACTCGATTCCCTCTAAATCGTCCGCCACCAATGCTATTGGGCTAGGCAGGTAAGAGTACTGTGCCGCAACAATAGCTGTATCACCTCGGTATAGAAACTCTAGGGAATTTACGGCACCCGGATCAACCCAGCCGGCACCCGTTGGAGTTGCCACCAACAGAATCTCACGCCTGAATGCACCTACCCTTTTTAGCTCTTCCAGCGCCAACTGAGCGCGCTTTATGGGCGTCGAAGCGCTATCGAGCCCTACGAAAACCCTTATAGGCTGTATTGCGGAACCAGCCACCTCTTGTATCTGCTCCTCTGTCGGCCCAAGCGTTAAGAACCGTCGCCCCTGATTACCAATATCATCCCACTTGATCAGCGAATTGGCGCCGCCAGGAAGGTTGGGGTCCGCCGGTGGGGGAATACTTTGTGCATAAGAATTATCTAGCCGCTGATAGGTCGATGAAATCACATACAATCCTGCTTTCAACAGCACCCCATTAAAAACAGCCCAGTAAAGAAGCACAGCCGCCAACACGCCCACAAGCATCGCCACTCGCTCCGGCACATGCTGCTCCACATAGCGAGTCACCAGGAGGACTATTCGCTGAAACCCTTTTCCTAAGCACCACAACACGAGGAACATGAAGAGCGCAGTCATAGCTACAGTAATCGGTCCTACGGACCCCACCCGCTCCATGCTCATAAGAGCACGGATCGAGTTCTGCCACCTCACTCCCTGCCAAAGAGATAAAAGGATAACCAAGAGACATACAGCCAATACGCTCCGATCAAATAAGCGCCTCTGCCATGGAGAAACCGCCAGATTTGGAATACCCAGATATTTCCAGAGCCAACTAAGAATGACCCCGAAGACATAGCCAACAAAGAACGCTACGCCGGCCAATATTCCTTGCATAAAGTCACTGCGAGGAACAAGGGATGGCGTAAGGGAGAGCGCAAAGCAGATGGAACCAATAAGAAGGCCGAGAATTGAAAAGGTATTAACCAGCCTCATTCTTGTCCGCTCGACAAGCCAAGCATAATAAACAGCCTAGCATAGGCGCCTAGACAACCAGCCAAGTGGTCTTCTGTTCAGCCGCATCAAAATTCGATGTAATAACGCTGCAATAATATAGGTGTCAATTCGTAGCACCTAACATCCCAAAAGGCGCATTTATTTCTATTCTTGACGCCAAAACGTGAAGAAAAACAGGAGCATTGGCGGAAATTCTGTTTTAATGGGACGGCTAATGGAACATCTACATCGGAGAACAAAAAATGTTCAGCAGACTCCGCAGCGGATTGAATTGTCTCGCTGGCTCAATGGCACTACTTCTTACTTTTGGCGCCCAGGCGACAACCATTGAAGTACCCGTAGGCACCCAGGGTGGGGAGCTCACCATTGAAGAAGTCCGTGGGCTTAAAAAACATGATGTGACCTCACGCCTGGGAGAACCCCTTGGTATTGAGGGGCCAATTGGCGAACCGGCTATCACGCGCTGGGAATACGGCGAGTTCTACGTTTTCTTTGAGCAGGACACCGTCCTACACACAGTGAAAAAGCCCAGCGGCTGATCTAGCGCATCCTGGCAGGCACTCAACTGAAGCTGCCTGCCTTATCCAAAGTAAAACGCCCCACCCTAGCGGCAAGGTAATTCAGCCCCGCTTTTTGCTGATTCGGAAAATTTATATCACAGTAACCTGAAGCAACCACCTCCAACTGGAGTTACAAGCTGTGCGCTACATCACCATTCTGCTTTTTGTATTAACCACCATTGCCCAGGCTGAAGTCACCCTGGTGGAAGTGATTAAGTCCGAAAACAAAATGCACTTGCTCGATGGTGACAAGGTTATAAAGAGCTACCATGTAGCCTTCGGCGGGCAACCCCAAGGACACAAGCAGCAGGAAGGCGATGAAAAAACCCCCGAGGGACACTACACGCTGGACTACAAAAAAGAAGACTCCTCTTATTATCGGGCAATGCATATCTCCTACCCCAATGCCGAAGACCGCGCTCAAGCTGAGGCTCGGGGAGTTTCGCCAGGTGGCTTCATTATGGTCCATGGCCAGCGCAATCGACTCGGCTGGCTCGCTCCAATCACCCAACGTTTTAACTGGACTGATGGTTGCATTGCCCTTACCAATGACGAGATGGATGAGTTTATGACTCTCGTAAAAATCGGCACCCCCATTGCAATCCGCTGGTGAGACATCACCAATATAGAGGCCATAACAGCTCTTCAAAGTCCTTAGGGAGATTTTGAAGAGCTGCCCGATAGCCAAGGGACTGGATTTCCCCTCTACAACCAGTCAATATGCCCGCCGTAACTTCACCTTGGTGGGGTGGTCAACTTTTAGGCAAGCTGACAGAACACCACCTTCCGGACTAATGAGAAACCGATAGAAAATGACAGTAAAAGTCGAATCCGTAGATAGCCTATTGAAATCCAGCGGTCGCGAGGGCGAAGAAGTCCGCGTTCAAGGCTGGATCAGAACCCGCCGCGACTCCAAAGCCGGCCTCTCTTTCCTGGCCGTACACGACGGCAGCTGCTTTGATCCGATCCAGGTCGTTGCTGAGAATCACCTGCACAATTACCAGTCAGAAGTGCAGCGCCTGACTACCGGCTGCGCGGTAGATATCCTCGGTACCATCAAACCATCCGAAGGCAAGGGACAGTCTATCGAACTGCTCGCCACCGAAGTCCAGGTTGTCGGCTGGGTGGAAGACCCGGATACTTATCCCATGTCCCCCAAGCGCCATACTATGGAGCACTTGCGCGAACACGCTCACCTGCGCCCGCGCACCAATGTCAGTGGTGCCGTAGCCCGCGTACGTAACTGTATCGCCCAAGCGATCCACCGTTTTTATCACGAGAACGGCTTCCTCTACGTGCACACCCCAATTCTCACTGCTTCTGACTGTGAAGGTGCCGGGGAGATGTTCCGGGTCAGCACCCTGGATATGGAGAACTTGCCGCGTACAGATAAAGGTGCGGTGGACTACAGCAAGGACTTCTTCGGTGAAGAGAGCTTCCTCACTGTATCCGGCCAGCTGAATGTTGAGAGCTACTGCCTGGCCATGTCCAAGGTGTACACCTTCGGCCCCACCTTCCGTGCAGAAAACTCCAATACCACTCGCCACCTGGCAGAGTTCTGGATGGTTGAGCCGGAAGTTGCCTTTGCAGACCTGGCAGATGTAGCCGATCTCTCCGAGCAAATGCTGAAGTATGTATCCAAGGCGGTACTGGAAGAGCGCGCCGATGATATGGCCTTCTTTGCCCAGCGCATCGACAAGGAGGCTATCAGCCGCCTGGAGAATATCGTCGACAACGATTTCGCCCGCATCAACTACTCCGAAGCGATTGAAATCCTGGAAAGCTGCAAAGAGAAGTTCGAGTTCCCCGTATCCTGGGGTATTGATCTGGCCTCTGAGCATGAGCGTTACCTGGCAGAGAAGCACTTCAAAAAGCCAGTTATCGTGATGAACTATCCGAAGGATATTAAAGCCTTCTACATGCGCATGAACGACGATGGTAAAACCGTTGCCGCAATGGACGTTCTGGCACCGGGAATCGGCGAAATTATCGGCGGCGCCCAACGTGAAGAGCGTTTGGAGAAGCTCGATGAGCGTATGGATGAAATGAATGTACCCAAGGAACACCTGGACTGGTACCGCGACCTGCGCCGCTACGGCACCGTGCCTCATGCGGGCTTTGGCCTGGGCTTTGATCGCATCGTGTCCTACGTGACCGGCATGGGCAACATCCGCGATGTAATCCCCTTCCCGCGCACACCGAAGAACATCTCGTTCTAAATAAAAAGCCCCGCAACGCGGGGCTTTTTATTTCACACACAAATCTTCAAGCGCTCAACCCAGTTGCTGTAGCAATGATGTCATCGCTCGCTTTTTCACTGATCATATAAACCGGCACTACAATGAAAAAACCGGGGATTCGGGGGAACACCGAAGCGTCCACCACCCTTAAATTATTGGTGCCGTGAACCCGGAATTTACTGTCGACAACTGCCATAGGATCACTGGCAGGTCCCATTTTATTGGAACAGGAAGCGTGATGCCCCCAAGCTTGGTTCTTAACAAAATCGCCAATTTGCTGATCTGACTGAACCTCATTACCGGGTAATAATTCCCTGGAGACCTGCTTGCTCACAATAGGGCCCGACATAATATCCCTGGAGATTTTTACCCCCTCGACAACTGCCTGAAGGTCTTCTCCCAGAGCATCATTACCCTCACCAAAATAGTGGAAATTGATTTCCGGTGTATCTCTGGGATCAGCAGATTGCAGGGTCACACGCCCGGCAGTATTGTTCGTATGGCCTTTCAGTACAATCCAGGAGAAACGGTCTTTGTAGTCCCGCAACGCCTGGGAATACCCAGGAAAGTATCCGTGGAAGTCGGAGGGCACTCCGAAAATAAACAAGTCGGGATCTTCCAACTCCGGTTTGGAACGTTTAACCAGAGACAATACCGGACCATTTCCACTGTAGGGCCCCTGATTGAACCAGCCGTAGCGATAGCGATTTAAGCAGGGATCATTCCCCTCTCCCCAAGTGCAATCTTTAAGAAGGGCAAGATCCTCACTCATCTCACTAACGATTCCGACCTCGTAGCGATCCTGGAGGTTCTCTCCTACCCCAGGCAGATCTACCAAGGGCTCTATGCCGTGATCTCGGAGCTCATGGGCAGGACCAATTCCCGACAACTTGAGAAGTTGCGGGCTATTGAAGGCCCCTCCAGACAAGATGACCTCGCGATTTGCCCGCACTTGCCTTAAGACTCCGGCACTACCACTTTCGTCGTGGTAAGGATCTGCCTTATACAGGCTCGCCCCCTCTAAAAACTCCACCCCAACAGCAGTATTCCCCTCAAACAACACACGAGTTGCCAGTGAATCTGTACGAATATGAAGCAAGTTTGGGTAAATTGATTGAGTATCTAAGAGGTATTCGCGCACACTGGTACGGCGGTTTCGACTATCTGCTGCCATAGGGGCGATAAAAGGCCCTTCTTGGCCACTGGCCACGTCCCAATGATTGATATCCAGGCGAAGATTGCCGCTGATAATTTTTTCCAGGGCCCCTTCGAGCCCATACTTGGCCAGCGCAGCCTGCGCAACTTTCAAGATCGCCGGGTCTTCCAGCAATAACGCGGGGTTGCCGCGATTCGTGGGCAGCCAACCATCAAAACCGTGGCGAGATGGATTGGAGAAAATTGGGCGGGGCACATATTCACAACGCTCTAATCGCTCAAAATATCGCCGCATATTTGCACTATCCCAGGAAATATCTCCTGTATCCCGAGCTATCCGGTCAAAGTCATTGTTATGTGGATAGACTGTAATCAGTGCGTGGTGCGTGGTACAACCACCGATAGTACTCGCCCGTGGGTAGAGGATTCCCTTCCCGGAAACATATTTTTCGTCCAGTTGCTGCTGATTGATATCTGCATAATGCTTAACAAAAAAGTCCCAGCTCAATTTGGGGTCTTCAGACGCGAAGGGGTGCCATGCTGGAATATTATGGGTGTCATCACTGGGGTCGTCAGCACCAGCTTCCAACACCAAAACAGAAAATCCCGCCTTTGCTAAATTTACCGCTAATGGCCCTCCACCCGCACCCGACCCAACAATCACGTAATCATATTGATCATAGAAATTCCGATTCAACATTGAGAGAGCGGAAACCAACCCTGTCGAAGCTGCGCTGGCAGCGATACCTAATTGAACCGCCCCTTTAGTGAAATTTCTACGGCTAATCTTTTTATTAGAAACTCTCTTATCAATCGAATCCTTCTCTTCCATAGTGCCTTATCCATTCTTATAAAGTTCTACCCGAGAGAAGCATTATGCATGCCGGCTTTTTGTAATTGTGTCTTGCGAAGGTTACTTCAGGCTAAAGCTGAACCTAATTACCAACACAAGGATGCATCACATGCCTATAAGCGTATCGATATATAACTTCTTAAATACAAATCAAATAAAGCCCTCTCATTCCACCTTGAGAACCCAAAGAACAACCACCCGAAAGGCATCCAAAAATGACAAACCATTGCGAAGGGAAACAAACAAACTCAAGGACGCATCTCATAGAGAAAAAAAATCAAACAAAACACCCCACACCACCATAGAACAAAAAAATGGAAAAAATTTGAACAATGATTGGGAAGTTTGAGATTTTATGCATTGAAGTAAGTCTACCCACCGATAAATTACTCCGCACAGCAAGTAACAAACTCAACTTACATCCGCAGCTTTCGTGAATTTTCTACACAACAAGTCGCAAAAATATTCTTATCACCCTTATTGAGAACTTAAAACATTGCCCAAAGTATCAATCTATCTATATGATTCAACTACTAAAATTAATTGCGATTTCTGGAATAACAACTAGATTAATAGACACCAAAAAAAAGCGACCCGATTCAGTCAAGAACGCTTAGAAGTATCGGTCATAAGTTTTAGCTGATGACTGTGAGAAGGAGATCAGAATGTCTGGAAAAGAGCTCTATATCACCTACGAAGAACTTTTAAAACTCGAAAACTTTAGAAAACCCAATTCACCCCCAAAAAAACCACAGAACATTGACATCACCCACTTAGATGATATCGAAGTAATCATTGCAAATGGCAAGGGAATTCAGGCCCTCGACAGAGAAGCCATTAATGAGCTACCGCTAACAGGTTGGGTATGCAGATTCCCTGCGCACATTCACCCACCCAAAGGATTAAAATTCATTCAAATCAGCGAGCACATATTTAATATCGCTCCTGCCAGAAATATGCCCCTGCAGAAATTTGAAGCTTTAGTCAAGGAACTCACGATCAGTGCCATCACGATTTTCAAAAAACAAGGTCGAGCAGTCTAATCGTGATACGGATTACGGTCTCTGGCAAAGCGGCATTCTACACAATTGCCGCTTTGCTACGATACGCGAACACTTCTTTCAGGTTATTAATTTTTGAAAATCAATCAATTTCCTGATGTAGGCTCTCATCTGTGGAGTATCAAATTGCCCCTGATACCGATCAGGGTCATTAATTGATCGCCCCCGAATACCAGGACATCCACCAAATCGTATTAGTGTAGAAAACGCAGGCATTAACTGCAGCTCCTCTACAGCTGCTTTAATTTTCAAGTCCAAATGATCTGAATATTCATCCACATATTTGGTAACCACCCCCATCCCCGACAGTGTTTGCGAGCAAACCATATTCCCAACTGTCCCAAACTTGGGAAAACGATGAACCTCTTTAAAATCCACTCTATCGAAGCTAGTTAACAAATTTTTCTTCAACACCAATTCTGCAAACTCCAAATGCTCACCCCTCTTCGGCTTCATACCCGTCACCTGATAATGAAGAGCCTCAAATGGAACAAATAGATTACTCCAACCTTTCTCTATCTTAGACAGGGCATGATTTTTATAAGCCGCCTTTTCCTGATACTTATCAACTGTTTGAAAAACAGAAAGTGCCAGACCAACAACGGCCACCCCTGCCGCCACTCCCCCTACCCGAGTTATTCTTTTTATCCCAACTCGACTTTCATCCCATGTCTTTCCATAGATAGCTATAAGTGCTGCAATTGCAGTTAATGCATGACCTAGAATTGAAATTATTAAATCCATTATATTCTCCCAATCATTCAAACCTCTATTTCTCGTAAGCAAGGGGTATAGAAGTTGCAATACTCCATTATTTTTACTGGACCTCACATAAATTTAAATACAAAAATGGACCAACCAAATAAAAGCACTTAAAAATCACCAATAACATCGAACAAGCCAAGCAATGATTCAATTAGCGCCTTTAGAAGCTTCTTTATCAGATATAACATCAAAAAATCGGCTTTTATTTCTAATCTTTATTTATCTAGTCTAAATTAGGCTTTTTAGGCATAACCACTTATCACAAACAGCTCCTGGAACTTGACCTGAAACGGCTAAGGACTATACCTACTCACGAGAATACAAAATCCGCGCCATACACTGACCAGCTGGTATCCATATGATACATCTATTTATGCACGCAAATGTCAAGGATTACAATGAATGGCACAGAGTACTGGAAGAGTTTATGCCTACCTTAGAGAAGATGGGAGCTACTGCAACATCCGTATATC
Organism: Microbulbifer sp. VAAF005; assembly: GCF_030012985.1. Lineage (NCBI taxonomy): Bacteria > Pseudomonadati > Pseudomonadota > Gammaproteobacteria > Cellvibrionales > Microbulbiferaceae > Microbulbifer > Microbulbifer sp. VAAF005. The sequence continues at coordinate 225,929 of NZ_CP120233.1, read as the reverse complement.
GTGAAATTGATAATCACCACAATGTAACCGTAATCCATGAATTCCCCTCAAAAGAAGAGGCTATTAATTTTGTTAATAGCGACGAGCTACAGGAGGCAAGGAAAAAGGCTGGCGTTCTCGTAACCCCAAAGATTTGGTATACAGAAAAGCTCTAACTGATTTATGAATGCCCGGATTGAACAAAGAAAAATGGATGTCAATAGTTATATGTCTTACTTAATCAATCCGGGTTACTCTTATCTCTACTAATATCACAATCATAAAATCAATCACTTAAAGGTTCACCTTGGCAAAAATATGCTCATCAAAGTACTTACCCCCTTCCGAACGGAGCAATTCAAAACGCCTTCCAAGTCAAAACCAGCTTTCTGTAGAACTCGCACCGAACCATCATTTCCAGAAAAAACCGAGGCAAAAAGCCTGACAACTTTTCCAGAAGAAAAAATATCACTTGAGAACCTCATCAGAGCTTCCGTTGCAATTCCCTTACCCCAATACTCTTTTGCAATCCAATAACCTATTTCCCCAGAGTGTGAATGCTCAAATTCCTGTTTATACATGCTGATTACTCCACACAAAACACCATCACACTCTATAGCTTTTACAATTCCCACCTCTTTACTACCAACTTCTACCCACCAGGCAGCATCTTCTGCTGTATAGGGGTAGGGTATTCTGGAGGACAGATATTCCAAAACTAATGTATTATTTAAGTACTCAACCAGTAATGGTTCATCGCGCTTAGTCAAATCTCGAAGTTTAACCATATTATTTTCCCTTTTTGAGGAATCCACAGGAGGCAACCTGGAAGCAGGTAAATATTGGGTAAAAGCAACTCAATCGGAAGCTCTTTGACCCTTCTCAATGGGCTGAACATAATGATTTGAAGGGCCTGCAGGCTCGAAAACTCGAGCCCTCACCTTTCTATACAACCAATAAGGTGCAACGCAGAGAAAGCTACCTGTTGAAGGCGTAGTCAAAGTCAAATAAATGCTGCCCATCTTCAACTTTAATGCTCATTTCTCCAGATAATCCGGTAAGTTCACCTGTGCCAGAATCAGGGACAACCTCTAAAACAAGTCGATCCTTACCCTCTTTCATAGTGCCAAAGTGCTGCAGCACAAAAGTTCCCCTTTTACCTCCCAAGGCGCCGACCACTTGCTCTATTGCTACATAGCCCGCAGAGCCTTTGACTGGTGTAACAACACTGAGCATCTCACCTTTACTTTCAGCTGAAAGGTCGCCATGGAAAATTTTATTGATAGACATGCGCCCCAAATTTGAACCCTCAATCCCCTTAGCATAAGGGTCCATAGGCTTTACAGTGACATCAAACTTTCCTGAGATTTTCATACTGGCTCCGTGTGAGTATGGTTAAGACATCGACAATTTTACGACCCCATCTTAGCACCGATAATAGAGATACCATGGGTCGCGCATCTGTTTTCAATAATCTAATCGATTTTACTGTATATAAAAACAGTGTCCGGGCAAAAATAGAGAGAATGGTAAAGATTCGTTGGGGAAGAAAGCATCACCAGTTCAATCACCACCCAAAAAGTCTACTTTTTAGCCTACTTTGTATTTGGGTAGCCTCTGGAGTATAAAGAACTTACGATTGCAACTTCCCGCAAACTCGCCAGCAAAAATCACAATCAAGAAAGCCGTACGATTTCTCGTACGGCTTTCTTTCAATTGACAACGGTCAAGAAGCTTAAACTCCCTTTCGAACTATCCCGCTGCAACCGCACCATCCTGCGGAATCCCGGGCTCTTCATCCTCCCGGGGCTCGGTAAACCCAAAGTCCTCCAATATTCCGTAGAGCGCCGGTAGCACCAGAAGGATCAGAATAGTAGAGCTGCTAATACCAAACACAATACTGGTGACCAGAGGTACCAACACTTGTGCCTGCAAGCTGGTTTCAAATAGCAGTGGCAACAGACCGACAATTGTAGTCAGTGAGGTAAGGAAGATTGCCCGGAAACGATCGCGACTGGCCTGACTTGCCGCGCTATGTACATCCATTCCCTCACGCACTCGCCGCTTCACAAACTCCACCAGCAAAATTGAGTCATTGACCACAATTCCGGCGAGAGAGACAAAACCCATCATACTGGGCATAGACATATTCTGCCCCATGATCAGATGCCCCCAAATAACACCAATCAGTGCCAGGGGAATAGCCACCAATACAATCAGAGGCTCCACGTAGCTACGGAATTGCATGGATAGGAGAAGGTAGATACCAATGGCACCTATTAACAGGGCCCGGCCAATGGACTTACCGGTAACCTCACTATTTTTCATTTCCCCTTGCATATCAACGCGCAATCCTGGGAACTCACGGGTAAGCTCAGACAGGAACTTCTCCTGGGTATCACCAAGTACCTGTCCAGCATTCGCTTTCTCTGTGAAAACATCAGCAAACACACTCACTACCCGCTCGCCGTCAATACGTTGAATTCGCGCATACTCCCGATTCATTTCTATATCGGCAACGGCAATCAGCGGAACCCGTTGCTTGGTAGATGGATGGATAATGACCAATTCATCGAAACGGCTCAGCGCTCCGCGGGAATCTGCATCCATACGAACCTGTATCTCGTAGGTCTCCCCCCGATATTGAATTTCATCTATCTCCATCCCCTGGTAAGCAGCTCGCAACTGATTGGCGACATTGCTGGCATCCAGGCCGGAGGCATAGGCGCCTTCACGCATTTTGACGGTGAGTTGCGGCTTGCCGGGACGCAAGTCATCCACCACATTCACTACGCCGTCGTATCCACGCAACCAATTCTGCAAGCGAATGGACGCTGCCTTTAGTTGATCCAGCTCCAAACCGGCAAGGCGCAAATGGATAGCACGGCCGGCAGGGCCTAAGGCGGGCTCCTTATAAAGAATAGCGATTGCCCCTGGCGTGTCGCCGGCAGCCTCACGCCAAGCATGGCGCAACTCATCCATGCTGGTATTGCGACCTTCAGCGGCGAGCAGATCGACATTAATAGTGGCCACATGAGGCCCTGATTCAAAGGCATCTCCATTAACCCCAAAAGTGACACTCGTATGGTTCACCAAAGGCGCTCTTTCACTTTCAGAAAGCTCTGAAGCAACTTGATCCAGCGCCTTCAACTGCTTATCAACCAATTTCTCCATATCAACCAAAGAAGTCCCCTGGGGCATTAAAATCCGGGCTTGCAATAAATCTCCCTCCAAGGTGGGGAAACCCTGAAATTTGACGATTCCCGATGTCATCAAACTAATAGTGACCAGGAACAAGCCAAATACACCCCCGACAAAGGCATAGCGATATTTAACAGCCCAATCCGCTGCGCGCCCCATATTTTCTCGCCAACCATCAAAACGTTTGGCAAAAGCCTGCTTCCAGGCGGGGGTGCGACTTTTATGCTCAAGGGCATGACGCAAGTGCGCCGGCAAAATCAGGAAAGCCTCGATCAGACTAATGAGCAATACAGAAATCAATACAATGGGGAGTACCTTGAGAACCTGCCCCATATCCCCCTTAATAAAGATCAGTCCTCCAAACACCATTACCGTAGTTGCGAATGAAGATAGCACTCCACGAGCCACCCGCTTGGTGCCATTGATAACCGCTTCCAACGGCGACTTTCCCTCACGATGTTCACTGGCAATACTCTCCGATAACACAATGGCGTCATCCATCAGGATGCCAATGGCAATTAGCAGTCCCACCAGGCTGATCATGTTAATGGACACGCCCATGGCCGTGATCAGTGCAAACGAGCCCAGGAATGAAACCGGCAAGCCCATGACCACCCAAAAGACATAGCGGCCACTGAAAAATAGATAGAGAGCCAGCGCTACCAAAATCAGCCCCTGCCATGCGTTAGCCATAATCATCTGCAAGCGATCCGCAACAATAGAGGCGCTGTCTTGGGTTAGCGTGAGCTTCATACCCTCAGGCAGATTTTCATTTTCACGATCGACAAAGTCGCGTACGGCTTCAAGCACACGCAAGCTATCATCCACACTATTCTTCTCAACATTGAGAAGCGCTGCACGATGACCGTCAAAAGTAATTTTGTCTTCAGCCAGCTCAAAGTCATCGTAAATTTTTGCAATATCCCCAAGTCGGACTTCCGCCCCATCACCACCTTTAATCACCACAAGGTTTTCCAACTCTGCAACCGTGCGGCGCTCTTCGGTAAAACGCACCTGGTATTCTCGATCTGGCGTGGATACCTTGCCGGCGGGCATATCAATCGCTTGCTGGTCAATAATATTGGCCAGATCCATCACACTGAGGCCGTACTGGCGCAAGTTAAAATCTGAAACTTCAATCTGAAGCTGGTGGTCAGAAAAACCGGAAATGCGCACAATAGGAATAGCGGGGTCGCGAAGTAATTCTCGGCGATAATGCTCTGCCAGCTGGTTTAATTGGGGCAAAGGAAGGTCAGCACTGATAGCAATACTAACCACCCCCTGAGTGCGGCCCAGCTCTTCAATCACCGGGCGCTCGCTTTCTGCAGGAAGCGAATCGATACTGTCTACTGCGGACTCCACATCAGCAACAAACTGGTCCATATCACCCGCTTCTTGCATCTTGAGGGTCATCAGGCCCAGATTATCTTTTGCCTCACACAATCGCTCATCAATAAAGCTGATTCCATCGGTTGCCTCCTCCAAGGGAAGGCAAATACTATCTTCCACTTCGGCTGCCGCAGCGCCGGCATAAGGGACCGAAACCTGAACCTCAAACTTATCGATTTCCGGCATCGTTTCACGCTTCATACCAGGCAGAACAAAAAGCCCGCTTAGCATCAGCGCAACCATCAATAAATTGGCCGCCGTTGGGTGACCGGCAAAATAACGAATCACTGCTGGGTACCTCCAGCACTCGCCGCAACGGATTGTTCATCACTGATGACGGAAACTGCCATTCCATTAATCGCAGGGATTACATCAGTCACAATAACCTGCTCACCGGGATTCAACCCCTCGCGGATCACAGTGGTATCGCCTTGGTGATAGTCAATCTGCACAGGGCGCACTCTTAGCTGCCCATTTTCTACCAGATAAACTTTGCCTTCATGGAGAGCGCGGCGAGGTATGGCGAGTGCTGGTGCAGCGGGAGCCAACAACTCTACGCGGGCATACATACCGCGGAATAGCGGTGGTTTTTCACCGGTTACCGCTTTGCCATAGGGGTCATCCACGGCTACAACAACGGAGAGTGTTCGACTGGTGCTATCCAGGGTTCCACCCAAGCGCACTACCCTTCCCTGCCACTCGCTGTTCCCCGGGCCACCCACCAGGGTGATCCGAGCTTCCAGCCCTAACAGCATCTTAGGGAGATCATCAGGAGTTGGATTAGAATCGATGCCAGGCCTTAAATTTCGCAACAGTGGAGCCACATGAACTATGGGAAGCTCTGCTGCAATTTCTACTTGGGCAAGGCCGCTTGCATCAAATAAACGGGCATTACCAGCAACATATTGGTTTTCTTCTACATGAACTTCGCCAATACGCGCATTAAATGGCAGGATCACCTGGGTGCGCTCCAGATTGTATTTACTATCTCGTACCTGAGCTTCTGAGCGAGCTATCTGGGCTTCAATCACTTTGCGACGGGTCGGGAAAAGGGAGAGCTGGCTGCTCTGGTTCTGCACTTCCTGGCGCAAGCGCAGCATATTTTGCTCTTCAGTATCTACGGTCGAACGGGAGACGGTTCCCTTAGCAACTAACTTTTGTTTGCGAGCGAGTTCTTTCTCACCCAATTTGAGGGTGCGCTCGGCGATGTCCAAAGAGCGTTTACTATTGGCCTCTTCCACGTCCAGCTCTTGCAAGTTAGCGCGATTTGCAGCCAAGTCACTTTCAGCCTGCGCCAGGGCAAGCTGGTAGCTGGTATCATCGATTCTCAAAACCAATGTACCGGCAGAGATAATATTTCCCCGTTCCAATTCCGGAGCTGTATACACCACCCTACCACTGACTTCTGCATTAGCTTCGAGGAAAGTACTGGGTTTCACCTCCCCATATGCAATGGCTTGAGCTCGCAACGGTAACTCCTGCACTTTTATTGCATCTACCATCGTAATAGGAGCCTCTAGAGCACCGTGCTTAGGCTCACCTTTTGTGGCGACCAGGGCCATAGATACAACTAGCCCTGCCACAATCAGGGCCGGTAATGCCAGCCGGCGATTCATCAGTGCTTTCATATGAGTCTTAATTTCCATTGCCGACATCCTCGCCTTCGGTCATAGATTTATTGGAAACGCCACGGAGTAAAAGTTGAACGGTGTGATTGATCCATTTCTCCCGATTCTCCTCCCCCAGAGCAAAGCCAAACCCTTCCTTCAAAGGGTCACCAGCAATAAAGGGAAAGGCCACCAAACTGACAAAAGAGATGGGCATCAGGTTAATATCCAGATCCTCTCGTAACTGGCCGCTGGATTGGAGGAATCCCAATAGCCCGCGTAACTTGGGCACCAGTTGCGAAGCCAACCTATCGGCAAAGAGTTCGCGCATGCGGCCAGATTTGGAAGCCACTTCATCAACAATCAGGCGAGGAATCCAGGGCTCCTTGATGTATAGGCGTATCATTCTACTCATTGCCTCTTTCAGCAATTCCAGAGAGGGCTCCATTCCATCTAGCTCCGCACTGATTGAAGCTGGGCCATACCGCATAATTTGGTTCCGCACCACCTCAATAATCAGCCCCTCCTTGCCACCAAAGTGGTAACTGATCATTGCGGAATTCACCCCTGCTCCCAGGGCAATTTCCCGAATTGAAATATCACGAAATGCTTTGTCGCGAAGCAGTGCATACGCTGACTGCATAAGCGCCTCACGTACCAGGGATTCACGCTCCGGATCTTTCGGGCGCCCGCGCCCTCGGGTGGATGGCTTATCAGTCACAGGTATACGACCTTAATTAATCAGATGATTAATTAAATGACAGAAGCCATATAAGTACAAGCCCATTTTGTGACTTAACGGTCAGGAAATAGAGTGACTACCGTTAGGTAGCGAGGAGTAGTCGATTCAATCTGGCAACCTACCCCTCTAAAACAGGAATCAGGCTTTCTTTATTTTTCTAATGGGACTTGGTGATCCAATGATCTGCGACATCTATCCGTAGCAAATAGGCAGGTCCCCCTATCGTTACATACAGCCCGGCTTAGACTGAAAGCGCCAAAAAGTTGGTCCGTCATAACGTGACAACATTTTCTTCTGTGAGGAGCTTTAAAGACGGGCGGTGTAAAATTTACGGTAAACACCGCCAGCGCTCTATATCTACCGAATCTACGAAAAGGCTCCTCGACGGAAGTTGTATACAGCCACCTGAGACAGAATAAATAGTGTAAATGTCACTATCAATCCTGTCAGCATTACGGGTTCATAGCCCTCAACCAATACAGAAATTACTCGTGAAGAACCGTTAAATAGGAAGTACATCGAGGCAGGAAGTATTAATAGCCACTCTTTGCGAAACGCTCCTATTGCCGTAATGATAGCAAGGCTAAGTGTCGGAGCACCAAGGGTACGCAGATTGGTGAAACCATAATTAGTTGTAGCATCAAATCCAGCGGGGCCATTAATGATCTCAGGGAAAAGCATAGTCACTAATCCTGCTGAACCCAGCACAAGTACAAATATACCGGAAAGAAATTGTGAGAAACGAATCATATTAAATATTCCATTTGGTTGGTAAAGCGAAAAGATTGAGCATTTGAATACCTTCTGAAAATTTCCTTATTATCTCTACTAGGCTTTCAGGGGCTCCTTAACTTGGATAGCTGCCGGAAATAGGCCAAAGCGATGTTCCTAATCGACCGAATCAAGCTTCACTATTCATTGATTACATAGGGGCAAGAGTGATTTGCGCTAGAGCTTCCAGCAAAGAACCGTTGCCCTACTGCCCATTACTTAAATGATATAAGTAGTAACTTGCAGCCCAATTGGACTTTTGGCCCCACTTTCAGTGTTGCTATTCAGGATCATTAGAATCCACGAATAATCGTGTGTATTGTCCTTTTCAACAGGCACCAACAAGTAGAGAAAAGTGAACGATTTATATGCAACGCAGGTATCAGTTGTAGCTCGCGCTAGGAAGGCACCAATCAGACCTCTAGGGTGATAACTAATGCGCTTCGGGCAAAAAATAGAATCAATATCACAATTTGCTTCAGCAGTGAGAATATATTCATTCTTTAGCCCCTCAGTAACAAGAGGGTTTAAATATAAGGACATATCGGTGAAGACGTACGCTGTTAAAACAAGGACTAGGTTAAGCGGTAAGTCAACAATTCACTTGAAACATCCAGTCAAGGATTTGTACAAATCCGTCAAATCGCCTTTTTACGCATTTGGGAAGGGGCTACTTGGTAGTGCTGTTTAAACACCCGGGAGAAGTAACTAAGCTCGTCAAAACCGCACTCCAAAGCAATCTCTGTCAGGCTAAGATCGCTATTTAGAATCAACCTCTGTGCTTTCTCCATTCGTTTCGAAGCAATATATTTCGTGGCACTGCAGCCATAGACTTGCTTGAATTTACGAGTAAATGTTGACTCACTCATGTGGCAAAGAAAAGCTAGATCCGCCAGTTTCAGCGAAGTGTACAAGTGAGCTTGCACCACTTCTTGTAGTTTAGGTTGCTGCCTGATGAACAGCTGCCCCAACATCTTGGCAACTCTTCCACTACTATCAAGCCTGGGGACAAGCTCTACTAATTCTCGAATCTTTAATACCACTAGTGGCTCACTGAATACTTCTGGCTGTTGGATATAGTCAATTATGCTACGCATATAATTGGAGAGCAGTGCAGATTCCTGCAGGCGCTCAGCCGAGGAATGCTGTTTAAGGGGATTATTACCATCCTTGACAGCACTCCTGCTTTCACCATTATTATTAAAGACATCAGGCATATCATTTGGGTAGAGTCGCCGTAATAGCTCTGACGTTAGCCGAAAACCGATGAAATTAACTTCATTATTTACTCCATCTTCGTGCCATTGATTAATAAAATTATCCGTCTTCATTAGCACAGTAGCGCCTGGACTCAAGGTGAGAGTTTCATCACCACAAACCAGGGTTGAACGGCCACTGATAACGTAAACCAGCCTTGCCTCATCAATCAAACGGTCTTGATAACTTAATGGCGCTCTGAATTTTCGCTGACCAAGCACCATTTTTCCTTGTATTTTAAATACGACTGATTCTTCGCTATCTGGCATAAATTATTATCTTTATCAACGGGGGAGTTACTTCCAATCACCTGGAGGCAATATCTAACGTTTTTCCTCCAAGAGATCAAGTTAAAACAAGTGACTAAAAACAACCTTCCCTTCCAAGAACTTTTTGAGAATAAGAGATTAAGAGACTCTGAATAATTTCGCAATAGCTCTACAGGCCTTGAAAACTGTATGTGTGTAAGCTGATTCCATTATCGACTCACCATCTATGGTTCACACCCCAAGTCTCTTGGTTACACTGGGCCGCACTTAAGCAATCAGCCGATTAATCAAATAGAAAACCTCAAAGACAACCATGAAGTAAGACCACACAGTCTGATAGTAAAGAATTAAAACACACGATTAAATGGGAAACCTACAATTGAATGAACAGGAACGTTGTAAAACTTGAAACATCCGGAGTCTTATATAGGCCTGTGAGAATGACTAAGAACAAGTTATCGCTGAGCTGAAATTCTGATATGCTTGTACTCCAAAGGCAAAGCAAAATTTAAAACTTCTCGATAAATCTTCGATTCGAACATTAATCGAGATCCCTAGCCTGGCAAATAGTTGAAAGTAACAGGAGATAACTGACTAGGCGCCTAGACTACTCTTCGTCAGCAAAAGCCATTCAAAAATAACCAATATTTCATCTAAGACATCCCGCCTATTCATAGCAAAAGGAAAACTAAGAAAGCTGAATAGCCTATTACACGAAAACATAATGAGTAACCACCATTTCAGACACAACCAAAAAAGTATCGTTCAATACATCAGCGTCAAATGCAATTTTTTAGTGGGAGGGTAGTTTCAACTCCCAGGTCTAGCATAATAAAAACTCTGGTTGGTTTTGGACGCACTTTCATTCAGCATGCGTATTTTCACTGCAAGCTCATACAGGAAAATCTAAAACTCACCACCGCTTGTGAGTGGCTAGGACCTGGATATACCGAAGGGAGTACCCTCCTATTATTTGGCACTATTAGAAAGGAAAACATTACAAGTTGCCTTCCAACAATACCTTTTCTTTCCATCCAAAGAACAATTTATTCCCTAATTAGATATTAGCAATGAACTCCAAAGCGGCCACTAAAGACACTAGAAACTCTGCTGTATTTATTGCTCATATAGATTTCAAGTATATGCTCACCGAAATTTCAGGTTCATGATCTCCCATAGATCCAACTGTATATTCATAATATATGGTCACAAGCAACTAGATATATCGATCGGAATATCTTTTATATGATCGATTACCTAGATCTAACAGGTTGGACTAATTAGCAGTTAGACATTAAAAAATCAAGTTCCCTCCTCCTTTAAAGGCTAATTATCTCTGCATAGGATCGGTTCCTTCGTGAAGCACTCGCACTTCAGACCTTCTATTCAGGTGTACAAGATAAATGGATATGACATTCAACTAGGCAGCACAAATTTTCATATAACCGCAATTTCTATATCTTAGCGATATTGTATTCACCCTTGATCAAGCATCTCTTCATCACAACCAGAATCCACAACTATTTTTGAGAGAAATAAGCGACATGACTAGGCACACATGCCTGAAACTCATTTAACCATGAAATTCTCATCTGAGAATCTAATCCTTTTTTAAATTTTAGTTGCGCCTTCCTCAACCCCTTTGAACCATAAGCATTAACAAACGAAATCTCATCCCAAGGAATAACACAAGAGCAAACCCCAAGACAATATATAAAAACGCCCTCCCCCGTAACATTTAATACCACAGTAAATATATTGCCTTGAAAAATTAAATTACCCTTCAACAAATCCCCATCCTCAGAAACTTCAACATCCCTAGCTATTGTTTTAAGAAACATCTTAAGGGACTTTCCTCTAACAATCTCCATAAAGTTAGCAATTAATATCCACACACAAAAAAGGAATGCACCTGAGGCGACAGTTACCCCCCAGGAACCACTAACCTTAAAAATCAAGAACAAAACGAAAGAAAAAACAATTGCTAAAATAAGCCTCCACATCCAAAAACACCGATTATTCATAGAGTTTAATTTAGAATGGCTGAGTATATTCAGATGAGGGGCGCTTCGGTACCGAAGGTATTCTTCCCCTAGAAATAAGTCCACTCGTGCTCGGAAGCTCAACATTTAACGCCTCCTCAACTCCAGCACCCAGCGAACGACGAAGAGCCTCAGCAATAAATAGCTTTCTAGCTCTCGGCCAGCCGTTAACCCAGTGAGCGGCTCTAACCCCCCGTTAACTAAACCAGTACCTCCCAGAACAACAAAACCAAAATTATGGACATCTTGGCTTGCAGATAGATAGGCCTGACGCATAAGGCCATTGGTTATATCACGACTGGTTATTGTTAATGTAGAAAGCCTCAGCTGCGTCCAGCGTGCTCCTAGACTATATTGAGCAACCTTCAGGGCCCCCTGATCAACACTTAAATCGTTTTCCATCACCGCTAAACCTTCAGCTGCAGCCTGATATGCCTTAAAATCATCAAGCTGATCCCATTGGACCTCTGGCACCATTTTTCCGACAAGTTCATCATCTGAAAAGTCACCACCAGAATCCACTTCTGTAGTAATTATTGATTTAAACGCAGCCGTCACCGCTCCATTTGCAAATTTACCGCCAGTCATGTTCGAAACAGTACCACCAACAACTGCACTCGCCGCTACCTTACCAAAATCACCATCGATACTGCCAATAACAGGAGACGCTGCAGTGCTCACGGCAGCAGACACAAATCCATGACCAAATTTCCCTCCTTGCAGCACGCTCATGGTCCCACCAACCATACCAGAATAAAAAACTGCTTCTCCAAACGTTATCGCGCCACCCTCGTAACCTGAACCGATTTCGCCGAAAGCATAAGATGCTATATAAGAAAGCCCGGCAGACTTTAACGCGTCGCCTGTGGAAACTCCCATAGCCCGACCAAATTCATAGGCCCAAATTGCTGATCCTATTGGCCCCCCGTAATAAGTGGCAATTATATTACCAACCATATTAACTATCTCTGGGCCTAGAACCTTCACAGCTGCCCTGATAATACTCCGGCCAATTTTCTTTGCTAGTGAGTGCAGGAAGTACCCACTAGGGTCAGTCGCATTCAGTGCGTTATTACGTACATAACTATAGCGGTTATACATCTGTGTATCTGCAGCTGCCTGGACAAATGGATCTGCCTGTAAAAAACGCCCCAAGCGAGGATCGTAGATCCGCCCATTCATATGGATCAAGCCGACTTCATCCAGCATCTCGTGGCCAGTATATCCCCGAGTAGTACGACTATGATCAAAGGTAGTCAGAGCGGTTAGAGACAGCGCACTCCAATTGGCCGTATTTCTACGTTGTCCCCATGCATCGAAGGACATTTCTTGCACCACGCTCCCGGTATCATCGGTTAGCAAGTCCATTGACCCCAGGTGATCCTTATAGAGGAAGACTTTATCGGTTGTCTGTACCACAAAGGCTGAGTCCGTCTTTGTTGTGTATACCGCTACTCCCCCCAAGTGCCGCTTCCATTCAATCTCATTAGGCGCAGAAGATTTATGAATACGTTCAACACCACCGATATACCAAGTTTCAGTTACCTCCCCGCTATCCTGGTTAGTATCTTTTCGGTAATAGCGGCTGTGGTTAGGGGCGTATAGAAATTCAGTTGAGTGATTGCCCTTAACAATGAGTGAAGCCTTATCGAAGGTGGTATAAGTGATAGATCGCCCACCATCAAAACTGTCTGAGGTCATATTACCGTTAGCATCGTAGCTATAGCTTACTCCACCGGCTGTAGTTACCGCATGTGGTCCGAATCCATTCTCTCCGTAGGTATACGAACCAACATCGCTTTTATAAGTAATATTCCCAATGGTGTTGTAGCGAATATCCTGGTCAGAGCTACTAAGGCCACTACAGTTATAGTTATTACTTCCTATATGGGTCTTAATCAGGCGATTGAGATTATCGTAGCAGAAGCTCTCGCGCAGGTTTTTGCTGCCACTCTGGTTGTGGCGACTGGTGAGGTTACCAAGGGTATCCCATTGATATGTAATATCTTGGATACCAAAAGTGCCTAAGACTGTAGAGCTCTGATTCAACAGGCGACCGGTAGAACCCTCATAGGTATAACTAGTAGTTGCGCCATTGCCTAATAATTGCTCCTTTAATTGTCCTCGAGCAGTTTGATCTACAACTTCCTGAATCAAGTCCCCACTACTGAGATCAGTCACTTTATACAAATAACCATTGCTATTGTAGTAATTCCGAACCCCCGATTGCCCGGAGCTAAGTAAACTGTCCAGCGCATCGTAGCTATATTCAACCCGACCATAATCATCAAATAGTGTTGTTGTTACGTAGACTGGCTCAGAGCCATTTCCATCAAAGTCGACCGCTTGTGTATTATTGCGACCAAGATGGTCATACTGATATACCGCCTGGTAGCTAGTTACACTATCCGTAATCGATTCAACCAGACCAAGACCATTTTGGGCAGTGTCATAGAGCCAACTGACGTCACTGGTTAGATTAGTATCATTTTCTTTTTCTACTCGAGTCAGTTTTCGGCCAAGCGCATCATATGTAAATTCCACCGTATGGCCATTGGCGTTTGTCTGTTTTTTAAGCTCCCCAAAGCCAGTGTATTTATAAGTCCAGCTTCCCTTATCTGGATCATCCATACTTTCTTTTCGGCCAAGATCGTCATAATTTATCGTAACGGTAATGGGGTAATTGAGGCCATCGCCCTCATCAATATGGCCACCTGAAGCATTTGTCTTACCCCAAGATTTAGCCTTGTGAAGATTGCCTTGACTATCATACTCGTACGTCAGACGACCATCCGCTGCATCAACTACTTCTATCAACTCACCGGCAATATTTTTGATTTCTGTTTTCTGCTGGCCTGCATCATTCGTAGTAACTGTAGTCAGCCCCAAATATTCAACGACAGAAGTAGAGTCATCTGGAGCTGATATCAGTATAGGGCGCCCTAACAAATCATACTCGGTCTCAGTCCACATACGTGTATCGCCAGAAAAATAGGGCTCACTGAAAAATTTAACTCTCCCGAGACTGTCATATTCTTTGTCAGTATAAATTGAGTTGTGTAATCCTTTCACCTCTGCACGAACCGATCTCCCAAGAGAATCGAAATATTCCCTACTCCAGCTACCCGTATTACTACTGGTCGTGACTTTATATTTTGCACCATTCGCACAGCTACTTACGCAGCGTTCATACTGAGTTTTTTTATCTGCTCCCGCATTGTTCCAGCTATACCCTTCACGCCCGAAAGCATCATATGAGAAATAGCTAATCAATCCATTGGCACTTTCCACAATAAGCGGAGCACCAAAGTGATTTCTTGAAACTACTTTTTGCTCCAAGTGACCAAGCGCGTTATAGCTTTCCAATAAGTAGCGGCCAGAGGGATCATAAACAGAACTGGCACTGCGGCTTACTTCACCGGCTGCACTAACAGTCTTCTTCTTGATATTGCCAAAGTCATCATATTCATATGATGTCGTTAGGGTAAATTCAGATTTCCCTGGTTCAATTACTTCAGTTTTTAGCAACCCTTTGTATATTCCCGAGGAGTAATAAGTGAAGGACGACTCTCGCACATGGCTGGACATACCCGGTCGGGAATTGGTGACCGTCGTATTGCTGAGCCGGCCCATTTCTTTATCCCAAGAACTACTGCCGTAAATATTGACTGTTTCTTTTATAAACCGGTCATTTGTCACGGCATCAGTAGTAACCACATCAATTGTCAGCGCATTGCCATATTCGTCATAGCTGCTAGTAGTACTTACAGTACGTAAAAGATCCCCGGGAGCAGTGCCATTATTTTTCAGGTCGTAAGTATCTTCTACGGCATTATAAATGTATGGCTTGTAAGGAACTGCAGGGGTACCACTCCCAGTCCACCCTTGTAAACGCCAGTTATTGGACGCACTCTTAAGAATCTCTCCGCTGGCAGTGCGAGTCTCTGTTAGCAGAGGCATCCCGGTAAATGGGAAGTCCTGCCGATAGGTAGTTTCTGTAACTACTCCTGTCTGGTCATCCGTTGTTCTGATCTTTTGAAATCCCAGCATACCACGACCAGCGGCCTGCAGCTTCATCTGGTGATAGTGATATGAAATTGAGCTAGTGGCCGACTGACTGACTGACCCAGGATTAATACCTGCGGCAGGTGCAGTACTGTCCACTTTGGAGATTAAGAACATTGGAGCAGCAATATCAAGCACTGGCTTGTCTCTGCCAAGAGTATGACTATCCGAGGGAAGTATCCAATCCCCATTCAATGCAGAGTAGAGAGAAGCGGGATCGCTGGTAGTTACGGGAAAACAGATAGTTTCCCTACTTATACTAGAGTACTTTGATATATATAAATCATCAATATAAGTTACACATTCCTCGCTTGTACTAGTAGACATCTCAAGCCGGGAATAAACATCTCCCCCCAACATATTGGCATAGGTAATTTCAGTAACGTTACCTATGCCGTTATCAATTTTTTGAATTACATTTCTGGGGGTATTCTTGTATTCTGGGTATAGGTCATTGGCCAGCTGCGTATATACCTTTCCACTCGAATGATCATATTTATGATAATCGATCTGGCTATCGCCATTTGTATCGACAAACCAAGAGAAGTCCCTATCGTCAGTACCTATATACTTCCAGTTTTTGGTCGTATTAACAAAATTATTTGTATTCTGATCAAAGTATCTAACTTTTACATATCCAGTATCAAAATCTGGCCAAACTAAATCTGGATATCCATCGTTATTAAGATCCGCAAAATTTGCCTTATCACCAACGGTAAACGATCCTAAACTTACGAACTCTGTTCCTGTGCTTAGTTTCACTACTAGCGAGTCTGAATCATCTGACAAGCCGTATATATATGCTATGTCTGTGAGTCCATCGCCATTAATATCCACAGCTATAGGGTCTTTGCTGTGACTACTGTATGACAGTAAACCCATAGAGTTAAAGGTTTGGTCACTATGATTCAGGGTCACCACATGATGCCCCTCATAAGTGGCGCCTAGATAGGTCCAAGTGTAGCCTGAACTACATGTAGAGATTTGCTGTGAAGTATCGTCAAAATTTTCTAATGAGAGTGGCTGATCTTCTCCTATCTCAGCCACAATAGGCTCAATACCACCATCATTTCGAACACAACCCCAACGGTCATCATACGTAGCAATTAATAAATCTATCGCCCCGTCGCCATTAAAATCTCCTAAGCTATTGGGCACTCTTTTATCTGGACTACCAGAGATAGTTCCATCCACATTTAAAGTATAATAATCCGGCGAATTACTGAACTTGTAGTAGTTGTCTGAAGTGATTGCTGCACCATAAGACTCCAAGATTCGAACTGTTATCTTCCCACTGCTAGCAGCAGAGATATAATCCGACAGCCCATCGCCATTAAAATCAGCAAAAATTGCATCTTTATCACCTAACCCAGTACTTATGGGATTTGAACTCAGCTGCCATTTGCTTCCACTATAGCGGCTTAGAAAAACATGCCATTTTTCTGCTGAAAGACCATATGCGCTACGTGAGTTATAGATTGCCAGATCCTGCCTTCCATCTCCGTTATAGTCCAATATACGAATAGCAAAGTCTTTACCTACATTAGTACCTGTAAAATAAGCCAAATCAAAATTTGACCCCGAGAAATATTCCCTTACAAACTTTGTCCCATTGGAAATAGCATATTTGACCCGTGTATCAGTATCATCATCATCCGCATCCCCTTCAATCCATATAATATCCTGCTTTCCGTCACCATTAACGTCCGCATACTTGTAATCGACTAGAAAGCGCGATGACGCAGGAGAAAAGTCAATAGCTTCGTAGGTAGTACCATCATGGTACATAGGTGGTTGTAACCAGTCGAAAGTGACAGCAGGTAAACAGCTAGAACCTACACACTCTTGAATAGTTGAAAGCAGAGAAGTTCTATCAGAGTAACTTTGAGCCGAACCAAACTCTAGTACGGGCTTATATCCCAAACTATATTCCCGAATAGTGTCACCATCAGACTTAGAAACCACTTTCTCTAACCGCTTTGTGGTTTTAAGCTCATAGCCACCGATATAACTACGTAAATACTCTGGCCGAGCGCCGTACTTAAATTCTATTTCAGCCTCATAACTCCCAGAACCATAGGCATATCGCACTTCCTGTATTCGATGTCCGGTAGTCTCATCCCCTTCGTAGTGAAATTCAATGTGGTTGCCAACACTATCTTCGAAACGATTCTGTGCCCATGCCAGCGTGTTGCCACCGGCTAAAAGCTTTGCATCGTCACTATTTCCGTAGTAACTAATTGAGCCATCTTTGCGCTCGACCGTGAAATATCCTGGCGCACCAAGACTACCCCCCACAGAAGTGATTTTGGCAAAAGAATCCAATTCGGTCTTATAAGTGGCCCCAACAGCACCATACGGATCTCCACCAGAAACTACTAACCGTTGGCCATCCAAGCAAAATCTATCTGACTCAGACCAACTTATAGGAGCTAAATTTTCATCACTAGCTAATGTTTGGCGGCAACGTGAAATCCCGGAGAGGCCGCCAATTGACCATCCACGGCCAAGCAGACCATTTCCACCATTTCCTGTATAGCTCAGGGACATCCCGGGAGTCACGCCCGCAGTACCCGGCGCTGTTACAATAGGAACAGAATATGTAGCCGCACCAGATTCATTTACCCTAAATTGGCCAGCTGTCATTCCAGCCATATTTGGGTTGCCTGTAACAATAGGAGCATCATAACTATCGAATGTCCCATAAGCATTCGCTATTAAAGATGCATCAATCACCCCTTCTACCAAAATGTCATCACGCCCATCGCCATCGATATCTTCAATAATTACCAGATCTGGATTTGCTCCCGATAAGATAACAGCCACTTCCGTCGTATTACTTCCAATCGGAAAACTTTGTGCTAAATCTGGCAGGCCGTTGCCATCCGCGTGTAGGATAAGGGGAATACTAGATAACACCAATAAATCTGATGCTCCATCCCCATTGAAGTCACCGGTCAGAGATATATTTTTATCAAGAAGCTCTAAAGTATTAATCTCAGAATCTGTCAAAGTAGACTCAACGGGAGGTGTATAAGCTAGATCATATCCAATAAGGGCCCCAAACATAACAAAACTGGGAAGCTCTGCCATAGCTACAGGCAAGGTTACGTCACCATGAAGCATGATAATGGGACGATGGTATTCAAAATAGAGATCATCCTTACCATCTCCATTTATGTCCCCACTATAAATATGGTACCCATTATCCCAAATACCAGTAAAAGCATAAGTATTAGCCGATAAAAACCCGCTAACAAAAATAAGCAAGCAGATAGAAATAATGCGCATGAGGAGAGCCCCGAAAAGCAGCAAGATATAGTTTTAGTTATGGCTACCACTGCTAAAAATCGATGCCACGCGCAAAGCTACAGGCATTTCAGCGAGCTTACAAGCAGCGATAAATAAACTTTTCGAAAAAGACCAGCCTAATACTGAAAAAACTGACTAACTCTCACGAATCATTTCAACCGTGCATATTATTTTCAGGTATAGGGAAAGCTAAATGATACTGACGTATAAACTATGCGCAGCTAACACTAGTAATATGCATAATATTTAAATCTAAAACCAACCCAAGAGCTCTTTCAGTTCTTATAGTTAACTTAGATAACTCAATCAAAAAAATGGCTAGATTGTTCATAGGAGTGAACTTCAAATAATTCGTACTTACAGGCCTCGACAATTACCAACCTAAATAGTATTGATCTATTTTCCCTCCAAGCTCCATTTTTAAATTAGCGCATTAACTTCAATTTTAGTTCCCACCGGATCAAAGAATACCAATTGCCGAAGATTGCGACCCGGAACATCCATTTGATGGCTAGCAACACCTAGCGCATCCAAACGTTGTTTTATAGGCTCCAAAGCTTCTGTACGAAACGCAATATGATCCAGGTAGGGCTTCTCAGGCTGGTCACCGCTCACCTCACCATCTATTAAATGCAAAATAGCCCTACCATTGCCATAGAGCCAAAAACCATCTCGCTTAAAGTTAGGCCTCTCACCCTCTGTCAGACCGAGAACCTGGACATAGAAGTCCCGTACCCGCTTTAAGGTTTCCATTGGAGCAGTAATATTGACGTGGTCGAGTTCCATCTGTTTTCCCTAAGTTACAAGGCACATCCTTGTGCCTGATTAGCAGTAAGTTATCTATCTATAACTTACACAATACTCTTGTTTCGCAACTCTTCTACTTGCTCGTCACTTTTGCCAAGCAAATCTCGCAATACTTCTTCAGTGTGCTCACCCAATACTGGCGGCGCCTGGGTGTAGTCAAGTGCGGACTCGGAGAAGATTACAGGGTTGCGCACGGTCTTCACCTTTCCAGCTTCCGGATGATCCTGCTCAACCACCATACCCCGGGCCTGTACTTGAGGATCAGCAAAAACCTCCTCCAATGTATTAATAGGCCCACAGGGAACATGAGCATCACTAAGATGCTGGAGCCACCAAGCGGAATCGTGCTTACGAGTCGCCGCTTCAATCTGCGGCACCAATTCTTCACGCGCCATTACCCGCGCTGAGTTAGTCCCGTAGGCAGGATTTTCTGCCAGTTCTTCTACACCCGCGATTCCACAGAAGCGTTTAAACTGGTCATCATTACCCACTGCCAACATAAAATAGCCATCTTTTGAGGGGACTGCCTGGTAGGGGACAATATTAGGATGGCCGGTACCCTGTCGCTCAGGGCTTTTACCAGAAGTAAGGTAATTTTGGGCTTGGTTAGCCAACCATGAAACCTGGGTATCCAATAAGGCGAGGTCGATATGCTGGCCAACACCCGTATGCTGCCGGTGAACAACAGCTGCCAATACAGAAGATACCGCGTACATCCCTGTCATCAGGTCGGCTACGGCCACCCCCACCTTTTGCGGGCCCGCGCCCGGTTGCCCTTCCGGCACACCGGTAATACTCATCAGGCCACCCATCCCCTGGATCATCGCATCATAGCCTGCTCGTTTTTTGTACGGGCCAGTTTGCCCAAAACCTGTAATCGAGCAGTAGATAACACCAGGATTGATCGCCTTGATGGATTCATAATCCAGGCCGTACTTTTTCAGCCCATCTACTTTGTAGTTTTCAAGAAGGATATCGCATCGGGCTGCCATCTCCTTGATTAGGGCCTGGCCGTCTTCAGTAGTGATATCTACGGTTACTGATTTTTTTCCGCGATTGGCACTTAGGTAGTAAGCGGCATCAGCAGTGTCATTTCCCTTCTCATCCTTTAGGTAGGGAGGGCCCCAGTGGCGAGTGTCATCTCCTCGTTCCGGGCGCTCTACTTTAATAACCTCAGCCCCAAAGTCAGCAAATACCTGCCCAGCCCAGGGTCCGGCGAGAATACGACTTAAATCGAGTACCTTTAAGTGTGCGAGTGGACCTGCCATAACTTCCTCATATCGCTTACTTGCGGGTTAACCGCATATTTTTGCGGCAGCCTAACAGATAATTTGTGCCCGCGCCCTGATTGGCGGCCGTAGCTATTCGTCTTAAACTTAGGAGCCTCTGAACAAAACCGCGATACAGCTAGCTTACGGAGCGATTCAAAGTTAAGGCGCGGCCTCGTAGCAATGCCTGGACCTTTCAAGAATTCGCAATGCAGAGATATTACGGATTTGTTCAGCGGTTCCCCTGATTGTGCAATAAAAATAAGGAGGCACAGCATGGCCGCAATAGAAGCGCAAAAATTTGAATCTTTTCGCGAGTTTTATCCATTCTACTTACAGGAACACAGCAACCTTACCTGTCGTCGGCTGCACTTCTTTGGTACCAGCCTGGTGTTCGCGACAATAATTGCGGCCGTAGTAACTTCCAATATGTTGTGGCTGGCAGTTACTCCTGTCGCAGGCTACGGGTTTGCATGGATCGGGCACTTTTTCTTTGAAAACAATCGCCCGGCAACCTTTAAGTATCCGTTCTATAGCTTTATCGGTGACTTTGTTATGTTTAAAGATATGCTGATCGGACGAATCGACCGCTAAGCAAACTATTTTTTATTGGCCGACAAGCCGTATTTCCGCAATTTGTTGGCCACAGCGGTATGAGAAATACCCAGCTCCTTAGCCAGCTCCCTGGTTGAGGAGTGACCTTTGATAATGTCCGCCAACAACGCCCTCTCCAACTGCTCCATCATTTCCTTATAGGTAAGTCCACGGCCCCAGTCCCGCCAGGGAAGTTCCGCCTTAACCATTAAATCCGGCACGTCCGCACAACTGATCGACGCCGCCCCTCTAATCAAGCATTGACTGGATGCGGCCATTAAATAGTCCCTGAGGCCGTTGAAGTTATCCGGCCAGTCGTGGAGTTTGATTAACTCCATCACCTCGCTATCAAAATTGAGCTCACTAGCCTCTGGGGACTCCTGGCGCATTAAAGTACTGGCATAGCGCGGCAGAGCCGTTCGCATATTTCGCAACGGGGGCAAGGACATCGCTAATGACGAAAAGAGCTGCGCAAGTGGCGGCGCAATAGATTCCCTATCAAGAGCGGTGGCCACCAATCTCAGCGATGCCGGCAAATTGCGGAGTTTTCTCAATAAATCAACTTGAGCTTCTGTTTTGAGAGTATGTATATCCTCAAGAATCAAAGTACCCGTTCGACGAAGATGTGAAGGCAGCTGCATAGTCCCATCAATGGGGATAATTCGATAGCAATCAGCCCTTGAGGCCGACGGGGAGAGGTAATGCACCGCACAGGCAAACGTTGTCTTTCCTGTGCCCCGCTCACCCAGTATCAACAGAGGTGCGCTGAGTTCAGATAAGTCCTGCAACTGGAGGCAACTCCTTCGACGCAAATCAAAATCCCACAACACCATCGGTCTTGGCAGCTCAGTGACAAACTCGCTGCTATCCCAAGGCTGTAAACGCAGTACCGCCCCAGCCAATGAGTCAACCGCTCCAGGATTTCCCTCCAGAGTGATCGGGGACCAGTCCACACGAAAACTCTGCCCCCTTACCACCAGAGGCAGTCCGTAGCGAGGTACTGCAAAATCCCGCAGTAATTCTGCGACCTGCATAAGCGGCAGGAATCTCTGCAGCTGTAGACCTGGCACCTTGTCCAGGCTCACACCGAAAGCCCTTGCCGCTGCCAGATTCGCAGCGACCACTCTGCCCTCGCGATCCACACTAAGAACCGGGTCAGTCACATGACTCAGCAAAGTGTCCAACTCGAAATGACGTCGCTCCAGAGGCAATAGAGAGATCCTCCGCACCCGCTTAACTCCAGGAACCTGGTGCAGGGACTTCTCGATAGTCTGGTATTGAGTGGCAAGCATCCCGGGCGCTATCAGATAGACCTTATCTCCACTGTCACCCCCGAGCTCACCAGAGGTCACATTTATTCGATATTTTCCGAAAATTTGCATTATTTCGTGCAAAATGCCGACACGATTTGCACAAGTAATCTCTACCCGCACAGCTTCACCTGTAAAGAAATGTTTACAGAAAGTGTAATTTGAACTCCCCGGAAGGCGCAATAGCTCGCCGCTACCTCTCCCCACTAAGGACACGCCTGGCTAAAAATAGAGGTCGAAACATAACAACAACAGGTTCAGCGGCAGGTGCTGGGCACTGGGAATCAGCGAGAGCTACCGAGCCGCAGGAGAGACATTCATGAAGAAAGAAGCAAAGAAGGCAAGTAAGTACGTTGCCCGTGAGCCCAATGAAGACGGCTTTATCGAGTATACCGACCTTGAACACCAAACTTGGCAGCGTCTGATTGAACGTCAGCTGGATGTCTTACCCGGTCGCGCCTGCGACGAATATATGCACGGCCTGGAGTTGCTGGACCTACCGAAAGACCGCATCCCCCAGCTTGAGGAAATCTCCAGTGTGCTACGCAAAGAAACGGGCTGGGAAGTCGCCCGGGTTCCCGCACTGATCGGTTTTGAGACTTTTTTCGGTCTGTTGGCAGACCGAAAATTCCCGGTTGCAACCTTTATTCGCACCCCAGAAGAATTTGACTACCTGCAAGAGCCGGATATCTTCCACGAGATTTTTGGCCATTGCGCCATGCTTACCAACCCAGCATTTGCAAATTTCACCCATAAATACGGGCAACTAGGCCTTAAAGCCTCCCCCAAGGAGCGTGCCTATTTAGCCCGCCTGTACTGGTTTACAGTGGAGTTTGGCCTGCTGAACACAGACGATGGGCTACGTATTTACGGCGGCGGCATCCTGTCCTCACCGAAAGAGACTCTCTATGCATTGAGCCACCAGCCAGAACGCTATGATTTTGACGCAGTTACTGCACTCCGTACCCCATATCGTATCGATATCGTTCAGCCCATTTACTACGTACTGAATAGCTTACAGCAGCTGCAAGACCTTACCGAAATTGACCTGATGGCCAAGGTGCGCGAAGCCATTGAACTAGGCTTATTTGAGCCCCGCTTCCCCCTAAAGACGCAGCCTAACTTACGGCACGAGATTGGGCAGCCAACATCCGCCCAATCTCAACTACCCAACTAAAAAGCTCCCCCAGAAGCGTTGCATATTTAGGGAAATTCCACTACCAGCACTCTCGCCCGGAGCCTATCGTATCTGCAGTAGGTGTGATGGGAGTTGATGACAACTCATCGAACGGCCCTCTCACCCACTCGCCCAAATACCGTCAGGGGTTGCCAAGGAGGCAACAAAATCAGAGCAAGGACACAGAACCCCTACCTTATAGGGAGCGGATAGCACTATGTCCTCACTTGACGCGATTGATAGAAAACTTCTTGCGATTCTGCAATCTGACGTCAGCCTTTCAATCGAGGAGCTGGCGGAGCGTGTGGGCCTGACAAAAACCCCATGCTGGCGCAGGGTGCAGAAACTGGAAAAGAGCGGCATCATTCGGCGCAAAGTCGCCCTGCTCAATGCAGAGATTCTAGGCCTCCCGGTCTCAGTGTTTGCCCAGGTCAAAACTGACCAGCACACACCGGAGTGGGCAGACAACTTTGCCGAGCATATGGCTCAACTGCCCGAGGTAGTGGCTTGCTACCGCATGGCAGGCGACTACGATTACCTGTTGCGAGTGGTAGTCAGCGATATCACAGCCTACGACCGCTTTTACAAAGAGTTAATCCGGCACGTTGGTATCAGCGATATTGTCTCCAACTTTGCCCTGGAACAGATCAAAAGTACTACCGAGTTACCGATTCCGTCTGGTGAATAAGGTCTCAACAGAAGCACTTGGTAGGCACATAGCTCTTTCAGCTGTTCGCACATCTATGGATAATGGTTAAATCTCGCTCACACATAAGGATGGCCTGTGGCGGACAGCTCCCTTTTCCAATCATTCTTCTTGATCTTTAGTGGCGCAGCAATCGTCGCCTCACTGGCTCTTTTTGGGCGGCAACCACTTCTGGTCGCCTACATCGCTCTCGGTGTTCTACTCGGCCCTTCAGGATTCGCGGTAATCGATAACCTGCGGCTGCTATCCGACATGTCCAGTGTTGGAATTATCTTCCTGCTCTTCCTATTGGGGCTGGATATGCAACCACAGGCACTGGTATCTGTATTGCGCAAAGCTACTTTTGTGGGGGTTGTTAGTTGTGCAATCTTCCTCGGCCTCGGTTTTGCCATAGGCTTGCTATTTGGGTTCACTACCGTTGAGTCCTGGGTGATCGGCATGGCGCTGATGTTCTCTAGCACCATTATCGGTATCAAGCTCCTTCCCACGACGGTACTTCACCACAAGCACCTGGGTGAGCTTATGGTGGGGCTTCTTCTCTTTCAGGACTTTGTAGCAATAGTCTGCCTAATGGTACTGCTGAGTGATAACACCGGTGATGAACAGATCTGGCAATTGGCTCTCTCCTTTGGATCGCTGCCTCTGCTACTCCTTTTCGCCTGGCTTATCGTAAAATATATTTTATTGCCACTATTTACCCGCTTTGATCGCTTCCACGAATACGTATTCTTAATGGCACTTGGATGGTGCATGGGAATGGCAGAGCTGGCAGAAGTTGTCGGCCTTTCGAGGGAAATCGGTGCATTTATTGGTGGTATCACGCTGGCCGCCAGCCGGATTTCACAGTACATCGCCCTCAGTCTTAAACCATTGCGAGACTTCTTCTTAATCCTTTTCTTTTTCAGTCTGGGAGCGCAATTCGAACTTGCCATGCTCCCGGAAATCCTAGTTCCGGCACTGGTTACGGCCGCTGCCGTACTGGTGATAAAGCCTGTTGTATTTCACTTCCTACTTGGGAATCGTAGTGAACACAAAGTGCTCTCGTGGGATATTGGGTTTCGGCTCGGGCAGATTAGCGAATTTTCACTATTAATTGCCTTACTCGCTTATACACAAAACCTGATTGGCAGCGAAGCTTCACATTTAATCCAGGCAACCGCGATCCTTACATTCCTGGTGTCGTCTTACATTGTGGTGATGAACTTCCCCAATCCCATTGCGATCAAGGATGAACTGAGAAGAGACTAACCCCTTAGCCTCTTCCGGCAGAGGGGTTTAGCAGAGCGCAGCCATCAACTAACAATGGTGGCAACTCACTAAAGCTTAAACACCTTCTCAGCATTCTTATATAAGAAGAGTTCGGCAACCTCATCCTCCAACTCCAGAAGGTGCAACTCCTTTAAACACATCTCCGGTGTGAGCATCGGATAATTGGTCCCGAACATCACCTTATTCTTACCATGAGACTTGATAAATGAAACCAACTCACGGGGGTATCGTTTTGGCTTATAAGCAGAAGTATCTATGTAGACATTGGGAAACTTGGTCGCAAAAGCGATCATTTCATTGTGCCAAGGGTACCCAATATGGCCGCAGACAATCTTTAGATCCGGAAAATCGAGAGCAATCCGCTCAATATGAGCAGGACGGCCAGAATCAGAGCTGCGCAACGGCCCGGTAAGACCCACTTGCAAACAAACTGGCACATCCAGCTCAACACATGCCGCATATAGCGGATAATACAAAGGGTGAGTACAAGGCAACTCCCAGAGCCACTGCACAATACGCAGCCCTTTAAAGTCATGTTCCAAAACGTACTTGCGCAGGGTTTGCACAGCCTCTACTGGCTTTTGCAAGTCCACTGATGCCAGACCGCAAAACCTGTCAGGATGAGTTAAAGTAAGATCCAGTACTTCATCATTGCTAATCAAGGCCCCGCTCGGTCCATGCCAAGCAGAGATCAATGCCTTGGATACGCCTGCCATATCCATAGCTGACAGGGTCCACTCAAGGGGAACTTCTTTAAAATCCTGCCCCATCCAACGTTTTAAAGTATCAAAGAAAGGTTCAGCAAGAAAACGCTCTGTAGGATGCTGGGCCCAAACATCAATCACCGTCATGTTAGCAACTCCCTGCTCTTAAAGTGCACTTCAAGTTAGAGTTAAGACAAAATGAAAGCCATTCGCTTGTAACCTTGGGACTGCCTCTAAGTGGAATGCAGTACCCGCCACGACCTATCCATTAAGCTAACACTATCAAGGTGCCCCCACTCTTCTTAAACATTATCTTTCAAAAAGCCTAACAAATTAGCTAACCCTGAAGTCACTTCGATATAGAGGGGAATTAAAAGCTCCTACAATCATCAATATTATTTATGCCTAACTCTCCCCAAACATCATGTATTCACACCACCAAAAAATAGACGGATTTATTCAGGCCCAATATCCACATAAAAAATTCGACAATAAAATCAAAAAATTGACCAATAGAACACTTTAATTATTTAATCGTAAACTCCTCTGGAATCTCTCTCGAATATTTAACCCCCTCCCTTTGAGATCTTCTGAATTTCACTGAAACGCACCTCCCTAAGCTCTACAACATCCTTAATAAGAACGTCGACATAAACCATCAATACATTCCCATCAAATTTTGGAAATTGTAATAGCACCATAACAGCCACCACTAGCAACAAGCATACAGAAGCACTAAACAAAGAAAAACCTTAAGAATTTTACCGGCATAAAGTACTGATTCAATAGTGAAAATATTCCCAATTAAAAACAACCGATACAAACAATAGATTGCGATTAGAGGCAAGCATCCACCTCTGCTGCAACAATTAATCTTCAACAGGAAATCAATCGAGTAATATTATGCCACTAGTAAGAATGAAACAAGAAACAGCGATAAAGCACTTTTACGCCATCCCAGCAAATAACAACATGATTGCTGGCGTTTTAAGCGATTCAGGTTTACGTAGAAGTATTGCAATTACACAACATAAAGAAAGACCAGATTCAACAGACAAGAACACCACACTTTTTATAAGACAGTCAACTTTTGATCAAATAGTCCGCGGCGAATATTGCGCTCAGCATGAGCGCCCTATTGGTAACAACCCAAATCAAATTGAACGATATGTTTGCAATAGGGACATAGTTGCAAAAGTAACAACAAAAAAACACATAGACGGTTATGAAGTAGAAATTGACCTGATTGACGACGATACGGGTGATGCCACATTTAACTGTCAATTTCAAAATGATGAATGGCTTCTATGGCACATGAACAACTAACAATACCATTTAGACACCAATAAATTCATTTCCTCTAAAAATGTAGCTAAGTATTAAGCTGTTAACTTTAGCTGCATTTTTATGATCCAAAGTATAAAGGGATTATAGTTGTTGCTTATAGCCAGGTTATTCATCAACCTATTGAGCATCAATAGGCGGACACAGTTTTTTCTTATGCTCCCTTCAACCCCAGAGCGCCCAAGATCATTCACCATATAAAGGACAAAAACATATCCATTATTATCTAAAACCATCCACGCTAAAGCCTATAGACGCTCATGGCAAAACTCACTTTCTCATGTCAATTTATTGACTTATAGTATTGAGCCGATCTTTCACCGCCGCAGAATCTACTGCAGTGTAACTCGAAATCAGCTTTTGTCGTTCACAGTCTTTACCAAGCATAATTCCTACACCTATCATTATCCCAGCCGGAACCGTAAAAACCGACACCCAGATCTCACCCAGCCCAAAAAATCTGACAGCAACCACCGAGACTACACAAAGAAAAAGTGCAGTAACTTTAAGAAGAACCTCACCTGACTTATAGATTTTCAGTCGCCCCTCAAGATCCTCTTCCCTTTTCAAAAGCTCCTGCAAGACCCCTATCTCATATTCTTTTTTCATCTTTGAATCCAACACTTGTTTAAATGATATACACCAATACAAAAATAAAAACGATACCCCGCCAATAGTTAGTCACTGCTTTTCCCTATAGCAATGAAGTGCCCCTCACTGACAAAATCGACAACCTCAAGTGAACTAAATTGCTTCGATAAGTTTTCACCTTCCAGGTTCCACTTCCAGCCTTCTTTCTGCCAATCATAAAGATCTTCATCTTCACAAGAAATCACTTGATCTTTGATCTGAAGCTTTTGGCAATAACCGGAAGCACTCCATAAGTGATGTTTTGACGGCATCAGATAACTATTTTCTCGTGTAAGTAAGAGAAACACTCTTACCTCACCCCTATCTTTTAAAATCAAATACGAGTGCCCCCAATAGCCATCAAAGCCACTATCTATAATTACAAAGCGCTTTTCTTTCAGCTCGCCCATGTCGAACCTTATCAAATGCTCACCAGCATTGGCAGGCATACTCCACGATTCTATTAGTGGCTTAAAACTGAAACCAATACCACCCAGAAGCAGAGATATCACTAAAGCAACTAACACCCTCTTTCTATACATGGAAGCTCCCTCTCCTAAGAACCAACGACACTACTTACAAAAGGCACGGCGATCATTCGAAGCTTCCCGACCAACTAACCCAGCCTTGTTAAGCAATTAGCAGAACCTGTGCTAGACCTCCCTGGCACGATCCACCCTATCGATTAAATCTTCAACAACAGGGCTTTTAGAGAAAAAATTAAGTCTCATAGGGGGGATAAAAGCCAACTCCTTTCCAATATCCCCCTCCGTGCGCACTTGCAAAACAATTCTCTCCGGCGCGTTCATTTGGGCATAGTTGATATTAATAACATCTTTAAGTTGAACTCTTTGCCGCTTCCTCCCTTTTTGAAAGAGCAATGATTCCCCCTCATCGTATACTTCATCAGCCAAACTCCACAGCAGCTTCTTAAAAAAGACAAAGCCAAATACAGCCATGAAAATCGGCATAACTAAAAGCATAAACGAATCTTTAACCGCGCCTCCAGATATGGAGGAAGCCATAAAAAACACCAAAAAACCAAACCACACACCTGGAAAAATTCTCTTAAAATAGAATGTAGATCCTGATATCTTCTTCATATTTGCATACAACTCTACGCGTATTTAACCCTAAACATTGCCTTTCAGTGCGGATTGCGCCACCGCTCAACGAACGGTGGCGCCCCACTTAACCACAGAAAACTCCCATTCAATAATGCCTGCCCGATATAGTTGATTTATCCACTCTCATACCTATGCAGTTATTGGCTATCTGGTGCCTGCGCATGCTCACTTAAACCACGTCGCACCTGCCATATCTATTTATAATTGTCACTTCAGTGACGATATCGATTAGGATCTTTTCAGGTCAAAATAACACCCACCAAAGTTAACCCTAAAATGATAAGCCTTGAATTTTTCACCGCTTGGTTTTAACTCGATATGAGCCTCCAAAGGCACCTGAAAAATATTATCGGCTCCCTCAGGACCTATCCATGCTGAGCCGCTGAAACGACAAGACTGGTCGCAAAGCACCAATCATCAAGTGATCTTTCCTTAACCAGCAGAAAACTAAGTCTTCTCGCTGCCAGCCGCTCCATTCGCAGCACTCGTCGCTTAATTCTCAGCTTGCTGGAATAAATATACTTCCAGTACCGATCCTCTCTCGATCCAACTTCTTCCGTCATAAGTCAGGCTTCTATTCGAAGCTAGCTGAAGGGGTAATGGTTAGGCAGGTAGCTAGCTCGACAAAAACAATACTATAAGTCGATACTTATAACATTCTAAAGGTGAGGAGGCGAGGGAGACGTGATATGAAGGGGCCTGGAGGAAGGCTGGCGATACGATACTCTTCAATCAGCAGGCAGCCCCCTACCCGCTGATCCAAAAAGCCACCCCCAAGCAGGAAATGACTCAGTTCTAAAAAGAACGCCCCAAAATACGCTTGGCAGCATCCATCGCAAAATCCTTATAATCCGCCTCTACTTGCGCCATCTCCAACTCATATTTGAACTGTTCTTTACGCGGCAGTTCTTTCCAGTCTTTGAGAATTGGGATATGACTGGTTTTCTCTGCAATGGTGTAAAAGGCCACAAACTCTTCACGCACTTTATCTTCCACCTGAAGTGCATCCAAAAGAACGCGAATACGAATCGAAGCTTCGGTAAGCCCTACCCCATCATCCAACAAGGTGCGGGCAATAATCTGGATGCTGTCGTTTACTCTTTCGCGCTGATCTTCAGCAGCTTGCTCTAGCTCCGCCAGTTGTTCGGCCTGTTTCTTTTGCGCTACTGATAGTTTGCGCAGATAGTAGCCAGCCACAATAGCGAGAGCAAAAATGATTACTGCTGCAAGAATAAGCAACCAGGTTGGGAAAACGGTCATTAAAAGTACACCTTAAGCAATGCCAGCCCGATACTGGCAGTAACAACAGAAAGCAATGTGCTGAGCCCCACAATATTCGCCGTAAGCTGGCTGTTCCCGCCCATCGCATGGGCCATTACAAAGGCCGAGATCGCACAGGGAGCGCCCGTCATCAGGATCAAATATCCCAAGTACTCAGGGCTCATGCCCAATGCCAAACCAATCAACAGGCAGACAATCGGGGCAACAACCAGTTTAAGTAATGAGGCCGCCAGCGCCGTAGGGGAACTGCGCATCAGTGTTCGCATTTTCATGCTGGCACCAATACAAATAAGCCCCAATGGCAAGCCCACAGATGCAAGATACTGAATGGTATCATGCAGCACCTCCGGCAACCTTACAGCCAACAAACGGCACACAATGGCTGCGATTACACCGAGGATAAGAGGGTTCTTGACCAGCTCCCACAGCATCACCCGCCAACCAAATTTTCTGTCCTTATTGTAAAGCACGAAAAGAGCGACGGCGATAACATTAAACTGAATCGTAAGTGCCGCGACCAACCCTGCGGAATTGGAAACACCCTCACTTCCGTAGGCTTTTTCGATCCAGGCAAGGCCGACAATCGCCACATTTCCACGAAAGGCCCCCTGGATAAATGCACTGCGATCCATTGGCGCTACCGGCCGCGCCAGCAACCATGCCAAAGGGAGCATTACAAAAGTGCCGAGAACCCCTGCTACCAGTAAGTCTATTTCTTGCGCGGGGCTGGTATCTGAGGAATAGATATTAATAAAAAGCAGTGCCGGCAAGGCTACGTGGAAAACAAGCCTTGAAGCATCATCAATAAAGCTGTCCCGAACTATCCCTTTATATTTGAGCAGGTATCCGCCAATAATCATCAGGAAAATCGGCCCTGTGACTGATAGCGCGAATACAAGATTTTCCATAAAAAGTTATTCTTCCGCTGCAGTTTCCTCAGCCTGTGGCAATCCCTTTACCTCAGGCTGATCCGCTCGCTCCCTTAAGTCCGCAGAAATCTGTTTACGGGTTTTAGCACCCAGCTTACGCAAGCTGTCGATACGCTTCACCGCATTACCACGCCCTGTCGCCAGTCGCTTGTAGGTCTGCTGGTAAGCGTCATCCGCTTGGCGCAGGCGGTCACCAAGAACATCCAGTGACTCCAGCACCATAGCAAACTGATCGTGCAGCTTGCCGGCTTCGTCGGCGATTTTTTCCGCGTTCTTGTTTTGTTTCTCGTAGCGCCAGATATTCTCGACGGTGCGCAGGGTCGCCATCAGGCTGGTGGGACTCACCAGGACAATTTGCTTCTCATAAGCGAAACGGAACAGGTCCGGGTCCGCCTGCATCGCCAACATATACGCAGCCTCAATAGGCACGAAAATAAAGACGAAATCCAGGGTGCGCACACCCTCCAGCTGCTCGTAGGCTTTCTTGTTAAGGCCGGTGATATGGGCGCGCAGGGAATTCACATGCTGTTTCAGGGCCTGCGTCCGCTCCTCATCGGTTTCCGCCGAGCTGTAGCGCTCGTAATCAACCAGGGAGACCTTGGAATCGATAATCAGGTCTTTGTTTTCCGGCAGGCGCACAATCACATCCGGCTGGCGCCTGCGGCCATCACTCGTCAGCGTTACTTGCGTTTCGTACTCGCGGCCCTTCTGCAAGCCGGATTCCTCCAGCAAGCGCTCCAGCACCACTTCACCCCAGTTACCCTGAATCTTACGATCTCCCTTCAGGGCCGAAGTCAGATTCAGGGCCTCATCGCTGATTCGCTGGGTTTGCTCGCGCAACGCTTTAATCTGCCCCAGCAGGCTGTTGCGCTCAGCATTTTCGCGATCGTAGACATGCTCTACTCGCTTACGGAAATCCCCCAGCTGGCGCTCCAGCGGATCGAGACTTTTGCGCAGGCTGTCTTCACTGCGGCGCACGAAGCTTTGCTGCTTCTCTTCAAAAATCCGGTTGGCCAGATTCTCGAACTGCTCACCCATGGCAATACGCATTTGCTCCATCAGCTTGCGCTGCTCCGCCAGGGCCACCTCCCCTTTTTCTACCAGCACCTGGCTTCGCGTGAGCTGCTGCAACTTGTCCGCCAACTCGGTTCGCAGGGATTCCACCTCAACCCCAAGTTGGGACTCCCGCTCGCGGCTGCTTTCGATACGCGCCTGAGCCACCTGCAAAGCGGCTTCGCTCTGCAGTAAAGCGCGGCGGCTACTGGCTCGCGCCAACCAAAACACCAAGCCCAACAGAAACAAGATGGCAACAGCCGCCATCACCGCATGATCGGCATTCAATTGCAGCGGGAACGCTGGCATAGAGTGGTACTCCCAGACCTGGAAAGAGATGGATAAATCAGGATTTTGCCAGGGGCCTCGCCCACTGGCCTGCCCGGGAAATAGCCCAGGCGAAGGCGCCATTCTACCAGTTTGCCCCTGGAAAGTACCCCGCGCCAGCCCGGCCGATAACCTCAGTATCAAGGGATAGGTTTGCGCCCGATAAGACCCAGCGGGAATTTTTACGGGGTTTTAGGTATTCTTGGAGGATTGGTTTCGATGTTGGTACTCCAGAACGCATGCACAAACACAGCGCCCACCCAGATAGCCCTGCCCCCAGCGCCCTGATCTTTGATTCCGGCGTGGGCGCCATCAGCATTGCGCGGGAGATCCGCCGCCTGGTGCCGGGCCTGACCTTGCACCTGGGTGTGGACAACGGCTTTTACCCCTACGGCAACAAAAGCGAAGAGGAACTGCGCCCCCGCATCGTCCAGCAGGCCCAAGCCATGATGGAGCACTGCGGGGCCGATATTTTGGTGGTGGGCTGCAATACCGCCAGCACCCTGGCCCTACCCCAGCTGCGCGAATCCCTACAGAAACCCGTAGTGGGCGTTGTGCCCGCGGTGAAACCCGCCGCTGCCGCCAGCCGTTCCCGCACTATTGCCCTGATTGCCACCGAAGGCACCGTCAATCGCCGCTATACCCGCGAGCTGATCGAGCAATTTGCCAACGGCAACCGGGTAATTAATGTGCCCGCACCGGAGTTGGTGCATCTGGCGGAAAGCAAACTGCGCGGCGAAGCCATCACCGCAGAGGATTTGGAGCCGGTATTACACCGCGTATTCCACACCGCCGGTGGCGACCAAGTGGATATTGCCGTATTGGCCTGCACTCACTTTCCCCTGCTGCGGGAAGAACTGGACCAGTTCGCCCCTCGCTCAATCCAGTGGCTGGATTCCGGTGAAGCCATCGCCCGGCGAGTGCGCTGGTGGCTGGAAGAACTCGAGCTGATGCTGCCGGATGCGCCAAACACTGGCCGCCTGATCACCAGCACGGTTGACCTAACCGGCAATATAGAACAGGCCTTCAGCGAGTTCGCCCCTGTTGCCGAACCCCTCGAACCCAACACCTAAGATCGCCAAAATGATGAGAACCGCGCAACAGAGTTGACAGCTCCGTCACAAACCGCGACCGTTCCCCGAATAACAAGCCCTAACCGGTACCCGAATTCATGCTGAAGCCGGCATTTCCCGCTCTCGAAATATTTGCGCAGCTGCCCCCCGGCGGACTGCTGCTCACCCCCAACAACCGTTTGCGCAACCGCTGCCAACAGGTGTTTGCCGCGCAGCAGTCGCCCGGAGCCTGCTGGATGCCGCCGCCGGTGGAGTCCCTGCGCAGCTGGCTGGACAAGCTCTGGTTCCAGCTGCAACAACGCAACTGGCAGCCCGCCTTGCAACAGGTATTGAATCGCGAGCAACGGCAATTACTCTGGCAGCGCGCCCTGGACGAATCCCTGGATCGGCAACTGCTCAACAGCCAGCAACTGTGCCGGGATGCCGATAGCGCCCTGGCGCAGCTGCTCCAATGGCAGCTGATTTCCGATCTCTCGCAAATAGATGAAGCGCTGACTCCGCTTTTGGAGCAGTTCGCACTCTCTATGCGCAGCGACGAGCTGCCGCTGTGCGCCATGATCAAGGCCTTTGCCACTGAACTTCAGGCCCACAGCGCCATCACGCCAGACCAGCGCGATCAATTGATCCTGCGTGCATTCCAAGAAGGCATTCTGGAACCCGTCGCGCAAATTGATACCGCCGGCTTTGCCCAGATTTCGCCCCTCGCCAATGCCCTGATTCACGCAGGTGCCGCAGCTGTAAATGAAAGGCCGGGACTCACCCAGCAGAGTGAACTATCCGTATCCGCCTGCGCCGATTTGGATGAAGAGCTCTACCAAGCAGCTCTTTGGGCCGGACAAAAGCTCGCCGAAAACCCCGGCCACAGCGTTGGCATCGTGGTGAATAATCTGGGCCAGTGCCGCGCTCAGGTGGAAGCGGTATTTTCCCGCGTGCTCGAACCCCAATACCTGGACCCGCAGCAACCGCGCTACACACTGCCGTTTAACTTCTCCGCCGGTACGCCCCTGGCACAGACACCGGTCGGCAGCGCCGCCCTACAATTGCTATCGCTACTGCAAGACGAATGGGATTACCCCCAATTGCAAAATATCCTGTTCAGCCCCTTCTGGGGTGACGACAGTGAAACCTGGCTACGCAGTGCCCTGTTCCGCCGCTTACAAAAACTGGAACTGCGACGCATCGACGGCGCAACCCTGCGCTACTGGGCCGAGCGCAGCGCAGAAGTCCTCCACTTGGAATCACCGCAACTGCCCCGCCAGCTGGAACAAATGGCCGAACGCGCCCGGCGCTGGCAGCGAGCGCCCGCTGAAATTTGGGCCGCGCGTTTTTCCGAAACACTGACAGCATTAAATTGGCCCGGCAACCGCAACCCGGACAGCCAGGAATACCAGCAGCTGATGCAGTGGGAATCCATCCTGGAGGAGTTCGCCGCACTCAGTGCCTGCGGTGGCAACCTTACTCTCACCCAGGCCCTGCAATTGCTGCGTCAAATTGCCAGCCACACCCCCTTCCAGGCGGAAACCCGCGATGGCCCCCTGCAAATTCTCGGGGTACTGGAAGCCGGTGGCCTTGCCTTCGATTACCTGCGCCTGGTCGGCTTCGGCCAACAGCAATGGCCGCCGGCACCGGCACCCAATCCGCTGCTGCCAATACAATGGCAAAAACACTGGAAGATGCCCCGCGCCAGCGCCGAGCGGGAATTGGAACTGGCCCGCGAACTCACCGCCGACCTGCTCAATGCCAGCGGCGATATCGTCGTGAGTTACACCTGTGAAGAAGACGGTGTGCAGCAGGGACTGAGCAGCTTGTTTGACAGCCCACAACAAGCCCAGCACTTTGCCGAAGGCGCCCTGCACAATCACTACAGCCAACTGGCGCAAGCCTGTCAGTTGGAAAAAATCGAAGACAAAAAGCTACCGCCTCTCACCCCCGCCGAATGCGAACGGGTGCGCGGCGGTGCCTCGGTACTCAAGGCCCAAGCCCTGTCCCCGTTAAATGCGCAGTTGCGCTTCCGCCTTGGCGCCAGCAGTTTTACCCAACCGGATATCGGCCTTGGCCCCGCCGAGCGCGGTAATGTGGTGCACCAGGTACTGGCGGAATTCTGGCAACAGTGCGGCACCCTCACACAACTGCAAGCCATGGACGACGAGCAACGCCAAGCGCAAATCGAACGCGCTGTGGAGCGCTCCCTCGGCAGTGTGCGCAAAAAATACAATCACCTGCCGATCGGATTTTGGGCTATGGAAAAGCAGCGCCTGGAGCGCCTGCTGCAACAATGGCTGTCCGTCGAACTGGACAGGCCCAATTTCTCCGTAGAAAAAGTCGAATGGGAACAAGCCGTGGAAATCGGAGGACTGCACTTTAACCTGCGCCTGGACCGGCTGGATCAACTCGCCAGCGGCGAGCAACTGGTAATTGATTACAAAACCGGTATTCCCAGTATTCGCGACTGGCTTACCCAGCGCATCCGCGAACCCCAGCTGCCGCTCTACGCCCTCTTCCAACCGGACGCCCACGCCATCGCCTTCGGCCAGGTGCGCAACGGCGACTGCAAATGGAATGGCTGCGGAGACCTGGAGCACCCCATCACCGGCATTAAAGCCGTGGGCGATACCGAAAAGGAATCCCCCTACGGCACCTGGAGCAATCTGGTGGAGCACTGGCACTACAGCCTGGAATCCCTCGCCACAGAATATCGCAGTGGTGTAGCCACCCTCGCCTTTGATCGCCCCACCGATAACAACAGTGAACTCTGGCCCCTAAACCGCTGGCCGGAAAGGGAGCAAATAACCGAATGAACGAAGTCGTGACCACTCCCGCCCTGCGCCGCCCCATCGATGCCGACGCCCGCAGCCAAGCCCTGGATATCAGCCGCAGCTTTGCCGTATCTGCCCCGGCGGGCTCCGGTAAAACCGGCCTGCTCACCCAGCGCGTATTAAAGTTGCTCGCCGCCTGCCAGCAACCGGAAGAAGTGTTGGCCATTACCTTCACCCGCAAAGCCGCCGGTGAAATGCGCGAGCGCCTGATCGACGCCCTGCACAGTGCCCGCGACCAAGCCCGGCCAGATAACCCCCACGATGCCATTACCTGGGATTTAGCCCGCGCGCTGCTGGAACGGGATCGCGAACTGGAATGGGAACTGCTGCAAACACCCCAGCGCCTGCGTATTCAAACCATCGACGGCCTCTGCCGCAGCCTCGCCAGCCAACTGCCGATCGAAAGCGGCCTGGGCGCACCGGGTGAACCCCTGGAGCGCACTCAAATCGCCTTCGAACTGGCGGTGGTGAATCTGCTCAAACACCTCGATGGCGAAACCCCAGACGCAGACCTACAGCAACTGCTGCTCCACCTGGATAACGACCTGGGCCAACTCAATAAGCTGCTGCGTATTTTGCTGGATAAGCGCGAGCAATGGCTCGGCCCACTTTTGAGCGTCAACTTCGACGGCGCCCAGGACTATTTCCATTTTGTTATCGACGAACTGGTGGCAGAAAAGCTGCAAGACCTCACCACAGCCCTCGGCAGTGTCGCCGGGGAACTGCTGGAGCTGGCCAGTTATGCCGGCGGCAATTTACAAAAGGAAAACCCCAGCCACGGCCTGTGCCTCTTCGCCGAACTGGACGACTTCCCCAGCACAGACAGCAGCGGTCTGCCCGCCTGGCTCGCCCTCGGCAGCCTGCTCCTCACCACCACCGGTGATCTGCGCAAAGGCGGCGGCATCAATAAAAAACTCGGCTTTGGCTTGCCAGATAAAAAAGATCCCGAGCGCCCCATCGCCGAAGAATACAAACAGCGCATGAAAGACCTGCTGGCGGAACTGGCCGGCAGCGAACCGCTGCTCTCTGCCCTGCGGGAAGTGGGCAAACTCCCCAGCGGACTGCAACAGAGCCAATGGCAACTGCTGCAAGGGCTCGCCCAGGTACTGCCCAAGTTAGTCGCAGAATTAAAGCTGGTATTCCAGCAGCTGGGCGCCACCGACTATACCGAAGTGGCCCAGGCCGCACTGATCGCCCTGGGCGATAGCGATAACCCCACAGACCTGGCGCTGAAACTGGACCTGCAAACCCAGCATATTCTGGTGGACGAGTTCCAGGACACCTCCCACACCCAGCTACAACTGCTGGAAAAACTCACTGCCGGCTGGCAGCAGGGAGACGGCCGCACCCTATTTATTGTCGGCGACGGCATGCAATCCTGTTACGGCTTCCGCAATGCCAACGTGGGTATTTTCCTGAATGCGCGTAAACGCGGTATCGGTGAAGTCCCCCTGGAAGCCCTCGACCTACAAGTAAACTTCCGCTCCGAAAGCGCGGTGGTGAACTGGGTCAACGAGACTTTCCAAAGTGCCTTTCCGCAAGCGGATAATATCGGTCGCGGCGCCGTGCGCTATCTACAATCCGAAGCTTTTAAAGGCAGCAAATGGGCCGAGCCCTCGGTCAAATTTTACGGCTGCATCGATGACGAAGACCGCAACCGCGAAGCCACACAATCGGTTGGACTGGTGCAGCAATTACAAGCGCAAGATCCAGAGAGCCGTATCGCCATTCTGGTGCGCAAGAAAAAACACCTGCAAAAGATTTTGCCGGCCCTAAGTACTGCCAATATCGCCTTCCAAGCCCCAGAACTGGCGCCGCTCGCCAGTAAAATGGTGGTGTTGGATTTACTCAGCCTCACCCGCGCCCTGCTCGACCCCAGCGACCGAATCAGCTGGCTGGCAGTACTGCGCGCCCCCTGGTGCGGACTGCAACTGCCAGACCTTTACACCCTGGCCAACTGGGGCAATGGGGATATCACCGTAACAGACACCAGCGCGCGCCCATTATTAATGGCCTTGCAGGAAGTAGACGATATCGCCCTGCTCAGCGATGAAGGGCGCACGCGCCTGGCCCAAGTGGCCCCAAAACTGCTGCACGCCTGGCAGCAGCGCGGCCGCAAACCCCTACGCACCTGGATTGAAGGCCTCTGGCTGGAACTGGGTGGCCCCGCTACCGTTGCGCAAAAATCTGACCTGAATAATGTGCAGGATTTTCTGCAATTATTAGAAGCCTTCGATATCGGCGGAGCCATTACCGACTGGCAACAGTTCACCCTGGCCCTGGAACAGCTCTACGCCCGCCCCGCCCAGGATGCCAAAGTGCAGGTGATGACCATTCACAAATCCAAAGGGCTGGAGTTCGAACACGTACTGATCCCAGGCCTGGACCAAGGCGGCAAACCCGGCAGCGATCAACTGCTGCGCTGGAGCGAATGGCTCAGCCGCGAAGGCGAAAGCCGCTTCCTGCTCGCTCCTAAAAATGCGCGCGGCGGCCGCGACCCGGTATTTGAATACCTGAAACACGACAACAGCGAGCGCGAGCGCCTGGAGGGCACCCGCCTGTTGTATGTAGGCTGCACCCGCGCCATCCGCTCGCTGCATCTTTTGGCCTGCATCAACCGGGATGAAAAAAAGGGCCACCTAAAAGCCCCCAGCAGCGCCGCCCTACTCGCCGGCATCTGGCCCAGTGTTTTGCACCACCAGGAAAGCGACTGGTGCCACTGGCTCGAAGCGGAAGAACCCCTGCTAAACCAGGAAGAAACCAGCAGAGATCACGACTACCTACTGCGCCTGCCCCACCAATGGCAACCCCAAGCTATGCCCCGGCAGGAATGGCTGGCCCAATACCGCATGCCAGACTACCAACCCAAAACCGAGGAAGAAGACAATATTCCCGAACTGGGCCAGGTTGCCCTGCGCTGGCTCAAACACGCCGGCACCGTAGCCCACGAAACCCTCGCCACCATTGCCGAGACCAATATCAACGACTGGACACCCAGCAAACTGGAAGCCCAACGCCCCCTATGGCAACTGCGCCTGAAACAATTGGGGCTATCCGCCACCAGCCTGGATCGCGCCGCCGAGAAAGTGGAGATCGCCGTACGCAACAGCCTCAACTGCCCCACCGGCCGTTGGCTATTGGATGGCTCACTAAGGGAATCCGCCTGCGAACTGGAACTCCACAGCGGCGGCCGGCAGTTACGGCGCTCCATTGTAGACCGTACCTTTATCGATAACGAAGGTACCCGCTGGATTGTCGACTACAAAACTGCAGAGCCCAGTGGTGAGGAAAGCCAGGAGGAATTTATTGCGGCTCAGCTGGAGCAGTATCGGAATCAGTTGGAGAATTATCGAAAGCTTTTCTATGCGCGGGGGAGCGGAATATTCGGTGTGCGCTGTATTTTCCATTGATGCAGAGGTTGGTGGAGTTGGATTAGGCATCGTGGCGAAGAGCATATTTTCACTTTCTAGAAATTTCAAAGGGTATGCCTGTATGCCCTAGCGCATCAAAGCCTGTAGGCTAGCTAAAAGTTAGCCTACTTTCTCACTACAAATGCATCAACATTGATGAACTTATCAAATTTTAGCTTACCCCTAAATCATAACGTATTGCTCATGACTATCTTACTTGGATTAACTAGATTGCACTGACCAACACCTGAACCCCAAGTATAGGTAGTTTTCAGCAAGATAAGTGCCCAAACTGTCAGCAAACAGCAGTACCTATAGATTTGACTTCTTAATAAAATCAGTTTATAAGCCCATACCCGCCAACTAGCTCTCTGTCTACTAATTTAAAATTCTCAAGTTTTAGCTTAGTCCAATGGGACTCAGGTATATGCTCCATAAGTACAATCTGAATACCTCCTTTATCTTTCATACGCTCAACAAAATCATTTAATTCTCTTAGTGCTAAGTCTAGGCTAGATATATCATCGTCATTTTCACCTAAATAAGGTGTACTAACTTGATCAAATACCAAAAAGTAAGGCATCCAAGGAACACCGTTATCTCTCGCCACCTCATGTAATGCCATAAAGTAAGACAAATGAAGGTATAAATAATTAGAAGCGCTACCGATGTCTACCATCTTCTCTACTGCACGACCTTCTTCGAGTATTAGATTTATTACCTTTTCCCTCTCCATGAATACTGCTTTACTAGATTCATAACCTTTAAGACGCAACCTTGCTAGGTGTTCATTTATCTTATTGTTAAGCTTACCCATCACAAACTCTCGTTTGGATTCGATATCTGTAACAATCCCATCTAACTGAGAAATTTTGGCATCAATAACAGCGAGCTTTTCAGAATAATCTATAGGTATAGCTCTATCCGAATAAAGGTCGACTTTAACGCTTAGCTTACCTTGGTAACGATATATATCCTTAGGTGAAGAAAGGCGCTCAGAAAGCTCTTTAAGATTTTCTACCCTACCCCTTACATCAGCCAGTTCTGCTTCGAGACCTTTAGCTTTCTCAATAACATCAACATACAACAAAGAGTTATTACGTTTTTTCCAGCTATCCTTAATAGAAGACAACTCACGCTCAAGAGAAAATAATATTTCGGCTGTCTTGGTTCCGGGTAGAATTTCTTTATACTTATCAATCAAATACTCCACTGGCCTTACTGAATTATCACCCTCTTTTAGAAGAGCCTGATACTCAGTATACCCTTCATTAAATTTTTTAAATTTGCTAATTTTTCTATTAAGCTCTAGCTCAATAACTTCAAGTGACTTAAGCTTCTCGTTAATATCACCAAAATTATCAAGAGGTGAAGTTGAAATCTCTTTTAAATTATTTAAGGATACTTGAACATCATCACTTGTCTTATCTAAAATCCCTAGAGACACGGCTTCCTTCTCTAGGGAAATCACATCCTCTTGAAACTCTAAACGCTTCTGGCCAAGGATTTCTGATCGTCGCTCAACACTTAAGCGCTCTGCTTTCAATTTTTCAAGCCGCTCAGTAACAATTGCCCCTTCAATATCAACAATGCCCAAGGCCATCCTAAATGTTCGCTCAACCCTTTCAACCACTCTTAAATCATTTGGCTTGTTATAAAGATAGTCTGGGGAAACTATAGCGTTCTGATCTTGATAGCAGAAACTCAAGAAATTTCGAAAGGAAACTTTAGATCCCGCCTTTATAGTTTTCCCACCATAAGGAACCTTCAACTCACTATCCAAACCAAACACTTTATCCAACACTTTCTTTAATGTTGAAACACTCATGTTGTGATTGGGCAAATCTGGGATTTCACCGTTATCGCAGAAAAAGGCAACACTTTTATTGCCAACGTGATGAGCTGGACGAGCAATAGTTATTAAACCTCTATGGGTATGCAGCCTTATTCCGTACCATCTAGTCTTATCATCTATATTTGCTTTTGATATTCCGTCGGCTTTGGATGAAAGTAGACAATAGTCAATAATATGAAGTATAGATGACTTCCCTTTCCCTGGATCACCAGTTATGACATTTACAGCGTTAGCCTTTAATTCAAGATTTCTAATAACTTCGCTCTTCTGCCAAATTAAAATATTTTTTATCTGAACTGTCATACTTTTACCCTAAGCAAAGAATATAAAGACTCAGGTTCTTCAGATAGCATCACAACAATATTTCCAGAAGCACTTCGAACCTCATCAATTTTTCGACCGAGCCTTTCCTGACCAAAAGAAAATGGTTCCAATATAATCAACTCTCCGCCTTTAATATCAAATAGCTTGAGTTCAACACCCATTGCAATCGCATTAGTTGTAGCCACCAAAGAATCTGTATACTTATCACAAAATCCCACAAAGAATTCACTTTTAACTGTAATAAATTCCTGCGCAGAAAGAACATTTGTATTTTTCCGCTTCAGGTAGCCCCTTATTTTTTTATCAAAAATCAGAGGCGCAATTAAATATGAATTTGCGATATTGAGCCGTTGCTTCAATGATAGAACTATATGAATAGCGACCAAACCCAATGCTTCATTATTAATAGCTCCTATCATTTTTTCACTCCATACAGCTCTTTCCAATCTTTCCGCCACCCAATCCGGCACATATCGGACAACTCTAACCCTTTCCCTGTCACCATTGGTCTAGCTAATGCTGAATTCGAAACTTGCACGGGTATATCTTCAACCTTA
Source organism: Microbulbifer sp. VAAF005 (assembly GCF_030012985.1). Classification (NCBI taxonomy): domain Bacteria; kingdom Pseudomonadati; phylum Pseudomonadota; class Gammaproteobacteria; order Cellvibrionales; family Microbulbiferaceae; genus Microbulbifer; species Microbulbifer sp. VAAF005. The sequence goes on along the minus strand of NZ_CP120233.1, from coordinate 182,734 downwards.
TACAAACAATCTCTCGCAACACGCTTATGCTTCTCGTCCGTATCTATCCCGTCCTGATTGTATAACTGATTATGCAGAGCCTTCCAAGCATAAAAAACTTCCTCATTAATTGCTTCATTCTCAGTCTCACTAAATTGCCCATCAACGATTAGCTTTTGTATATACATACTGGTTGCAGCATATTCAATAGCATGCTCTGTTATGTCCTCTTGTGAAATATCAATATCCACAAGCTGCTTTGCAAACAAACCATCCTTCGGATCAATTGTATTAACGTTTTTAAATTGGTGGTAACGACTGAAATCTACTTTTCTATCTGCAGACATATTAATAATTCGATTGAACTGGAAATTTTTCCTGAACATTTCATAATCAATCTCTACCTTCTGGCTCGACTTAATTAGCTTATATTTCTGCTCTCCAAATACGCCAATGAGCATATAAATTACGTTATGCGTATCTGATGGACGAATTGAAAAAAACTCAACTTTCTCTGCCAGGCGCTTGAAGATATCATCTGTCGAAAACACCATTCTAATCCTATCAAATAGGTCCCTCTTTTTTTCATCGCTTAGATCATAGATATGATCGACATATTTTTTTATGGGGTTTTCCTTTTCCCCCCTCTTTTTAACGCTTTCCTTAAGATCTAAATCTTCTTTTATTTCAGAAATAGTCTCAATCACCTCAGTCAGGTTCAGATGCTCAGAGTCAATCAACTGTACAATACCACTCTGACTTGTTTTTTTCTTATTGGTAAAGAAAACAAACTCCACATCCTCACCATTCAGGCAAACTAAAGCCTTACTCCAATTATAAATCGTTTTCCAAAGGTCTATATCTCTATTAGTGAGCGAACTGCCTTCACTTACTGAGTGCTTTACCTGGATAAGCGAAGTGGCACCACGAATTTGCTCATGATGCACATCATCCAGCACTTCCAGCCCAATTTTTTCACCAGGCTTTAGGTCGAGAAGATACTCCAAGCAAACAAGATCTTGATAATCAAAACCTAACTGACTCTTATCAGAGGAGACCTGCTCAAAATAATCCTTAGACATTCTAATCCCAAATATTTTTCATGAATTTGTACGAAAACAAATCCAATAGAGAAACCTCAATACACGACCTTCAAATCAGATTTTCAAAACTTTATCTTACGTGTACTCAAAAATGAATGAACATATAAAATTGCCAGCCTCTAACAGCAACCTCGCACAATCACCGAATAAAAAGTATAAACCGCCAGGATGATCAACGAAAGAGGAAGATAGACCGAGAAAGAAGCTGTCAAATAGACAGAGAGGGAAGTAGAATCTTCAAGACAAACACCTAGAGAAATATAGGCGTTAAAATTGCCTTATTGGAATTTTTTAGGTTTTATCTAGCGTCAAAGCTGCGTAGAATCGATAGATATCTATAAGTATTTTAGACCGTACTTTAACTGCATTCTGAGAGATCGCCCCTTAAGGGAGCATAGGAAGTTAAAAAAAATCACCTCCAACTGGAGAGGTTAACGTGAAATAAGAATAGTGAAAAGGCGCTGACCCAAGGTGCTGCAACACCAGGGGCCAGCTAACCAAATTGATAAACACGATATCAAGATGGCTGTATGCATACTACGCTAGAAACCCACTCGTCTTCAATAAAGTGGAGCACAATCAGCAGCTTGGAGCGACTCCCCAAGCTCTGGGAGCCTAGCGCCCGCCTTTTCCTATTCTGCGCCCACCGCCCCCGCGCCCCTCCCCTCACTTCCACCAAGTATCACTTACCAAGCTTCCCCACCAAGGAATGCCCACCCACAGCTTGAGTATCGGTAGGAAGAAAACATGTTGATCTTAAAGCGCCGAACAGGCGAGAACCTAAGAATTGGAACGAATGTCTCGATCACAGTGTTGGAAGTGAAGGGAAATCAAGTAAAGATAGGCATCCGCGCTCCTAAAGCTCTTCCCGTCCACCGGGAAGAGATCTATGTGCGCATCAAAAAATGAACAAAAAATAGTCAATGGAAGTCGCTGAGAGTAAAATCTCCAAGGAAGGAGACCTCACAAGTCTAAGCCTAAATCGCGATTAACTCCCATAAAGCTACACTACGTCAAACTATAATTATCGGACCCGCGCTCCAGCTGGAGCGCAGTGCTAACCGTGTCAGCTGGGTATTTCGCAGCGACAACAATCTTTTGTTATGGTTACTTTTCAAAACGAATATGCTTGGCTCCTCCAATAGATTTCTTCCCTAATTGGCAAAATTTTGACCAGACTTCTCCACACTTCAAGTTGGGCCATAACCAGCTTACATAGTGAATATGCTCACCGTATTCCCAATGATTACCATTAACTGCTCTATCTTTTAAATCAAAGAAAAACATGTGCCAATATCGTTGATCGATACGATAAAACATGTGCGCTGTTGTTCGCTTAACAAATCGAGGAGACTGAAACAGCTTATTCACTGCTTTCTTTGCATCTTGACTGAGTTTTCCAACGCCATTCCCTTTGATAGCTTGTATATTTTTATCCGTGAATCTTATATTTTCTGGGGTTTCTTCTAAATATTTGCAAGCATGCAAGTAAGGGAATTCAATAATTTTTGCCTCTGAAAGCTTGACCAAATATATCAGGTCGCTAGTTTTTAATGTCAGAGCAGAACAAATTTTATCAACTTCTTTTTTCGTATCAGCTTCAAACAGATTAAACACGTCAATTTCCATAAAAAGCCTGTATTTTAACCCTCCACCAGAGACGCAGCTATGCTGCATCCTGTTGACCACCCTTACTAAGTTCTTCTGTATTCATGGATTTAAGTTTTTTGGATGTTGCCCACCAAGAACCGCCAGCAATGGATATGAGTATGCCTAAAAAACCCAGCACCGTGTAAAACATATTGTTGAGAAAGCTAATTTCTCGGTCGACGACATCTTTTTCTACAAATTTTTCGATGCTGGAAGAAACTTCTTGATAATCACGCTGTAGAGTTTTTAATTTAACCAAATCCTCTGGATCTGAAAACATATAAGTTTTCCTAATTACCACTCATGCTAAGCCAATTTTTAGTAACCTTTCCGGCATCGGCGGCGTCCGAAGAGAGACGTAAACCAGTCTTGGAATGAGTGCCGATAAATCAAACCTCCGATTAAAGCGATATTGAAATTCTGCCAAATAGCGCTGTGCATATTTCGGTCTAATAGAATGGTAAGTACTACGCAGTGCACTCTTTAAATTACCAAGTACCGTATTTACCCAATAGAACTCAGGCTCTTCAACAGAAGCTCTGCCACCACCACAAACAATTTTGTCATGCACACAACCGGCCTCCTTAATGGCATTGAAGCATGGAAGACCATCTGAGATGACTGTGCTGCCACTACAAAGGGATTTTTTACTCCAGGTTGAAATTTCACTGCTTTTGAAGCCCTTGATAATTGAGAGCTTAATACGGGTTGGATGTCCCTCCTTGGTTGTTTCAACGGCAGCTACAAAGGGAGTTTTACCCTTGGCTCCGCGCCCCGGTTTGCATCCAGTACGCTCACCACCGAGATAGGCATCATCTAGTTCAATAAAACCGGATAGTTTGTATCGCTGGTCTCGCTCCATCATCACTTGCATGAGTTTCTGCTTCATGCGCCATGCTGCGTTGTAAGAGATGCCCAGATGTCGAGATAGCTCCATACAGGAAATACCCTTCTTATCCTGTGTAATCAGGAAGATACCGAGAACCCAGGTGGTAAGGGGGAGCTTCGTAGAGTCAAAAATCGTACGGGAGGTAATCGATGTCTGACGTCGACACCGGTTACATTGCTTAAGCTTGCGATAAGCGAGGTCGCAATGCTTGTCATGTCCGCAGTGAGGACAACTAAAGCCATTGGGCCAACGCCATCGCGACAGCGCATCGAAGCACTGTTCCTCGCTGCCGTACATTTTGAGGAATTGGATCAAACTAATCCCCTTCTGAAACTGTACCTTGTTGCGAGCCATGCTGTATTCCCTTGCAGATCAACGAGATATCTGTATTTATATACAGTTAAGATTGACTTAGCAAGAGTGGTAATTAGGTAAGTTTTTAAAATTTCGAAATCAGATCTTAACTGCTGAAATGTTTTAACCTCATCTACATCAACATCACCGACTTCAATTGATCTTTCAATATTTGCTAAACGTTGCTCTACTGATGAACTAGAAAGATTAGCTAACTGCTTTTCAAGGATTGTAATTTGCTTTCTAAGTTCTGGTATCCTTTCCATACCATCGGCTTCAGCAGCCAATATTCGTTCATATTGTAACATTAGATTCTTAGAGGGCTCTAACAGCATCATCGCGATTAGCATAAATATCATTGGAAAAATTAGCTTCGGAAGTAAATTTGCCAACAGTGTTTGTCGTTCAAATAAATCGCGTTTTCTACCTAGAAAATACTCTCTCTTAAACCTCTCCTTTTCTAAGTCCATCACTATTTCTTCTTTCATGTATACCCCTTTTCTTAATAGAAAACGTAACAGTTAATTAAAAAGAAAAATCTATACCACACATCTCTATAATTTCCAAGCCCGTCAGCATATAGAGCCCCGCAGCTTTAAGCGATCCCACAAACTCTGAATGCCCACCATATTCTGCGCCCACCAATCTTACGCACCAACTCACTCTACTTCCACAGATCACTTATCAAGCCTCCCCACCAAGGAATGCCCACCCACAGCTTGAGTATCGCTAGGAAACAAACATGTTGATCCTAAAGCGCCGAACAGGCGAGAACCTGAGAATTGGAACGAATGTCTCGATCACAGTGTTGGAAGTGAAGGGAAATCAAGTAAAGATAGGCATCCGCGCCCCTAAATCCCTCCCCGTCCATCGTGAAGAGATCTATGTGCGTATCGAGAGAGAACGAAAAATAAGCAACGGAAGGCGTTGAGGAAAGGTTCTCCAAGGAAGGAGGCTCCAGACGATCCTCCTTCTTTAGTTAACAAATCTAGCTCTTTGCTGAGCCGCAACCAAATAGTTAGGGCCTGAGTTTTGCTAATGCTTGCTCGGACAAGCAACATTGAGGGCAATACATCAGCACAATAACTTGTTAGAGCTAAAGTGGTTCCCTACTGAAATTGGTAATTTGTTGACCAAAAACTTCTATTGCTTGATTTTCTAAACGTTCCTTGAGGCCAATAACTTCTAAATAGTCATTCCCAGCATCTGCCACTTCATCCTCATCTTCAGATGTTTCACAAATAGACTTTAAACGCTCAGCTTCATGAGTTATTGCTTCAAGTATTATCCGGGCTTCCCAATCACATAGTGATGAGTTCATTTCTTTTATATGTGTCATAACGCAATCTGCTTTTTGAATACCTTCTGACATTTCAATGCCAGTTTTGAAAGTAGCCCCTTGAATTCATCGAGGGGCATATTTGCTGTTGGAGCGATACTATAGTGCCCGGGCCTATCATTAAGTAATTTTAGACCCGGTGGAACTGGTGTCCCTTTAGAGATCTTCCATACCCAGCCCGACATCGGTGTTGATTCAATCCTGCTCTTTGTTGATAGTGATATGCCTTTCCCATTTGCAATCACTATCAAGATCCCATTAATTTCGGTTGTATCAACATCCTTCGGTCGACGGATATGATCTAACCTTGGGCTAGTGGAATTTCCCAGTCTAAATAAATCCTCTGGGGCCATAAATAGATCTTCGACATTCATTCCATTCTCCTTGTCGATAGCTTACCTTGCTAGGGCGTCTCGTTATTGAAATACCCTATGGATCAACAGAAATCACGCATCCGGCTACTGGTAATTCTGGACACCCACTAAATAGCAAGTATAAACCGCCAAAGCTATTGACTGAAGAGGAGGGTCAAACAAAATAATAGGAGTTAGCTACTTAAAATGGCATAGACACTATGGAGATAAAGTACATTTATCAGCTTGGATCGACTCCCCAAGTTCTGGGAGCCTAGCACCCGACTTTTCCTATTCTGCGCCCACCGCCCCCACGCCCCACCCACTCTACCTCCAGGCATCACTTACCAAGCTTCCCCACCAAGGAATGCCCACCCGCAGCTAGAGTATCGGCAGGAAGAAAACATGTTGATCCTAAAGCGCCGAACAGACGAGAACCTAAGAATTGGAACGAATGTCTCGATCACAGTGTTGGAAGTGAAAGGAAATCAAGTAAAGATAGGCATCCGCGCCCCTAAACCCCTCTCCGTCCATCGTGAAGAGATCTATGTGCGCCGAAAACTAGGCAATGGAAGGCGTTGAGGATCGGCTCTCCAGGGAAGGAGACCTACCCCTCCCCTACATTCTCTACCAAGGTTTAACTTTTTTCGATGGCAAGTTACATTAAACTTTGATTATCGCACTATCGCACGTAGCACGTGAAAGCACTTAGCAAAAAGAGAAGTCATAACGCAATAGCCTTTGCTGTGTCTTAGTTTATCAACTGTATATTGCACGTTCTCTTGCATCCCTTTCTCTATCAGGGTCTTCCATACTTTTGACTGCTTCCAAATTATTTAGATAGTCCGTAGGAACCCCCGTTTCTTTCGCCCCATATATCACATGATATAGATACCAAAAATAAGGCTGCAAAGAAGGATCAGTATTCGTTGCATAATATGTAATTGCTTCGAGGGAATTTCCCATGGTATCAGTTACCCGAACCCTTTTTTCTTTATAGCCGTAACCTAAACCCTCTACCTTATCTAGAGCACCTTTTTCTTTATCTGATATCTCGAACAATGCACCAATCACATAATCTTTGGGGTCTTGGGTAAACAGTGCATCACACTTGCCGGAACCGTCTTTTTTGCTGACTTTGTGAAAACGAAGAGAATGTTCAGTAAGAGTTGTAGTGGTCAACTATTTCCGGACAGTAAGTTAAGTTTTTCTTCCGCTTTTGCAGGCGGCAATCCGTCATTGTGTTGGTGGGGACGCTCCCAGTTGTAGTAAGTCATCAAGTAATGGCTGATATCTCGGCTTGCTTCTGTAATAGAGGTGTAACCGAGAGAGGGTATCCATTCACTTTTCAGACCCCGAAACAGTCTTTCCATTGGTGCATTATCCCAGCAATTTCCACGTCGACTCATGCTCTGGGTCATTCGGTAGCGCCATAGCCGTTGGCGGAACTGATGGCTGGTATACTGACTGCCTTGGTCTGAGTGGAACATAACCCCATTAGGCTTTCCTCGCTGCTCCCAGGCCATTTCCAGTGCCTTTATCGCTAGTGTGGCATCTGGTTTCCCTGAGAGGGCCCACCCAACGATACGGCGAGCGTGTAAATCTATAACGGTAGCCAGGTAACACCAGCTTGAACCAGCCCAGATATAGGTAATGTCACCACACCAAACTTGATTGGGCTTCTCAACATTAAACTGGCGATCAAGTTCATTCGGTATATCTACGTGCTCGACTATTGCTTTCTTACGCTTATGAGGACCAGGTTGTTTACACACTAAGCCGGCCTCACACATTAGTCTTCGGACTTTAAAGCGTCCGATTGATATCCCTTGTTCATAAAGTAAACCTACGACTGTACGACTTCCTGCAGAGCTACGGCTGCGCTCGAAGACTTCAATGACTTTGGAGCGGAGCTTCATTCTGGGTACATCAACAGAGTTCTTCTTTTTCCTGTATTCGTAGTAGCATGATCGAGGTATTTCTAACGCTTTGCAGACCAGTTCCACGGGCTCCTGCTCACTCAACAGGTCTATCAGCGCGTACGATTCATCTCGTCGGACATCAAGAGAGCGGTAGCCTTTTTTAGTATCTCTTTCTCCCTTTCCAGGCGATTGATACGGGCTTCAAGCTCCTGAATTTTTTGCTGCTCAGTGGTAAGCGCTTTAGTTGCAGGCGTCTCTCCACCCCGCTCTGCCTCTAGTTGCTTCACCCAACGGCGGATAGCCGTTGTGCCAACATCCAGCGACCGGGCTGCTTCAGCAATTGAATAGCTCTGATCTACTACCAAACGGGCAGCATCTAATTTAAATTCAGGAGAAAAGGATCGACGTTGTCTACTCATTGAACACCTCTATTTTCGATGGCAACTTTACCACCTAAATTGGTGTCCGGGTTTAGTAGACCACTACAAGTAAACGTTCCTATTCGCACAGCACTCGGAACCCTTTCTTTCAGTCTTGGAAGGGACATATTTGACCCATAAGCAAAGTACCTCATTCTGACTCCATACAGTTATCATTGAATTTAAACGTTGCATTTATATAGCACGCTTTTCTATAACTCCAAAGCATGTCAGCCCAACGACGTAATAAGTCAACAGCTTTGAGCCATACCGCTTTACACTCCATTCTCCCAACAAACGTCACTCACCAAGGATCTCCACCCAAGGCTTGAGTATCAGCAAGAAATAAACATGTGGGTCCTATGGTAAAAACCTAAGAATTGGTATCAATGCCGCAATTACAATGCTGGAAGTGAAGGGGAATCAAGTAAAAATAGGTATCTATCCCCCCTCCAAGTTCATGGAGAAGAGATCTATATACGCACGCTGCGTAGCCAACCTATTTAGACAGCGGTAAAAATGTCTTTGATAACTGCACTAATACCTTGCTCAGCCGCCACCTGAATGTAACTATTATTTAGCACCAGCTTTAAGTAATTCACATTTTAAAAAGCAACCAATATATTCCTTCTGAGCCTTCACACTTTTCAGCTTGGTCGCCCAACCTATATGCCGCTCAATGAATTCGGACTTTGAGTTATCCTTAAAATAGGCAGTATCTGCTTTAGATAACGAATAAAGATTAATCAAATCTGATCTAATCTTCTCAGGAAATACTCCTATCACATCAATATCTGGACTAGTTGAGTATACAATGGCTTTAGTTGGGCTTATTGCTATCGCAAAAAATAGTTCATCTAGGTAATCTCCCCACCTTGACACTGGGTAACTTGAGCAAATCAAAACATCTTCATTAAAATTATATTCACGAACATTTGCTGACAGTAGACCATCGGAAAATGGCTTCGCAATTAATGCACTCTTCTCATTTTGAAGAAACCAGGCAAAGGCAATAACTCCGATAGAGGGTGAGCTTTGAAAATAATCAAAAACTTCATCTATAGATTTTACTGATGAGAAACAGTCTTTTTTTAATTTTTTTCTTAGGGCTTCAAGCTCAGGCCCAATGTTCATTGCTTCAATAACTTCGGGATGTCGTGCTTCTAGACAAGTTAAATAATTAGCTAGAGATCTCTTTTCACTGTCTGACCATGTGGATAAGCTGGTAGATCTTGCCTTTTCTATAATTTTATGACCAGCATCATCAATTTCTCGTGAAACCACGGATGATTCAATCTCGAATGAGCCATCAGGAAATTGAACTTTGTATAAATTATTTATTGAAGCTGTTTTCCTTATTCCGACTTCTTTTGATTCAAATTTCCCCACGTTAGAAATGAATCGATACCTACATATTCTTCCCTCCGAAGACTGCCATGCTTTCAGGAAATGTTGGGGTACAAAATGGTGATTTTTAGGTAGAGATTTAGTCATAAAATCCTTTTATCTTACAAAACACCCTGATAAGCTATAGCCGGAACACGATGTAGGCTACCCGAAGGTAGTCAATATTATGACCCGGAACTGAGTGTAAAGCAATTCTACACACTCCCGAAGGAATATAGTTATTTTTTAACCTACTATTCCTCCTCACTATGATCTATTAGGCTTTCCCGTAAACCCAAGGTGCTGTCTTTTTCAAGCTATTTCTTAACATCTTCAGGAAGTGATTTAAACAACTCTTTTACGCAGCTTTACTTTATTCTATCTTGGCTCGCTCCTCATGAAATTCCTATCAACAAATAAGGTATAGCAATGAACATGCTACAGAGCTTATAAATCAAGCAGGCAATGCAACTAGCGAGTAAGTGAAATATCGACTACCTGACAGTTTTCACGGTGTAGTTTCACAATCGGCTGACCACCGCCACGTCCATACCTTGATTCTTCCTTCGGAATCACTAAATAGAAACGGCCATCAACAATCAACTTATAGCCCCCAAGTTTTGCGCTTTTGGCCGGAAACTTTGTAGCAATTTCGGAAACCCCTTTTTCAAGTGCAAGTTCATCAGAACACAAGCAGGCGCTTGCAATGTGGGAACAAACTGTCAATGCCATGAAAACTATAATTTTTACATTAAACTTATAGAACACTTTAAACATAGCAAGTTACCTTGTATGTATGGCTACCCATTTAGTAATACAGCCTTCTTGTTGGAGCGAAACTGAAAGCGAGTCTATCAATATACACTCGTTAAGAGTCATTGACAGATGCCATTTCCTCTAATTTTCTTTTCGCAAACTTACCCCTTTCTGATACAGGGTGAGACTTATCTGAAGCAAACTTGTTAGCTAACTCCTTAGCAATAACTGCTTCAATTTTACCCAGATCTCGTATCAAAATCTCAGCTGAAACTCGTCTAACGATAGACGAGCGATCATCAGATGATAATTCTAAAAAATCGAGTATAGGGATCTTGATGTCAAATTTTCGTTCACCTACGATGGGCCTTACCCTACCTTCACAATAGCGTATATCTGTCCATTCCCATTTCCGGCCCTCCACCCAGACAATACGGCCTTCAAATAAACTACGATATGCCTTAGCCCTAACCGAAGGTTGAATAGCTAGTCTCGCTATTTCCTCTAGATTCTCATCAAGAATAGGTGTGCGCCCAAGCTGGGAAAAGAGCGACGGCATAGGCCCGGACGCTGACGAAATTAACTTACGCCGAAGCGACTCTGCTATATCCTTTTCACAAATGATTTGAAGAAGAATCTGCTTGTCTTCCTCCTTGATTCTGCCCCATGAGTTCCAATTTGATAGTGCAATACATAGTGCTTCAACTACGCATTTTGGATCAGTTAATTTTGCTATCTCAGGAAGCTTTTCCCTTGCAGCCTCACGCACTTGAGGCACCCAATCATTCAGCCTACGAACGGCAAGCGAGAAAAAGAATGTATTTGGCGCTCCTCCCGAAAGGGCTCGTAGAGCTTTCTCTCTTTTGTAACCATCCCAACTAATTAGGTCAAGCCAAGTTATCAGCTCCTTAGGTTTTGACCAAAGCTTCCACTTGGAAGGCGTTGATTCTCTTACTGCTGAAGAGAACTCAGTGCGTATAAACCGTTCCCAGTAGTCAAAACTGGAAAGAGATAACTGACTCGTCACATCAACTAATGCAGACATATCAGCTACAACCTTGCTCCCCGAATTTATCGAGTTCGCAAAGTCCTTAACTGCTAAAATAACTTTCTCTTCCATCATCTTCAACTGTTGCACCTATTTCACGGCTTGAGTAGTGGTAGGACAGCCAGTTACCCTAACTGCCCCCACGCAGATCCGGACGTGCGGAACTACCGCATCCGGCTCTTCAATAATATATTCGCTCGTGTAAAGCACGAACCCTAATACCAGTCCACAAGTATACTGCGTTTGTATACTCGCGGTGGCTTTAGCCCAAAATATCCCAGCATTTCCTTTAGACTATTCCAGTTATAACTCTTGCGCTGACTCCGTCGATTGAGCCATTTGTGTATGCTGTGTAGAACATAGCTGTACAAACGGGACAAGCTTCGACTGTTGTCTGGCAGACCGAAGTAGTTCTGGAAGCCTTGTAGCTTGCGCTTCAGTGTGGGCAGCCATTCTCTCAGACGCTCTCTGCGCTTGGCTTTGATCCAGTGGTAGAGTGCTTCCATTGTGCCCTTCTGTTTCTTTGCGGTAGTCCGGCGCCTGAGCCTGGGGCGTTTGTTGACGTCCAGGCTCCAGTAGAACTCAAAACCCAGAAACTGGAACTGCCGTTTTCGGCCCGGATGGAAGCCGCTAAAGCGCTTCAGGTACGTTTTTTTCGGGGGCTAACTGCAAGCCAAACTTGTTCAGCCGTTGCGGTAGCACCCGGTAAAATCGCTCTGCATCCGTTTTCAATTGGAAAGCCGCTACATAATCATCGGCGTACCGGATTAGCATGGCTCTGCCACGCATACGCGGCTTAACCTTCTTCTCGAACCACAAATCCAGGGCGTAATGCAGATAGATGTTCGCCAGTACCGGACTGATCACGCCACCTTGCGGGGTGCCTGCTGCCGCTTTACTGAATTTACCATCTGGAGTTTGCACGCGCACCTTAAGCCACTGTTTAATCAGTGTCAGCAGGGCTTTGTCGTCGATACGAAGGGCTAGCATGCGCAGTAACCAGTCGTGATCCAGCTGATCGAAGAAGCCTTTAAAATCGGCTTCAACGATGTAGCCGTAGCCTTTGAATTGCAGATTTAAGCCAAGGCTATGTACGGCTTGGTGGGCGCTTTTCCTGGGGCGGTAGCCGTAGCTAAAGGGCAGAAAATCCTGCTCCCAGATACTTTGCAGTAGCTGCGCTACGCTCTGCTGCACCCGTTTGTCTTCCACCGTAGGCAGCCCCAGTGGGCGCTGCTTGCCATTGCCTTTGGGAATCAATACCCGCTTAATCGCCTGGGTGCGGTAGCGTTTGTCACACAGCCGTTGATGTAGGCATTGGATATTTTGCGGCAGACCTTGCCGGTAAACTTCGGTTGTTACTCCATCGATACCGGGGCGGGCCTGCTTGTTGAGCTGGCCCCAGCTTTGATACAGCAGGTTGGAATTTAGCAGTCCGTATAAATTCTGAAACCTGTGCGCGGGGTGGCTCTGTGCTTTAAATGCGATGGCGTGCAAGGCGGTTGTCATAGTGTCTCCAGCCCTACTTTGTCCAGACTATGTTTCTGTTGCACACCGATATTACTGTCAGCTCCTTCGCCATGTAAGCGGCTTTCCCGCTCTCGGACTACTATGAGCTGATCCGACTTCCGAGTGGTCTTCGTTGGTTTCACCATTAGGCTTAACGTCCCTACCTGTTCCTTCAGGAACCTGCTCGGATCTCTCAAGTTCTCAATACCTCTCTTTCTACATGCCACGGCTTGATAACCCCGCCGATCCGCCACAACCTCACCAATGCGGTTGCTTTGCCTGGACTTCGATGGCGTTACACATCTCGTCAATCGGAGCTCACTTTATTATCGGAGCGATACCAGCACTTCAGGGTCACGATAACCCCTATGGTCTATAGAATTCTCTGTGTACGCTTCACATAGTTTGTTCACAGTGAGAAAAAAATGAGTATATTTTTTTCCTTCTGCTCCGCCCTACGCGCAACACTCGATACGGGTGGCTGGTTAGGCCTTACCCGACAGGGACTTCCACCCTGCAAGAAGCATCAAGCTTAGCTTGACGTACTAACGCCCAAATCAGCGGAGTTTCAGTTCCGCTGTATTTTCTTATTACATGCCCTACGCCATCTCTCTTAGCAAGTGAATAGATGTATTTTTTGGCAACCCCATTGAGCTTGCCAAACCATCTATACGATTTGCCACCATGATAATCTCTGACTCGGCCACCCCTATCGCCTCACACAAAGCAGGATAATCAACCTCAATTTTTCTATCTGTGACCGGGATGAATGGCTCGTCATCAATGCACTCAATTATTACTTTATCGCCCTTTCTAAACGCACGCGGACTTGGATGCCCCTCAATGGCTATGTAGAGATCGGATTCCGACTTCAATCGCATCCAGGACTCAAGATCAGCCATAGTCCCACAACATTGGGGAAATAATTTATTAACTCCATTTATGACTAGAGCAAAGCCGCCAAAGAAGGCGCAACAATCTTTGACTTCAAAATCTGATATATGCAGTTCAATTGCGCGCGCCAAATTGTTGTCATTAAGCTTACTTAACGAATGAAATTGATGATCAGCTGAATATCCGACCAAGTCTCGATATCCACTTACTGTAAGTAGCTCGTCTCTTGCAGTCGAGCTACATTCTTTCCTAAGATCGTAAGCCTGATCTGATATTGGCAACTCTATTAATGCTTCTATTTTTACTTCCATATTTATGAAATTCTGGCCCACCACTTCCTCAGCCATCCGATTCCTCTACAAGACATCACTTACCAAGCTTCTCCGCCAAGGAATGCCCACCCACGGCTTGAAAATCAAGCACGAAGTAAGCACTTTGACCATAAATCACTAAACCGGCGAGAACCTAGGAGTCGGTACGAATGCCTCAATTATCGAGCTAAAAGTAAACCAGAATCAAGTAAAGGCAGACATCCACACCCATCAAACGAAATGAACCCTCCGCACACATCTGAATGAAGCTAATGAGAAGCGGCCTCACCAAAGGAGGCCTGCCAGGGCTTTTTCTTAAGCAGTTTAACTTTAGTGAATGGCAAGAAACACAAAACTTCAATTATCTCGCTCCCGGTCACATCAGATGCGCCATGGCCTCATCTGAATTTGCTCATCGGCGGTCACTCCCGTACGTATAAAGCTTCGATAGTACTTGCGCCCAGAGAGTTAGCCTTAACCATATAGCCAGTTAGTGCCCCTGATGCATCGCTTGGTAAATCTAATTTCTTTGATAATGCATAAACCGTAAACTGGTACCGGTGGGCGCCATGGCCTTTAGGTGGACAAGCACCACCAAAGCCCCTTAAACCATAATCATTTACTATTTGTATACTACCCTGAGGGATACGGTTTTTTTCTGAGCTTCCTGCATCAGCCTGCAGTGAAGTAGTATCTTTGGGAATATTTACAAGTTGCCAATGCCACCAACCACTACCTGTTGGTGCATCAGGGTCATATGCAAAAACAGCAAAAGCTTCTGTCCTTTCTGGCGCATTAGACCAAGATAACTGTGGTGAAATATTACTACCAGTACAGCCGAACCCTTGGAATTCCTGCTCTTTGCTCATAAATTTTCCAGCATGTATATCTTTACTCGATAGCAAAAATGACTCTGCAGAAACCGCACCGGACAAGAGCACTGTAAAGACAACAAAACTGAACCTGCTTATTACACTTGACATTTTTTCTCCAAATATATTCCGAATGAATACTTATGATAGGAGTTTCATATTCAGAGTAATAGATCAAAAACAGTCAAAGTTTTGCCTCAAACGTTCACTCTTGTTTTTCTCAGTTCTATAGGGGTTATACCAAAAGCTCGCTTAAACCTATCTGCAAATCGAGACTGTGACTTATAGCCACACCTTTCTGATATACGGCCTACAGGCTCAAATGTCGTTTGAAGCAAGTGCAGTCCAAAGCCAAGCCTGACATCATCTATAATAACTTTAACACTTGTACCTTCACCATTTAACTTCCTTCTTAGTGTTGACTCACTCATTGCTAATTTTGACGCCAGCATATCTACCCTTAAGTCCGCTGCTGGATTTTCACTGATAATTCTATATAACTTTTGACTCACACTCGCTGACTCCAATACAGAAGCTACTTCTTGGTACCCCAAATAAAATAATGTTTGTAATATTTCTTGTCTTCGAATATGCCATAGATCTGAAGAAACGGAGGAACCCCATTCCATAAACTGATGGAGGGTTATCTCCAAAGTAGAACCTACCTCACCGGTAAAATAGCTTTTTTCAATACTCTTCTCAAAAATTAATCTATCGAAATCCTTATATTCAAATTCAATAAGCAGCGCAAAATATTCCGAATCGACTGGGATATTTCGCATATCAACTTTAGGGCTATTAGATAGAAATATAAACTCCCCAGCTGAGCAGCTCTTTTGGCTATCCCCACCTAGTTCCTTGCATCCGTCAAGTACACATATCAAGGTAGGATTAACAATTGGAACATTAAAAATATTTTGTTCCTTATATGAGGAATAAACTGAAAAAGGTAAGCTCTTACCCTCCTCCAGCAACTTTTTTGCTAATTGCTTAAGTTTTAACATAAGTTGATTGAGCGCCTAACAGTAAATTCAAAAGCAGGGTCTATATAGCATAACCATCAATAATTACAAAATGTTCCAACCCAATCACGCACAATCAGATTCTACCCACTAGCGACGGACACTCTCTTAAGCGATAAAATATGCAGCAGTGGAGCTCTATGGCCAGACCAAGCAATCCAACCAAAACCACTCGTAAACAATGCTCAGAGAAGTATTGAAAGTACTGGCGTTCAAAATCGGTGTTAGCGTTGCCGCTAAACAGCTTGGGTTGCATCCTTCCCAGTAATGATTTAAATTCAATAGGTTATAGTGAAATCCCAATTCAGGAAGGCTCGTCCCCGCCCTTCCCTATTCTGCACCACTGCGGCCATTCCCCACTCGCAAACATCTTAGTTCTCCCTATAAGCGATACCCAACCACGGCTTGGGTATCAGCCTGAAGTAAGTAGATTAACTATAAAGTAATGAACCAACGAATACCTCATTCACAGTACTGAGAACGAAAGGAAATCAAGTAGAGATAAACACCCACTCCCCAAGCTCCTGCCCTTTCATCACGTAGAGATCTATATACACATCGAAAATGAACAAAAATTAGACACAAGCGGAGAGTTAATAGCGAATTTCTCATAGTGGAGGCCATAACCAGGCTTCCTCCATGAGAGTTAAACGTTATTTGAGTCAAGGATACGGTAATTACATGTAATAGTTCAAATACAGCTATATCATGACTTAGAGTTTGCTTTAGTAAAAAAATAATCAATCACTTAAATCCGATAATTTGGATATACTTCAAATTTTGATAAATCCGCTTGTATCTTAAAAATTACAATACGATGACCTATAAACTCTCATAGAAAAAGGCCTTGAACGAGGCAGGCTTTATTTTTTACTAAAAAGAGGAGAGATTATTATCCCTATACACTCTAGATTTTCAATTTACACTGATATACCACAGAAATATTTTGAGACCTCATGAAAGTTGGGTTTCGCCATAACTTCAAAAGAACCTCAAAACATACGTTGTTGCCATATAAAATCTATAAGAGAGCAGCTTCACCTAAATATTGCTCGAGAGGCATTCGACTAGACATCAAATCCTTCAAAGGGCTAATATTAAAATTTATTTTTGCCAAATGCAGATTAGTACGATGCTCGAACTCTTTTTCTCCATTGTTACTTCCTGAATTAACGCTATGCTTCTCCTTGCTCGAAAAAGCTATACTGGCCCCACCAGCCCTCATTGCAGAGCGTAAATCTTTTTGCTTTATTTTATAATTTTCTTTGTGACTAAACACCCAGAAATTCACTGAGCTACTCTTTATTTTTGAGACCCGATGAATTGCTTCACATGTCTTTGCGTACAACCTCTTGTTTCTTCTGACAAGTGTTTCATTAGTCTCTTTTTTATTAGTATCTACATTTAGGTTTTTTACGTAAATATCACTCAAGAAAAATTCTGGCCTAACGCCAAACCATTCCGCAGCTATATCTAGCGCTTTATAAATATCTCTTGAGCTAGTGGCATCAACACCAAAAACCCATAACTCGCCACCTAACCAAGCTGCATATCCTTTCGACTCAGGATCTTGCTTTTTAGCTCCCTCCAATCCATACGCATAGCTAGTTATAAATGGAGATCCAGCTGCACTTCCTCCATAGGTTGATTTCCATGCTGCATAAGTTAGATAGCAAGTTCGCAAAACAAAATGCCTATCAACTTCCCTGTTATTAAAAATAACACCGACATCAACTGTCTTATCGCCTATATCTCCCTCAGCTAAAGCCATTGCGAAAGGGCGACTTTCACCAATATTTCCGCTATCTTTTATTCCCATCACTTTATCTCTAGATCAAATTCACAACTATTAAATTTTACACAAATAGCAAGACAAGAAAATAAATGAAGAATTACGGATGATTACACCCAAATGTAATCAAGAACAAACCATATCTTTTGTAAGCGATCTTACGAGGTCGCAGGTGAAAGCTGTGTTTAGAGTATAGGAATAGCGCCGCTGAACACCAGCGGGCAAACATTCTGGCCCGCCACCAAATAGAGTGGTTAGCAGGGCAATAGTAGTCGTATAGGGAAATTGAACCTGTAAAAATTTGTATACTCAATAAGCTATAGTGCATCGTAAACTCAGAAAGAATATCACTCATCCTCTGCTACCCTGCACCGCTACGGCCCTTCCCCACTCGTAAAGTATCAATCACCAAGGAATACCAACCCTCAACTTGAGCATCTTCAGGAAGCAAGTAGGTTGACCATAAACAAAAGCTCTGCAGTAGGCACAGGTGTTACAGTTACAGTGCGGAAAGCGAAAGCCAATTAAGTAAAAATATGCATTCACACCTCCAAAACTCTCCATTCATCCCTAAGAAGTCTATGTACCCACCAAAAGAGTACGAAAAGTAAGCAGCGCAAGTTATTGAGAGCAGATTTTTCAAGAATTGAGCAAATATCCATCTTGCATTCCTTTACGTGGCTAATTCTGCAGGGTACTAAATGTATTACTTGTTTAAGTAACCGCTATAACATCATATCCTTAGTACGAAAGCGGCAATATATTAGTTCTTTGTGTTGAGGTACTGCCTACTCATCAGTTAAAACTAAATCAGAATTCATGTAGAAGCACAATAGTTGGTTAAATTTCAGTCGCGCCTGAAAGATCATAGATATACGCTAGTTTCTACAGTCTGAACGTCCAGCTAATGCGCTACGTACTGAAGTATTACTTTTAAATTGGATTTCGAACCTATCGAGCAACACAAAAATAAAGCCAGGATTTTGCCATCCTCTCTCATTTTTTGTTATTTAAGGTCTTGTGATACTATAATCACATATCTACCTCTTTTGGAAAGCCAGCCATCCCCAGTTTCTTAAAGGCTGAATACAGAGCCTCTCGGTCTTTTTTCTTTAGAACCACCTGCGCTGAAACAAAGCGATTCATACCGTGTAATATGCCCACCTCTCCAGTACGCTTCTTCACTACGAGCTGTTTGGTGGCTGCACTTAGCGTAGAAACCTCTTCATCAGATAGTTTTATTTTCAAGTGATTTAGTCCTTGCTTAATACGTCATATAACACTCGCCGCACACACGAGTAACTTGTCACAGTTTCAACGTATAAAGTACACGCTTATGCCAATATTGTTAGAAGCATTTCTCAACTCAAGAACCAATTTCCTTGGATAGCACCGGCTCCACTACTCGAAAATACCAAAACGAGATTGAGGTAAACAATAAGATTACAGTTAGGCCCTCAGTGTGCGTAGCGGAAGCGCTATCCAAACCGAAAAGAAACTCAATAAACAATACTGGCGGAAGAAGAATAAACAACACAATCACCATATTGTGAGGTACTAGTGCCAGCGACAAAAAGGCTGGCCTTCGATAATCAGTACGATGACGATGAGCATGCCTGTGAAGCTTATGGCCTAAAATCCAGCTTCTAAATATTAGTGTGATTATGTATGGCGTTATACAAAGGAGCACAACAGCTGACAATCTTAAAGATGCAGGGCTATCTACCATTCGAAGTAAAATTTGGACTAGTAACAGTGTGGAAAGCAATAATTCCCAGACATTCTTACCCTTTATCAATGAAAAAATCATCGTTGAACTCGAACTCCTTCTGCATAGGCAGCCTTGTAGTGAAGATGAATCCACAACAGAAAAGCTGCCTCTGTATCAGCTTTATTAGCTATATATTGCACGTTCTCTTGCATCCCTTTCTCTATCCGGGTCTTCTATACTTTTGGTAGCTTCCAGCTTCTTTAGGTAGTCAGCCGGAACCCCTATTTCTTTCGCTCCATATATCACGTGATATAGATACCAAGAATAAGGCTGCAATGAAGGATCCGTATTCGTTGCATAATATGTAAATGCTTCGAGCGAATCCCCTTTAGCGTCAGTCACCCAAACTCTCTTTTCCTGATAGCCGTATCCTAAGCCCTCCACTCTATCAAGAGCACCTTTTTCGCTATCTGATATTTCAAACAGGGCGCCAATAACATAGTCCCCAGGGTCTCGAGTAAATAGTGCATCGCACTTACCAGATCCATCCTTTTTACTCACTTTATGAAAACAGAGACAATGTTCAATTAGAGCAAATACTCCTATCCGCACGGCACTTGGAACTCTTTCCTTCAATCTTGGACGGGACATATTTGACCCGTAAGCAAAATACCTCACGCTGGCCCCATACTGTTAACCGTTAATCAAAATTAGTTGTTGGTTCTTTCAAAAGAATAGAGGAAATAGCTCTACTATTCAGGCATGCAGAATAGAACATAAATGCCAATACTGCCTTAATTCGCATCTTGCGAATAGTCTAGTTAGAAGTCCACTTCTTATTACGAACCAGCCATACCCCCGAAAACTAACGCCTTCCCGAAAGCTACTTGCTAGTCTTCTCCATCCTCGGGAAATACCCATGTCTACAACTCACCTATTCCGTTTCTAAGGGTAGAACCTGGGATTACGTCGTAAAATTCTTTCGCACAATTTGAAGAAACCTTGTGGGTATTAAAAATAGGTAATGGAAAATACTGGGCGCAGTATCTCCTTCCTATAGGGGAGTGAGATACTCTCAGATAACAAGACACACTAAATCTCAATTATCGCATTAACTCCAATACAAATTTTCGAGTGACACAATACGCAACGAAGTGAATCTGATATTTTTTAGTGTTCTAGGGGGTTTATTTTACATTCACTAGGTAGCTTTTCAATATTTTCATATACAATGCTGGCTGCTGTAAATAAATTAGTATCAATAAAGAAGTCATTACATCGAGGGATCATGCTCATTCTTCTCTCAAAACCTACAATTCCATCTCGTGTCGGCTTATGACTTACAGCAATAGAAACTCTTGTTTCATCGTCACAGGAAAAGGATTCATCTCCTAGATTTGGAGCAAGCTTCAGGTCTCTTATCGCTTTATTTAAACTATAAATTACCTTCACTTTTTCAATCTTCGGAAACTTAAATTGGCAAGGAAGTGTACCTGAATGGCCTAAATTGGCGTAACCAGCGCTCCCATCTGATGTTACCCAGATAACTTCATACTGTCCCCAACCGTTTGTAAAGCTAAACTGGGTAACCCAAGGTTCGATTGGGCTATCAGTGAGTGCTATACGGGGAATAATCAACAGTAAAAATAAGTATATGTACTGCACTTTAAATATGTTCTCTAAATTAGCTTGACATCTGTAGGCGCGTAGTCTGTCAGTGTTCAGGGGTTAGTAACCAGGCTATAAGCCGAGTATTTGAACCTGTTAAAGCCTTAGTGCTCCAAGGTGGCTTTATCTGCTTCCACAAAGTACTTCCTTTCAATTGCACGACTTGGCTCTTACCAGAATTTCTCCCAGCTAACAAAATACTACTTGGCCATATCTATACTGCCAGAGTTGTGAGTATACGTATAGTAGCCCTGGACACCCGTCAAATAGAACGCTTGCTCAACAAGAACACCTGCTACAACTTTCCGCCAAGAATTACCCACTCGTGGTTTGAGTAGCGCTAGATAAAATCATATTGATCCTGTATATGCTATACCGACCAAAGCCTAAAAACTTGTACTACTGCTTCATTTGGCACACTAAAAGTGAAGAACAGCTGCGTAACCAAAAGGCATTCACCTCCACCAAGCCCCTCTACCAACCTTGAAGAGATCTATTCGCGACTATAGTGAACAAAAAATAGGCTATGGGAGGCGTCACGGATAGATTCGCCTAGGCGGAAGGTTTGATAACAACCATTTATTAATATTTACATGGACCAATAGCCAACAATATGATGCTTACCTTCTTGATCGGCTTTTAGGCGTACACCAAGATCCCTATAGCCTGGGCAAGATATGTAAGCATGATTTGTCGCAGTACCATCGCCAATAGGTGGCTGGGCATCACCAAGCACTACCCGAATAGTACACAAAGAGAAAACTCTTCGCCGTGCAGAAAGTTTAGATCTTATATTGTTACCGACATGAACAAAACTACTCGTTTCACCAGTTTCTAGTAAGATACTCAATGCACCACTGATCGATTCAGCCGCCAAACTGTCAAGTGAAGCTAATAGTAATAGTATTGAAATACTCTTCATAATTTTTGACATCTTATATATACGGGTGAGCGAAGCATGGTGTAACCCGGCAGTTCACGTTTTTTGGATAATTTTCTATTGATTGTTATGAGTTTTTACCATTGGGGTTTGAAAGTGTTGTATACAGCCAGGTATATACTCTTGCCCTAGCAACATTAATTTTACGCTAGCTAAGCTACTCAATAGAAATTTTCATACTAAGGCAACCAACATCCATCTATTGACACGCATAGAAACTTAACTCTCTTCTCCGGCCAAGCTATGAGTGGCGTAAGTAGCGTAATTAGTATGAGTTTCTTCATTAGAGCTAACAACTTAAAGGACTGGAGAATTCTGTAGATCGCCTAATTGGGAAGACTCTGCTTCAGTACCATATTTGAGTTCAATGGTATAAACTCAATCCATACATCCCTCAGTGGCAGGGTTGAATCTTGACCAGGGGCTGCATCAGGTCTTCTATAATTTGAGCTTGTATCCATTGGCTCAACAAAGCATACAGTAATTAGGCCGCCAACTAATGGAAATAACCAAATTAAGATGCATTGGATTCCCTTTTGAACCCTATTAGAGTAGTCAGAACGTATACACCCTATGTTGCGTAAAGGTTGAAAGAAGCCAATACAGATAGTGAAAATACCAAAATATGTTCTTGCTTCATAAAAACTTGCACCTCATCCTAACAGCCTGATAAGAGCCGCTTCGAGAGCAATTTATTTGTCTAAAAGCTACCTTATACGGCCTTGCCATCTAATAGTTGATAGAAGTGCATGAAGGCTCCTGAAGGACATGCCGAAAATTTAATGAGTTTGTATTTTGATGAGATCTTGCCATTTTCAAACAAACGTTTTCCTTCTCCAACAACTACGGGAAACGTCCACAGTCTAAGCTCATCTACCAAACTATGCTTTAGAAGTGACTGTACCAATTGCCAACTTCCATGAAGCTGCAACAGCGGCCCTTCCATTTCTTTAACTTTGCCGACTTCTAAAGCCGCATTCGAGCTCCTGAGCTTGAATGAATTATTCCACATGAGATCATCAGTGCCTGATGTCACAACGTATTTTTTTGCCTGATTAAGTTTATCTGTGATTGGATTGCCAGGTTCCGCATTCGAGAAATTTGAGGCAAACAAGTTGTATGTATTGCGCCCTAATAGCAGATCATACGGTTCTGCCATTGCTTCCTTTCCCACTTGCTCCATGACTTCATCCCAACAATCTTTAGCCCAACCTCCATGACTAAAGCCACCTGAAAAATCTTCCTCAGGTACACTCGGAGCTTGCATTACACCGTCAAGCGTTTGAAATATCAATATGGCTAATTTTCTCATTGGTTGATTCTCGCGAAGAGCCGAATCCTTTGTGCGGTATAAGTCCAAATATACCCTTATGTCCCGAAATTGAATTCAGTACCGATTTATAAAGTCAGCGAACAAGTATAAGTGTGATAGACACTGACTACGCATAACTCGAGTAACTAATTGGGCCTATGCCTGAATAGCGAGGCAAATACAGCTTATCTTATGAAGCCTCAGGAGATCAATGTCGGCATCTATGCCAACCAGAAAGAATTCCATATCTATATGGAACTGCTAGACCACTCTTTTGTGTCACTAATAACCAAATCTTCTATTAGACAACTGCAACCCCTTAAACCCGAATGGGCGCTAATAGAAACTACGGAAATACTTGAATTAAACTCTATTTTCGTCGTGCCCTAAGCGTTCAGTCGACGCAGCCAAATCCAATAAATCATACTCACCCCATGATCTAGAAAGACGATCACACTCTGAACACAATGAAAAACAACCTATATCGGGTGTAAGTAATGTCCACCAGCTTTACAAACACCCATAAATACTTTTTAAGAAGCCCCATCAGATAAACGATTAATACCATAGATAACTGACGGAATACCTACTAAAGCACAAGCAAATGACATTCCTAAATAAGGCAGCATCTCCATTGTGTATTCCACATCCTCATAGTCAAATCCCCGGATGAACTCATGAAGTAAGAAGACAAATGCCACTGTGAAAAATATTCCTATCGTAAAAGGCAAGCTTTTAATGGTTAACTTTTTCATGATCAGGTATTTCCTCTACCAAAATGCCCAGACAGACCCCACTGGTCCTACTCAAAATTTCTACTATCACAGCAAAACAGAGAATTGAAGCAAATACGAGATATAAATTTCTTTTTTTCATACTACTCCTAATAGCTCATATACTGGGCTTATATACCCCGATTCCTATTAGAGGGCCACATCGAAATAAGCAGTCTCGTGTATAAATATAAGTAGCTTTAGGTACCGACTCGTACTCATTGCTATGTATTTACTCCATCAAGGTGACCTTACCCGCGTCTACGCTCCAAAGGCCAGCAGAAGTGCTTACATAAATTTTCTTCTCATGATACAGACTCAAAAATACATGAAATTCAGTTGGTACATTTGAGATCAAGTGAGTAGAGAACGGGATACCATCCCCCTCAGCCGGAACCAATAGACAGGTCTTTGTTGATGGAGATACATCCACAATATCATTACTACCTAACCTGAGTCTGAACTTCAGATGACGGCCAAATTGAATACCAGAATCATTCTCAGGGCTTAATAGGAGATATATATTTTCAGTTTCAAACTTTTCATCCACTACCGATACAGCTTTGTACCTCCCCTTACATACAAGGTCTTTAGACATTTCTAAGATATCCTGCTCTCTGCTTGTATAGGGTGAGCTTCCATCTTCTGAAAGCACTGCATCGTATAGCTTCTTCCCTAAGTATTCTGAGTGTGCCACCTGGAATCCTGTATCTGCATCATTTCTCACAGACGTAGTTTTACATCCAGAAATAGCCAAAAACGTTACAGCCATCAACACTATTTTTTTCATTATTGTATTCTCTAATTCAAGTATAACGGTTGATTCAAAGTTGGTACCTATATCACGTTTCTCAATGATTCGGAAGCTGGTTAACTCAACCATATACAAATATATAAAAGTTCACACTCCACCTTTAGATAGTACGAACGCTCAATATAAATAATACAGCAAAGTCTTTATAGCTCTCCCCCATCCATACTCTACTTATTTCCAGAAAATTTCATAGAAAAACTGACTTAATTTATATCTCTTGGCAATTTATAGAAGGGTTTATTTCATATTTAATTCCCCCCTACTCCATCCTAATTCGCAAGTTTCCCATAACCATAGCTTGAAGCACTATATCACCCTCCTTCCACCGCACAGAAATCTATGTATCCACTGAAAATGAACAAGGAGTAGGTCGTAGAGTATGTTGCTAACAGGTTCTGTGAGAATGAAAGACCGTGCCAAACCTCTCCGTAGAAACCAGGCATTATTAAGCCGCAAGATACATAATAAAAAAGAGCCCAACGGGGTTGAGCTCTGTTATTTCATATCTCATTCATGCCCTTACCACTTGCACATGTGCAGTGGGTGATTCAGTAACATAAGGGCTTTTACTATTCGCAACGCCGTGTTGACCAACCAATTTTTTGAAAACGGCATCCCCTGTACCACCACCAGAACCGGCATGCCCTGGATCTTGGGCAATGCCAAAGTCCTGTTTGCCCGGGTGCCAGTGTCCACCTGCGTGGTCCAATGTATTGTCATCATAGGTCTTTGATGCTACATAACCCAGATGATCTGAGAATCTTGCGAGAGTGTTGTACTGAGCTTTCATTTCTACTGAGTGTGTGTTGTATTGCCTGCGGACCTTTCCCAGGGCTTCTTGAGCAGACCTTGAAGAACCAGTAAATAACGACCAAGCCGCCAGAAAACATCCTGTACGCCCGGTCCCGCCCCAACAGTGGGTGGCAACAGATCCATAAGCGCTACGCTCATGGACAGCCTCGCAGTAACGTACCAACTGTTTAACAGAAGGGGCATGCCAATCCGCTAGAAAACAGCTAAACCATTTAAAATCTGGGAAGGTTCCAGAGGTTGCAGCTTTCGTGGCAGCTGCCCCATTACTTTCAATAGTTATGACTGTTCGAACATCATTTTTATAAAGCCAGAGACCTGCCTTATCTAGATCTGGATTGCTGTTGAATTTCGACATACCTCCAATACCTGGGCTCATCCAGCTGAAATTTTGTGGTTGAATTTCACCACCAAGATGTGTGAGCAGATAGTTAAGTGCATTTCTATATTTTAACTTTTTCCTTGCCGACATTGGACGAATGGCACCTAAAATATCGGCTACAGAGGCTTGCCCGGGGTCTGCATTGCGTAGCACCGTGTACAAAGATCTCAAAGAAGAACGCGCCTCAGTAAATCTACTGTTCGCTACATTTACCCGCTGTTTAAATGTATTAAAAACGTACATTTTTATTCCTTTTAATCTAATCGTTTAATATAACAACCGACCACTATATGATTGTCCGCCATACCGGCACAAGAGAGCTTCATTTAAGTCTGCCATAATTTATTTTTAGATCTATGTGTTTTCACACAATTTTCTAAAAATGATCAATTACTGCAAATAAAAGCTTAAGCATCCTCCCAACAAGCATCATCTTTCAATTTTTACCTCAAAGAATGCCGCTCTCAGTCTGAACATCAATAGGAAACAATCAGACAAGTGCAAAAATTCAGATTTATGGAAGCCCAGCAAGTGGAACAAGTGTCCCACTATCACCACTAAAAACGGAAATAAATCTAGTAAGGTCTTATTTCCATGTCTTTAATCTACTTCCCCATACGATACGAAGAGATCTACTTACGCACTTAAAAGAAGAGGAATAAAAACTGGAAGACATTGAAGGCAGATTCTCCAATGAAAGAGAGACTAACAAATCCTTCCTTAAAGAAGTTAAACTCTATTTTTTGAAAAAATGCGGCAATTACTTCATATCCCCCCTCAAAAACAAACACTCTAACTAAGCACACCTGTATTTATATCCTACAGGAAATACACCCAAGAAAGAGCGTTTGCTTTTCTGAGTAGGACCATCTTTTGTTGCCATCCTTCGCCTTGCTTGGTAGTTTGTCTAGCTTAGCGAAGTATCCAATGGAGTTAAAATTGCTACATACGTATGCATACAACCTTGCCGCTGCTTAAAGTGTATTATAGGCACCACCGGCTTAGTTAGATGGTTATTTTGATAATTTGGAACTTACGGTACTGAGAGCACGGTACAATTGCATAAATCATCACTTTCAAAAACTGTTTGATCACCTGCTGTAAGACCTGGAACTGGAAATAAGCGAACAGTTAATGGTTTATTTAGTCGATAGGCCATAGTTCCGGTATCTCTCATAAGTGCAGAGATCTTTTCTATGGGAGTATCGCCAGGAATGGGAACCGTATCCAAACCGATGCCACAAACAGCACTGAATGTTAGAAGGGATCGTATATCAAAATTGTCCTTTTTAGTCCCTTCAGCCAAGCCAGTATCTTCAGTTAATGCCAGCATAAGACCAGAGAACCCGACTAAATCTACTCCCTCTATAGACTTGAAGACTTTTGTCAATAATGACGAAGCTTCAACTGTTCCGGATGCACCAAAATATTCTACACCCATTTGTTTATAGACTTCAGCCATACTTGAACAATCTTTTGAAGGCGCTGCAGAACTATCAAAGCCAGAGAACCTAAAATTGTGTTTAGACTGTGAGTTCAATATGACTTCATTGATGCTTGAGATATGATATTGAAGCGCATTTCTCATAATTTGAAAGTAGTTTTTGTAACGCTCATTATGGCTCTTAGTAGATGCACTTAGACTGTAAAGTTTTAGCACATTCACAAGTAAATCAGGGGTCTCTAAACCAATAACAAAACAATTACCTAGTTCTTTTCGATGATAGCTAGCAGGAAAGTATGGGATAAGAGGTTCACAATTGAAGTTAACGGTGAAATTGAAATTCCCCTCTCCTCTTTCCGTGATTTGACTAATCTTTAACACAGTTTTAGCCGATTCTTCTATAAGATCATTGGTAAGAACCCCAAACTCATCAAGGCTCACATTCACGCAGACATTGCATAAATCACCGAAATCTTTAATCAACTCTGGGAGTAATTTTATCTCATTTTTGGTTTTTGCTTCACCAATAGCAAAGCGAATTCGGAGCCCAGACCTGTTTGCCCCTTCCAATAATTTACTTATATACTGCAGGTCAACTCTTGCTGTTTCATATGAATCAGTATTTAAATATTCGCCAAACGAATTAGTGACAACCCTCACCGACTGAACAATATACCCATTATTATGAAACTCCTTTGACAGGCTGGCACAAAAAAATGATGCCTTCTCAATTTCTTTTTTCCAACTATTTTTATCTCGCCCCAAACTAATAAAAGTTGTAACTGTTCTAATTCTGCATAACTCTTTGCTTTTATAGTTCACGTCTTCACTTCTTCCTTGGTGGTAAATTGCTTTTCCAAAGTCCATCTTTAGATTTTAATGTTAACTCATCCCCTAACGGTATCCTGCTAGCTGTTTTTTCCTGATATTTCATACAGAGCAGATAATGCAGCTTTAGCTTTCTCTGATTGAACAAAGATATGGTCATGAAAATAGGCAGCTACTACGTTTGCACTGATACCTTTTGACATAAGCTTATTTGGTATTACTGCGGTCAAGCCAACAGCATTTAAACTTGAATGTACCGTTAACATTATCTGTTTGTAAGTACTTTCAAATCTGATATTTTCGTTCTCAGCAATGCTTTTTAATAAAATCAGGGTTAAGCCTTCTGGTTCAATAAAACTGGCACGTGGCTGCAAGTGAACATAATCAGATAGCTGACCTGAGACATGACAAAATACATACTCACTCTCAAACAATTGTGGATTCATATCATCTAATAGTTTCCCAAGATCTACTGTTCCTGACATTAATATCCTCCAGCATTCTAACAATGGTGAGTTTGGTGAGGCCGCTTTCTTTGTGGCCGAAACGAGATTATTGCCGCCACCAATCAACCTGGCAGCATGCGTATAGTATCTTTAGCTTTGATAAACATGGAGAATTTTTAACAAACCAGGCTGGAGCCCTATAAATATAGATGTACATCTAGAAGCATGCTCTATAAGAAACGGAAAATAAATAGCACAACCCATTCCAATCCTCCAATACTGTTTCGCAAATCTTGCAATCAACTATACCTTCACTATCAGCCCCACTCTATCGACAGTAAAATACTGCTCACTCATTGTGCAAAGCGCGCATATCCAGCGCGCTCAACTTAGCCTAAATTCTACTACCCAGAAAGATTCTCCAAGCTTCGCTTTATCGCTAACAGCTAAATCAGGTACATCACTATTGACACCTTAATATTCTTGATATATTTCAGCTATCAGCAGCAGTCCCAGTTATACCAGACTTTAGAAAAGTCTTTTTTCTTTAGCGCTTCTCTTTCGATAAAGAAGTTACCTACACCCATATCACCCCACATTATTTGATTGTCACCCACCAGTTCAGAGTCCATCTGAAATAACAAAAGCCAATTATCTTTTTTCTCAGAAATACGTGGATCTTCTTGTGCAAAACTAGCATAACCCCCTATTTTACTGCCTTCAGCAGAAAAATTCTCGTACACATATTCAGCAAGGTCGTCCTCATACTCCAAAGGATCAGACGCATACATCTCATATCTATAGTCAGTAGGTGATGGTATTTCTTTATCGAGGATACATTCAATTCGATACTCCCTAGAAGCGGGAAGGAAATGTTCATCATTCGCTCCTGGAAGATCTTGCTCTAAATACAATTCATTTTTTTCAATTTCAGGATGGTATATGACCCGATAGCCGCTAGGCGATGAAATTACTTCTTCTGTAGGTCTGTCAAAATCCATCCCGTAAACGTCATCATCCTCGATAAAAAATTGAAGTATTCCACTTTCAGGATATTGACTCAATTTGGGTAGCTCATCGAAGTTCAGCTGAGCCAAAAGGATTAACTTGGCACCATCATCTGACACAGGATATGCCTTACCCTTTGGCCAATATGGTTTCCCGCCAAACTTTGTACTCCAAATATGTTCAGCTTTCTCCGCTTTTGGGAACAACTTAATTGCCGGAAGGCTAAATTTCTCTAGCTCGGAACGAATTTTCTTTGCTTCTAATTCAATATCCAATTTCTACTCCATTTTCAAGACTGACGCTCAAGCATTACCTTGTAAGCTAACAGTTAATTCAAAATCAGCATCTATATATCACGCTTCTCTTTAATTCCAAAGCCCATTGGCTTAGCCAGCTGCCCCACCCCCAAGGGCCACTTACCGAACTCCTCAACCTGGAACGCTACCCACAACTAGACTAATAGTAGAAACTAGGTTTAGTGCCAAACCGCCGAGCCATGAGAACCCTAAAATTGGGACATGTGTATTGATTCCAGTGCAAGAAGTGAAAGGTAAACAAGAAAATATAGGAATCTTCCCCTGAAATTCTACCTACCCTCCGAAAAGGGCTATATACGCATCAGCTACTCACAATAGCCAAATAATAAACATAATTGAAGTGCGTTTTTTTTCAAATATACGGCTAAAACCCATACTTGCAACCGATATAGTTAAGATCAAATTGGCAGCATTTTATTTACAGGGTAACGAAATTAATCCCGCAACACATAAGGTAATAATTCAGTATTACCAAATTAATTTTGCGATTAAATAATATTCGCCCTAACATACGGAGGCCACCATGATTTTTCCAGAAAACTTTAAAGCAATAGTAATCAATCCAGCCAACCTGCATGCCAAGCCACCCGGAATAAAGTATAAAATTAGGGATTCAATCGGTCAAAATTTTTTAGTTAAAAATTATGACCTCCTAATCGGTGAGTGTGTAACTGTACATAATGAAGAAGACGGCTATTTCTATGTCACAAGAGATTTAACTGAAAACTATCAAAAGGGATATATAAAAAAGAAGGCTCTTATCGGTCGTGACAGTATTGAAAAAAAGAACATTACTCAAATGTCTAGCCCCAAATCAACATATAAAAAGATACTACCTTGATGTTATTGATATCTTTGGGAATAGAATACAGCAAGTAAAGAGAGTTATTGACATTCCCCTGAATAAGCGGGTAGCTGAAGAGTTGCTAAGGGAGATTGTATTGCAGGGTATTTCTGAAGCCGGTAACGCCATTACCTTTGGATTAGGAACTGGTGTTTCAAAAGCTGCTGACAACTGGTTAATTCCCAAAACACAAGGAAAAATTAAACTGGAAATATCAAACGATATAAAAGGCAAAAAAGCGCCTGGGTATATCAGTATTTACCGTAAACTAAATCACCTTTACAAAGGTGATCGTGAAGGCGAAGGTACTTTATTAGCATTTGAAGAGAGATGTAACCAAACTTACTACTCCTTGGTACACTGCCTGTTAAATAGAGAAGAAATGGATATAGAAACCAAACAGGAGGTAATTGACCACTACTTCCTCAAGCTGAACAGTTCATTCCCCTTAGTTGATCAGTAAAATAATAATATTGCCTTGGCTGAATGCCAAGGCAATATTTTCCAGAGACACTCTAAACACCTAATCTATATGGCCCGTCATCTCAATAGGCAAAAGTAAAACCACACAGAACACTAGGTATCTAGCTACTAAAGTAGACATGGAACGCATAACAATATCGCGATGTACCCAAATACCCCTTGTGCAATAGCCGACTATGATGACACTCCTCACTGTGTGGTAGGCGCATTTCTGATTGATAGGGATATCAAGTGCGGAAAGGATTGTGGGCAGGTATTGTTTCGTGGAGAACACGACCTGGCCAGGGCTTCGAAGGTCCATAGAGAATTTTATTTACCAGACAGACGTCAAAACTAACAAGTTAAAAGCGGCTTTGAAGTCGATGGCTGCTAAAAGCTAGTACAACCCCCAAGCACCTGCATTACTGTTTCTCCACCTCAACCTGTGCCACTACCGCAGGCCAGACCATTCCCGCCCTCGTTCCTACTAGTAGCATTACGAAAGACATCTCCAATGCTAGGAAAGTGCCAATAGGATGATTGGGAACGCCTCGTATCATCAGGTAGAGCAAGTAGCTCATAGTAAGCAGATTACCCGCGAGCGTAACGTTTAGCGCATAGCGACGCTCTTGCCAGAGTGGCTTACAGAGGAGGAGGTTCAACACCGCCGTGCCGGCGAGCATCACACCGGGCAACATCAACAACAAACGACGGGATAAACCAATTCCATCGCTGGTTATCAAAGGCCAGGTGGCAACAAAGTGGCCCTGGGCTCCAAGGAGGAAAAACAATCCCAGAACTACAGCGCCACAGGCGGCAAGGCGATTCAGTGCATTGCGTTGCAAAGCGGGTTTTGATCTAGAAGCCGACATCGTACTCCCCCACAGTGGCCAGGCCACATTCGTAAGCGAATACGACTGCCTGCGCACGATCGCGCAGCTCCAATTTTGACAGCAAACTGGAAACGTGGGTTTTCACGGTAGCTGGGCCAATAAACAGGGTTTCGGCAATCTCTGCATTACTCTTGCCTGCGGCGATGGCTTCCAGCACTTCACGCTCCCGAGTGGTCAGACGCTCCAGGCGTTTTGCCAGGTTGCGCCCGGCACCCAATTTCTGTGCGAACTGGCTAATCAGGCGTTGGGTGATGCCCGGTGCAAGCATGGCACCGCCCTCTGCTACGGTGCGCACTGCCTGTACCAGCGCCTCTGGGGGAATATCCTTGAGCACAAAACCACTGGCGCCAGCCCGCAGCGCACGAAACACATATTCATCAGGATCGAACGTGGTCAAAATAATGACACGGCAAGTTGCATCACTAGCTTCCAGTATGTGCGCTGTGGATTCCAGCCCGTCCATCTCCGGCATACGGATATCCATTAGGATGATATCTGGCTGGTACACTCGCGCGGCTTCAATTGCCTCGACACCCGTACCGGCCTCGGCGACCACCTCGATATCGGGCTCGTTATCCAAAATCAGGGCAAAACCGCGCCGCACCAAAGCCTGGTCGTCCACCACCATCACTCGCAACATTATGTTTTCACCATTCCTGTAGGTATTTGTGCATATACCTCAAAACCACCACCATCGACTACACCCGCATACAAATGGCCACCGAGCAGTTCCGTGCGCTCGCGCATGCCTGCGATGCCGTGCCCTCCGCCGGGTTGCTTGTCAATAGCTGTTTCTTCCATGGGCCGCTCGCCGACAGTATTTCCATCATCGCACACTCGAATCGTGAGAGTGCCGTGGTCTGCGCGTACACTCACTTGGACTCGCGCTGCGGCACCGACGTGCTTGATGACATTGGTGAGAGATTCCTGAACGATGCGATAGGCGGCGAGCGCGACGCTAGTTGGCACTTTTCCCAGTGCGCCGTGGGTCTCGTAGTCAACCAGGGTTAACACCCGTCGGACCTTTTCAATCAGAGCTGGCAAATCGTTGAGATCTGGTTGCGGAGTGAGTGCAGTGTCGTTATTAGTCGGTCGCAGTACACCGAGTAAATGACGCATTTCCGTCATGGCCTGACGGCCAGCCTCCTCTACAGAAGCCATAGCCTCACTGGCAGCTTGCGGGTTATTGCGGCTGATAGCCCTGGCGGCACCGGCCTGCACAGTCATAAGACTCACTTGGTGGGCTACCACATCATGCATTTCACGGGCGATTCGAGTGCGCTCAGCCGCGACTGCACGCTCGGATTCGGCATTGCGTTCGCGCTCTAAATACTTGGCTCTCTCTTCCAACAATCGCAGATATTCGCCGCGAAAGCGCAGCCGGCGGCCGATATACCACAGCGCCCATACCAGCATCACCGTTACTGTGCCTGCTGCAGTTGGCTGAACCGGAATACCCTGGTCAAGCGCCACAAAAACCAGCGTCGCGATAACGCCAAAAAAGCTGGCCCGGGTATTGGCCTCGTAACGACCGAGGCTATACAGCGAAATCGCCATAGCCACGATGCCATCTGCCGGCAAACCCAGCTCCAGCAATATTGTTGCGCCGAGAATAACGGCCTGTACCTGCCAAGGGTGGGTGCGACGCCACAACAGAGCGAAGGAGCCAACGAATGCACACTGGAAAGTAATAACATCCGACAGGCTCTGCATGGATAGCACTCCGGGCGAGCCGTTGCGCGACCACATCAGTAGCGTTAGCAAGAACATAAGCAACGCAATAAGCAGGTCGGTCAGGTGCGGCCATCGCTCAAACGGCCCACGTAAGGGCCGCCACATAGGGAGCTTGGGCAGTTCCGTGCTGGCATTGGGCGGATTCGGCTCAGGCATATTTAGGGACGAAGATTTCATTTCCGCATGCTAAACCAGGTGCAACCAGCTGTCATGGGACTTTCCGGGGAGACGGAAGCGGCAAACTCTCCACCCTTTGGGGGAGTTCGATTCCTGCCTGCGGCCGATGTGCGTAGGTCTGAAAAAGCAGAACATGTTCGGCAAGCATACTCAGACCCAATACGGACCATAATCGCCTGGAGAACCCCATGAACGACGCTGTACTCAGCCAAACACTACCGCGACCATTCGATACCCGGCGGGCAGTTAACCTGTCGGTAAAAACCTGGTTCTGCATCGCGGCTATCGGCCATGCGATCTTCTTTGCCTATATCCTGGCCGTCTTCTACCCACCCATTGCCGAATCAGGAGTGCACGGCTTGAAAGGGCTACACCTGCCGGCAGGCTTCCGCGAGGGAGATATATTAGGCAACCTGGCTTCGGTAAGCCACGTGCTATTGGCCGCGATTGTCATCGGCGGTGGTCCACTTCAGCTAATCCCTTCGGTGCGGCGCCATGCCCCTAACTTCCACCGCTGGCTGGGACGCAGCTATCTACTGACCGCTGTCATCGCCAGTATTGCGGGGCTCTACATGACCTGGACGCGGCACACCTTTGGCAATCTGGTGTCGCAGATCAGCATTACGATGGACGGCATACTGATTCTGTTTTTTGCTTTTCTGGCAGTGCAGACTGCGATGGCCAGACGCATTGCTGAGCACCGCCGCTGGGCCTTGCGCCTTTTTATGGCAGCAAGTGCAGTGTGGTTTTTTCGTGTAGCCTTGATGGGCTGGGCAATGCTAACCGGCGGCTGGGGGATTGACTGGAAATCCTTTACCGGGCCTTTCCTATATGCCCTGGGCTTCGGCCAATACCTGCTCCCACTGGCCATGCTGGAATGGTATTTTCACTGTCAAAAGCGTGGAGCCGCACAAGGTACCCAGATTGCGTTTGTCAGTACATTAGTGCCGCTGACCGTGTTTATGGCCATTGGTATTTTTGCTGCTACGATGGGAATGTGGCTGCCACGGATCTAAGGCTACCTGGGCTGGTTATCGTGAACTTCTTGTGTTGATTTGGCTTTAGAGGTTCACGACTTGGAAATCCCGCTACTGGCTACTGAAGTAAGACACAAATTGCAATCCTGGGCACCCACTGAATAAAAGTACGATGAGCATCCGTACCCCCTCGCCGAATGGGAACCATCTATATACACAAAGAAAAATACGAAAAGCCTACAGAGAAGCAGCCCGGGATGGATTCTCCAATACGGAAGGTAATACAGAACCGTTAGCCAAATAGAGTCCCGCCCAGATTAAATAGGCCGTGATTACCGTATTAACCCCCGACAATTCAAATCTAGTGAAAAACAACTGAAGATCCTAATTGACGCATTCATTTAATACTCAGTTGGATACATCACCTAACACCCAGAGTTCAATGGACCAAGCCGTTAATCAGTAGTAAGTGATCAGGTTTGCATTACACACCTTACCCTCAATACTTACTAAAGGTCGTGTTTTGATTAGCTTGTTCGAAATGAAATACTTCGATCACCAAGGTATAAAGAAGAGCGTGATCAACAGTATTAGTAAAGCTACCGCCCCCTAAACCTGTTAAGTGATTACTTGACTCTATGAAAATATTCACGGCCAATTTCACTCTCTAGCTTTACCCAATACAGGTTCTCATTAACCACTGTAAGTTGGTAAGTATCTATTTTGCCAAATTTCTCGTATTCAACTTCGATTAAGTTACTTGTACACGTTTTGTAATTTATGCCTGATACATCCCCTGAAAAAGCAAAAGGGTAGCTTTTCCCTTCTATTACCACTTCTATATTTTCAGTTTCATGCACCTCTAGAAAGTCTTCCGAATATGTAATTATCATATGGCCAAAAGCGTATTTGACAAAGTCTAATTGCTTGCGCTCGACTTTTGGATTTTGGGATGCGTAATCATAGCTTTCTTTCATCGAGGACTTCCAAGTCCCAAAGAGAAACTCGCAAGAGTGCGCCACTTGAGAGCATAACATCAATAGGATTATAAAGACTGACTTCATTGCTTATTCACTTAACCAATTTGGAACTGCAAAGAGTTGGAAAATCAACGCCAATTAAGCGATCGCTATCCTTGGGTCGAGAATGCCTCATGGTACGCAACCTCTCCTTGCGGAAAATTACGGTTAAACGACAGCGCCTGGAAGTACTCTGCAGGAACCCCTGGCAAAACCAACCCCTCGACAACCTTAAAGCCAAACCGCCCATAGTAATTGGGGTCCCCTAGTACGACACAACCCGCAGCCCCCTGCTCTTTGAGGTCCGCAAGGGCTTTTTCCACTAGTTTTGAACCAACCCCCTCACCTTGATGCGCAGGCAATACCGAGATCGGCCCAAGCCCATACCAGCTAGTTGAATCATCAGAAATATTGACTGGAGAAATAGCAAGATGACCCAAAATTTCTCCATCTAATTCAGCCACTTGAGACAAAAATAGCGCACCAGCCCGGCGAAGAGCCCTCACAATAAATTGCTCAGTGTGATCAGTATACGGAGCTTCCCGAAAAGCTAATTCTATAACTCGGTGGATTAGCTCAATATCTCGGCTACTCTCATTGCGAATCTTGACGTCCAACTTTTTATCCCTTGAGGAAGTTAATTGTTAGTTCAAAAACGATGTCTATATATCCCATTTTTCTATAATTCCAAAATTCATCATCCCTCCATAGTAGCAATATAATTCTAGCTCTATCGCGGTTACACCCAGCAAGATTGAATGTTATATCAATTTTTGATTATCACGATACAGCCTAAAATCCTGCGATAAAAACGAACGAAGTAGACGCTTGAATATCGGCAATCTTTGTCTTTCCGAGAAGGCTCTTTCTTTAGCAAAATTGTAAACCCAACGTATATTAGTTAGAGATTTTGGGGAATGCCGACACTTCAGAACCGCATATAAGATTACCCTATGCGCTCAATTTCACAAAACCACTAACGCGGCCCACAACAAGTATAAAGCAGCATCCGAAGCTCTAAACTTATTTATATTCTCCATAACGTCTTAATGACGCCCCTTCTTAGAAAGGGCCGCCACTAAGTTATTATAAACTTATCGGGATTCCAATTGGTGTTGTTGAGCACGAGTAACGTAGTCTTGATATGCCGGAATTGAAATGGCAGCCAATATTCCAATTACAGGAATTATTAAAAAGAAGAGTACAAGTACCAAAACTAATGCCGAACCACCCTTTTTATTTCCATACTTGTCAAACCACTTCTCGTTAGATGTGCATAAGAACACAATACCTTCGATAAAAGCGATTAATCCAGGAATTCCTGTCCAGCAGAACAGAAGATAGAACAATCCCCACCATTGGCCCAGATAAAATCTATGAAGACCAAAACCGCCTAAAAATATTGCCAACAGTCCAGCAGCCACTTTCCCCTTACCACCTATCTGCTGAGCCACTCCGCAACTTGGGCAAGTAGATGCCGTTCTTGAAATCTGGGAACCGCAATCCCTACAAAAGACCAAATTTCGCTCAAGTTCAGATGAGGGTTGCTCATAGATATTTCCGTCCAAAATAAGGCTCCTTAACCTACTTCTATAAATATAACAGTTCGCTGAAAAGCAGCATCTATATATCACGCTTCTCAATAATTCTAAAGCCCACTAATCCAATCTTCTCCACACCCCCGCCTATTCCACCCCTAAGAATCAATTCCCAAGCCTCCCCTCCACTGAGTGGCCACTCATATCTTGCGTGCCGCTAGAAAACAACTAGATTGAGCCTCCTGAGGTGAATGGCAACCAAGTAAAGTTAGGCATCTATGCACCAAAAGACTGACCGTCCCACAGAACAAAGATTTAAGTGCGCACTTACTACTGGGGTGGAAGGAAAGAATACACCGCACTCGAGACACGCTGTGAATACATCCCTGTAAGCTCCTAATCGGCATCCATGCCTCATAGGGTCCCAAGCGCGGTGTATTCTTTCCTTCTCCCTTTTTAGTAATATGGACTAAAAGTAATTTATAGAGGACGTTGATAGCAGGCAATTCCAGAAAGGGAATCCAACAGAGCACCAAATCCTATAGAAGTTTCCCACTATCAGCGAACGATTCATTACTGGTAGCAACGCAAACCGTTTGGCATAGTTCCATGGAGATGACCAACCTGGCCTGCTTGATTATCGCCGCCTCACTCGATACCCACTACTAGCTATATCCGGCGATGCACCCCGTTACGTAAGCGTGAATATTGCCTCCCCTATACCTGTTGTTGGTAAAACCACTGTGAAAATAACTTGTGTGACCAAACATATCGGAATCGCCCTCTTTAGAACTGGATGTACGACTTCAAACTTCAGCCGATCAATAATGACTGGTATAAGTAGCGGTCCATATGTGCATAGAAGAGTAAATGCACTCCCATCAATGGGAGTTATGGGGCAAAAGGGAATTCTAATTGCAGAAGCAGGAATCATTCTTAAAGAAGCAAAAAACATAAAGTACTTATGCGAGTACAAGCTACACCTATAAATCACTCCCAAGATATAGAATACAGCAAAGAAAATAATTTTGTGTAAAATTTCTCAAAATAGACTTTGCTTCAGCGGATTTGGAAAATCCATAATTCCAGGCATCATCTCAATACCACTAACCATCTAAAACAAAGAGCAAAACACTCACGTACCCAGGCTTCCTATGGATGGCGAATTTTCTCGAGAAAACCAAAAGGGGTTGGATACAAAATAAAATATACCAACCTAAATACAATATTTCATGAGCAACAGGATCGAAGGGTTCACTCTTTGTGAGTAGCGAGGAATCAGTGAAGTGAGAATCACACAAAGTAGAACGATAGAAAACTTGCGGTAAAGGAGGCTACGCTTAAAACCGGAAACTTTTTTTGATACTGCGAGTCACTTACCTCCTCCAAATTAGTATCCTTTTATTGTTACTAGCGACTCACAGTTAACCCAAGGAGCTCCTTACAAAGCCTTCTCAATAATTAGTGCTTACGTACCACTTAGAACCAGAAGACTGTAAACTAGCTGCCCCCCCCCCGCATACCAGATTAGCGAAACCGGATCAAATTCGGTGAAAGACTAAAAGTAAAGATAAGCACTCATCCCTCAAGCCTATCCCCACCCACGGTGAAGAGGCCTAAAAGGAATGAGAAGCAGGAAGTGGCAAGAAATGTTAGGCCATGATTATCGTGCTGACTTCAGCATAACCAGCCACAGGTAAAAAATATCGTAGGCTCAGTAAAAGCGATGTAGATAGCTAGAATAAGATCTATATCCTAGCAGGCCGGCCAGCTGGTACCGCCGTACTTTATGGTTCGATTGTCGGCTACCCCGGGTAATCATTTGGTTAAAATACGATATTAAAGTCTCTCTTTGTATGGCTCTCGCCCCATACGCAAGTAGTATTGCCCTTCCATGAAGAGACTCAGGCTCAAAATTTATTACTTCTGCCCAATTAGCAGGGGCAAGCTCAACAGGAACTCACCAAGCGCCACCCAATTCCCCTAAAGCTACTGCCACTGCAAATCGCTACCAGTCCAACGTGTAGCCTGTCTTGTGGAGCCCAGTTTTTTGTGGCCGAAATGACTTCAATGGTCTTGTACCGGAATTACAGGAGGCCCCACACTTTGAGTGTTACTGGAATTAAGCTAAAAATTGATCTTCCCATCTTCACCCAAAATTAAATGATTAAGGACTTGATCTTTTGACAATTTACTCTTTCCCTGTAAATCAGTCTCTCGTTGCTCCAGCATTTTAGCTCGAGGCGTTTTTCCTAAATCCTGGGTAGCTCCACCGCTACTAGGAATATTTACATATGGATCACCGGACCAAAGCTCGGCATTAAGCAGATCCTCTTGGCTAGCACACCCTACCCCGCATACAGCCATGAATATGGCCATTACAATCAATTTACTACTCATAATCCTCTGAACTCTACACAATACATTATCGCCGATCTCACTAGACCGATCCGTTGCATGGCCTGGTTATCTATTGTATTTGGTGAGATACAAATAGGAACAAAACCAGCCTCCATGTGCCAACTACCTTTAGAACGCCACATTGTAGCTTGATTAGGCCATGATTAAGAGAAATTTTGTGTTCAAGACTTCATAATTCTGCCACCAAAGAAGACTTTCATCGCTTATTTAGCTCCTACCTTCTTGCCATATCGCCCACCGACCTGCCCCACTACAAAGAGCTAGTTACCGCCATGACATCTTCATCCACTACTTGGCGATCACTAGCAAGCATGTGCCCTTAAAACAGTAACTCAGAAGGGGCCTGTACATTGGTACGAATGCTCCAGCGCTACAACCAACTCGAATGGAAGTCAAGCAAAATTGACGCCTCTATCACCAAACCCCTTAGTGTTGCTGTGCAGGGCCCATGTGCGCATCAGTAGTTATCAATGAAAGTCATTAATGACACGACAAGGGCAAGCGAGCTCTTTAATTCAGAGCCGCTTGAGTTTCTTTGAATTGGCGAACCTACATCAAAGGTATCGGCGTATGTTTTCATTGTATGTTCCTCATCACTAACATGTCTTTTTTATTACAACTTCCCCCAGATTTTCCGACGCCATTATCATCCTCATTTTCAGGCGAAACCTAACCGTAAGAAGGAAGAAACAGCACGCAAGGTACTCTTGCGTGGAGACTTAAAGGAGAGCTATCAAACTGTTCGCCGCCTATCATATGGCGCAATTTCAAAGGTCAGTATTCAATTTGACTTGCCCCGACATCTAGCTGGACTAAGATGTTTGAGGGTTAATGAGTCATTACGTGTCTACCCTGCTTTTAGGTGGTTCTATCTCAGCCTGGTTCAAATATGGGTATCTAGCTGGACTGGCCATTAGAAGTTATCAGTACATATTCCACCTTTGGCCGATGAATCACCCGTAACA
Source organism: Microbulbifer sp. VAAF005 (assembly GCF_030012985.1). Classification (NCBI taxonomy): domain Bacteria; kingdom Pseudomonadati; phylum Pseudomonadota; class Gammaproteobacteria; order Cellvibrionales; family Microbulbiferaceae; genus Microbulbifer; species Microbulbifer sp. VAAF005. Next base: position 141,656 of record NZ_CP120233.1, on the reverse strand, counting down.
CTCATTACACATACATCTGAAATGTTAACTTCCTGATAATTATTTTAGGCACAATTACGAGGCTCACGAATTTTATATCGACACAATATTACCCACAGAATGTAAAACAGATATTCAAGTGCAGAAGCTTCTTAACTGAGCACTCACAATTAGGATGTAAGAGGACATATATGTTTACACAACTCTCTCCTTTAATTAAAAAACTACTAATTGGTGATCGCAGCTGGGAATGGATACCCATTTTAGTTGCACGCCTATCTCTGGGGCTATTTTTTTCAGTGTCTGGATATAACAAACTATTCGATCCCAAAAAACATGAAGATCTTATAAATTTGATGAATGAAATAGGAATGCCTTTCCATGAATTTATGGCGATAGTTTTAGCTAGTATAGAATTTTTTGGTGGACTGTTATTGTTTGTTGGACTCTTGTCAACACCTGTCGCAATTGTATTGACGATTACAATGATTGTTGCTATCGCTACGGTCGAAATTGAACATGTTATTCCTAAAGGTATTGGGCCACTGGATTGGATGAGCTGGTTTCTTTATCTACCTCAAGTCTTATATATTATTTTATTTATTTGGTTAATGGCTACTGGCCCAGGTCGATTTAGCTTAGATTATCTAATCGCCAATAAGTTAGGACTTACCAAGAGCAGTTAAATAAAATATATAGATACGCAGGCATAACAGATGCACACTGAATTGCTATCAGCATTAGCGTAATCCTTGCTTTGCAATAATCAGAATTTGCAACTTCTCAGAAACATACAACCCTGAACACTCGAGAACATACTTCAAATACTAACAACCAAAGTGGAAAACCAGAAAAATTGGCGAACAGCCAACCCACCTTATATCGCCAATATTAATTTTTATATATTAGAAGAATATCCTTGTGCTATATATTGAGAATCTCGATCTTAATATACAGTTAGCTTTGGCTTTATTCTTCTCTACCTTATAGCCGCTCATAGAGCCCATTACATTATACGTGTTGAGAAGGTGTAAGTTCATAGCCATGAACATTTAATTTAAAATATAGTGGACTGTCATAGGGAGTTCCACTTATAGAAACACAAGTTACTAAAAAGGGAGAAGGGAAGAATACACCGCGCTTGGGACCCTATGAGGCATGGATACCGATGAGGAGCTTACAGGGATGTATTCACAGCGTGTCTCGAGTGCGGTGTATTCTTTCCTTCCACCCCAGTAGTAAGAGACTATTCCACCCTCCTCCAGTACTACAAATCTCATAATCACATATTTCTCACAAAATTCCGGAATAATCTTTCCACCTCATAAACATAAGTAAGAATGGCTTTAACACACTGAGAAGCATTCGATGCAGTATTTTCACATGGATAGACATTCTTCTTTTGAGCACTATCAGTTATTAGAATTGGTCTACACTAGTCCACATCAGACAAAGCCACTCACCGTTACCAAATAGTAGGGCATGCTTAACCCGGGAAGAATTTAATTTACTGGAACATGCCGCAGCGACCAAGGGATATCAAATGGAAAAACAACCCGCCGTAAAAAGTACTCGATTTTGGTTGTGGATTTCTATTCTTATTTTTGCCGCATCCAACTCTGTCGTTGCTAAAATAGGCGAGCTTGGAGCCCACTATCCCATTCATGGGCACAATCCAATTTCCTTCTGTAACCTCTTATTCGCTGGAAATCTTCTGGCGGGTATAACTCTTCTTATCATTTATAGAAAAGATTGGCGTCTCGACCTTCTAAAGCAGTACCCCTTTAAAGACTGGTTTTACATGTTTGTACTCATTTTAATGTCTGGAGTTCTTGCTCCCGCATTCTTCTTTATTGCCCTAATGATTACAGAGGTAACCAATGTAGTTTTAATCTCAACCCTAGATGCACCCTTAGGACTACTACTAGCTTATGTAATGTTCCGGGAGAGGCCTACAGGGTTCTCGATAGTCGGTGCACTTATTGTAACCGTAGGTGTTATTGCTATTTTCGCTCTGAATCAACCCCCAATGGAAAATCAGATGACAATGAAAATGCTGGATGTTGGAAATCCAGCTGTGAACCAATTTCTACAAACCCTCCCCAAAGCTGGAGAGATTTTAACGGCGGTAGCAACACTTTTAGGGGTGATTGCCGTTCAAGTGAGCCGGAAACTACTTGATCGTGTTCCTATTGGTGTATTTTCAGTTTTCCGTATGCTTGCAGGAGTGATCCTCTTTTCGATTATTGTTCTCTCTGTATTTGGCCCTAACCACTTTGACGACCTTTTTTCCCCTTTCCTCTGGGTATGGATGCTTGTATACGGAGCAATCATTATCGTTTTTGGGCAGATCACATGGTTTAAAGGTCTTCAAGGAGGTGCAAGCTCTGCTGATATCTCCATCGCGACAGCCATCACTCCGGTTGCTGGTACCTTCTTCGCCTTTCTTATCTTGCAAGAGGTCCCCAACTTTGCTCAAATCATTGGGGGAGTCATCATTATGGCAGGAATAGCCACCTCTTTGCTCGGGCAATATCGTGAACAGAAAGCTGTCGAAATGAAGTATAAGAAGCCATGCTCATTTAAGGGGGTGTAGCCCTTTAAAGCTTCATTATCAGCAAAGAGCTACAGGCTTAGGGCACCCAATTAGACGAAGAGATATTGATCTACTGAGATAGATAAAGTAATAGAAGAAGAGTTTTACAGAATATAAACCCAAAATCACCACTCCGTATGGCGGAAGCGTTTCACTTACATTAATCGATTTATGTACGATACATCCGCTAGTTCATACCAAGTAGATGTTCGCCTCTAGCCAATATAAAGCTAGCAGGTTGATCGATGTACATATTATCCAATTCTCTTTGCTATCTTCGACATAATAAAGATAGCAATCCAGGAAAGCTACCCCGATAAATATATAAGCTTACTAGACAATTGATTGAAGAGAGAATTTGTGTAAAGCTAAAATTCTAGTACTTGGAGGAATATCTCAACCATATAACTTGAGATCAAAAGTGTGAAGTTAAAGTTAGTATCACCACGGAGGACTTTAAACAACTTCACCAGTATTAATTTATTAGATATCGCAACAAAGCCACTAATAAGCCAATACATATCTTCTGCCATTTTATTCAAATGTAACAATTAACTACCTCAGAGCGAAAAGTTAGCCCCCCTTTTGTAGGCAGTACTCCGTCTCCATTATTGCGTTACCAAAATATAAGTCTGTCCAGGCCAGGCTATAAAACAAGTTATAGTTGATTCAGCCCTTTTTATAATAATATTCAAGAACAAGCTTATCTTTATGTAACAAAAGAACACATTCATAATCACCATACCTCCCCTCTCGCAGCTCCTGAGTAAGTATAAAGATAGAACTTTCACTATTATCATCGGTTACCAGCTTTCCAATATGATTCCATCCTTCTTATTAGCGGAACTTGAGTCAATATAAGCTTCTGTAAGATCTGGTGTATTTATCGAAGGAATATCTCAAATTATTGACATCAAACTCCGGCAATTCTGGACACCCTTACTAACTACTTCAGAAACACATTGGTGCCAAGCGCTGCCGCACTCACCACTAATGTAGTTATACTGTCTAAATGTTTTACCTGAAAAAACTATTTTCAAAAGAATCGTAAATAAATAGGTTAACTTGAAAAATTTCACCAGAAATATAAGTTTACAGCATCGTGTTTGGTCATTTTCATCTAGATCTAACCGGATGAGTTTTAGAAAAACCTGCAGCTATATCAGCAGCCTCAGTCGAGCATATGGGATGCCCCCAGCCACTTGAACTGACATCATCGACAATATCGTTGACAATGTTGTCATCGTTGCTTGGACTGACGCCAGCAGGAACATAGTCCAAATTGAGCTTATGCCGAAGTTTCCATGCGATATTATGGTCTGCACAAGAACTGTCACCACTTAGCCCAACAGCACCAAGAAGCTCTCCAGCTTCACTGTACAATGCTAAACCGCCACCAAATACGTTAACCCCACCAATCTTCTTACCAATCATAGGGTCGCTCTCTGTGCCAAATTCACTTGATGAGCCACCATAAGCTACGCTAGTATCAACTGGATTGCTATGCTGCAAACCGTACAAACTACCGCCTGGTTGAACCGCTGAAAACAGATTGGCTGTAGAAAGTGATAAACCTGGAAGGCTGAATGAATTTGCTGTATTTGCTTTTTGTGCAGAAATGACTCGGCTCCCAGGCCATTGATCTCCTCTATCTTTACCCGAGAATACAACCGCTTTTACGACTCCATCTCTATCAACTACGGTAGCCCACATATTGAGATTAAATCCACCGTTTCCTTGACTGATAACTTCTCTGAGAGCCCTCTTAAGTTCAGAATGTACGGGTAACTTATCTGAATTGACCTCCACTTTAACTTCCCCTTTTATTGTTTAAGTGGTTGATGACTATCCATACTAGTGCATTTTCTCAAATACTCCAGAGGCCTCGAATACTGAGGACTATCCCTTACACCTGAAATTTTTAATTTTGCAATTGATTTAGATGCGTCTTTTGGATAGCTGATAGTTTATATACCTACAGTTTCACTTATTTCTACTACTGCATACATCATCACTGCAGGATAGGCTATATCCTCACTGCCGAAACGATTGGGGGGGGGGGGCTAGAGTGGCTTATTATTTACTTTTACAAGAGTCTAGATTTATAGGTGATATGATACGTAATGATCTTATCCTACTACCGATCATTTTGAGTGACTGAAAGGATCATAACCTGCCACCCAAAATACATTTTCTGCACCATTCCCACCTACTGTATCAAATGATTCATACACCCATAGATCAGGATCTAAATCTCTATCTATTTTATTTGAGAGATACTGAATATTACCTTTGATTGATACATTCTTAGGATTTGAGGAAAATATTAAAACCAATGTCTTTAATGAGTCGCATTTTCTTAATTTATCAAAGTCACTTCTGATTCCTGGTATTTCTGGACTGCCTGTTGAACTCATCCAACGCTTCATTTCCACGGCAACCTCTACTTTCGAGGGGAGATCTTCCCTAAATACAACAAGATCAATGAGGTCATACTCTACCTGAATCCTTCTGGAAAAGTGTCTAAACAGGTACCTTGCAATTATAAACTGATAGTATCGTTCATTGTTTATACTCAGAATCCCAGTCTTATCGCATGAGTAGCATTGATTATTAGAAAGTGACTCACGAAGATAATGATCCTCCTCCTTGAGAGCATCACAAGATAAAAAAACTAATTCCTTTAACAACGATTCCATCTAAACCCCAAAATGATATTGCCCGACGTATTGCTGGGCCGTACATTAAGACTAAGCCTTGAGAGGAAATGGCTATCCTCAATAAACATAAACCCAGTCAAATAATATTCATAATTTTCTAAGGCTCCAGCCTTCAAACAACAATAACATTCTCCTATTAATTTACCAAAAGTTAAAGCTACGCCTTACTTAGATCTCAGGGGAAACCTATCCTATCACTACTGCAGGAATTCTCTAAGCTGAATATGATTGCCTTCAGGATCCGCTATATTACACACTTTAAAAATTGAATTTGACCATTCGCCTTTCAAAGCCTTACCGCCCAACCCCTCCGCTTTACTCTTTGCAGTATTAAGACTTTCAACTGCAATATACAATTTAACAGCATTAAATTTCCGCTCCGGAATTTCCTCAGGCGGGGCATGTACAACAACATTAAACCCTCCCCCACCTATACTAACCAGCTTATCTGTTTTATGCAGCACAGATAGGTCAAACATCTTTAAATAAAATTCGGAGAGAGCCTGTATATCCTTTGCATATATAATAGCTCCAAATTTTACTATTTCACTCATAATTGAGACACCTGCAAAATTATAACCCCTACCGCATTGAGCGATTAGCCAAGGCATAAAAGCTTTCAGTATATTAGATAGTCACTCGGGGCTAAAGCTTTATCTAAAGCCTACAATTGAAGATGGCTTTGCCTTTGAGTGGCCAGGACCAATATTTATTATCTGTTTTATAGATACCCACTTAAGCCTACCAACAATTTAGGGGTACACTCAATAAACAGACAACAATTGAAACGAGTGGCTAATAGAAATTTTTTTCGGACCCATTACGATCTTGACCCGCTCTTCTCAAAGTTTATTTCAGTAAATTCTTACGCTCGACCAGCTATCCGTTTTGATAGGCAACTAGATGCCCCCTCTAAAATTGTCATACAAGCAAGATACATACCTACTAAAGCCTATTATCCCTAGCAGGCCTCCTTCACCTTAGCCGCAAATATTGGAGAAATAATGCTATGAAGATGGCGACTTTTATCAGTCTACCTATTCGCACACAGAGGCGGGGTTGAGATCTAATATTCCGAGGTAGCGTACTTTCCAAGTCATTTCTAACAGCACTCAACCTATACCCAGAAGCCACTCTCGTGGCTCATACAAGCCGAACGAAAAGCATTCTTTGCTTATCTCGTATAAGTTAAAATGCAGCATATATAGCCCTTTTTCTAACCAGCCGACCAGCTCCCCAAGGGAGAGAAAAGCGCCAAATCACCGCTCTATTACAAGAAACTCTCAAATAGGCAACGATACCAGTCAACCGGGGATAGTTATTATCGTTGATCCAGGCGCCTTTTAGAGGTCGCAAAGATTACGATACCTTGCATGTTGTGTTCGAGTCTGTAATATGTAGTTAAACACGCGTCAGGGATTTGATCGTTAAAATCATTATGTATCAGTATACGTATGAGCCTACCCCCAAAAATGTCCTACTGGACTTAATGGGTGTAAATAGGCGCCATGAGCTTTCAACTAGTCAGCTAGGGTTCATATCTGACGCATTTGACATTTCCACCAATAATCTTCGCGTAACGTTAAATAGATTGGTTGGAAGCGATCTGATTACTCATGATGGGCGCGGCATGTACCGCTTAACGGAAAAAGCTTTAGCGAAACGAGCTTTTATTAATCGCTGGCAACAAAATACCTTTCACTACGAAAGTTGGGATCACAGTTGGATCACTTGTCACTTGCCCAAAGGAGTATCACGTACTACTCGAAAGAAGTCATTGATGGTTCTCGAATGGTATGGCTTTGCCGCTGGGCTAGACCAATTGTGGGTACGCCCTAATAATTTGAAGCTAGCTCATTCTGAAATAACTGTAGAACTGGAAACTCTTGGCCTCGAAGAAGGTGCGTATTGCTTTGTACTACAGGAAGTACCAGATTTACTGGCCTCCCATTGGGCTCATCAGTTATGGGATGTTGAGAAGCTCGATAGCGAATATGAAGCTCTTGTACAAACTCTTGAAGATAGCCTAAAAGCTCTTTCAGGGAAACCTGTTTGCGCAACATTGTATGAGACATGTCGCTTAGGTGGTGAGGCTATCCATCGACTAGCGGTTGATCCTCTATTGCCGAGAAATATTAGACCTCAAAATAGGTATCAACAGTTGAGAAATATCGTGCACAAATACGATCGCGTTGGTCGGAAAATTTGGCTAGATCAATTGAAGACGTTAGGTGTTGACGAATAATCACGACAAGGTGCTACACAATGAATGTTCCTATTAGCAAAGAAGAACTCAAGCCTTTTCTCCAGCGTAGTGACACCAAAGCTTTATGGATTGTTTCAAGGACATGGCTTGAAATTTCAGGAATTTTTTTAATTTCGGCATTGCTACCCCACTGGTCTACTTATATCGCAGCTATCTTCTTGCTTGCGGGAAGACAACAGGCGTTGGCAGCGATCATGCACGAAGCCGGTCATAAAACACTTTTTGCAACACGCTCCTACAATAATTTTGTTGCAAAGTGGTTATCTTCTCCTTTTTTGCTAATGGATGGTGAGACCTACATTAAAAGCCATCTAAAACATCACCGAAATGCTGGCACCGATCAAGACCCAGACCTAAAGAACTATAAGGACTACCCGGTAAGTAAGAAAAGTCTGTTCAGAAAATTTACTCGGGATTTTTTGGGAATTACAGGTTTAAAGGCGAATCTATATTTATTTTTGAGCGGACGAGATCTATTAAGTCGAAATAAACGGACAAATTACCAGCTTACACGCGGCCTTTTTGTTAATGGCATCATGTTTGCCATATTGTGGGCCTCCGGATTTCCTCAACTGTATGCTTTGTGGGTAATTGCCTACCTGACTGTGTATATGGCTATTATACGTATGCGTCAAATTGCCGAGCACGCTGGGGTCAAAGACCTATATCACTTGGAACCAAAATATAATACACGATCCATTCCCAGGGGGCTTTTAGGCTTATTATTTGTCAGTCCCACCGATGGACTAAGCTACCACTGTGAACATCATGCATTTATGGCTGTCCCTACCTACAACCTAAAAGCGCTACATAAATTTCTTAAAGTGCGTGGGTATTATAATGATGTGGAGATGGCCGGAAATTACTTTGGCGTACTGAAACAAGTAGTAAAATAATGTTTAATTGCTATTATCTCTCTTAGAGAAAGAACAATTTAGGCCTCGATTCCCGACCGGTGCATACAGCATTGTTTTCCCAGTTCTTAAAATATTGTGATATTGCTGAATATAGTCATAAGCAGCAGCAAAGCTTTTTAGCATGTGAGAAGCTATTTTCTAAAGCTTTGCTGCTTTCTAAACCTCCATTGGTGAGTGTCTCCAGATCCCCAACTCTACATAGAAAAAGACTCAGCTATTACTTTCTACCGCAAGCTAAAAATACCAGGTGTTTTCGGCAGCTTCCCTAATGACGGTCTTAGCCAACAAATAATTTGAATTTAATGTCGGAAGAGCAGAGTTTGAATTATTAATAATTAAAGGAATTTCGGTACACCCAAGTATAACCGTATCACAGTCTGGGCAGGTTAAGAAATCAGCGCCTTGAGCTTTTTAGCAGAGGGCAGCATTAGCTCAGCAATCCCCATTAAATCGTGAGCACTTAGTCTATCCACATAATTCCCTAAGGAATGAGTAAACATAGAAACCTCAGGGTGTCTATAGACCCCTAAAAGTTTTAGGACTCTCAGTACATATCGTTTTGTAACTTAGGGCCGCACCTTCGGCTGAGCATCCAACTATACCTATATATTTCGACAACATGTTTACTATATCGATACCCTCAGCCTCTAATATCTTTTTGATATTCATAGCGTTAACCACGTTCAGGATTACCTGAATTCAATTTAATCTGCGTTACCTGAATCGAAGAAGTTGCTCTCAGAATAATCATCTCTCCCCCAATGAGAATTGCTCATAGAAGCAATGGAAGACTCTATTTCTTTTCTAATATCCATTGAACTTAGGTTCACACCAAGACTCGTGCAATATATATCAAATTGATCTTTGCCGGACCACATATATATTGCATAAGCTTCATGCTTGCAATACTTTGGGAAGTGTTTTTTTACGCTCTTGGATACTTTATCCCCAGGGTATTTCTTCTTGTTTCCCCAGTCATCCGAAAGCTTACGCTTCAAATCCCTTTTGAAAACCTGTATAGCTTTCCGTCGGCCTCCTAAATTAAAAAACCACACACCTAGCGCCCCTTACCATATCCACTACCAATAGACAATTTAATGGTAGCATGCACTGTGAATTGAAGATCGACGAATGTTAATGCACTTTAATCTATAGCGATTTAATTTTTTACCCCAATTGGCATTTTCAAAATAAACCGATCTCATAACTTATGAACACTATCAGTCAGCTCATTAAAAATTTGATTGGGTAGATTTGATGTAGCTAATATTAAGTATTTTCAAAACTGAAAACTTATTTATAGACATGCGCCGCATAGCGGCGCTGCATATATAGAGCAACTCTAAATATTACCAAACTTTTGGTTGAATGCTTCATCACTCATAGTCAATAGAATGATAAATTCAATAAAGGCTACAATTGCGGGGATGAATGTCCAGAAAAACACTAGATATAGAATCCCTAAACCAACCTGCCCAAGATAGAATTTATGAACACCAAACCCACCTAGGAAAAAGGCAAGCAATGCTGCTGCAACTTTACTCTTGCCGTTTGGAGCCAACCCAGATCGCGCTGACTGTCTTACCCCGCATTTAGGACAAATTTCCGCTCTTTCTTTAATGTTTTCCCCACAGTCACTACAGAACTTTTCGTCAGCTCCCTTGACTCTATCCACAACTACGTCATTCATTTTAAATAATCTCCGTTTTGCCACTATGTAGAACTTGGCGCCCGTGCTTTATACACACCTTTTGGGATTATTCAAAGCCTCAACATAACAAAATTGTTTAATAGATCCCCCTAAACCAACACAAACATATACAGTCGTACCACTTAAGGAGCTAGAGCGCCATAAATATCCATACTTATAAATATTACTTCCGGATATAGGGAGCTTATCGGTTAATAAATGCCTATTTATATATCACCTTCGAGGGGGGCTATGAAGATCCAGGGTAGAGGCAACCTCTTTCGTGTCAATGGCTCATCGGTGTCCCGTTTATACTACCGTATACTCCGGGCACTTAAATTTAAGCCGTCGGATTTATTATTGGAAACCTATAACCTTACTTAGAATTTATATCTTAGTAGCTAAACCGCGACTCAAATGATTTACATAGTGTATTGGTCAACTAATGTCGGGCAGTAAGTTAAGTTTTTTCTTCTGTTTTTCCAGTTGGAACTCCGCCATTGTATTGGTAGGGACGCTCGATGTTGTAGCAATTTATCAAATAATGACTGGTATCTTGGCTTGCTCGTGCTAAGGCGCTGTAACCGGGAGAAGGTATCCGTTCACTCTTCAGATTCCAGAACTGGCGACTCATGTATTGACCTCCTTGATCCGGGTAGAACAGAACTCCATCTAGTTTTCCTTGCTGCTCCCAGGCCAGCTCCTGTACTTTTATAGTTAATACTGTATTTGAGCGTCCTGAGAAAGGCGCCAAACAACCTATCCTCTCTATCACTCCCATCTAATTTACGCTGTGCAGTTCTGGCCCTGTAATCTATTCATCAGCTGCTATCTTGCTTTAAGCAGCAAAGCTGAAGCTTGGGGAGGAAGTGCTTATGTCTATCATGTGCCGTTTAGCCCTTCTGGCAGTAGTTTTTGTAGATCTGATGGGCCAGGGATTGCTGTTTCCGATTATCAATGAACTGGTTATGTCGACAAAATTCCAGTTTTTACCTGCTGATACACCACAATCAACTCGGCATTTATACTATGGGGTTGTGATCGGTAGCTTCTTTCTGGCGTGGTTCGTTGGGTCTGTATATATCGCCAAGCTATCTGACAGTATTGGACGCAAGACTGCAATGGTACTGTGTTTGGTGGGAGCTATGGCCGGGTACGCGATCACTGTTCTCTCTTTGATAAGCAATAGCCTTTGGCTTCTTATTCTCGGACGAGTGATCAGCGGCTTTACTGCGGGAAACCAGCCTATCGCTCAAGCAGCAATGATTGATGCCAGCCAAAGTGAGCTGGAGGCTTCCAAGAACCTAGGGTTATTGGTAGCAGGAATGAGTGCTGGGGCTGTAGCTGGACCGATTATGGCAGGAGTCTTGGCAGACAGGGAACTATTGGGGAGCATAGCCAGTATCCAGCTGCCCTTTTACTTTGCTCTGGTACTTGTCGCTATTACTTTGTTTTTGATCCTGACCTTTTATCACGATACTCGCCAAGCCCCGATGCAGCTTAGGCTTCGTTTTCTGGATCTATTTACTCAGTTTATACATCTGAAGGACCGCCCTCGAGTTGTCCGACTTTGTCCTGCCTACCTCTGTTTCATGCTGGTGCATCTCAGTTTTTATATATTTATCACGAATTATTTAAGCAGCAGATTCCAAGCAGGCCTGCTAACAACCAGTATGGCCATGCTGACTATGGGTATTGCGGTGGCAATTTCCAGTCTTTATATGGTCAAGCCTGTTTTGTCCCGCTGGACTAAGTCCCTGGTAGTTATGGTTTCCGCCTTAGCAATGGGAGCGAGCGCACTAGTCTTCGTATTCAGCAGCCACATTTGGCTATGTTATCTCAGTGTGTTCTTCGCGTACCTTTGCTTTGGGATCGCTTACCCCGCTCTCTTGAATATATTTGCCAATAGTGTCGATGAGACGGAACAGGGTTGGGTAATGGGAATAGCTACTGCAGGCTTCACCTTGGTAGCAAGCTTGATTTCACTCGCGGGGGGCATGGCTATGGAAGTTAATATCCGCTTGCCATTTTACATTACAGCAACTGCATCGATATTAGTGTTTGTTTTAATCCGGTGGAGCTGGCGAAAGCTCCCTCGCGTAGCAAAGTGAAATACGGGGTAAATAAGTAACTGACTTGCTCTGCCAGTAATACCAGACATGGGCCCATCAGGGTAAGCTGAAAGGCCCATAACTTTAAACCTCACCCCTCATGAGTTAATGAATCGCCTGCTCCCTAGCTAATCCACAGTCTACAGGGTTATTTACCTCCACACTTAAATCTAGAATACGGGCGATCCACCATATAAATGGCTCAACCTGACCACTTAATGTACAGCTGCCTGTACAAATACCATCGAGCAGCGACTGAGCATCGTGAAGCCGCAAAGCCATGACAGACCTCTGATTTCTTAGTGTTAATGAGCAAAAAGGAACGTCGTCAGCCGAGTGATCACTTAGGGTTACTTTGCCACCATCAATTAAAATCCTCACCGGCTCAAACTGTTCAGTAACACTCACGGACAAGCACAAGTTGGGCATAGGGCTGGATTGTCGGTTGATATATTCCTTTAGGAAGTTAGAAAAGGTATTTGCCCACTCACCAATTTCAGCAAGGGCTTGCCCCAAATCCATAGCTTCCTCTTTTATTTTCTGGGGTTGAACATCAACCTCTTTTTCAGCCTCAATAAGAGCTTCCAAGGTCCTATCAACATCCTCCCTAGTGTGAGCCGCGGAACAAATCAACCTCAGGCGCCCTCGGCCACTTTCAACTATAGGATAGGTGACAGCAGAAGTTTGAATACCGCGCTGATATAGGGCTTGTACTATCCCGTATAACTTATCTTTATCACTAAAATGGGGCGTAATAATTGGCCCATCACCTGTTCCCAGGTCGTACCCAGCCCGCTCAAACCTTTGTCGCATATAGCGGGTCGTATCCCATAATTGCTCGCGTAATCCATCGTCAGATCTAATGCGCTTCAATGCTGCTAATGCAGCAGCAATATCTGCGGGGCTGACAGAAGCCTGGAAAATGTATGCCCTCGCTGAGGATTTCAGCAGATCAACATATTCCTTATTCGCAGCAACAACGCCACCGAGACTACCAAGCGACTTGCTAAGAGTTGTCATTATAAAGTCTACTTGATCTGTAACTCCTTGAGCCGCACAGATGCCCGCACCGCTTTCACCGTAAAAACCAAACGAATGTGCCTCATCAACCAAAACGAGGGCATTGTATTTCTTTGCTGCGCGTACAATCTCTGCCACGGGTGCAGCCCCTTCCCCCATACTATAAACCCCCTCGAGTACCACTAAAATTGTACGGTAAGGGGATACCTCCGACTTGAGTACAGACTCCAGATCAGAAGTGCTATTGTGTTGGAAAGTCCTGATTTTGGCCCCACTGAGGCGAGCTCCATCAACAATTGAGGCATGGCAAAGCTGATCGATAACCACGACATCATCTTCACCAAGAAGTCCTGCGACGACCCCGACATTGGCTGTGTAGCCCGTTGGAAATAAGCAAGCTCCAGACTTACCTACTAAATCAGCAAACTCCGCTTCAAACTGCAGGTGGAGGTCTGTCAGACCTGATGCCGCTGCAGAAGTACCCATTCCGGTACCGAGGTGCCGAAGAGCCGACGATGCCTGCTCGATAACTGACTCATCCCTATTCAAGCCAAGGTATAAGTTTGTAGTCCATATAATGGCATCTTGAGTATCATCGCTGTAAACATCCGTTACTGTGCCCCGAGTACCACTGCCTGTGAGCAAAACCTTGCTATAAGGATTCCTCTCCTGGTTATTAACCATCGCAATCACAGCTTGCAACAACCTACTTTTATCGGAAGCAGACCAGGATGATGCCTTTGCAACTTGAAAACTTGGATGACTCAATTGGAGCTGAGACTGGAAGTGAGCCAGCTGATCGGTTTTAGCGCCGACAGCCACGCAAGGTGATTCAGAATCAACTTTGCTATCCATCAAGTCGAGCATATAGCCAGCCAATAACTTTGGCGTGGGGTAATCCTGAATTGCTTGAACAGTAAGCGGACGTCCCGCGCAATGGCTGAGACGGCTAGCCAACTCTAACGTCGTCAAAGAATCCAATCCCTGCTTATCGAATGTTAGCTCTGGTAATACACTTTCGGGATTTGAGTGGTTCATAAGAGAAGCCATCTCACCCTGAATAATTGACATAATAATTGTTTCGCTATCCACAGATAAAGCTGCGAAGTGTCCAAGTAATTTGCTGCCTTGGTTAATATCATCATTTGCGGCAAAACTATTATCAACAAAGGCACTGAAATCGACTTTGAGGAGTGCTAGTTTTTTTCGGTCGAGCTTATTGTTAGGGAGCAGAGGCAACTCACGTAGATGTCGAACAAAATGGGGAACCATATATTTTGGAAGACGCTCATTGAGAAAAGCCTTTACAGTTTCCTCAGTAATTGCCTTATCTGTAACGACAATATAGGCCACTAGTATCTGTTGCCCTGCTCCGCCATCAACTACAGTAGCGGCCGCTGCATTAACCCCGGTTAGCGACTCAAGTGTCGACTCGACTTCTTCCAACTCAATACGATACCCCCTGATCTTTACCTGACAGTCAGCACGCCCCAGATATTCTATTTCCCCATTCTCTGTCCATCGGCATAGGTCTCCCGTTTTATACAGACGTTGATCCGCTATTCCAGTATCGGGAGCTGTCTGAATAAATCGCGCCTTGGTTAGTGGCTCATCATTCAAATAGCCTCTAGCGAGCTTGTCACCCGCCAAATATAGCTCCCCCTCTCTACCGGGAGAAACCGGTCGCAGATTTCTGTCCAAAATATACGCGCAGGAATTCGGGAGAGTCTTCCCTATCGTAATACTACCGCTACCAGGGCTAACCTCAGTATAAGTAGAATAAACCGTATCCTCTGTGGGACCGTATACATTCACTATCCTCGGTTTAACCGCCCCTGCATAAATCTGATCAACCAAGGACTGTTTAAGTACCTCACCCCCAAAAATCAGGCAACGGATTCCCCCGGGCAGCTCTTCTACTGAAAGTAAGGCCTGCATTGCTGATGGAACAGTGATACAAGTTCGCACTTGCGCAAGAGAGGGTAACTGCGGCAACTCCAAAATATTTTTTGCCAATATAACCCGGCCACCCAATGCTAGAGCTCCTATAGTCTCCATCACAGACGGGTCAAAACAAACTGAAGTCGAAGCTAGCACACCTTCAAGCTCATCATTACTCAATAGCTCGCTCATGGACTTACTGAGAGCGATAAGGCTGCGGTGCTCAATAGCGACCCCCTTCGGGTTTCCGGTAGAACCCGACGTATAGATTACGTAGGCCAAATCACTCGCACCGGGCCTTACCTGCTCGGGCGGCAAGTTCGGCGACTCCCCTCGTAACTCATCAATCCATAGCAGCTCATTAACACCAAGACACAAGTTTGCACTACTATCACAATCAACTATTGCTGCCGCAGCTTTGGAATGTTCGAGCGTATACCGCACGCGCTCTTGCGGGTAAAGCGGATCTAATGGGACATAGGCACAACCTGCACGCATCACACCAAGTAAAGCAGCGACCAACTCCCAGGATCGATTCATACAGACCCCCACCAGGGAACCTGGCTTAACTCCCCGGCTTACCAATTCAGCTGTAATCCCATTGGCGCGCTTCATTAGGAAAGTGAAACTTACCTTCTTGTCGCCATCAATAATAGCGACCTTATCGGGACTCTTTAATCTTTGTCTTTCGATTAAATCACAGACTGTCTCTCCCGATGATACAGCAGCTATTTCTACTTGACTTACATCTTCGGGTTGAACTTTCAATTCGTCTATTGAGCTGCACACTGAACGTTACCTTTTATACTTATTAAAATCTGAAAACTAACTTTCAATCTATCTCGCTGTCTTTCAAATTTGGTCAAAATTTTATGTTATTTGAAAATACAGAGGAATCATTCGGTAAACGGGAAGTATGCCGGGAATAAATTTCATAACATTGAACTAGCCCAGCATTTCCGCTACTGAAAATTCAATGAATGAAGAGGAATACAAATAGATCGAGCGTTCTGGAAGCTAGAAGCGGAAAGCGGAAACCACTGGGGAAAAATCGGTCACAAAAGAAGTGGCATTGAGAAGAGATGCAGTCGGCACAAAATGCCGACTGCATTTAAATCTATTTATGTACAACTACACCTTCACCTCTAAGGCGGATAAAGTTGTTTTTCAGCCATACGAATAACTGTGGAATATCTCTACCCATCATTAAATAGAGACAGGGTACTAATAACAATGAAATCGCCGTGGCAGCAAGTATTCCATAGCCCAGCGAGATCGCCATTGGAATCATAAAACGCGCTTGCACCGAGCTTTCAAAGATCATCGGCATCAAGCCGCAGAAAGTTGTTACAGTGGTCAACACAATTGGGCGGAAACGCCGCGCTGCAGCTCCCTTGATAGCACTTTCCAAATCGGCACCATCATTTCGAAGGCGATTGCTGTACTCAATCATTACCAGGGTATCGTTAATCACAACTCCGGCCAGTGCTACCATCCCCAGCAGACTCACCATACTGAGTCCATACCCCATACCTAAGTGACCAAGTAACGCACCGATCACACCAAAGGGTATCGCCACCATTACGATCAACGGCTGTACGTAACTCTTTAAGGGAATTGCCAATAACAAGTACAGCACCGCCATTGCAAGGGCAAAGGTCATCGCCAGGCTTGCCAATCCCTCTCGCTCCTCCGCTTGGCGTCCCTCATACGAAACACTTAAGCCGGGGAATTCAGCTTTCAATTGGGGGACCACACTTTCATTCAGCTCATTAATCACAAGCGTCGCTTGGTCACTGGGCTCCACATTGGCGGTAATTGTTGTAACCCTGCGGCCTGCTCGGCGATTAATCGTGGCATAGGCGCGCCCTTTATCAATTTTTACCAGATCTGGCAGGGGCATCCAAAGTCCATTGCTGGCCCGGATCATAATGCTATTCACATCATTGATATTGGCTCGCTCATCCTCTGGCAAACGCACCATGACCTTCACCTGATCCCGGCCGCGCTGTTGGCGCAGGGCCTCAGCCCCGTACAACGCTGCCCGCAACTGGCGACCAATATCCTCCGCAGACATGCCCAAACTTTTGGCCGTTTCAGTCAGCGTAAGGTCCAACTGGGTCTTACCGAGGGAAATACCGGGATCGATATCACTGACATTGGGGAATTTCTCCAACTCATCCCCTAAACGTATCGCAGCTTGCTCCAAGGTATCCGTGTCAGTATGGCGAAGCTCCACGGTTAACGAGGAGCCAGCGCCGGGACCGCCACGGTCAGAAGCTGTTGTCGCGCTAAGGGCACCGGCAATGGGTCCCACTTCCTGGCGCCAGGCGCGAATAAACTCACCGGTGGAAAAAGGACGCTCATCTGCGGGAACAAAGAAAGCGTCCACCATAATCGCATCATCGCCCATCAAACCGCGAATCCCCAGGAAGACCTTTTCTTTATCGTATTGCTCGAGCACCTTATCGGCAGCAGTAATAATCTGCGAGCGCGCTTTTTCCAGCTGGGATTGAGCCGTTCCGGTGGGAAAAGTAACGGCAAAGCGACCGGAGTCACGCTCCACCCTGGGCATCAAGGTGAAGCCCATACGACCGCTAGCCGCATAACCGCCAACCACCAACAGCGCCGCTACCGCCACGGCAATAGTGGTGTAGCGGTGCTTGATACATATATCCAGGAAGGGCCTAAATCGCTGCTGTACAAAACGATCCAATCCCCGCGCCAGCATTTTCTGCCGCGCGGCAAAGCGGCGCGCCCGGCGACTTTTATAGCCGCGACGAGAGTGGGCCAAGTGACCGGGCAAAATAAACAGGGCTTCCACCCAGGAAATAATAAATACCGAGCCCACCACAAAGGGAATCACACCAAAGATCTTGCCCATAAAGCCGGGTAAGGCCATCAATGGAAGGAAGGCGACAATATTAGTCAGAATCGCAAATGTGAGCGGCACCGATACCTGCCGGGCACCGGCAACGGCAGCCTCCAGATTGCTGTAGCCTTTTTGTCGCCACTCGTGGATATTCTCACCGGCAATAATTGCATCATCCACCACTATTCCAAGGGCGATAATAAAGGCAAACATACTTACCATACTGATGGAAATATCCAGCCCAGGCAGGAATAGCAATGCCCCCAGGAAGCTGGTAGGAATGCCCAGTGTTACCCAAAAAGCCAACCGCAATTCCAGAAAGGCTCCGAGCACAACAAATACTAATAAGAGCCCAATAAAACCGTTCTTCAGCAGCAGGGTCAGACGCGCTTTGAAAATTTCTGAGTCGTCATCTCGAACTGTCAGGGTCACCCCCGGAGGCAGGCTTGCCCTGACCTCATCAACGACTTCATGGGCAGCCTCACTGACACTCATTGGTGTTTGGTCGCCCACCCGGTAGATCTTGATGCTGATAGCTGGCTCGCCGTTAAACACCATATTGCGCGCTTCTTCCTCAAGCGCATCGCTGATATTGGCAACATCCTTTAAATAAACAGCACCGCCACCAGCGCCCTGGGCAATAACAATATCGCCGAACTCACGAGCCCAATCACGGCGCTCGGTCACCCGAACCAATATCTCCCCCGCATCAGACTTAACGCTGCCGCTGGGAATATCTACCGCTGCATTTTCTACGATGCTTGCCACTTCCAGCAGGGTAAGCCCATAGCGACGCAGGTCATCGCGGCGAATCTCGATCGCCACTTGTAAGTCCCGCATACCCTGTGCTTCCAGCTGGGTAATACCGCTGTGCGCTTCGAGCTTATCGTAAACCTGCATCGCCAACGCGCGCAGGTTTTGCTCGGTAAGATCGCCGTGCAATACGAGGTCCAGCACATCCCGTTTGCGCTCAGCCAGACTGACCTGGGGCTGCTCAATATCTGTGGGGAAAGTGGTAACGGAATCGATAGCCTGCTGAATATTCTGGTACACCAAGGCAGCATCAGCATCGCCTTCCAGCTCCAGTGTCAAAGAGGCACTACCCTCATTGGCCCTCGCGGTCATCTCCTTGATCCCTACCAAGCCCTGTACCGCCTGCTCTGCGGCCACCAGTACACCGCGCTCGACTTCCTCAGGGCTGGCACCGGGATAGGAAATGGACACGCTCACAGTGTCCAGGCTGAACTCCGGGAAAACTTCCTTTTTAACGATGGTCGAAAAAATCAAACCACCGATCAGGAAAACCAGCATCAACAAATTGGCGGTTACATGGTTGCGCGCCATCCAGGCGATGGCGCCCGTGCGGGTATCGACCTTATCTTTGGATCTATTCTGCTCAGTCATCTGCGCCCCCAGCATTGGGTCCACCGGGGCCGCGCCTTGGCGGCCGTTCTGCAGAGGCAGCCGCATCTATCGGCGGACGCTGCTGGCGATTACTGTCTCCGGCAATTCGCACCGGCATACCCTCAGTAACGGTTACCAACCGGGTCGTCACTAAGGCTTCTCCACCGCTGAGCCCCTGCTCCAGGACTGCAAAGTCGCCGCTCATATAGGCCACTTCTACCGGCAGAACCGTGGTGCGGTTCTCGCGAACCACCCACACATTGTTGCCGTCTTGCAACGCAGTGAGGGGGATACGCACGCGCTCATCCTCACTTTGGGAAACGATCTCTACTTTCGCCAGATCGTTGAGAAGCAGCTGCGGCTGGGACGGATCCTGGACGGAAAGCGGGTCTTCCAGCTCTACCAACACACTGGCGAGACGACCCTGCTCTTCCAGTACCGGGATAACCCGGACAAACTCACCGCGGCGGTAGACGCCCTGCGGCCACTGGCTGCCGTAAATTCGAACTTCAACATCACCGCGTCCGAGCCGGTGCAGTTGCGACGCGGGAACCTCAACGGCAATCTGGAAACGGTCGGCACTAGCGAGGCTGTAAAGAGTATCTCCCGGAGAGACGCGATCACCGACGTCGGCATCACGCTCAACTACCAGGGCATCAAATGGGGCGCGAATCTCGGTAAGCCGAAGATCGCGTTTAGCCAAGGCCACATTTGCCTCTGCGGATTTTACTGCCGCCTCTGCTGCAGCTCTCTGAGGCTCGCGCAACACCAGAGCCTTATCCGTTCCAGACAGGGCTGTGCCGAGAAGCTCGTATTCCTCTTGAGCAACTTGCTGCTGTCCTTGCTCCTGCTGCAATTCAGCACGGCGTTCGGCGAGGGTGCTCTGGGCCGTCATCAGGGCCAACTGGTAGGGCTCCTGATCAATACGCAACAGCACCTGCCCTTTTGGCATTACGGCTCCGGGGCCCAGATCATAATCGAGCCACTGCACCTGCCCCTGTACTTGGGGCTCCAACTCCGCTAACTCACGGGCACTCACTTTACCCAGCGCGCTCAGGGTCACAGGAAAACGACCCTGCTCAGCAACGGCTACATCGACTGTCGGCGGTGGCGATTTGCGCTCACCGCGACTGACCGACGGTTTTTCCCGCATCATCCAGTTGAAGGCCAGGAATGCCAACACCACCAAAATTATGGGGATCAGCAGGCGCCAATTGAGTTTCTGCAACATCAGTTATTTCCCTCCAGGTACAACTCCAAATCCACTGGCTCGGGGGCTGGAAGATCCGCCTGGGGGATCCCGCCGGAAAGCGCGCGGTAAAGTACTACTCGGTTTTCAATCAGTTCGCGCTCGGCAGACAAGATTTGTCGCGCCAAACTCTGTTGTTCACTCGTCGCGGTCAACACATTGAGGAAGTCGATGGTCCCCCGCGCATAGGCGCGGCTTTGGCGCAGAACCAAAAGGTCTGCGAGACGCTCACGCTCACGTAGATGGTTGAGTCTCCGCTCGATCAGGCTCTCTCGAATCAAGGCCTGCTCTACTTCAGACAAGGCTTCATTGACTGCACTGCGGTAGAGCGCCCAGCGCTCCTGCAGAACGGCGTCCTGTTGCTCCCGGGCTGATGCCAGGGCGCCACCATCAAAAATCACCCCCTCAATAGAGGCTGCGATGGCCAAGAGCCAGTTTTCAGTCACATCACTAATTAAACTGGTGCCATTGCTGGCTACCGCAGACAAACTAAATACGGGCAGTCGATCTGCCCAGGCCTCATCGGCTAAGTGATAGCCCTGTAGAAGGTCTCGCTGCGCCTCAACGACATCCGGGCGGCGCAATAACAATTGCGATGGCACGCCGGTCTCTGGCAGGGCTGGTAATACCGGCAACCCGGCCTGTTCGTGAATAATGCCGCTAAGTTCCTCGACATTGATACCCAAAAGCACCGCTAACTGTACTTTTAGAGTTTCGGCATCCGCTTCCTCCTCATCCAGTTCCTGCTGTGACTGCTGGACCAGTTGCTGTTGCTGCAAAACATCGGCTGCACCTGAGACGCCACGACCAAAGCGCAGTTCCAGAACCTTCAGGCTTTTGCGATTGATCTCCAGCTGTTGTTGCAGCAAATCCCGCTGCCCCCACTGCTCCCGCAACTCCAACCAGGTAGCTGCCACCTCGCTCGCCAGGGTCAGAGCTGCCGTCTGTAAATTCTGTTCCTGGGCCAGGTAAGCCGCCTCTGCAGCACTGGCACCGGCACGAACCCGCCCCCAAAGATCCACTTCGTAGCTGGCGGCGATACGGGTACTCCAACTATTGCCCTCCGCAGAGGGATCGGTGAACTCGCCGGAAGAGTAGCGCTGCTCAGTATTTTCAATACTGGCGGTCAGTCTTGGCCAAAGGCCCGATCGCGCTCCCCGCGCGGTGGCTGCGGCCTGCTCCAATCGCCAATAGGTAGCCTGAATATCCGGATTATCTTTCAGTGCCAGCTGTACCAAATTGTCCAACTGCGGATCTTCCAAATCTCGCCACCAGCGCAAACTCGGTGCGACGGTACCCGATGCACGAAAAGATTCTGGTAACCCTAAATTTTCATCGGGTTGAATGGTCTCAATTGGCTGCGAACTACAGCTGACAAGCAGCGGAACACAAATTGCCAAAATACGGTAAAAGGACAAGGAATATCACCGAAATTAAACGTTTAATCGTAAAAAATAGAGATTTATTGCGTGCATTATCCGCCCCCCAAAATCGCTCGCAATGCGTTTTACTCTTGTTTACAAAGCATACGTAAAATCAGGCAAAAAATTGCTGCCCGCAGGAGTGCCGAAAACCGACTACTTCGGTATGATGCGGCACACTAAACTGAATAGTCATCGGGGTTTGACGCGGAGCTTATCCAAAAAGTCTCCCCTCTGTACAAAGGTGCTCGGCCTTCTTCAGCCGGCCCCCTTGGACGCTCCGGTGGAATTAATAACGGAAGTAGAAGAGACAAACCATGAGTAAACATCAGCCACTCGCCCATTGGGACGATATTTTGCTGCTGGACCAACAGCTGACCGACGAAGAGCGCATGGTGCGCGACACGGCACGTGAGTACTGCCAAAGCAAACTGATGCCCAGAGTTCTCGAGGGTAACCGCCACGAAATCTTCGATCGTGAAATCATGAACGAGATGGGTGAATTGGGCCTGCTCGGTTCCACCATCGAAGGCTACGGCTGTGCCGGTCTCAACTACGTTTCCTACGGCCTGGTGGCGCGCGAAGTTGAACGCGTCGACTCCGGCTACCGCTCCGCCATGAGCGTTCAGTCCAGCCTGGTTATGCACCCAATTTACGCTTACGGCAGCGAAGAGCAGAAGCAGAAGTACCTGCCCAAGCTGGCATCCGGCGAATGGGTTGGCTGTTTCGGCCTGACCGAGCCCGATGCGGGTTCCGATCCCGGCGGCATGAAAACCCGCGCCAAGAAAGTCGATGGCGGCTACCGCATCAGCGGCTCCAAGATGTGGATCACCAACAGCCCAATCGCCGACGTTTTCGTTGTTTGGGCGAAAGATGACGACGATATTATTCGCGGCTTCGTGCTGGACAAGGGTATGGAAGGCCTCTCCGCACCGAAGATCGAAGGCAAGTTCTCACTGCGCGCCTCCATTACCGGTGAGATCGTGATGGACAATGTGTTCGTTCCGGAAGAAAACAAGTTCCCGGAAATTGGCGGACTGCGCGGCCCCTTCGGCTGCCTGAACCGCGCTCGTTACGGTATCTCCTGGGGCGCCATGGGTGCCGGTGAGTTCTGCTGGCACGCCGCTCGCCAGTACGGCCTGGACCGCACCCAGTTCAACCGCCCTCTGGCTCAAACCCAGCTGTTCCAGAAGAAACTGGCTGACATGCAGACCGAAATTACCCTGGGCCTGCAAGCCTCCCTGCGCGTTGGTCGCATCATGGATGAGAACAAGCAGTTCGACCCCACCATGATCTCCCTGGTGAAGCGCAACAACTGTGGTAAGGCACTGGATATCGCCCGTATTGCTCGCGATATGCACGGCGGCAACGGCATCTCCGACGAATTCCACGTAATTCGCCACGTGATGAACCTGGAAGCTGTAAATACCTACGAAGGTACCCACGACGTACACGCATTGATCCTCGGCCGCGCCCAGACCGGCCTGCAAGCATTCGTGTAAAACACGTCTAGTTCGATGCTCACGGTATTTTCCGTGGGCATCGCCCTTATCCCATCACTTCTTATCTGCTTACTTCTACCTCGGCCCCAGGTTGGTAGCACAAAGCCATTAAACTAAAGTTCGGAATAATCACGCAAAAAGGCGGCGCATAGACTGTGGAGCAGTATTAAATTATTACCCACACCAAGCAAAGTACTGCACCGAAAAAAACGTTTGGATTTAAAGTAAAAATAATTTGAGAGCAGGCCAAAACTCACTGTGACCGTTTACGCATCATCGAACCGCGAAACAAGTAAAGACAGCCCTCAGCAATTATTAAACTCTCAATAAAGGTATAAAAAGGAAGTTTTGGGAACCGCGGAAAGCCCAAACAGAGAGCTCAACAAGCTGAATAAAATTATTACCCCTCCCCTAACTTCCCTCCACATCAACAATCTCCTGCCCCGGATTTCGATCATTTAATTTCACTACACAAAGAGCAATACCCAGCAACACAACAAAAGTCGCTACCCACTCAACAAATGTAAGATATTCACCGAGGATAATTGATGAGCCGATTATTCCCACAATAGGAACCAGCAACCCAAATGGTGAAACGCAGGCAGAGGAATAGCGACGAATTAAATCACCCCATAAAATATAACCAACCAATGTCACCATGCACACTTGGTAAACAATTGAAAACCAACTGGCCGTATGCGCCTGAAAAAAGAAAACCCAGGGAGTATGGCTCTCATAAAATATTGACAAGACCAAAAGAGGTACCGGCGGCACCAATGAAGCCCAAACCATTAAATGAAGTAAGTTAACACCTGGCATCCTGCGGAATACGATATTCGCTATCGCCCAAGACAGCCCCGCCCCCATAATAAGGATAAATCCCACTATCGTTGTCGACCCACCTTTATCGGCATAGTAGAAGAATACAGAGAACCCTACAGCCGCTATTACCAAACCCAAGCACTGCTGCATATTTATCTTATCGCCAAACAGCATTGCGAATAGCAATAGGGTGAATGGCACCTGCGACTGCATAAGCAGTGACGCTACACCCGCTTGAATATCGGCCTTCATGGCGTAGTACATCAACCCCAGAGAGAGAAACTCTAAGAAGAAACCGAGCGCAACAACATTGAGGATCGAGGTCTTGGGGAATGGACAAAAGAAAACCAGAGGAACAGCGACGAGGGTGAAGCGAACCGAAGCCAATAACATTGGCGGGAAGTCGGCCAGCGCCACCTTGGTTATCGGGTAATTCAGTCCAAAAATTGAGACTGCCAGCAAAGCCAACAGTATGCTTTTATACGGCATCTCTACAGCCAGTGAACAATGGACGTAACCAAAGGGTAGCAGCCTCCATTACTCTTCTGCGCCTAATGGGCCCTTGGTCATTGTTTCAATAGCTCCCTGGTACCGATCTATTGCGGCGCCTCACACTTCTCACCAGTAGATCGCTGCTCAATTCCCTTTGCGTAGACAGAAGTGCTATTCTCCCCTGCCCGCCAATCTCTGGATGTAACGATGATATGGATGAGCTGCTGCACTGGTTTGAATTGATCGGTATCGCGGTCTTTGCCTTCAGCGGCGTACTCGCCGCCGGCCACAAACAGATGGATTTATTTGGTGCCGTGGTACTCGCCTGCGTCACCTCTATTGGCGGCGGCACCGCCCGGGACATTATTCTCAACGTCCCTGTATTCTGGCTTGACCACACCTATTACCTGTGGATCGCCTCAATTACCGGTGTAGTAAGCTTTTACCTGATACGCTATCTAAAGGTCCCTATGCGCCTGCTAATGGTGGCAGATGCCATTGGACTCGCCGTTTTTGTGGTGCTCGGAACCCAGAAAGTACTAGAACTGGGCTATTCCGCGACCATCGCAATCGTGCTCGGCGTAATGACCGGTACTTTTGGCGGGGTGATTCGGGATGTGCTGTCCGGTGACATTCCACTTTTACTCCGGCGAGAGATCTATGCCACCGCTGCCCTTACCGGTACGGCCATACTCGTTGCCTTGGACAATGTAGGGTGGCTACCCCATGAGCTAGTGGTGGCTATTGCTGTATTTGTGACCTTAGCGATTCGCCTCGCGGCATTGCGCTGGAATATCTCCGCGCCAGTGGCACGCTTCGGCAAGCACTGACCCACTCAAAGGTCTGAAACCATAAACCACTATTTAGTAGCAGTCACAGGAATAATCTAAGTGCAAAAAGCCCGATTGCGCATTCTCCTCATCATTCTCTTTTCCATGGTGATTGGAGCCTGTGAGCGCTCGACAAACTCTGCTCAAACCGGTCAATCCCCGCAAAAACAATACGCTCGCCTGGTAGCAAAGCCCTGCTGGTTCAAAACCGATGAAACCTGGCCTTTCACCCAGTGTTTCATGATGGAGGTGCCGGAGAATTATGCCCACCCAGAAAAGCGCAAAATCCGCTTTCCGGTCGTGCGCTTCCGCGCCACAAACCCCGATCCCAAGAAAATCCCCCTACTCCACCTAGGCGCCGGAGGCCCCGGAGCCAGCATGGGGTTAGAGCCCGAGAACGCCAGCGATTGGTTGTGGCTTAACTATGCCGCCATGACAGTAGAAGATGGCCGGGATCTCTTTGTTATAGATCCCAGGGGCACCGGTATGGCCCAGCCGCGCCTCACTTGCAGCGAGTTTATCGAAGATGCCGATACCGCCTTCCGGCGCAACCTGTCTCCGGAAGAAGAGGCCCGTGTTTTTTCCTTCAGTATGGAGCGCTGTTACAGCCGCCTGAGCAAAGGTGCCGACTTGGCCCAGTACAACAGTTCTGTGATCGCAAGAGATGTAGAAGAGCTGAGAAAAACCCTCAAGCTCGATAAATTCGACCTCTATGGGGTGTCCTACTCCTCCCGCTACGCTCTGACAGTGGCCCGCGACTTCCCAGAGTCAGTGCGCACCCTGGTGCTTAACAGTGCGGTCTTCCCCAATATTGTCTACACGCAGCAGCTCCCACAGGACTCCCTGGCAGCCTACGAGCGCGGCCTGAAGCATTGCATCGAAGACGAGAAATGTAACAGTCGCTATCCCAATTTGCGCCGCAGGCTGGAAAACCTGATCCAGACCTTAGACGAAGAGCCGCGCACCATTCCGATCAAGCACCGCTACTCAAAGCAAAGCTATCCCTTTGTGCTTACTGGACAGCGCTTGCTGAGAGTTCTATTCCAGGCGCTGTATAACGAAAACTTCTACAGTGAACTGCCCAAGATGATCGAGGGCCTGGAAAATGAGGGCGATGAAGGGCTACAGCCGGCCCAGGATGCCATCGCACACTTTATGGAGATCGTACTGGACCCCTACTTTGGGGATGCAGCCGGCGTTAGCCACTTCTGCTATGAAGAGGCTCCTTTTGTCGATTTTGATCAGGCCAGGGCCAACGCTGCAGACACCGGCATTCTCGGCGGGGCCGTGCGATCAGATTTGAATTTGTTGCAGCTACAGTGTCGCATCTGGGCAATCCCCTCTGCTCCACTCACTGAGTCAGAAGCCATCTCCACCCCAGTTCCAGTGATAGTGTTACACGGCGGCCTGGATCCGGTACTAGCTGCAGATGATGTCGATATCGCACGCAAAGAGCTACCGAATCACCAATGGCTGCTATTTCCCAACCTGGCTCACGATATTATTTCCGCAAGCAACTGCGCGGAGCGGGCTGTAGCGCGCTTTCTCGACAACCCTGCCGAAGATCAAACCGAAACCACCATGACTTGCCGCAAAGCAGAGCTAGCAGACCAGATTTCCACCGAAGAAGAGTCTGAGTCCCAGCAAGAAGCCGAACAACAGGCCGTCGAACCCCAGGCAGCAGAAGTCCCAGCCCCGGAAAGCGGCCAATAACAAAAGACAACAGCTGAAGTTACACGACAAAAGCGGTATCAAGGATTGAGGAGAGGCCGATGGAGAGCAACAACAACCCTACCCTGATTGAAGTTGCGGATTTGGTAGAGCTCAAAAAGACCGGCGAACCCGTAATATTGGACTGCCGCTATAGCCTGGCGGATCACGATAGTGGTGAGCGGGACTATCGGGCTGGCCATATTCCCGGCGCCCATTACGCCTGCCTGCACCGTGACCTCTCTGCCCCAGTGCAACGCTACGGCGGCCGCCACCCAATGCCGAGCGCTGCACAGTTCCAGGACTACGCTCGCAATCTGGGAGTCGATAGTGACACACAGGTAATCGTCTACGACGACAACCGCCTGGGTTTCGCTGCCCGTGCCTGGTTCCTGTTTTTCTTCTTTGGCCACAAGAAAATCAGCATTCTGAATGGCGGTCTAAAAGCCTGGCTCGATGCAGGGGAGGATTTGGAGACAAGCGAGCCCACTCTATCCAAGCAAGGAAACTTCAGCGCACAACCAAAAGAAAATCTTTTGGTTCATTACGAGACTATCAAACAAAACCTGGATAAAGCACCCTGGCAGTTAGTAGACGCCCGGGACAGTCAGCGCTTTGAAGGAATTGAAGAGCCTATCGACCCGATTGCCGGACATATACCCACCGCCATCAACCAGCCCTGGCAAAACATTACTGACAAAAACAATGGCAAAGTGAAATCTATTGCCGAACTTAAATCACAGTTTGGCAACTTGGCAGATGGTAAACCACTTCTCAACTACTGCGGCTCCGGGGTTACTGCCTGCGTTAATTTCTATGCACAATATTTAGCTGGTCGCCACGACTCCTTACTCTATCCCGGAAGTTGGAGTGATTGGTGCGCACATCAGTAAAAGAAAAAATCAGAACCCCTTAGCACACACAACTGTCAAGAGGTCATTTAAGTAGATACAGCGTACTTGTCCAAACTATATGGCTATAAGGTAACGAGGCCAAAAAAGATAAGAGGCAGAGCCCGGCATGAGGGTTAGCGATCGGGAGTACGCCCCTAAAAAGCTAGAAGAAAAACCCAAATATAATAGCTAAATTTAAATTCAGCCCACACTCAAAAAATTCTCAGCCGACTAACGTAAATACTTTGGCAAAAGAATCCGCAGCTATAGCCATCACACCAAATGTGAAATTATTCTTCTCATTACAATGAATACTTTTGGTACATACATTAGAAAATATCTCAGCCCTCACCAAGCAGAATAAAGCGGAATAAAGCGGATAACCCACACTGCGCCTTCCTCCAAGCATCTCTTGATACTGCCAATGATATTGTAATATTTTATCGCCACTCGAGATTGCGAACAATTATCAAAAGCCTAATGGAATATTCTTTTTACCAAGCCTGTGTAACAAATTGAACTACCAGACGCCTCTAAAATCAGCATGCCTCTCAGTTCCGAGATCTATTAACAGATGATAGAATGCAGCCGTTTTGAACATGCCATTAAAATTTATAGATCATGCTTTCAGCGGCAAAAGATGGCTACACAGGTCTCAGGAGAGTAACCCGAACTGATACTTACGTACCAATTATTGTCGGCATCAGCTTATGGGAAGAACTGGCTGGGAATTGAAATAACTGTGTTTGCCTTGCCAGATTCTAATATCTATAGGTCTCAATCATAAGGAGATTAATCGTGAGATACAGGAAAGCATAGCTCTAAGTTTTATACATAAGTTTTTTCAGTTTTACTTTATAAATCAATAAGTTACAGTTTAACCCAGTAAGAACTATAGATTTGGCTGGATAATTATGCAGGACTGGGTCATGGACGAAATAAAAAATCAGGTTATGGGTGATACACGCTTGAATAAGCGCCTGTCTAATATTCTCAGTAATTTAAGTTCCGACCCAAAGAATAGTATTCCCTGCGCAAACAAAACTTGGGCAGAAACGTTTGCGGCTTATCGCTTTATCGAAAATGATAAAGTCAATTTTGATTCTATTATGAGCGGCCATAAATCGGCAACTCTTGAGAGAATCAAGGCGCAGCCCGTTGTTCTTATCCCTCAAGATACCACCTTTCTAAATTTTGCCACTGACTTAGAAAGTAAAGAGATGGGAACACTTAGGCGGAAAGAGACCAATCAGCAACTCTTGCACACCTCCATCGCTATAACGCCATCAAGAGTTAACTTGGGTGTTGTTGAGGGTAGTATGTGGCAGAGAGACAAGGAATCAAGCTCTAATTCCCGTTATACCAAGTCGATAAAGAATAAGGAGAGTCGACGCTGGCTAGACCATTACGAAACGGCTTGTCAGATACAGGAGCGCTGCCCTGAAAGTACAATTGTGAGTATTGCTGATAGAGAGGGTGATATTCATGAGTGGTTTCAACTGGCTGAAGATCAAAGTGAACAGCGGCGGGCGAGCTATATCGTTCGAGCTAAGGCCAATCGCACTTTAGAGCTCGATGGAGAAGAAACGGTTTTGCTTTGGGATCATATGAATGAGCAGAAATCTGTTGGTCTATACACGGTAGATATTCCCAAACGGAATGGTGAATCTGGAAGAAAAGCCAAAGTCAGTGTATCCACTACTGAGATACGGCTACTTGGGAAAGGAAAATCTAAACGACCACTTTCTCTCTATGCTGTATTGGCTAAAGAATTAAACCCACCAGAGGGTGAAAAAGGCATTGAGTGGATGCTGTTAACTGATCTTCCAGTTGAAGACTTTAAGCAGGCAAGGGTCATCATTGAGTGGTATCGAAGCCGGTGGGAAATTGAAACCTATTTTCGGGTGGTGAAAGGCGGATGCCAGATAGAAAGTAACCGTTTTAGAACAGAGCAGCGCATGTTGAACTGCATTGCGATCTATATGATTATTGGATGGCGGCTACATTCGATAACTACGCATGCACGAAGAGTTCCTGACGCACCGTGTACAAGTGCCTACTCTGAAAAAGAATGGCGTATGATATGGATGATGCGAGATAAAACTACTCCACCAAATGAACCCCCAAGCATGAGGGAGATAACCCGTATGTTGGCAGGTTTAGGAGGTTTTTTGGGGCGTAAAGGGGATGGCGAGCCAGGAGTTAAAACCGTTTGGCAGGGATACACCAAGCTACTTCATTATATAGAGGCAGCAGAAACTCTAAATGGACTTAAATAATGTGTATAAAACACAGGCATAGCTTTACATCATTCAGAAGAAAGGGGGTGGTTAGTGCATGCACCCTAAAATTAGTAAGTAAAGGCACCTGACATCACAACCTTAACTAACTCTGGTTGTGTAGCAAGTGCATTAAGCGTTATGTGATATGAATAACACGCGTAGTATATTCTTGAAGTATCTGTCATTTTTAAGCATATTATTCCCTTCCATTTGTTTTTCGGGTAATTACTTACCTTTAAATAGCAGTTGCGATGGATTCCCTAAAGTTGCTGTAGGTAGTATTAAAGGAACCTGTATTGGGATTGTCAGTCAGTTCTCAGGTTTTAAGAAGCCCCGTAAAGCGATCCAATTGGGCAAGCGCAGTCTCCTTATAACCGATATGGGCGGATGGTCCGAGGGTAAGGGAATCCTCTGGCTCCTTGAGTCCTCTGATGATCATTTAAAAGGAAATATCACAGTTACCCCTCTGTTGCATGGGCTCAATATGCCTCACGATATTGAGATGGACCCCAAGGGACGTATTTTAGTAGCAGAGACTAATCAGATTCGTCGGCTAGAGTTAGTAGACGACCAAATTGTTTCTGATGAGGTAATAATTGGAAATTTACCTCACAAGGATTCGCTGCATCCTTTAAGTAATTTCGTTCAACTACCTGACAACTCACTGTTAATTAACTTTGGCTCAAGAACTGACCAGTGTGAGCGTCATATAACGGATGGTAAGTGTAATGAGCTAGACGAGAACGGACTCTGGCAATACAGCTATAAAAATTCTACCGATAGCTACTCCGCAACAGGAAGACAAATTGCAAATGGGTTAAGGAACTCAATGGCCCTGGTGGCCCACTCTTCCGGGGTAATACTACAGGCAGAAAATAGCAGTGATGTGAAGGATGCTGATGAACCCTATGAGGAAATCAATATAATCAGGGAAGATGGATTTTATGGCTGGCCCTACTGCCTGAATGAAATGTTTGATCAAGGCAAAATCAAAAATGGTTGCCATGTCAAGAACTACCACCCTCCCTATACACTTCTGCCTCCCCATGTCGCCCCACTAGATATGCTATATAGCCAATCCAGTAAAATACCAGCGCTAAATAATAGACTTTTAATGAGCTGGCATGGGTACCGTGTGGTAGGTAATCGGTTGGTTGCCTATGATATCAATCATAATGGGCTACCCGTTTTAACCGACAAAGCATGGTTTAACCGTGATCCTATCGCGCCAAGCACAGAGTGGACACGCCATCCATTTGCCCCCCAGGGGGGAATGTCAAAACAAGCTCAACACATCGAAATTATCACTAACTGGAATCAGGTAGATAACCTTCGCCCCGAAGGCGCACCGGTGGGCTTAGTTATGCTTATGGATGAAACATTATTAATCGTCGATGACAAAAATAAAGCTATTTTAAGGCTTGCTGCTGGAGAGTCATATATAAGTGAAGAGCCTATTACTGGCGACGATAACATTGAAGCTGAAGCTATGGCCACAATTTTGGACAAGCACCCGAACCTTAAAACTACCCTAATTGAACACTGCGCCTCATGCCATGAAGATATAGCTAAATCACCGGAAAAGCTGTTAAACAACACTAGCGGCTGGCTTAAGTCTACAGATGGAGTCATGAATATCGAACTAGCGCTATTCAACCCTGTTCGCCCAATGCCTCCATCATCTACATTGAGCAAAGAACAAAAACAACAATTGATCAATAGCATTAAGTCTATTTTTGAATAACTGTTTCCGCGAACACCTAAGAGAAGCGAAGATATAACCATAAACCCAGGGTCTGCATTTCTTATTGCGAACAACATAAAATATACGCGACACTAAGAAATGCAACCCTTTGGCATTCGGAAAAAGCACCTTAGGAAATCAGTTAAACTTGACAATAACAGGCAACTATGAACCTTTGCCTTTGGGCAGTTATACCAACTTAACAGAACAGTAACAATATACACTTTTGAAAAAAATTGCACCAAAAGGGAGTTTAAGACCTTGATTAGTTCACCCACAAAATGGGAATACAAAAAAGAAACCCAAAAAGTCACAGGCGACATTGACAACTCAAACGCTAGCATTATTGTCAATGTAGCAAAAAATTCCCCTGCAGATAGTATTGGATTAAAGAAGGGTGACTTTATCCTCAGCTTCAATGGGGAACCATTGATAGCTCAAGATGAAATTGACTTAACCTACGGTAGAGGAACTGTGAATTACCGCTTTTATTCACGCGGTGATCACACAATATTAAATGTCAAAGCATCCCCAGTCCCTCTCGGGGTTATTACTGAGCCGAGTTCAAATTATATCCTAAAGGAGTTAAAGACTGGCAGCTTCCCTGGCTGGGAGGGATTTCGCTTGCTATGGAAACGCAGAGATTGGGAGAGACTGCTTGAAGCAAGCGAGGCCACATATTCAGACACAAGTATTAGCCGAATAATTAGAAAAGCATTTAAGAATTTCGGGAAAAATGCTGGGATGCTTTATAAAGGTGCATCACTTTTTGAAACAAACAGGGAAGAAGAAGGTATCCATCTAATTTCTGACTTTATCGACAATCAATTATCAAGCTATGAAACATTTGAGCATGCCATAGCCTATTTTTATGCCTCTAAGTGGTGTGAACTTATGGGGGATAAGGAAGGCATTGAACATTGGCTGTTAGCCTCAGATAGAAGCAATGCTGGTGAGTTTGAGAGAATCTCTCAAGAGACTTACCTGAAAGGATTTGATCCAGCTCCCAAGAGGTATAAATGGATAAATAAAGAATTTCCGAGCAGCTATATTCTTGAAAATATAGGTAGCGGGGGTACCACCTCTCTTACTGGGTCATTGGCGAGACTAGATGCCAGTCAACTTTTACCCGTTTGCGTGATGCCATTCTATCGAGGTAATGGACCTTACAATGATGCACTAGGCTGTTATGGAAGTATGTTTGAATATATTTCCGATAAAATTGCTCCTATGCACGTTATTTTGGATTCTCCTAAAAAAGAAGAAGGAGAAGAATGGCGCTACGAAAATGAGGAAAAACTCATCAATAATGGCGTTCCTTTTGAACTGCTACATGATCCAGAAAGTTCGATTTCTAAATCCCTAGATCTTGAGTATTCACCAGTATTTTACCTTCTAAACCAGAAAGGATTTATTGTTTATGAGGGCGCGCTCAGGAAGGCCTATGACTATTGGGACACACTAGTGGCCCATGCGGAAAGTAATGTAACTAATGGCGAGCCGTCCGTGTAATGTATCTATCATGCGACACCTAAATCGTTTCAAGTTTCTGATAGTGCAGTATCGACTCTGAACGAGTGATGCCGACCAACACCCCTTCCAAATGGACAAGTAATGCGAGCGAAGATAATTCTTCAGCTCAACGAAGGCATGACCTACAGATGTAGCTACTGCACAGAGAACGTCACCGAAGACCGTTTATCGGTGGAGAAGCCGTTTTGAGCAGGAAGGTACTGAAGATCTGCGTGAGCGTGCTCGTAGTGGTCGGCCAACCCTTATCGAGAAGGACATTATCACTCTTGGGAGCGTGGATTGAACGAAAATACGAATGGTCTACTAAGATGCTTCTTCCCGAAAGGTATGAAAATTGACAAGATACCCAAAAGCCATATTGACGATGCAGCATTTCGAATAAACACTCGCCCAAGAAAGGTTCTAAATTACTTGAGCCCACTAGAATTTCTAGCGGGTAGGCGTGTGTCATTTATATTGGCAACCTAGGATTTAATAACAGCCAAATACAGGGAAGTAAGTTCAGAGAAGGCAGGAAAAAGACAGAAAAGTGAAGTGGAAGTAACTGTGTTCAGCATCACAAAAACAGGCAGCAGTCACCGCGCCGCCTGCTTCTGCAATCTATCAATTCTTAGTCGTGCATTGGGTTGCGAAGAATTGGGCAAACAGCGTCTTCATTCTTAGCCATATACTGCTGGTGGTATTCCTCGGCATAGTAGAACGGTTGAGCCATGCTGATTTCGGTAGTGATTGATCCACGATCTTTGGCATCCAGCGCTTCCTGCACAGCTGCCCTGCTCGCTTCCGCCTCCTGTTTCTGACCTTCGTTCAAGCAGAAAACACAGGAACGGTACTGGGAACCGATATCGTTACCCTGGCGCATACCCTGGGTTGGGTCATGGTGATCCCAAAAGATCCGTAGGAGTTCTGCATAGCTCACCTTTTTGGGATCAAAGATCACTTTCACCACCTCTGCGTGCCCGGTACGGCCGGTGCAGACTTCATCGTAGTTCGGGTTTTCAGTAGCGCCATCGGTGTAGCCAACGGCAGTGGCAAACACACCATCCGTATCCCAGAACACATGCTCTGCGCCCCAGAAGCATCCCATACCAAAAATGGCGACTTCCAGGTGCTCAGGGAATGGCTCTTTAATGGTGTTGCCATTTACAAAGTGGGTGCCACTGATCTCCATCGGCTGGGGCCGGCCGGGCAGCACCTGGTCCGCATCGGGTATCTGAAATTTGTCGTATTGCATACTGTTTTCTCAAGTGCAGGTATTTTCTTTTGTCAGGATAGCTCGAAGGCGCTTATCCTCCCAGATCAAGTAATATCAATCCGCGAAT
The DNA here is from genome assembly GCF_030012985.1 of Microbulbifer sp. VAAF005. Classification (NCBI taxonomy): domain Bacteria; kingdom Pseudomonadati; phylum Pseudomonadota; class Gammaproteobacteria; order Cellvibrionales; family Microbulbiferaceae; genus Microbulbifer; species Microbulbifer sp. VAAF005. The sequence continues at coordinate 106,340 of NZ_CP120233.1, read as the reverse complement.
CAAGTAGTTAAGAGGCCTCTATGATACGCAGAACAAACATTGGCAGATCAACACTATAAGGAGTCGTCATTGGCGCGCTTAATCTTACTGATTTTAATCGCCATCGGTGCCTGGTATCTCTGGCAAAAAATCAAATCTAGCTCACCGCAGGAGCGGCGCAAGCAGATTTTTATGGCCTGTATCGCCGGCGTCGCCGCAATAGTGGTTGTGCTGGCTATCACCGGGCGCCTGCATTGGGTAGGAGCAGCGCTCGTGCTCATTCTTCCTGTGTTGGGCCGTTTACTCAGTCAGCTCTCCCGTTATTTACCTTGGTTGATGCCACTGTTTGAAAAATATTCAAACAGGCGCCCAAATCCAGGGGCCACTCAACATCCGCCGCCACACAACTCCGAGGGCCCGCCACTCTCGGAACACGAAGCGCGCCGAATCCTTGGCGTTGATGCCGATGCTGGCAGAGATGAAATCATTAGTGCACACCGCAAATTAATCCAAAAACTCCACCCAGATCGCGGCGGCAACGATTACCTGGCATCGCGTATCAACGCCGCCAAGGAGTTACTACTAAGCATTCTGGGTTAAACCTTACAAAGCAGGTGGATATACCTGGCCAACTGCCGATAGGGGTCCACCTGGGAGTATTCAAGCTCCTTTTCCACAATGGCCGACGCGGGCAACTTTTCCCGGATTGATGGCGTCATAAAATCGTGGAAACAGCGGATACCGCTGTGGCAAACCACAGAAAAGCCCGCTTCGGTCAACCAGTCTTCCACCCATTCCGGCAAAAGTGGATTCTGTGGTGTGAGGCTGCCAGGGTGGCCACCCCAGTTATCCCCTTCAATATTGCGGTCCAACTGGCGAAAGCTGCCCCGCTGTAATAGACGGAACTCAAGGGCACGCCGATTGTAGAAAGTGAGCGAAAGATGCCCTCCAGGCTTTAACAGGCTGCGCAGCTGCTGCAATGCCTGTTGCGGCTGTTCCAACCATTCCAGCACAGCGTGGCAAATTACCAGGTCTGTGTCCTTTAACGCTTCTATTTGCGGCAGTTCTTGTAGGGGTTTATGCAGCAAGGTCATTTGCTTTTGCAGATGGCGCTGGCGAATTTCCGCATCTGCGAGTTCAAGCATCTGCGCAGAAATATCTGCGAGAAAAACCTCGTGCCCAGCCTCAGCCAGATCCATGGCAAAGTGGCCCTGGCCACCCCCAGCGTCAACGATTTTTAGAATGCGCTGCTCGCTCCCCAACAGCGGCGCCAAATCCCGGTTCAGCACTGCCAGGCGGATATCCCCTTTAAGGCCGCCATAGATACGGTTGCGAAAACGGTGAGCGAGATCGTCAAAGTTACGATCTTTATGCAGGCTGTCACCCATCGGAGCCCTCACCTTGCAAAGCCTCATTGCATCGACGGCGGTTCTCGGCGAATTTGCGCTGTAGCGCCTCTTCCATATCAACCCCCAGTACAGCGGCAAGTTTGCTCAAGTACATCTGAATATCCGCCAGTTCAGCGGCAACTTGATCGGCCTTGTCGCCTGCCATCAGATTCTGGATATCTTTATCACTGCACCATTGAAAGTGTCGCCCTAACTCTGCAACTTCCACAGATAGCGCCATGGCCAGGTTTTTTGGGGTATGCAGTGACTGCCAGCCGCGCATTTCAGCGACTTCATCAAAAGCCGCCAGGATTTCACGGTCTTTCATCAAATTTTTTCCTCTGCTGGCGCTCCAGCCCGCCCTCCCGGGCAGCCAAAATTGAATTCAGTGCGCGGGACAGAAACTCACGCCTGTATAAAACACAGACAACAAACAGATAGCCGGCAACAAACAGGATTGGGTGGATAAACCAGCCCAGCACTGACATTGAGAAATAATAAGAGCGCAGACCGTAGTTGTAACTGTGGCCCGCATGGTCGATCACCTTGGCAGTACTGATGGCAAATCGGCGTCGCTCTTCCTCAGATAGATCACCGGTTTCCGGCGGCGGTGCTGCACCAATGAGTACATTGGCGAAGGAGTACTGGCGCAGTGACCAGGTAAAATTGAAAAAGGCGAAGATAAAAATCAGAATCAACAACATCACCTTGAGCTCAAACTGCTCAACGGTGGTGGGCTCCGCAAAAGGCAAACTGGTGAGCACTTCGATGGCGGCCTTGTTCGCCGTCAATGCCGTGACTAAACCCGCCAGGATAAGAATACTGGTGGAGGCAAAAAAACCAATGACCCGCTCCAGGTTACTGAGAATAGCGGTATCAGCCATGCGCATATCCCTATCGAGCATACGCATCATCCACTCAACGCGGTACCACTGAAGCGATGAAGTAAGGCACCAGGTTTCCTTGGCTTTTTTTCGCGCAAAAACGGTGTAACCCACCCATGTGATAAAAAAGCCAATGACACTGGCAATATCCAACCAGGACAACCTCTAATATCTCCGTGTTCGTCTACATTTATGCCGTAGCTTCGGCAAGCGAAGTCTTCGCCCTACTGGCATCCTTGTCAACACTGTCTTTCCGATGTGTGCAAGCGGTAGAATAGCGCCCTTTCGCCGGCAGCAGTGGCCGGCCAGAAAATTCATATAACTCCAGGGAGCTGTCTTTTGAGCAACTCACATCCTGCATTTGAACTGGTTACCAGCGCAGATATTGATTCTCTCGGCGTGCGCGTCGAGGAATACCGACACATTACGACCGGTGCCCAGCACCTGCACATCGCCGCAGACAACTCGGAAAATGTTTTCCTTGTCGCCCTGCGCACCGTGCCCGAAGACTCCACCGGTGTCGCCCATATTCTTGAACACACAGCCCTGTGCGGCAGTGACAAGTACCCGGTGCGCGATCCTTTCTTTATGATGATCCGGCGCTCACTCAATACCTTTATGAACGCCTTCACCAGTTCAGATTGGACCGCCTACCCGTTTGCCAGCCAGAACCGAAAGGATTTTGACAACCTTCTCGACGTCTACCTGGATGCGGTATTTTTTGCGCGCCTGGACCCGCTGGACTTTGCCCAGGAAGGCCATCGCCTGGAATTTGCCGAAGCGGATAATGCGAGCAGCGAGCTCGTCTACAAAGGTGTCGTGTTCAATGAGATGAAAGGCGCCATGAGCTCCGTCACCTCGCAGCTGTGGCACACCCTGAGCAAATATCTGTTCCCCACCACCACCTATCACTACAACTCCGGTGGCGAACCTACTGATATTCCAAAGCTGAGTTACGAGCAGCTGGTTGCCTTCTACCGCAGCCACTACCACCCCAGCAACGCCACCTTTATGACTTTCGGTGATATTCCCGCAGCGGAACACCAGGCCGCATTTGAAGAAAAAGCGCTGCACAAGTTCGAGAAACTCGACAAGACCATTTCCGTTGGGCGCGAAGACCGCTACCAGGCGCCGCTGAAAGTCGAAGAGCACTACCCGTTAAATGGCGAGCCTCTGAAGGCCAAGACCCATATCGTATTGAGCTGGCTACTGGGTGATGTCACCGATCTTGAAGAGGCCCTGACCGCACACCTGCTCGCCGGCGTACTGCTGGATAACAGCGCTTCACCGCTAATGAAGCTGCTGGAAACCACCGACCTGGGCACTTCCCCTTCTCCGCTGGTTGGCCTGGACGATTCCCAACGCGAACTGGTGTTTGTCTGTGGCATTGAGGGTAGCGAACGCGAAAGTGCCGACGAGCTTGAGCAACAGGTTCTCGACGTGCTGAGGGACGTGGCGGAAAATGGCATCCCCTACGAACAGGTAGAAGCCAGCTTGCACCAGCTGGAATTGCAACAGCGGGAGATTGGTGGCGACGGCTACCCCTTCGGCTTGCAATTGATTCTCACCGCATTGACCGGCGCCACTCACCGTGGCGATGCCATTGGCCTGCTGAATATCGATGCCACCCTGGAGCGACTGCGCGAGCAGATCAAAGATCCGAAGTTTATCGCCAATAAAGCCCGTGAACTTCTGCTGGAGAACCAGCACCGCGTACGTATGGTACTGAGTCCCGATGAGCAGCTGGCTGCGCGCCGCGAGCAGGCGGAGAAAGACCAGCTGGCGGAAATCAAAGCCGCTCTCAGCGAAAAAGAAAAAGCACAGATTGTCGAAACCGCCAAAGCCCTGGCCGATCGACAAAACCGCGAGGACGACGCTTCTATCCTGCCCAAGGTCGGCGTGGAAGATATTCCCGCAGAGCTTCCGGATGTCGAAGGCGAAGCAATAGACTTGGGCCCCCAGAAGTTGACCCGCTATAGCGCGGGCACCAACGGCCTGGTTTACCAACAAATGGTCTGCGCGCTACCGGAATTCACCGAAACCGAAAAACAACTGCTGCCCTACTACTGCCAGGTACTGAGCGAAGTTGGCCTGGGTGAAAAAGACTACCTGGAAGTCCAGCAGTGGCAGACCAGCGTGGTTGGCGCCCTGCACGGTTTCACCAGCAGCCGTACTGCCATCGACAACCTGGATCACTTGTCCGGCCACTTTATCCTGTCCGGTAAAGCGCTGGCTCGCAATCAGGGCGGCCTGACTGAACTGATGCAAGCCACTATGGAGCAGGTGCGTTTTGACGAGCACGCCCGCATTAAGGAATTGCTACTGCAAACTCTCGCCCGCCGCGAACAGGGTGTTGTCGGCAACGGCCACGCCCTCGCCATGGCTGCCGCCAGTGCCGGCTACAACCGCGCCGCCTGGGAGAGCCATGCCAGCGGTGGTCTGCTGGGATTGCGCAACCTGCGAGCCCTGGTTGCCGGACTGGAAAAAGAAGAAGGCCTGCAAGACCTTTCCACCCAATTCCAGGCTATCCACCAGAAAATCCTCGCAGCACCGCGCCAGTTCCTGCTGGTGGGTGAAGAAGAGAAAATTGGCGATTTCAGTCAGACACTGATGCCACTGACCTCGACTTCCAGCATCGCCGCAGCCAACCCCGCTGCACCTTTCGAACGCAAACAAATCGAGGAACTCTGGGTTGCCAACAGCCAGGTGAACTTCTGTGCCAAGGCCTACGCCACTGTGCCTATGTCCCACCCGGATGCGGCACCACTGTCGGTTTTGAGCGGCTTCCTGCGCAACGGCTTCCTGCATCGCACCATCCGCGAACAGGGCGGCGCCTACGGCGGCGGAGCCGGCCACGACAGCAATATTGGCGTATTCCGCTTCTACTCCTACCGCGATCCGCGTATGGGTGAAACCCTGGAGGACTTCGACGCATCCCTTAAGTGGTTGGCCGAAGAGAAGCACAAGGAAGAACAGGTTGAGGAAGCGATCCTCGGCGTCGTCGGCGGTCTGGATAAACCCGGCTCCCCCGCTGGTGAAGCCAAGAAGAACTTCCACTCGGGCCTTTACGGTCGCACCCACGAGACGCGCCAACAATTCCGCAAGCAGGTTACGAAAGTTACCCTGGAAGACCTGCAACGCGTCGGTGCCACCTATCTGGACCCGAGCAAGGCCAGTACCGCCATTGTTACCGGTCCCCAAGGTAGCGAAGCGGCAGCCAAACTCAACCTGAAGGAAGAGAAGCTCTAACTGGAGCTTGACGATTCCCCGGCAACTTGTCCGGGAAGCTCTGCGGCGCCGGCCAAAAACCGGCGCCGATCTATCGCCGTTATCCTCTAGCGAAGTTCCAATGAGTAAACACGACAATATTTATGCAAACCCACTGGGCCAGGTAGCCGGCTTCGAGTTCGATCGCCAGGTGGTGCAAGTTTTTCCCGATATGATCAAGCGCTCCGTGCCCGGCTACACCACGATCGTAGCCATGATCGGCACCCTGGCAGAGCGCTACGCCCAAGCTGGAAGCCGCTGCTATGACCTGGGCAGCTCCCTTTGTGCGGCAACCCTGGCCATGCGCCATCGCATTCCCGCCGCCGACTGTGAAATCGTCGCCGTGGACAATTCGCAAGCCATGGTTGATCAGGCGCGCACGGTCCTCGAGGCCGATAGCGGCGAGGTTTCCGTTCAACTTATCTGCGACAACCTGCAAAACGTAGCTATCGAAAATGCCTCGGTCGTAGTGCTCAACTTCACCCTGCAATTTATTCCGGTGGAAGAGCGCGAAGAAATCCTGCAGAAAATCCACGATGGTTTGCGCCCCGGCGGCATTCTGATTATTTCCGAGAAAGTGGACTTCGCCGATAAAGCCCACAACGAGTTAATGATCGAACTGCATCACTCCTTTAAAGCCGCCAACGGTTACAGCGCGCTGGAAATCGCACAGAAGCGCTCTGCCCTGGAGAATGTATTAATTCCGGAAACCCTGGATACCCACCGCACACGACTGAAAAATGTCGGCTTTACCAGTGTCGATGTCTGGTTCCAGTGTTTTAATTTTGCCTCTTTAATCGCCATCAAAGGCGCGCCGGAAAAGTAAGTACCCCGTGATCGACTACACCCAACTCTATCAAGGCCTGCAACACGTTCCCGCCCTGCGCACCTGGCTGGCCCAGCTGCCAACACAGGTGGCTGAAAATCTCAGTCCTCATCGCTGGGGCGACCTGCCCGATTGGCGCGCAGCGGTGGAAGCCCTACCGGAAATCACGCCCTCCGCTATCGAACTCAACCACAAGGTCAGCGCGGGCACTGCCGCCGATGCCAGCCCGGAACAACTCGAAGCCCTGGAGCGGGAACTGCGCAAATTACACCCCTGGCGCAAAGGCCCCTGGGAGTTATTTGGACTAAATATTGATACTGAGTGGCGCTCCGATTGGAAATGGGATCGGGTACTTCCGCACTTGGCACCACTGAAAAATCAACTGGTGCTCGATGTGGGCTGTGGCAATGGGTACCACTGCTGGCGTTCCTACGGCGCCGGCGCGCGCCGGGTCATCGGTATTGATCCTTCCGCCAAATTTGTCGCGCAATTTTACGCGCTGAAAAAATACCTGGGCCAGGAAGCACCAGTGGATTTGTTGCCCCTGGGTATTGAAGCGCTCCCGGCAAACTTGCGCGCTTTCGATACCACTTTTTCCATGGGGGTGCTCTATCACCGCCGTTCACCCATGGATCACCTGCGCGAATTGCGCGAGACCCTCCGCCCCGGCGGCCAGCTTGTACTGGAGACACTGGTTATCGACGGCGGACTCGGCGATTGCCTGGTACCCGAAGACCGCTATGCAAAGATGCGCAATGTGTGGTTTTTCCCCAGCTGCGCCACCCTGGAGAGCTGGCTGCGCAAGTGCGGTTTCCGCAACCCCAGGACCGTGGACCTGAACACCACCAGCCTGGAGGAACAGCGGCGCACCGACTGGATGCACTTCGAATCCCTGGCAGATTTTCTCGACCCGGAATCGCCAGACAAAACCGTGGAAGGTCACCCCGCGCCCAAGAGAGCGGTTTTGGTCGCGGAAGCGCCGTAGCTTGTCTATACGCTTAAGGTCTGGGAACTCATAAATTCCGCAAAATTTGCTGCTAATAGAATTTTGTACGGAATGGGGAGCACCATCTTGATTGTTGCGACTCATAAGGCAAAGTGCGCCCCTAAATAGTGCAACTATATCCTTTAGGGAGGGCTGCCGCAGGATGCAGCCCGGCGCAGAGAATATTTATGAGTATTAGCGTTTTTGAGCTTTTCAAAATTGGGGTTGGCCCTTCCAGCTCCCACACGGTGGGCCCTATGGTCGCTGCCCGCCAATTCGTGCAGGATTTACAAGACCGGGACCAACTGCCCCGCACAGACCGCGTACAAGTCCATTTATACGGCTCACTGGCCCTGACCGGGGTTGGTCACGGCACCGATATGGCAGTTCTGATGGGGCTATTGGGTCAATCTCCAGACACCATTGATGTCGACTCGATTGACGAGAAAATAGCGCAAATCCAGAGCGAGCGCCGCCTGTTATTAAATAGTGACCAGGATATCGAATTTATTCGCGAGCGCGATCTGGTTTTCCATATGGAGGAATTTCTTCCCCAGCACTCCAACGGAATGACCTGCCAGGCTTACGCTGGCGAAGAGCTGCTGTTCGAGCGCAGCTATTTCTCCATCGGCGGCGGCTTTGTGCTCTCCGAAGAAGATTTCGCTCACAAAGAGGAAATCGCCACCCTTCTGCCCTATGACTTCAGCAATGCAGAACAGCTGATGAAGATCTGTGATCATCACGGTTGGACTATTGCCGAGCTGGCCATGGAAAACGAAAAAGCCTTCCGCGGCGAGCAGGAAGTCAAAGACCGTTTGTGGAATATCTGGAAAGTAATGGATGCCTCTATTGAGCGAGGCTGCCACCAGAATGGCATCTTGCCCGGCGGCCTCAATGTTCGCCGCCGCGCTGCCGAACTCTACCGGGAGTTGAGCAAACAGAGCCAGGAAGAACGCAACCACGGCCTCGCCATTCTCGACTGGGTTAGTCTTTTTGCCCTCGCCGTCAATGAGGAAAATGCCGCGCGCGGGCGCATCGTCACCGCGCCCACCAACGGTGCCGCCGGTGTGATTCCCGCCGTTATCGCCTACTACGTGGAATTTGTACACGACAGCAAAATTCACGGTGAATTGAAAGACCAGGTAGTGAAATTCCTGCTTACCGCCGGCGCTATCGGTATGCTGTTTAAAAAGAATGCCTCTATTTCTGCCGCTGAGGTGGGCTGCCAGGGAGAAATCGGCGTAGCCTGCTCTATGGCTTCCGCCGGCTTGGCCGCCGTAGAGGGCGGCACCAACCAGCAGATTGAAAACGCTGCTGAAATTGGTATGGAACACAACCTCGGCCTTACCTGCGATCCAATCGGCGGGTTGGTGCAGGTCCCCTGTATCGAGCGCAACACCATGGGTGCAGTTAAAGCCATTAACGGCGCACGCCTGGCCCTGCGCGGTGATGGCGCTCATATCGTACCGCTGGACAGCGTTATCGAGACGATGCGTCAAACCGGTATCGATATGCAGAGCAAATACAAAGAGACCTCTCTTGGCGGGCTCGCAGTAAACGCTGTGAACTGCTGATATTTTTCGGCAGGAGCACAAATCTGCTCCTGCCGCTTACTTAGGGAGCCTCTGAGTAACTCCGTAATGCCTCTGCGGGTCTTGAAGGCTGCAGATGTTAGGCGCAGCTCGCCGCGAATGGCCGTAGCCCTTTGCAAGAGCTGCAACGCAGCAGCTGTGGCCTTAAAGACCTGCCCTTCGGGGCTTGCAGAGCGATTCACACTCCGCGTTGCGACTTCTTGAAAGGTCTAGACATTCCTTCGAAACCGCGCCTTGATTGTGAACCGCTCTGCATGCCAGAGGTATCATGGAGTTATTCAGAGACTCCTTAGCCCTAAAGATACCAAATTCTTTTTGTGGCATATCTCCAACGAACTCCCACCGGTATTTAAAAGTCACTGGTTAAATATCAGCGAGCGATGAGCCCCAACACCCGCCATGGTGCCGGATGCAATCGCGAAGGTTCCGCTTTGCATCGGGTTGGATAAATCCCCAGCAGCAAAGACCCCCTTTACAGAAGTTTCCTTAAAGCCATCCACCTTCACAATCCGCCCGGTGAAAGACTCCTCCAGCTCCAACCCCAATTTATCGATAAACGGAGAGGTCAATTCCGCTTTGGGGCTCACGTAGAGCCCCTCCAGTGGCAACTTGCGGCCATCTGCTAAAACAACTTCACTTAAACTATCCCCCTCTCCCTCCAACTGCGTAATCGGGGCTTCTTCCAGCATTACTCCCCGAGCCAGCAGATGATCGAGCACTTCCCCCTGCGGATTGAATTGGCCCTGGGTAAACAAGGTAGTTGCGCCCCAATCGGGAATCATCGCCGCCTGGTGGAAAGACAGCTCGCTGGTAGCCAGCACACCTAAAGGGCGATCACTCAGCTCATAGCCGTGGCAATAGGGGCAGTGAATCACACTCCTACCCCAGCGCTCTTTCACGCCAGGGATATCCGGTAGCTGATCCGTAATGCCGGTTGCAAGAATTAGCCTCTTCGCTTTAAAAGTGGTACCTCCCTGTGCAGCAACAGCAAACCCCTCTTCCTGGACATCCACACTATCCGCAGTGCCTTCAACCACCTGGAAGCTCGAGTAAGCCTGTAGCTGGGAAAGCGCCGTGCTACGAATTTCCTCAGGCCTCTTACCATCCAGGCAAAACACTCCATGGGACGCTTTTGCAAAGCGGTTTCTAGGTCTTTTAGCATCCAGTACAACGACCTTGCGCCTGCCGCGAACCAGCTGCATCGCCGCAGACAGACCGGCAAAACTTCCACCGATAATCAATACATCCGTATCCATAGCCATCCCTCCGATATCATGTAACTTTTATTGTTACACAAAAATTCAAAACCGTACAACACACGTAACAGCAAAAGTTTCGTGATAAACTGCAGGATCAGAAATTTAGGTGAATTATGCGCAAAGACAGCCGATTATCCCGGGCACTTCATGTCCTTATCCATTTGAACATGACCGACAAGCCGGTTACCTCAGACAAGATGGCAGCTATGCTCCTCACCAATCCTGTGGTGGCTCGCAGAACTATGGCGCTATTGCGGGATCAGGGGTACGTGCGCTCCAGTAAAGGGCACAATGGGGGCTGGTCACTCGCGAAGCCCCTTAATGAAATTACACTTCTGGATATCCATAAAGCGCTGGGAGACAGCTCAGTTTTTACCATTGGTCTGACAGACGAACACACTAACTGTATCATTGAGCACGCAGTAAATGCCGCTCTAAAGGATGCAATGGATGAGGCCGAGAGTATTTTACTCGCGCAATTTGGTGAGATCACATTGGATCAGCTCGGTAGGGATTTTTCTAGCTCTGGGGTTTCAGAATAACTGCTCACATCCTAAGCTGCCGGGGAGACTCAGGTTTTTCTAGTTTCTGAATTTCCCCAAACAGCTATATCTATAATAAGATGTCAGAATAGACTCTATACTTTTAAAAGATACTTAGGGCCTGTCAGAGACATCAGGACCACATAAGCTTTTAAATTACTTAATAGATAAATTTCTTAAATCTGCGACATTTGTATAAAGAGTGCAATCATCACTACTCTTTATAATTACATCTCTCCCCGCCGCCAACGCAGATAAAAGAATGCTCAAATACAAACTTCCCTCTTCAGTAGTTCCATCAAAAACATATGAAAAACTACCATTTGTTGAACAGGCGACATCCCCAACTGGTAAATCTTCGGTTTCAACAAAGACTCGCCCTTGATATTGGGGGCCAGTATGAATCTGAGCGATTTTGCCAGAATAAACAAGCTCAGCATTACTTAATGCAGAATAAAAACCCAAGATCACCACAAATAAAACCCGCATAGATATACCTTTATTAAAAACCAAATCCGTTTAAAAAGAACCGGGATATAAATATATAGAACTGTTGATTTCAAGTAAATACCGAAAAATTCGCAACCTGCGTGAACTGCCTCAACTTATACTCTCTGTCCTGACTTCAACTCCTACTCAGCCGTTACCCGACAAGAAAAAAATCTCATAATTCTACCTAGCCACCATCTATGCTAAGCCTCAGTATTCTTTCTGGTATGGGTGGCAATTAGATAAAATTAAACTTGGGAAATAATTTTTTCTGGACTGGAATAACTTTAATATTTTCACAGCTTATCGAAAAATTCGCATTTGATTATTTCCATATAGACACCTAGAGGTACATAAGTACCTCCTCGACAGCTTTACATCCTACTCCGAAAAGGCACCCACCAACCAGATAGACTAATCTAAGAACTAGTACAATCTGGGAAGGTCTACCTGTGACCAAGTATAACAACCTATTCAACCGTCACTTCGCAAGCTCAAAAACACTGAGAAAAAGAGCAAAACAGAAAATTCCGAAATTCTCTTACGAATATCTGATAGAGGGCTGCATGGACGATATTGGCCTACACCGCAATCGCCGAGCCTTTAACTTTGTCAAAATGACACCTGAATACATTCGCCCAAACTTGACACCAGATTTGAGTTGCCAACTGTTCGGTAAGCTATACAGTGCCCCTTTTGGCATAGCACCCATCGGGCTACAAGGGCTTATGTGGCCAAATGCGCCAGTGATACTTGCTAGAGCCGCCTACAAGCACAATATCCCCTTCATTCTCAGTACCGTTTCTTCAGAATCACTGGAAAAAATAGCTCAAGTCACTCAGGGAACAGCCTGGTACCAGCTCTATAATCCAACTGAGCCAGCCATCCTTTCTGATTTGATATCCAGGCTAACCACAGCACAGTACCAACATTTGGTCATTACCATTGATGTTCCCACTTTTGGCTTACGTCCCAGGGACTTTCATAATGGATTGGCAATGCCACCGAAATTAAATATTAAGAATATCTGGCAAGCGATACTTAAACCCCATTGGAGCCTATCCACATTACGATATGGCCTACCCAAATTTAAGAACCTTGAATGTTACATCAACAACGATAATAAGAAACTTGAACTGACCGAATTCATGAATACTACGACTATGGGCCCGTTAGATTTTGACAGTTTGAAGCATATAAGGGACCTATGGCCTCACAAGCTTATAATCAAAGGAGTCATGAGTGAACCGGACCTACAGAGGGCAATCCAACTTGGGGCAGATGGAGTAATTTTGTCCAATCATGGTGCACGACAGCTCGACCTTGGAGAAGCAACACTTCCGATGTTGAACCACTTCTCTGGCTACCAAAACAAAATTCCACTGGCAATTGATAGTGGCATTAGATCCGGCGCAGATATTGCCGGTGCTTGTGGGCTTGGAGCTAAGTTTTGTTTCCTTGGACGGTTTTTTATGTACAGTGTCTGCGCCCTAGCTGAAAAGGGGGGCGACCATGCAATCTACTTGCTAAAGGCTCAATTAACTCAGGTGATGCAGCAAGTTGGGGCTGGCACCCTAAAAGATCTTTGCGAAAAGGTGGATCTAACACTAACTGAAAAGAGCGATTTTTGAAGAAACGCTAACACCTTTCTAAATGACTACCTAGCAGCAATATAAAATTATGAAATTGCACACCGATTAGTCGCCAGAGTTGATTGCTGACTAATGATCAACTCTGGAAAAAACCATATAGTTAAAGGGATCGTAAAAACTCTAGCAGATCTGCCCTCTCTGAATCACTCATGGAACGATAATTTTCCCTGCTTTCCCAAGCCTCTCCACCATGCCATAAAATAGCCTCCTCAATAGATCTCGCCCGACCATCATGTAGAAAGCTACTATGCCCATTTACAGCGGCAGCCATACCCAACCCCCATAATGGCGGCGTTCTCCATTCCTGGTTGTAATCAGTAGATTCAGTCAGAGAGTCCGCCAGCTCTTCTCCCATATCGTGGAGCAACAGGTCAGTATAGGGGTGTATGGTATTCCCCCTTAGCTCAGCCAGGGGGTGGCGATGATCAGTATTCATTTCAGTGCGATGGCAGGCGTCGCACCCAGCCTCAGAGAACAGCCCCTCTCCGGCAAGCACGGAGTCGTTAGAAATACTATCTTGATCACGGGGAGGCGCTCCCAGAGCCTGAAGGTAACCCACCAAATCTTGCAGATACTCATCTGCTAACTCAGCTGAATGTTCACTATATTGCCTACAAGTTAACTGCTCATACCCACAATCAGCATCACCGTTACCGCTGGTGACTCCAATGTCATTATTGAGAGCATCTTGCGTAAAGCTGGTTAGACTGGCATGACTGGACTTCCAGCCAAAGCGCGCGATATATGGAAGGCCACTGTCAAATTCCTTTACCAGAGCGGCCCGACCTGAAATCCCATCCTCATCGGAATCATCTGGATCATGCCACTCCAAGATCTCAGACTCAGGCACCGCCTCGAGTAACCCTAGCCCCAGTATTTGTTGCGGCATACGGGGGAAAAGTACACTATATCGCTTCCAGTACCATCGAGCTTTTCGATACTGTAGACTGGTTTTCTCAAGGTATACGCAGTTCCGTCAGAGTAGTAATCCAGCACCTCTTCATAGGTAACTGCCACCTGCCCTTCAGCTTCTATCTCATCATCAGAAGTAACAGTTTGCAATAAATGACCAAAGTAGTGATGGGGCAATGCTTGACTTTCGGTATTGAGCCCGCCCGATCCCAGTTTCATAACCATCGTTTCTGGGAAATAGCCATCCTCTGGAGACGGTCCACGCCCATTATTGATATGACACGCAAAGCATGAATTCTCTATTTTAAGATCAGTGGCCAAGTCTGCCAGTTCTGAAAAGCTTGGATTCCCCTCCTCTTCGTGATCCCCAGAATCAAAATCAGTGTGAAACAACCTTCTACCACGCAAAAATGTATTATGGGTATCCCACTGAATATTCGATACTTCCTGCATATACGCAGTCCAATCGGCAATGCCACTATCAACTATATAAGTATCGTATATGTCGACCCCATCCAAAATTGGATACGTAACTTGAGTGGCGTCATCTGAATCACCGCTAACCCATGAGCCATCGCCACCGACATAATAAGTTAAAGTCTGCTCCGACAAATTTTCTGAGATAATTTCAGTGGCAGGTACAGAATCTCCCGCAATTATTGGAGTCGCTGTCGCACTACCTCCAGAACGAATACTTTCATCAATGTCATTATCATTGACAAGATAGATACCAGGCTCGCCCAATTGTATACGGTAAGTATTGGTATAGTAGATAGTCTGGCCTTCTACATTCTCATCCCCATCGTATTGCCCCAGAAATTGCTGGAATTCAAATTCCATCCATTCACCGGCTTCAAGAATACCATCATCCCCATTGTGTGCATCAAAAGTAATTAAACACACCCATACTTGCCCACTTCCATCCTCATCAGCCTCTATTAAAGGAGTATCCTCAAACTTAGCATTATTGTTGAAATCCGCTCGGTACACATTTGAGTATGCTGATCGGCACTCTGGAGAGCGATAGTGGGCATATTCAGGAGAATAATAGATTTCAATTAGGCTTTCACCTTTTGGAGTGTGATCATGAATTTCAAGGCCAAAGCTTCTATGTTCAAAATAAAAGGTAGGAAAAGTATAAAATGATCCCTCGGACTCATGACGCGACCTGGCCCTGCCACTAGCAAATGTCACAATAGTTCCATCTTCTTCTACATACCAATTTTGAGATTCATCAGCAGAATAACTACTATCGAAAAGTGGTGTGTAACTTAGAGTTCTATTAGTGGAAACAAAATTTAATGCCTCATCAAACAACATAAGCTCCCAAATAGTGTATTGAGAGCTTCCTTCACTTAACTCATTCCCCTGAATTCGTAGGTAGCGGTAGCTGCCTGACAGCTGGTGACTATCAATTCTAGCCCCATACTCCCCATCATATGCATCAACAAGAGTCACCCATTCATTACCATCATTGGAAGCCAGTATTTCATAACTAGCGGCATTATCATCACCCCAGTCTATGATTACCTTCGTCAATTCTATTGCTTCACCAATGTCCAATGATAGATAGACTGCATCACCTTCTCCCTCCCAGGCAGTGCCTCTCAAATCATCAATAGCAAAAGCAGCTTCACCTACGGAAGAAGAAATTGTAGCTTCCAGAGCAATATTAGTTCCTACGTTACTCGGGGTCTCCTCCACCGAGTTATAAATAGGTTCGCCATAGACCTGAAATTCATAGATTGAGTATCCCCAAAAATTTCCATCACTACGAGTCAATCCATTCAACCGTATATACCGAAACTTACCGGATATTTGAAAAGTATCTGTTCTATCTCCAAATTCTCCATCGGAAGACTCCGCTAACAGCTCCCATTCCTGTCCATCATTCGAAGCTTCAAGTTTATAAGTATCCGCATTTGCAGCCTCCCAGTAGAGAACCACTTGCTCTAGCTCAGAAGTAGTACCCAGGTCTATGGTTATAGTACTGGGATCTACCTGATGTGAGCTTTCCCAGCGTGTACTCATATCATTGTCAACGGCAAAAGATGCCGACTGCAACTCCGTACTTGCAGTAACACTTCGACCTTCAGACAGAAGTTCAGCCGTTACACTGGAACAAAAAAGAGATGATAGGGTTAGGATACAACTTACAAAAATTGTATTTCTCATCGTCGGGGCACCTATTTTTTTTAGATACAGAAAGATCCCCCCATATGACGAGAGCCTTACTATCCTTGTAAAAAATGAACGCCCTTAAAAGCTCCACCGCGAAGGCGAAATCTTCTGAACTTTAATTATTTTTTTGGCTATAGTTAAATGGATTTCGATTGGTAAAAAACAAAGTAAAAGCTCTTGGGACAACTGCCTCAATGTCCCTTACAGTTCTGCAAATTAACCCATTCAACGCTAACTACTGAATTATATGACACACCGAATTGTTATCATTATTTAATCGACCAAAGGGAGGGCAATAGAGTTAAGTCGGATAAATAGCAAATAAATACGACACTCTTGCGAACTATTTCACACCCCCTCCTACCCCTTACAATTCTTAACCATATGATCCAAATGCCAACCAAGAAGAGAGGCTTTTTTCTGCGCTAGGGATGGCAAATCAGCTTCTATAAACTGCCTGTTCAATATTTGTACACCCAGGATATGATTTAGCATTGCATCCAACTGAACTTTTTTTGATCTCGCTATAGACGGCGCCTTGTATTCTTTAATCAACCTATCTATGGCTGAGTATTGCAACAACCCAGCTGATTCAACCTTCACTGGGGTGACATATTCTTCAATAATTTCATGTACCCAGTTCCAGGCTCCAGAAACTGTATCTACTGGGGGAGCCATAAATGCAAACTTTTGTTTTCTACAAATAATATCAGGTAGAATTTTATCCATAGCTTTGCGAAGAACATACTTTTCCGTAGACCCACGAATCCGAATAGAGGGAGGGATTTGTGCAGCGAATTCAGCCAAATGATGATCAAGGAATGCTGGGCGGGTTTCAATGGAGTGTGCCATATCCACTCGGTCACTCACCCAGCCCAATATCTGAGTTTCAAACATTGTTTTTAGCCAGACATACTGGGATATATCCAGGGGGTGCCTTCCTTCGACTTGTAATAAGTCCAATTTACTTACAATAGCCCCCCCAGCATCGTATCCGCAGATCTCATTCTGCCAATCTTCATTTAGTAATTCTACAGCATGAAAATGGCAACTAAGCCAAGCTTGTAAACAAGCCGGGGTGAACCCCAGAACCCTATCCATCTCCGCTGATCGATAAGGGGTAATGGGCAACATAGCTCCCTTAAACAAGCTATTGCTCTCTTCTAGATACTTCTGCCAAGCTCTTCTTTGGGCTCGTTCAACTCCAGGAGAACCATACATATAAAAGTCCTTTTTAAATGCTGGATATCCTGAAAATAATTCATCCGCTCCCTCCCCTGTTATTACAACTTTATATCCATTAGACCTAACAGCCTTACTCAGTAAAAACTTTGCAACTGACAAGGTATTGTAGAATGTCCTTTCTGTATGCCAGACAGTATCCGTGTAGTGTTTGTATATATCCTCGCCGGAAATTTTTATCACTAATTGGTTAGTGCCAATTTCTCTCGCAACCTCCCTTGCAATAGATGATTCATCGTATTCTGGGCTTTCAAAACCTATTGTAAATGCGGTCTGAATTTTCTGAGAAAGCGACTCCCCTACTCCCAACAAACTACCAGAGTCAATACCGCCGGAAAGATAATAGACCACCGGCACATCTGCTTGAAGCCTTAAAGATACTGCATCTATAACCTTCTCACGCACCCCCTCAATATAATATTCATCTGTTCTATTAGAGACATTTTCCCCCGATGCGGGAAAACCAATATCCCAATACTTATGCCGCGAAATCACTAATCTGGAATCATACCGGCTAATTTTTTTGATACATCCAGGCTCAACCTGAAAAACACCATCAAAAGCTGTTTCTCCTGGAACAGAAACTTGTATAAGTTGATGATATATCCCATGCGGAGTTAAACGTCGATGCACATCGGGGTGTGCGAACAGGCATTTAATCTCAGAACCAAATACCAAACCCATTTTGGTTCTTGTCCAATATAGTGGTTTCACTCCAAACCGATCTCTAACCAAATAGAGACAGTCCTCTTCCGCATCAAAGAGAGCAAAAGCAAACTCACCTCGAAGATGTTGGATAGCTTCGCTTAAACCTAATTGTGCTATGAGGTGCAAAATAACTTCGGAGTCGCTTTTACTAAAAAAAGAAGATCCAGAAATACACAATCTGGCCCTAATACGTTGATAGTCATATATTTCACCATTATGGACCAAATAGTAGCGGCCATCTTGTGATATATATGGCTGGGATGCGCGGTCTTTACTGAGATCATTAATAGCCAAACGAACATGGCTCATTCCCATCCCCAAACCTTCGGGGTTTGCGAAACCTATACCATCCGGGCCGCGATGAAACTGAATAGCGGCCATATTTAGAAGAAGTTGGCCATCTACTGGCATTATTCTTGAACTATGAAAAATTCCTGCAATCCCACACATAGACGATACCTTTTGTCGGGATTCATTGAGATATAAGATTCTAGATAATGTCACAAACCTCATTTGGATAACCACATATAGCGATTGCTAACGCCATTCTCACATATACACCACCTTTAGCTTGAAGGAAGTACCAATTATGCGAGGTATTGTCGAGATTCTTATCAAGTTCTTCCATACGAGGTAAAGGATGTAAAACAATTGCTTGTTTTTTCAATGGCGATTTGGCATTCAAAAAATAGCTATCCTCAAACCTTTTATGGCCTGCTGTCTTTAGCGATAGAGCATTCATGTAAACAATATCAAGCCTTGGAAGAACTTTAGCTACATCTTCGGTTAAATTTACTTTTAGACCTTTTTCCTGCAATGCCAGAAATTGATCCTGCCGAAATGGCTCTTGCTCTTCCTTACCACACAAAATGAACACCTCAGAAAAAATCTCAGGAAAATGACTCAATATTGTCAGCAAGCTTCTCGAGGCTCTCATTCGGTCAGGAGCACCAATTAAACCTATTGTGTACTTCTTCTGCTCCCTTGTCAGGATTGCGGGATTCCATTTCAAAATCGTATATAAGTCGATAAGGGATTGGGTAGGATGCTCATCTATTCCATTACCGGCATTGATTATAGGAACGCTAAGATGATCTGCCATAACTTTAACTGAATTTTCACAGGAATCCCGTAAAACAACACAGTCACCATAGTTACTCACCATCTCAGCAACATCCGGCAAGCTCTCTCCAACACCAATACGTGTCGTTCCTTTATCTGTGATTGAGACTATATTCCCACCCAGGCTTAGCCAAGCACTCTCAAAGGACAATCTTGTCCGGGTACTCGATTCAAAGAATGCACTAATCAATATCTTCCCCCTAAGTGATTTGAAAATTGGCCTCGATTTAACTCACAGCGACACGACAATCTAAGCAACTGTAAAATTGCACTCCTAGAAAGTTCACTGCTTGATACAAGACTTTCCCCATTCAATGACTTCAAGTAACCCCCCTTTCGGGAATGTTCTCCAATAAGGCTTTCGTCATTGAGATTGTATCTTTTCCGTGAGAAGCGCCAGTTATCATAACCATGTCTCGAGTGGGAAATTTGAAGAAACGGGCATCGTCAAACTCAAATTTAAATATATCAACACAATATTTCTGACATCTTTTAGCGATACTAGCCCCCTTCCACACAAAAAGTGATATGGCTGAAGTTATTGTAACTTGTCCCAATATGGTGTTCGTTGAAGCATCTCTCGCCAAATTCTCTCAGGAAGAAGCTGAAATGGTGCAATTCCCTGTTGAATCTGCCACCCACCTCCCAGCGACAAATACACTTGTACAAGATTAGCTGCTACGGCACCGCGTGCTATCGCCAAAATATCCTGCTGCTGAACATCTGATATCAGCGTAGTTATCACAGTATCAAATTCCACTTGACCATTAGTATATTGAGACAGGGAAATATCGACAGATCGCTGGGAGGCCTGGGCAGCCACCTCATAGTGAACTAACTGCCTTTGAGATTTTATATAAGCGACAATAGCGTTCTCCACATCAGCTTGCGCTAACAGAACTATTTGCTGATAGTCAGACACCAACTGCTGAAAAATCGCATCCTGTAGCCTGACGTTGCTCCGAAGTCTTCCGTAGTTAAAGAGATTCCAGTCAAATTCAATAAAAAGGTCCCAGGCACTACTGCTGCCATTAAGTTGACCGCCATTGATATCGATAGCCCCTATCTCCCCACCAATACTAAAATTTGGATAGAGTTCCGCCCTCGCAACACCTATTAACTCACCTTGAGCTGCCAGCCGTCGCTCTGCTGCACGGATATCGGGTCGCTGCCTTAATAGATCCTGAGGCATACCAACAGTAACGACTTTAGGAATCATAGGTATGGATGAGGGAAAAGAGACTATGTACCTCAAACTATTAGGAGGTATTCCCAGAAGGACTGCCAGGGCATTTTCAAACTGCTGTAAGCTTATCTCCAGTCCCGGCACGCTGGCTTCTGTGTTACTGAGCAAAGCCTGCGCTTGCTCCGCATCCAGTGCACTGACCTCTCCTGCACGAAATTTGACTCTCGCGATCCTTAAACCCTCGCGTTGTACGCGAATGTTTTCCCTGGCAACTTCTAGCCTGCGTTTCGTTGTGCGAATATTGATATAGGTTTGCGCCACCTGGGCAATAATAGAAACCAGCACACCATCATAGTCAGCTATGCTGGCTTCAAAATCTGCTGCGGCCGAATTAACCAGCCTTCTTAACTGCCCCCAGGTATCTAACTCCCAGGTTAAATTAAAGTTCGGGTAATATTCAGTCTGCAGATTGCCAGTGATCCCCGATCGAACATACTTTGAACGATCAATAAGTCCCTCAAGCTGCTGTGTTTGGGGATACTGGTTACCTATTGCAATAGCTAGCTGTTGCTGGGCCTGGAGAGCCCTGAGAGCCGCAGAACGCAGCTCCAGGTTATTCTCAATCGCAAGTGAGACTAATTCGTCCAGCGTCACATCTGAAAATGCCCACTGCCACCACAATGGGTTAACGGCTTCCAAGGTATCCAGTTTTGAGCTGGTTTGATAGATCCACTCACTTTCGACCTCTACCGGCGGGGGATGGTAATCTGGCCCCAGCATACAACTACTGCCGAAGATGAGCAGCAATGCCAACAGACACCCCTGTAGGCTCCGTATTAACCCTTTCCTGAAACTATTGAGATTGCACCGGTTCATCTTGCTCGGTGCCCGCAGAATTGCTCATTACTAGCACTGAGCTGGTAAATCCAACACGAAGCTTCACAGATTCGGGGACTTCTGTCAGATGAATCCTGACAGGAATACGCTGTGCAAGGCGAATCCAGTCAAATGTGGGATCTACCATTGGCAATAAGTCATTACCTGCAGTTCCATCTTTGCGGGCAATACCCCAGCCAATACTTTCAACATATCCTTCCAATTCTAGATGAGGATAAGCCATCAACTTCATAAACGCTTTATCCCCCGGAGCGATCCGACGAACAAAAGTTTCGCGAAAAAAACCATCAATGCGAAAAGTGCTTATATCAACTACAGAAAGTGCAGGTTGGTTGGCGACAGCCTGATCACCGTAACGAAAATCTATATTGGTAACATAACCAGTAACCGGAGCAACAACTGTTGTGTATTCGAGATTAAGCCGCGCCTGCTCCAGCAGCGCAAAAGCCGCACGAACGCCCGGGTTATCGGCTCCAAGCGCTCCCAATTGTGCTCTAACCTGCTCCAGCTCCGCTTGGGATTGCTCCAAAGCAGCCATAGATTCCACCAAGCTGGCTTCTGCACCCGCTCGATACTCAATTGTGGATTCATACTCAGCCTGAGCCGCTTGCAATGCCCTTACTGATGTCGCTCTCTGGGGTAGCAGCTCTCTCTGCCGATCATATTCAGCTTTGGTTCTTGCAATTTCCGCATCAAGCGCGCCGATATTACTTTTTGCTAGATCAATATTTGCTATTGACTCCCTAATCCTGGCCTCATAAGCGAGAATATTCTTGTTTTGCGCTCGGTATGTATCGAGAGCTTCCTCGTACTCTGCCTTGGCCTCTTCCAAGGCTGCTTCATATATTCTCGGATCAATCTGAAACAGTAGTTCCCCTGCTTTAATAAACTGATTATTCTTAATAGGCAACTCAACTACCTGTCCAGTTACCCTGGGAGTCACTTGAATAATGTCCGCCTGCACTTTTCCATCCCTGGTCCAGGGATTATTGAGATATCTCCAGAACTGGATAATAAGTAACAGCAGTGCTACAAGCACTATTGTTCCAGTAAAAATATATTTTCTATACCTAGCCACTACTATATTCCCAAGAATATCCTTCCTATAAAAATTGAATAAATTACACTGAGGGAGATAATAACAACCGGTGGATTGGCAAAATATCGGGATAAACGATACCGATCCAAAAGCCTAGCGGTTAACAAGGCCGCAACAACACCAAACAAAGCTATCACCAATATTGGTGATAGATAGAAACTGCCTATTGATATATCGTGCGGTACTCTTTCCATTTAAAACCCTACAGACATTAAAGACACCTTTCCTCACAGAAAGCCTTCCAATCCACAGATTCTGAAACGCGACGAAACTCTGCCAGATAGTTATTGATGCAGTGGGTAACACCCAAGAAATAGAGAAAATTTGTTACACCCTCTCTGGATTTTTCACTACATTCCCTTAGCTCCATCAACTCACCGACATCAATATTTGCCCTTTCAAATATCCTCCTATAACCTCTTCGCAGGGATTCAATATCAACCTTTTGGTTGCCACCAGAAAAATAGATAAGTATTTTGCTTGCAAGCCGCCTCCATATGAATGCCTCGCGAAGTAATCTTTTAGGAGCCACAAAATTGATTTTCTTCTTATCTATCTTATATAACAGCTTAACCTGGTTGGATATCAACATAGCCAAACCTATAAGGCTTTGCATCTGGCTTCTGGTCATACCCCGCATTTTTTTATCAGAAATACCCTCCACCCAATAGAACACTCTCTTCCTTGAGATCATAATAATATTCAGGTGGTACAATATATATAACCGGAAAAACAATGATTTCCTCTTCTTTTTTGGAATATCACCCTCCACCACCAGCCATGCAGCGCTGTTGAGAATCCTGTCAATGCTTCTCTTCAGGTTTATTTCTGGATGGGCAGTGAAGGGGATATTTCTTGAAACGGCCAAGATACAAAAAATTATTGCTAACACAAATAGATAATTTGTGTAAACAACAAAACTATACTCTTGAGAGTTGTTGAAATTAAAAATAATCTGGGGAAAGATAAGAACCAGGGTTCGAATCATCGACTGGGGTCCAAAGACCTTATTTGAGGAAAAGCTTACTACAAACGTCCATACAAAAATCACGACAGCCAACGAATAAAATCCGTGCAATTTCGGCATTAAAAAGAAATATATAGGTGCCGACAATATGCACACTAAAATCGTGAAAACACAGGTTTCAAACAATTGAATTTTGGGGGTCATTGAGGCGAGAATACCTATTACTGTTATCAGTAATATAACTAGCAATCCACCAATCATGTCAGGGATAAAAAGGTATGCCAGATAAGCGATCCACATTCCCATCTGAACACGGACAATATTAGTCAACCTGTCCGGGTCGGGCATCAGAGCTCCAAGCCAGCCTATGCCATCACTACTTACCTGTCTCGAATAGGAGTCACCCCGGGTTTGTATATCATTTACTGAATCAATCAGGGATCGGGTTTCCACCTCCAGGTCATTTAAGGATTTTCTAGTAACGGCTAAAGCAGCAGTTTCAAAGGTTGACAACCTCTTTACTTCTTCAATATTTCCTCGAACAACTCTCCCATTGGCACTATCTACTGGCATTCCCCCTGAAAGGGCGGTTTCCACTTGCGCGAGACGCCCCTCAATGTCGGGCATGTATTCGTCGACACCAATAAGGAATTTCGATATACCCAGATCACCAGAGAGGGCTAAGCTTTCTTCCAACTTCAAGAGGGATTGCGTGACGGCTGTCGCAGATTGACCAAAGTGACCCCACTGCTTTCGACATTCCCACACCTCATAACTATCTGAACTCGCATCGCCAATGGCTGTTTGTAAGCGCGTATCAAGCTCTAAAAGAGCAACACGCTTTTTACGCCTAATCTTTATTTTCTCGCCACTTCTAACCCGAGAAAAACAATTATCCGCAAACCGACGATGTTCTCTCAATAAATCCAGAGATGCTCTTCTTAACTCACCACGACTACAGTTAGGCCAGATCAAAACGGCTACCAGTCCGTAGACAATTATTCCGAGCAAGGACTCCTGAATACGTAAAACCCCAGCCTTGTAGGAGATAGAGAAGTCGCCACCAGTCACATCCCACAACAAAAAGATGACATATCCACTTGTAAGCCAAAAATACTGATAGTTTGATCTCTGCAAAAAATAAACGCAGATAGATACCCAGATAGATAGGGCGATCATAAACAACCAGCGATCCTGTGGAAATAATGCGACGATTATCCAGCCAGCTAGCAAGGCAAATAGCGTCCCTAAAATCCATAAAATAGCTCGATTTAGCGACTGCCCAAGATTTGCCTGGCTGCAAACAATAACAGCAAATCCACCCCAAAAAGGTTTTTCCCAATTCAGGCCTAAAGCGATGGCATAAACGATGACTAAAGCTGTTGCTAGCTTAATCGACTCTTTAATATTGCGAGACAACTGCAAAGCTTTCTCCGACCATTTCTACATGCTATTGCTTCACCATTTTGATCTTTGGCACAGCAACATTTATCTACCCTATATACAAATTGGATAACCAAAAGGGAGTATGGCATATAAAGAGGTAGAGAAATCTAAGACCTGGGGGCCTAGTTAAAACGTTCCGGTGCCTAACAATCCTCCCATTGGCACGAAATACAAATGCTGCAGCTAATAAAAATAAACGCCTAAAATACCAAAATGATTAGGTATATCTTCCAAGCTCTCTTATCGCAATCCTGAAGACCAAGCCTTCCCCCATCTTTAAATACAATAATTATAAATCCTTAAGGCATGAGGGAAATGAAGTGTTTGCCGTATTGCCAGACCAAACATTGGTGCCAGAGCTACAATCCGAAGCTTCATTGTCATCCAAAAGGTCGTCAAAACCACTGCCAGTCACAGTATTCCCACTAACCACATTATCCATATTTGGGATTACGTAGGGACCACCAATAGCAATCCCTAAAACTTCGTTATTCTCAACAACATTACTGGCTATAACACAAAAAGAAGCACCTACAGTCTGCCCATCAATTATTCTTGCCCCTAAGCTTATGGCTACTCCATTGCCTTCTAAATAGTTGTTTCCAATATAGGAAAAGAAACCAAAGACACCTATTCCATTTTCGAAAAAACCAGAGATACTATTTCCAATAGCAACATTCGCCACTCCCTCCAGTACAACACCCGAAGCCTGGACATTAGTGGTATTTAACAGGGTATTCTGTCGGATAAGATTACTATCAGTTTCCGCCAAAATACCTGCACCACTGGATTCCTCGACAGTTACGCTGATTACTTTATGTAGGCCGCTCCCCGCCAATTCCAATCCGGTTTCACAATTACTGATAACTCCACCCGTCACGACCCCCGAGGTCCCCAACATAAGTACCCCAACCCCATCAGTTGTGCACTCAATTGCGCCGTCACCAGACATTGCGAGACTGCCGTCAGGGCCCTCAATGGTAATTGCTGGATCTTCACTGCAAGATAGCGGGTCAGTAAGCGTCTGCGAGTCAGTAATCGTATCTCCACATTGAACATCTGCTATTGCATAGGAGGAAAAAGCCGAAATCAACATTATCAGCCCCGCCAGATATCGCTTATTCGGAGAATTAGACATAGCTGGAGCCTCGACGTGAAGTTAAAATTAAACTTCAGTGTCGGACTCCAAAAAGTAGCCTGCCATAAGAATATATTCTCATTCTAACTTAAACGATAGGGATATATCTTATGACTAAAATCATAAAATCACTGACAATGCATCGACAATCGCCCTTATATACAAACCTAAAAACTAACCCAGCCTATTAATTAACATACAACCAAAGAGCATACCCAGATTAAAAACTTAGTTAATCACGATTTGCTTTTTAGGAAACCGTATAACACCGTCGCTTTCCCATCGATAACTGCCTTCCACCTCCAGGTTCTTTAGCTGAACCCCATCAGGCATATTGATTCCTTTAATAAATCTGCCCGAATAATCCCAAAACCCCATATGACAAGGGTCAAATAAGCCTTGCAGCGGTATATCTCCCGCAAACCCTGAAGAATCGTGTAGAAAACACCCTTTATGGGTACTCAGCGGATAATAAACAAAAAAGTCTGGAATAGTCCCTTCACTATAGTAGGGGCCATTTGTCAATTTATTATTAGCAACAAGCTCCTTCAAATATTCTTCTGTAGGCCGATAAATTGCTAAAGGCCTACCCTCATATTCATAGATTTGCATCTTGCCTTTAGGGATTGAATAAACACTAACAGTCAAAGGCCCATCCGTTGCAGCAGATGGTTTCAAGCTTTCAACAAAGGGGTATAAAGAAAATAGTAAGCCGACACAAACCACCCCCCAGACACACCGAACAAGAATTTTCCTTTTGCTCATCGCAATTCCCTAAGATGCACTACCTAATTTTGCCTCAGCCACCCAGCTCAATAATGAATATTAAAGATGGAAAGTTGCGCAAACCGAAACCCCATAATACAACTTAAGAGTCAGGAGAGAACTAACAATATTACCTGCGACAATCTGGATTAGCGCAGGGTAATAGAGCTAAAACCGATTAATAGCTGATGCAAATACCCCAAAATAAAAAAAGGCCCCAAATGGGGCCTTCTCGAACTCAACTAGCTCAGCAATTATGCATTTAGAGCTTTAAACTCGCGTCTACGGCGGTGTAGAACTGGCTCGGTATAGCCATTCGGCTGGGCACAACCTTCGAATACCAGCTCACAAGCAGCCTGGAAGGCAACGCTCTTATCAAAGTTCGGTGCCATATCGTTATAATTGGAGTCGCCGGCATTCTGGCGGTCTACCACAGCAGCCATACGCTCCATGGTTTCACGCACTTGCTTTTCGCTAACGATACCGTGCTTGAGCCAGTTGGCGATATGCTGAGAGGAAATCCTCAGGGTTGCACGGTCTTCCATCAGGCCGACATCATTGATATCCGGCACCTTGGAGCAACCCACGCCCTGCTCTACCCAGCGCACTACATAGCCGAGAATACCTTGGGCATTGTTGTCCAACTCAAGCTGGATATCTTTAGCACTCCAGTTGGTTTCAGCCGCTACCGGAACCGTTAAAATATCTTCCAGCTTAGCGTGATGGCGATGTTGAATCTCTTCCTGGCGGCGATTCACATCCACTTTGTGGTAGTGCAAGGCGTGCAAGGTAGCAGCCGTGGGCGACGGTACCCACGCCGTGTTGGCACCGGCCATTGGGTGGGCCAACTTAGCGTGCATCATGGCTGACATCTGGTCTGGAATTGGCCACATGCCTTTACCAATTTGCGCTCTGCCCTTCAGGCCACTGTTCAGGCCAACATCCACATTCCATTCTTCGTAAGCGTTAATCCATGTGGATTGCTTCATATCACCCTTGCGAATCATGGGGCCCGCAAGCATGGAAGTATGGATCTCGTCACCGGTGCGATCGAGGAAACCAGTATTAATAAAGACTACACGCTCTTTCGCTTCGGCAATACAAGCTTTGAGGTTCACAGTGGTGCGACGCTCTTCGTCCATAATGCCCATTTTTACTGTGTAACGGGGCAGATCGAGCGCATCTTCGATTCGGTTAAACAGAGTATTGGCGAAAGCCACTTCCTCCGGGCCGTGCATCTTTGGTTTTACGATATAGATGCTGCCTTCACGGGAATTCTTGATCGGGCTCTCACCACGAAGGTCATGCAAAGCGATCAAACTGGTGATCATGCCGTCGAGAATCCCTTCGGGGATTTCCTGGCCATCGCCGAACAGCACTGCATCGTTGGTCATCAGGTGGCCGACGTTGCGCACGAACATCAGGCTGCGCCCCGGTAAGGTAACCTGGTTGCCGTTCGGGGAGGTGTACTCACGATCTGCATTGAGCTTTCGCTCAAAGGACTTGCCGCCTTTGCTAATGGTTTCCTTCAGGTCGCCCTTCATCAGACCGAGCCAGTTGCGGTAAACCACTACCTTATCTTCAGCATCGACAGCCGCTACCGAATCTTCGCAATCCATAATGGTGGTCAGCGCAGATTCCATTAGCACATCTTTCACACCGGCATCATCGGTTTTGCCGATGGGGCTCTCGCGATCCACCTGGATCTCAAAGTGCAAACCGTGCTGTTTCAGCAGGATGCTGGAAGGCTCTTCGCTGTCACCCAAATAACCAACAAACTGCTTGGCATCTTTTAAGGTCGCGATGTCGCCATTAGCCTGTACCACTTCCAACAGTGAGCCATTGATGCGGTACTGCACCGCCTCAGCGTGACTACCGCAGGTAAGCGGGGCCGACTGATCGAGGAAGTTGCGTGCATATTCGATCACTTTAGCGCCGCGAACCGGGTTGTATTCCGTACCTTTTTCCGCGCCACCCTCTTCACTGATCACATCTGTACCGTAGAGTGCGTCGTAAAGGCTGCCCCAGCGCGCGTTTGCCGCATTGAGCGCATAGCGTGCATTCATTACCGGCACAACCAGCTGAGGTCCCGCCAGGATGGCGATCTCTTCATCGACATTTTCGGTAGTTGCACTGAATTCAGCAGGCTCGTCGGCGAGGTAGCCGATCTCTCGCAGGAAGGTTTGGTAGCCTTCCAGATCGCGGAAACCCTCGGGGTTGTCCGTGTGCCAGCGATCCAGGGTCTCCTGCAGTTCATCGCGTTTTTCCAGCAAGGCGCGATTTACCGGGGCCAGATCGTGGACAATAGATTCCAATTTGGCCCAGAAAGCTTCGGCGCTAACTCCAGTTCCTGGAATCACCTCCTCGCAAACCAGGTTGTAAAGTTCTGGTGCGATTTGCAGATCGCCGATTTGGACTCGTTCCGTCATACCCAGGGCCTCTCATCAGATTGTTGGAATAGCGGCATTCTAAACAGCCATTTCCACATACCGCTAATTTATAGACACAATTCCCACTATTCATAGATCGAATTTTTATGACAAAGCAGTTGATGTGTGTTTGCCCGGACAGAACCGCGCAGACACAGCGCCCACCTGCAACATCGTTACAAAGCGCGGCCAATATCGAGAATTAAACGGCGCAGCCAGCGGTGCGGGGCGCTCTGTTGCAACAGTGGGCTCCAAGCCATTTTTAACTCCAAGTTGGGAATATCCAGGGGCGGATCACGCCTCACCACGCGGGGATTATCACTGGCCAATTGGGCCAAGCGAGTGGGCACCGTTACGATTAGATCGCTCTGTTCAGCCAGCAGCATAGCTACCTGGTAGTGACGGGTGAAAACGGAGATATCCCGCTTCTCTCCCAAACGACCTATGGCCTCATCCACCCAGCCCAAGCGCTGTACATCTTCCGGGTTAACCCCGACACCCACCCCCATACCGGTCTTGCTCACCCAGATATGCTGGGCTTCCAGGTAGCTCTGCAGATTGTAATCCCGGAGTATCGGGTTATCGGCGCGCATCACACAGGAGAAACTATCGCGCCATACGGTGGCCTGGTGAAAGCTCTGCGGCATGCTGTCAAAGCGGTTGATCACCATATCCACCTTGCCCTGCTCTACATCCACAAAGCTCACATCACTGGGCGTCATGATATCCAAGCTGATACCCGGGGCGTCATCCCGCAGTTGCTTTAGCAGCGGCGGTATCAGGGTGGACTCGGCGTAGTCACTGGCCATGATGCGGAAGGTGCGGCGGGTATTAGCGGGGTCAAAATCCCGATTTGGCTGGATAACCCGATCAATGGATGAGAGTGCTTCGCGCACCATCGGCTGCAATTCCAGAGCCCTTTCCGTGGGCATCATGCCCTCGCGGGTGCGCACCAGCAACGGATCGTCAAACAGTTCCCGCAGGCGCTTCAGGCCATTGCTCATGGCCGGCTGGGACAGCCCCAGGTAATTGGCTGCACGGGTCACATTGCGTTCGCGCAGTAGCACATCGAGGTAAACCAGCAGGTTCAGGTCAGCTCTTTCCAGTTGCATACATCTATTCGCCAAATCGATAGTGAAAATAAAATCAATAAATTAGGCAAATTATGCCACTCCTCCTAAGATACTCAACACCTAATCGCAGTCACCGTTTAAGGATTTACAGTCATGTCCACTTACACTCAAGACATCGACGCGGTAGCAAAGCTCCGTGAAAGCCATGGCAGCTCCTGGGACGCCATCGATCCCGAATCTGTTGCCCGTATGCGTGCCCAGAAC
Source organism: Microbulbifer sp. VAAF005 (assembly GCF_030012985.1). Taxonomy (NCBI): domain Bacteria; kingdom Pseudomonadati; phylum Pseudomonadota; class Gammaproteobacteria; order Cellvibrionales; family Microbulbiferaceae; genus Microbulbifer; species Microbulbifer sp. VAAF005. The sequence goes on along the minus strand of NZ_CP120233.1, from coordinate 76,048 downwards.
AAATTCAAGCACGGCCTGGATATTGCCAAGTACACCGCTGATATCATGCGCGCCGACATGGAAAACTACGACAAGGACACGTCCAAGTACACCCAGTCACTGGGTTGCTGGCACGGCTTCATCGGTCAGCAGAAGATGATTTCTATTAAGAAGCACTTCGAAGGCAATACCGACCGCCGCTACCTGTACCTGTCCGGCTGGATGGTCGCCGCTCTGCGCAGCGAATTCGGTCCTCTGCCCGACCAGTCCATGCACGAAAAAACTTCCGTAGCTGCTCTGATCGAAGAGCTCTACACCTTCCTGCGTCAGGCTGATGCCCGCGAACTGAACGACCTGTTCCGCGAAGTGGACGCCGCTCGCGAAGCTGGCGATAAAGAAGCTGAGAAAGCTGCACAGGACAAGATCGACAACCACAAGACTCACATTGTACCGATCATCGCCGACATCGATGCAGGTTTCGGTAACGCCGAAGCAACTTACCTGCTGGCCAAGAAAATGATCGAAGCGGGTGCTTGCTGTATCCAAATCGAAAACCAGGTTTCTGACGAGAAGCAGTGTGGTCACCAGGACGGTAAAGTAACCGTTCCTCACGAAGACTTCCTGGCCAAGATCCGCGCAGTTCGCTACGCGTTCCTGGAACTAGGCGTAGACAACGGTGTTATCGTTGCCCGTACCGACTCCCTGGGCGCTGGCCTGACCAAGCAAATCGCTGTAACCAATAAGCCGGGTGACCTGGGTGACCAGTACAACTCCTTCCTGGATTGCGAAGAAATCGATGCTTCCGAGCTGGCCAACGGCGACGTAATCATCAACCGCGAAGGCAAGCTGCTGCGTCCTAAGCGTCTGGCTTCCAACCTGTTCCAGTTCCGCAAGGGCACTGGCGAAGCGCGCTGCATCCTGGACAGCATCACCTCTTTGCAGAACGGTGCAGACCTGATCTGGATCGAAACCGAGAAGCCTCACGTTCGCCAGATCGGCGGCATGATGGACGAAATCCGCAAAGTCGTTCCCGATGCGAAGCTGGTTTACAACAACAGCCCGTCCTTCAACTGGACCCTGAACTTCCGTCAGCAGGTATTCGATGCTTGGTCCGAAGAAGGTAAAGACGTATCCGCATACGACCGCGCCAACTTGATGAGCGCCGAGTACGACGACTCTGAGCTGTCTGCAGCGGCCGACGAGAAGATCCGTACCTTCCAGGCCGACGCGGCTCGCGAAGCTGGTATCTTCCACCACCTGATCACTCTGCCGACTTACCACACTGCGGCCCTGTCTACCGACAACCTGGCCAAAGAGTACTTCGGTGAGCAAGGTATGCTGGGCTATGTGAAAGGCGTACAGCGCAAAGAAATCCGCCAGAGCATCGCCTGCGTTAAGCACCAGAACATGGCTGGTTCCGACATTGGCGACGACCACAAAGAATACTTTGCTGGTGACGCTGCCCTGAAGGCTGGCGGTAAAGACAACACCATGAACCAGTTCGGTTAATCGACCGGTACGGTTTCAGTAAATTTGAGGCGGCACTTGCCGCCTCTTTTTTGAACCTATTGGGTTCATCTCAAAGCACCGCAAGTTTGCCTATGCTTTGATCTCTGCAATTTTTATTACTTGGGCCGCTACTGCGGCCCTTTTTTATTCCGAAACTGAACTACCCCGGTTCTTTCCCTCGCAAAGACAACTCCTCGGCTAGCCTTAAAGCACCCTCGTTGAAATTCGCGCATCATGAGCGATCAAAATTTAATTCTGATATTCAATTGCGGCAGCTCGTCAGTGAAGTTTTCCGTGCTGGACCCGGATTCGGGTGCAGAACATCTTGCCGGTATCGCCGAGGCTTTGGGCACCCCCAAGGCCAAGCTTAAGTGGCAATACCAAGGGACGGCTGATTCCCACCGGCTCGCGCTAGATAGCAACCACGCAGCGGTCATTAATGAGCTGGTGACACAGTTTGACAAGGCTTGGTCAGATTTACAGGACGGGCTTAAGGCCATAGGCCACCGAGTTGTCCATGGCGGCGAACATTTTTCCAGCTCCGTTCTGATCAATCAGAAGGTGATGGCCTGTATCGAAGAGTGCTGTGATTTGGCCCCTTTGCATAACCCCGCTGCTCTCAAGGGGATCTACGCCGCCCTCGATGCATTCCCCCAACTCCCCCAAGTCGCCGTCTTTGATACCGCCTTTCATCAGCAAATGCCGAAGTATGCGTATCTATACGGACTCCCCTACCCACTGTACGAAGAGCATAAGATCCGCCGCTATGGCATGCATGGCAGTAGCTATCAGTACATTGGCGAGCGGTGCGCTGAACTACTGGGAAAGCAGACGGCTGAACTCAATATTATTGCTGCTCACCTTGGTGGCGGCGCCTCTATTTGCGCCATCAAACAGGGGCGCAGTGTAGATACAAGCATGGGGCTTACACCTCTTGAAGGACTGGTAATGGGGAGTCGCTGCGGCGATCTGGACCCGGGAATACTCCTCTACTTACAGCAAGCGCTTGGATATACCCAAGCCTCACTAGAGCAGCTGCTAAATAGAGAAAGCGGTATGCTGGGCATATCCACCCTGAGCAGTGATTGCCGCGCGCTAGAGCAAGCTGCAGAAAAAGATCATCAGGGAGCCAAACTCGCCCTGGAAATATTCTGTTACCGCCTGGCCAAATATATCGCTTCCTACACCATCCCCTTGGCTAGCGTCGATGCTTTGGTATTCACAGGCGGTATCGGGGAGAACTCCTCCGGGGTGCGAAGCCGGACCATCGAATGGCTCAAGCCCTTAGGCTACCAGCTCAACCCCGAAGCCAATCAGAAAACCAAGTCGCAAGTAGAGGGGTTAATCTCTGCGCAGGAAACTCCCAACATCCTGGTAATCCCCACTAAGGAAGACTGGATTATTGCCCGGGATACATCGCGCTTGGTGCAGTCTTAAACATGCTGCGACACAGCAATGCCAGAACGCTGATGCTGGTTCCCCTGGAAGCGGGAGCCGGTATCACCTCTGTAAGCCTGGGTTTAATTCGGGCGCTAGACCGAAAAAGTATTGAGCTTCAATTTTTTAAACCCGTCGCCGAACCCCCACCACCAGACGGCACTATAGAGCGCACCACCGAAATCTTGCGGCAAACATCCAACCTGGCCATCCCCAGCTCGCTGAGTGCCGAATATGCGGACTCGATGGTATCCACCGGAAAAATGGCGGATTTACTGGAAGAGATTCTCGCCCGCTTCAGACGAATCTCGGCGAAGGCTGAAGTTAATGTAATCGAAGGCGTGCTACCCAGCCGCGACAATCCCGTGACTAACCAGCTGAATTATCAAATTGCCAAAACTCTAGATGCGGAAGTGGTACTCGTCGCCTGTCCATCTCCCGGTGCCAGCGACTCAGTCAAGCAACTTCGCGAGAGACTGGAATTTGCCGTTCGTCTTTATGGCGGCGAGGATGCAAAGCGCGTAGTGGGCTGCATCATCAATAAAGTGGGTCTGCCTGCGGAAATTATGGATACTCCCGGAGCTCATTTAATTGGACTGCATTCACAACTGGAATCTAGTAAAGAAAGCCCCCTAGCCTGACCCCTGAGATACTTTCAAAGCAGATTCCACTGCGTATTGTCGGTTTTATTCCCTGGAATGCAGAACTGCTCTCTCCCCGTGCACTCGACCTGGCGCGGCACTTTAATGCAAAGGTACTCAATAAAGGGGAGCTGGAAACACGCAGGTTACATACCGTCACATTCTGCTCCCGCTCACTGCCCAATATGTTGAGAAGATTTAAGCCTGGGGCCATGCTGGTAACTTCTGCCGATAGGCCCGATGTGGTTGTGGGCGCATGTTTGGCCGTGATGAATGGAGTCAAAATTGGATGCCTGCTATTAACCGGCGGCTACCATTTGGACAAAGCCATTTTGAAACTGTGCACCCCGGCCATGGAAACAGGCCTACCCATTTTACTGGTGCCTTCCAATACCTGGCACACTGTGATGTCACTGCAGACTTTTAATTTGCGCACCCCATCAGATGACAGAAATCGCGTGGACCGGGTGCAGGAATTTTTCGCCAGTCGCTTAGATGAAGAGTGGGTGGAATCACTGAGCCAGCAAAGTGAAATCCCCAAACGCCTTTCACCCCCGGCATTCCGCTACCACCTCACGGAACTGGCCCGGCGCCGCACTATGCGGATTGTCCTACCCGAAGGAACCGAACCGCGAACCATTCGCGCCGCCCAGCTCTGCCTGGAGAGAGAGATTGCACACCCGGTTTTATTGGGCGAAGAAAAAGATATTTTCAAAATTGCCGAGCAGCAGGGGTTAAAGCTCAATAAAAAGTTGGAAATTGTCGATCCCAAGGCGGTGAGGGCACACTATGTGGAACCCATGGTTGCCCTGCGTAAAAACAAGGGACTTACTCAAGTAGTGGCACTTGAGCAACTACAGGATAATGTGGTTCTCGGAACCATGATGTTGGCATTGGGTGAAGTGGATGGACTGGTGTCCGGCGCTATTCACACAACAGCCAATACCATTCGGCCCGCCCTGCAACTGATCAAAACCGCCCCGGATGAAGAGCTGGTTTCCTCGATATTTTTTATGCTGCTCCCTGAACAGGTACTGGTCTACGGAGATTGCGCGATCAATCCCGATCCCGATGCACAGCAACTCGCCGCTATAGCCATTCAATCAGCAGATTCCGCAGCGGCATTTGGTATAGAACCCCGAGTCGCAATGATCAGTTACTCCACCGGCACATCCGGCAGCGGCAGCGATGTCGATAAAGTCCGCGAGGCCACCCAGCTGGCCAAACAGAAGAGACCGCAGCTGATTATTGATGGCCCCCTTCAATACGACGCCGCCTTAATCCGCAATGTCGCTGCCCAAAAAGCCCCCCACAGCCCCGTGGCCGGCAGGGCCACAGTTTTTATCTTTCCCGACCTGAATACCGGCAACACTACCTACAAAGCCGTTCAACGCAGCGCTGACTTAGTGAGTATTGGGCCAATGTTGCAGGGATTGCGCAAGCCGGTTAACGACCTATCACGGGGCGCACTCGTGGATGATATTGTGTATACCATTGCCCTCACCGCCATCCAGGCCCAGGGCAAACTTCACTAATTTTATTTACTCACGGCGCAGGGGCCTGCGCTGGTCGATATACTCTTGTAACGCGGCCGCAACGATATAGGCTTCCAGCCTGTGCTCATAGGTCTCTGTATGATCGTACCCCATTCGCTGTAAGCAGCGCTGGATATAGTCAGCACTTGAGGATTTATCGTGCCAGACCCGGCGGCCTTTAAAAATATTGGCCAACACTTTCCACCAACTTTTATCAGCGGAGCGCAAGTTCTGTAGGGCCACCGCTAGCAGGGCTTCCTCATCAGAGAAATCAGTACCCAGTGGATAGTGAGGCAGTTCCGCCAGGCATTTTTCGTCATTGAATACACTGGCGAGGTGTTCAGGTGTGTTTTTATTAAAACTCTCGGGAATCGAAAAGCTTTTTTCTATCTTCCCCGCGTGCTTGGCCTGCTCTAGCAATACAGCTTGAAAGCGGGTATCACAGATACTGAGCATGGCCACCATTACATCCCGGTCTGTTTTACCACGCAAATCGACTGCGCCATATTCCGTCACAACCACATCGCGCAAATGCCGGGGAATGGTCGTGTGAGGATATTCCCACACAATATTACTCTCGCAGATACCATCGCGCATTCGCACACTGGGGAGCGCAATAATGGATCGGGCCCCAGGCAAGTCCCAAGCCTGGGCGACAAAGTTATATTGCCCTCCCACCCCACTCACCACGTGGTTATCCACCAAGGCATCCGAGACAACCGCTCCCCCAAGAGTCACCATCATGGCCGAATTTACAAAGCGCGCATGCTGTCGCTGCGCCAGCTTTAGGTCTCTTTGGGATTGGAGGTCATTGGTAAAACTGATGTCAATCATATCGAGACCTGCACCCTCCTTAGGGTCCAGATCCCGCAACTCTCGATACATAAGTTCCGGCCCCAGATAGAAGCCGCCATGTAACCAGATCCCCCCAGCGATCTTTTTATTCAGGCAACTACCAATTAGACGGCGGCGCCCATGTTCGCTGTGAAGATCGCACTCCTCCTCTTCACCATCAGGAGTCAGCAGCTTATGGCCCCGCCAACTATAGCTGGGGTCCACAATGCCAAGCTGCTGTAAAAAATTTGTATCCGCCACGGTTAAAGGGCAACTGATACGACCTACATTTTTCAGAGCTAGCAGGGTTTCCTCATGCACAGTATCAGTAATCTGATCACTATCGAGCAGATGTTGAATTGTCGCGTCAGCGTAGACTTTGCGGGTCAGAACCCCGGCTCTGCGCAGATGGAGAAAACCGTGAGGCACCATTTCACTGGCCCCATAAAGTCCCCGCTTAAATGTACCAGTGCACAGCGGTAATTCCTCTCGGTAGCGTTTTGTATCCTCTTCCACCAAGTCATCCAGAATCCGGCAAAAGAGGGCGTTTTCCTTATGTCTCAAACGCAGTACATGGCAAACCGCATCTCCCAGAGCACCAATACCTACTTGAAGGGTTCCTCCATCTTCAACCAGACTGGCGATATGGTAGGCGATGCTGTATTCGGTAAAGGTTACCGGCAGGGCCGGAGCAGCAAACAGCGGCATATCAAAAGTCTCGCCTTTCAACAAAAAGTCAAAAGCACTGGCCGGCAGTTCACTGCTTCCTTGGATATAGGGCAGCTGAGTATTTACTTCACCCAATAAATACAGGGGGTAGTCCTTGCGCTGAGCTGCCAGTTTTAGAACAGGCAGTGTCAGGTCTGGATTGCAACTTAAGCTGTACTTGTCTCCACACTCTGAAGGCGCCACCATTTGCGCAATAACGTTAACCCCCCGACTGATCAACTCACCGGGTACCTGGGTATAATTTGCACTCACGTAGTGTTGCTGCGCATAGTTGTTGCCGAGCAGCGAACCGGGCTCCATAAAGAATTCAATAACCTGGATATTACCTGGCAGGTGCCCTTTCCTCCTCGCGGGAACATAAGCAAGGTCTTGGTATTGACTGTAATGGGTATCCAGAAGTGGCTGGATAAAGCGCCGGGAAATATCACTATCCCCACGGGGGCGCTCCAGCGTCAGGGCCGTAAATATCGTCAGAGAAATCGTATGATCTTCTGCCGCTCGAGCGTATAGTGTATTGGCGAAATGGTTTGCCTTACCAAGCCCCAGCGGTAATGCCAGAACTATTTTCTTGCCGACGACTTCTAAAAGCTTATCGACACATTCCTCGGCACTGGTAAAGCTCTCTGGAGAATTCTTGTGCGCAGATTCCATCGGAGGTAGCTTTCCTCAAACCTTATTGGACTGTGCCCGCACACCCACCCAAGTGCTCAAAGTGATCCACCTGAATTGCCTTCTCCACAGCATCCGCTGCATCGTAGAGTATCTCAGCCTCTTCATCGCTGATTAGATTTTTCTTTAACCCTTCTTCCACGTTATCCCTGCTCAGGTTGCGAATACCGCCTTTTTTTAATTTTTCTCGAGCCCGCTCGGAAGCGCATACCCGATCAAACGCCTGCTCAACAATATCCACTCCATCCCCGGGAGTTCCGAGAAAAACTCCACTGGTCAGCCGGTCGCGAGTCGCCGACGGCGTCAACAGTAATTCCGCGCAGGCTTTGGCTTGCCGATCCGATGCGGTGTGGACACTGTGGCCCCAAGGCATGGTGAGGAAGTGCATTACTTGGCCAATAAATGGCCGGGGGAAATTTTGAAACACCTCCAACAAGTTGACTTCGATCTTATGCAATCCATCTCGCATGGAAAATTCCAGCAGAGGGAGGTCATCCTTAGGGTTGCCATCATCATGAAAGCGTTTCAGAGTGCAACTGAGCAGATACAGCTGACTCAAGACATCACCCAATCGGGAAGAAATCAGTTCTTTTCGCTTGAGTTCTCCTCCCAGAGTCATCAAGGAAAATTCAGTGACCAGAGATAGCACCGCCGAATACCGATTCAATTGCCGATAGTACTTGGCAGCGTGCCCTACGTTGCGAGGGCTGCTGGCAAACAAGCCCACCGTCCAGCCGTGAAAAATACCCCGACAGAGGGTTTTGAATTGAAACCACATATGTTTGGGCAGCAACTTATCCAATTCATCCAAACCCGCTTCATGATCCGGATTTTCTGCCGCCAACATTTCCTGCAAGATATAGGGGTGACAGCGAATTGCGCCCTGACCAAAGATCATCAAACTGCGAGTGAGAAGATTGGCCCCCTCTACCGTAATTGCTACCGGTATCGCTCGATAAACATTACCCAGGTAATTTAATGGACCATCCATAATTGCCTTGCCCGCATGAATATCCATTGCATCAATAATGGCCTGGCGTAGACCACAAGTAGCATTGGCTTTCATAATTGCGGTGATCACCGCTGGTTTTCGCCCCTCATCCAGAGCACGGGTAGTCGTTTTATGGGCGCTGTCCAATACAAATGCGATAGAAGCAATTTCAGCCAAGCGGCGTTGCACGCCTTCAAAGCGGCCAACAGGCACATTAAATTGCTCTCGAACCCGGGCGTAAGCGCCGGTCATGCGCGCGGCCATTTTTGCCCCACCGGTAGACAGGGATGGCAGAGAAATTCCTCGGCCTGCGGCAAGGGCACTCATCAGCATCTCCCAACCTTTGCCGACATTCTCCTCGCCGCCAATAATCCAATCCATGGGCATAAAAACATCTTTTCCCCAGTTGGGCCCATTCTGAAATGCTTGCAGCGCTGGGAGATGCCTCTGACCAATGGAAACTCCCGGTGTATCTGTGGGCACCAGGGCAACCGTAATACCCAGCTCTTCTTCATCGCCGAGAATATGGTCGGGATCATAGAGCTTGAAGGCCAAACCTAACACCGTGGCTATCGGGCCCAAGGTGATATAGCGCTTGTGCCAATTAACACGCATACCAAGGACCTTTTCGCCTTGATATTCGCCGTAACAGACTACGCCACGGTCAATCATGGATGCCGCATCAGATCCGGCCTCCGGACTGGTCAGCGCAAAGCAGGGAATATCAGTGCCATCTGCCAGACGTGGCAAATAGTAGTCCTTTTGCTCTTGCGTACCGTGAGCCAGTAGCAGCTCTCCCGGGCCCAATGAGTTAGGCACCATTACTGTGACACCCACACAGGTACTGCGGGTGGTAATTTTGGTCACTATCTCCGCATGAGCTGTCGGGGAAAAGCCAAGGCCGCCATATTTCTTGGGAATAATAATGCCAAAAAAGCGATTTTTCCGAAGGAAATCCCAAACATGCTCCGGAATATTGCGATCCACATAGCTAATTTGCCAATCGTTGATCATTCGGCACAGCTCTTCGACTGGCCCCTCCAGGAAAGCCTGCTCCTCTTCATTGAGCGCAGGTGGACCCATCCCCAACAATTGATCCCAATGTGGTTTACCTGACAATAACTCAGCGTCCCACCAAACCTCACCCGCTTCCATCGCCTCCCTTTCTGTTTCAGAAATTGGCGGAAGTACCCGTTTAATAATTTTTAAAAGAGGCGCGGTAAAGAATTTTTTGCGCAATTCGCTCATTTTCACCTTCCATAGCGGCAGCCGTTGCAACAAACACTGCCAATTCCCGCAGGGTCGAGAGAGTCATCAATGCACAATAATAGGAGACGTTTGATTGCAGGTAAGAATTCACAGAAGAAATCCATGCCCCTACCCGGATAGACATTTTATTTTTCAACAAAACCGGCGTTGTTTTTTTCAGGGACCATTGAAAAATTATTGATATTAGCTTTTTCTCAATCCGTCTACACAAATCCATATTGTGAGACCCCCATATTCCTTTCAATTAAATAACCATTCTTTATCAGGGACTTAGCTTTATAACTTTTTGAAAGGAAAATAAAAATAAACAAGGATTTTGACATGAATCGACTTACGGCAATATCTCTCACCAGCATCAGCCTGATGCTTCCATCGTTAATTTATGCCGATCTAATCGGCGAGGAGCCACGCTTAAATCCAGAAGATAGGATTAGCCAGGATAAAATTTCCCAGGGACAACTCCACCTCGACGAAATACGTGAAGCGGGGCTGATTATTTTCAGCACGCCTTTCAATCGTTACGACGGTTTTGGTGATGGCCCCCACGATTTTTCTGAACCGGACAACCACTCCCCCACCGGAGGTAACAGGCCCACCCTGCAAGGGAATGGCACATTTTTGCGGGTCAATGGCCTCGATGCGCAAAACTGCCTGGAGTGCCATACCGTCATCAGCAATCGAACAACGCCTCCCAGATTGGGCATTGGCGGAGGTGGAGGGTTCGGAACCAGCGTATTATTCCGCCCCGCCAATATCGATGTTATCGATGAAAACTTTGACGGTATCGCAGAGTTTGATGGGCGGCTGATTAATCCGGTATTTTTATTTGGCGCTGGGGGGATTGAATTAGTTGGCCGTGAGATGACCCATGAATTACAAAATCTTAAACAACACGCCCTCAATAACCCCGGCACCATCGTTGAACTGGAAACAAAATCAGTCAGTTTTGGGAGCATCATTGCCGACGAGTACGGCAATTTGGATACAACCAATGTCGAAGGCGTCGAGCACGATTTGGTTGTCAGGCCATTTGGTCGAAAAGGTGACAACGCCTCAGTCAGGGAATTCGATGTCTCTGCCCTGGCATTCCATATGGGGATGCAGGCTTCGGAAGCATTTGGCGGTGATGCCGCAGATGCTGACAATGACGGAGTAGTCAATGAAATCACCGTTGGGGACTTATCCGCACTAAGCATCTTTATTACTACACTGGAACCACCATTTGATATCGATGACAGAGAACACCGTGACGGCAGGAGGCTTTTCTCCGATATCGGCTGCGCCGACTGCCACCGCCCAACGATGGTAACCGAAAGAAGGACCCTCCCCTATAAACTTACCGGCTCTCCAGAAACTCCCTTTGAAGACATTTTCTACGAAGTGGACCTGACCAAGCATCCGACAAATTTTCGCCAAAACCGCAATGGCGGAATAGAGGTCGCTATGTTCTCTGATCTCAAGCGCCACGATATGGGCGAGGGGCTGGCTGAGAACGCCTTCTTCCAAACGGACCAGCAAAACCGTGAGTTTATTACCGCACGCCTTTGGGGAGTGGCCGATACTGCGCCCTATTTACACGATGGCAGAGCCACTACGTTGGCAGAAGCCATTTTTCTCCACGACAGCCCCGGAAGCGAGGCCAGTAACGCAGCACAGAATTTCAAGTATTTAAGTGAAAATGATCAGAATAAGATCTTGGCATTTTTGATGTCCCTGAGAATGCCGGAGAACCCCGCTGATGATCTAATTGATCCCCGCTGAGTTGATTCTCAACAACTGGCAGCGCTTTTGGGCTGCCAGTTTCCAGGCCGCCCAATAGACTTACTGGCGCTTTTTTAAGTCAGAGCCTTACCCGCCACGATTACACCATTGTTATCCGCGTAGAGGTATTCCCCCGGGCGGAAATCCACACCCGCAAAGCTCACAGTCAGGTCTCTTTCACCAATTCCCTTTTTTTCTGTTTTCATTGGATGGCTACCAAGTGCCTGCACCCCCAGATCCAGTTCCGCGATTTCATCTACATCGCGAATGCAGCCATACATCAGGATACCTTCCCAACCGTTGGCAGCCGCCTTTTCTGCCAGCATATCGCCAAGACAAGCCCGCCGCATGGATCCACCGGCATCTACTACCAAAACCTTGCCCTGCCCCGGTTCAGCCACCAGCTCTCGCACCAGGGAGTTATCTTCAAAACATTTGATAGTGACAATCTGCCCACCAAAACGATCTCGGCCACCGTAATTGATAAACATAGGATCAACTACTCGCACCTCATCAGGGTAGGCATCACATAAATCGGGGGTTGACTTGAGCATCAATATTCTCGCAGCAATCTATGGAAGAGAAGGATAATAGCGGGAAAAAAGTAGAAGAGCTAAGAGGCAAATAAATACCGGGTATCACCACGATGGATAATACCCGGCCAAGCCTTCGCTGCCACGAAATTGAAACTAGTGTGTTACACGAACCGGCGTGCCTACACGCACATGCTGATAGAACTTTCTCGCCATATGTGGGGGCATACGTACACAACCATGAGAAGCGGGATAGCCGGGCACGTGGCCAGAGGCATGCAGCCCGATACCGCCATTAAAACGAATGTAGTTATTCATTTTTGCACCGCGATACACAGTACCCGCAGGGCGACGATGCTTTCGAGTATTTACATTCGATCTCACGACTCTGCCAGTGCGTCTATCAACAAAACTGCCATAAATAGACGAGCGGTGATAAGGGTGTTTGGACAACACACGAAAATGTCCGGGGCGTGTGCTGTAACCGCGCTTCCCCGAAGAAATACGGGAGACACCAACTAATTTCCCACCTTTATACAGATATGCGCGCTGCTCACTTAAATCAATTCTAATTGATGGACTACCACCCCTGGCTGCGGCGCGATCATCAAACCAATTAGATGCGCGTGGCTTTGCATCTGCAGGTGGCGCTGCCATTAAAGCCATAAGGCACATCATCAAAAAGACATGAAGTATGGGGATTTGAAACTGTCTACTCGTTTGCATAGCTCACCTCACCGAGTCTGGGTACCCTGCCCTGAATCCAACAGATAAACAATCTGTCGGTAATTTTCAGGTGCGCGCCAGTGGGGCCAGGGCCCACGGCGAACATTTTTACGGAGCACATTGCGCAATCTGTTTTTCGATTTACACGCAACCTTAGGACTCTTCCGATTCTATTGAGGCGAGCGGAAAGATTTAGAATGAATTCTTCTGTGTGGATCAGCTGATAGAGGTTTGTATTTTTTGGATAATGTGTCGTTTAAATTTTTCAAACACAATTAGCAGAACAAAATCAGGTGTTTCCGGATTTAACTGCAACAACGGACTCATTTTCCACCAAGGCAAACACCGCTTCAGCAGAAAAATTACAGTTAAATATAGCGGGGGAAAAATTGGGAAAGCGGCCCACAATTGGGCCGCTTTAGGAGGAAAATTAACCTTCCTCGTTGGCCAGGAATAGCCAGGTATCTACTGCGGTATCCGGGTTCAGGGACACACTGTCGATCCCTTCATCCATCAACCAGCGGGCGAAGTCTTTATGGTCAGAAGGACCCTGACCACAAATACCTACATATTTACCCGCTTTCTTACAGGCTTGGATTGCCCTGGAAAGCAGTGCCTTGACCGCTGGGTTGCGCTCATCAAATAAATCGGCAACCAGTCCGGAGTCGCGGTCCAGACCAAGCGTTAGCTGGGTCAGGTCATTGGAACCGATGGAGAAACCATCAAAGTGCTGCAGGAAGTCTTCCGCCAGCAAAGCGTTGGACGGCAGTTCGCACATCATAATGACCTTGAGGCCACCTTCTCCACGGCGCAGGCCGTTTTCAGCCAGCAGACCGACTACTTCCTCAGCTTCTTCCGGGGTGCGAACGAAGGGCACCATGATTTCCACATTGGTCAGTCCCATTTCATCGCGGACTTTCTTCAGTGCACGGCACTCCAGGGCAAAGCACTGGCGGAAATCTTCAGAGCGGTAGCGAGCTGCACCACGGAAGCCAAGCATTGGGTTTTCTTCGCTTGGCTCGTACAACTGGCCACCAACGAGGTGCGCATACTCATTAGATTTAAAGTCGGACAAGCGTACGATGACGCGATTCGGTGCGAAGGCTGCAGCCAAGGTAGCGATGCCTTCCACCAACTTTTCGACAATAAAGTCTTCTGGAGAATCGTATCCACCGATACGCTCGCGAATATTCTGCTGCAGATCTTCCGGCAGGTTATCCAGTTCGAGCAGTGCTTTCGGGTGAATACCGATCATGCGGTTGAGGATAAACTCAAGGCGCGCAAGGCCAACGCCCTGGTTCGGCAGATGGCTGAAAGCGAATGCTCGATCCGGGTTGCCCACGTTCAACATAATTTTGAACGGCAGCTCCGGCATTTCCGCAACTTCAGTTTCCTCGCGCTGGAATTCCAGTTCACCAGCCATTACAAAACCGGTATCGCCTTCCGCACAGGAAACTGTCACCGGGGTGCCGGTTTCCAGCAGCTCGGTTGCATTACCACAACCTACAACTGCGGGGATACCCAGCTCACGAGCGATAATTGCCGCGTGACAAGTACGGCCGCCGCGATTGGTAACAATAGCACTCGCTTTCTTCAGGACCGGCTCCCAATCCGGGTCGGTCATATCGGTAACCAGGACTTCACCATCCTGCATCAGCGCCATGTCTTCTACGGATTCAAGCTTGCGAACGGGGCCCGCGCCAATGCGCTGGCCGATTGCGCGACCTTCACACAATACGTCACTGCGCTCCTGCAAACTGTAGCGCTCGATGCTGGTGCCCTGATCGCGGGAGCGTACAGTTTCCGGACGCGCCTGTACGATAAACAACTTACCGCTGTCGCCGTCTTTAGCCCACTCGATATCCATCGGGCGACCGTAGTGCTCTTCAATCTTGCGGGCCTGGATTGCCAGGTCTGTCAGCTCCGCATCGTTGAGGGCAAAGCGCTGGCGGTCTTCGTCTGCCACCGGGATAGTTTTTACGGAACGACCACATTCACCGCTCTCGTCGTAAACCATCTTGATCGCTTTACTGCCGCGATTGCGGCGCAGAATCGCAGGACGGCCCGCATCCAGGGCTGGCTTGTAGAGGTAAAATTCGTCCGGGTTAACTGCACCTTGAACAACGGTTTCACCCAAACCAAAGGCGGCGGTGATAAAGATCACATCGCGGAAGCCACTCTCTGTGTCCAGGGTAAACATCACACCCGCTGCGCCGGTCTCACTGCGCACCATGTGCTGGATACCGGCAGACAGGGCAACGCCCACATCCGCATAACCGGTGTGCACGCGGTAGGCGATAGCACGGTCGTTGTAGAGGGAAGCAAAAACTTCTTTTACTGCCTTCAATACAGCGTCGATACCGCGGATATTCAGGAAGGTCTCCTGCTGACCGGCGAAGGACGCATCCGGCAAGTCTTCGGCGGTTGCAGAGGAGCGAACTGCAACAGCAGTTTCCGCACCACCCAGGGCCTCATAGCCCTCGCGAATCTCTTTTTCCAGCTGCTCGGGGAACGGAGTCTGTAAAATCCAGTTGCGGATTTCATCTCCCGCCTGGGCCAGCTCGGTGACATTACCAACATCCAATCCTTGCAAACGCTCGGCTATACGCTGCTCCAGCTGTTCGTGAGCCAGGAAAGCCCTAAAGGCTTCTGCGGTGGTAGCGAATCCACCGGGTACGCTCACGCCGGCACCGGCGAGAGAGGAGATCATCTCGCCCAGTGATGCGTTCTTGCCGCCGACTTTGTCGACATCGGCCATGCCCAGTTTTGCGAAGTCGATCGTGAAGTTCGTCAAGTGAAGGCCCTCTAAAATTCAGGTTGAGTGGCGGCAGATTATAAGGATGAGTTTTGTAAAAAATAGCCCGTAAAAATTGGCCAAAATGTTGTAAATTTTCTACAAAAATTGCAAAACGCCAGAATAAAAGACCTTTGCCCCATTCCTCCCCTACAATAGCCCCCTCACGCCGACAAACTGAGAACAAACATGGCAAAAGACAAGCGCACGGCTTTTTTTATCTCCGACGGAACCGGTCTCACCGTCGAAGCGATTGGCCACAGCCTACTCGCACAGTTCCGCGATCAACAAGTTGAGCAGGTCACGCTTCCCTATATCGACTCCACCGAAAAAGTTAAACAGGCCCTGCAACGCATAGAAAAAGCAGCCGATGAATCCGGTTTACAGCCGATCATTATTACCAGCATTGTTTCTGACAAGATCCGGGAACAGCTGCACCAAAGCTCTGCGCTGATGCTCGATATCTTCGAGAACTACCTCACACCACTGGCCAATCTGTTTAACCGAGATCCAGCGCAGATGGTCAACGTCTCTCACGGCATTGACGACAACCGCCGCTACACCGACCGGATTGATGCAGTGCACTTCGCCATGGACAATGACGATGGCCGCAGAGTCAGCGAATTCCAGCAAGCCGATGTGATCCTGCTGGGCGTTTCCCGCTCCGGCAAAACGCCTACCTGCTTATACCTGGCACTCCAGTTTGGCCTGCGCGCGGCAAACTACCCCATCACCGAAGAGGATATGGACTCCACCACCCTGCCCAAGATCCTGCGCCCGTTTCGCAACAAGCTGTTTGGCCTGACAATCGAGCCCGAACGCCTGATGCAAATTAGACAGGAAAGGCGCGCCAACAGCCGCTACGCTTCTAAGGAACAATGTGAATTCGAGGTGCGCCAAGTTGAGCAAATGCTGAGGCGGGCCCAGGTGCCTTTCCTCAATGCAACCCAACTTTCGGTGGAGGAGCTCGCCACCCGCCTGATGTCTCAGGCCGGTATTGAGCGCAGGATTGACTAAAGAGCCACACACCCTTTAATTGCCGCCGCAAAATGTGTAGTGTGCGCCGTCTTCCGGACTGCTGTAGCTTGATATGCAAATTGTCTCTCTGCCCTACTCATTAAACACGCCCGCCGCATTTGCGGCGATAGCGGATTTGCCTATCCCCGTTTGGCTCGACAGCGGTCGACCTCTCGCGGAGGGTGGGCGCTATGACATCATTAGTGCCGACCCGATAAATACCCTCGAGTTAAGTGCCGACACACCCGAGCCATTTGCCCGGCTGGATGACCTGGTGTGCGAACTCTGCCCTCAGGACAGGGACTCACAACTGCCTTTTTGCGGCGGGGTTATTGGTTACGCCGGTTATGAACTCGGTGTAGAGGGTAATTATCTACCGGCAGATATGCGCCCTACGGACTTGCCCGCAGGCTTTTTTGGGCTCTACACATGGGCCTTTATTGCCGACCACCAACTGGGTAGCAATCACCTGGTTTTCCACCCCGCCTGCCCCCCCAGCAAGTTCGCGAATTGATACAGCGATTTAAAGCTATCAACTGGGAGACCACGCTTACACCCGGGGACTTCCGGCTGCATTCACCATTTGAGCACGAACTGAGTGCAGATGATTATCGGGCACAAATTGAGCAGATACTGGAATATATCGCCGCTGGCGATATCTATCAGGCAAACTTTACCCAGCGTTTCAGGGCCCCTTATAGCGGCGATCTGCTAACAGCTTACCTGGCATTGCGCTCTCAAGCTGCCGGTCCCTTTTCTGCTTATATGGCCCTGCCCCATGGCAGCCTGCTCAGTATGTCGCCGGAGCGATTTATCCGAGCTGATGGCGCCAGTTTACGCACGGAACCGATTAAAGGCACTGCAGCAAGACACGCTGACAAGATGGCAGATCAGCGCGCCGCCTTCTCGCTGCAGAGAAGCCCCAAGGACCGGGCGGAAAATCTGATGATCGTCGATTTACTGCGCAATGATTTGAGCAAGCTGTGTCGCAGTGGCACCGTACGTGTTCCCGAGCTATTCCAATTGGCGAGTTTTGCCAATGTCCACCACTTGGTCAGCGTAGTAACTGGTGAGCTACCCGAAGAGTCAGTTTATAGCGAATTACTCGAAGCTTGTTTCCCCGGCGGGTCTATCACAGGTGCTCCAAAGCGACGCTCAATGGAAGTGATCCGGGAGCTGGAATCCAGCCCCCGGGGGATTTATTGCGGCAGTATTGGCTACATCAGCAGCTGTGGCCGCGCTGACACCAATATCGCCATCCGGACCTTCAGTGCCAACGATGGACATCTAACCTGCGCGGCAGGTGGTGGGATCGTTGCAGATTCCGATCCCACTTCAGAGCATCAGGAGTGCTTGGCCAAGGTGCGCCTACTACTGGAAACAACTGAACAATTTTTGCAGTAGGCATCAAACCGCCGAAAAGCGACCAAAAATTAGCCTGTTTTGGCGCCTTTTGTAGCATCACTACAAATTTTAGTTATAAAGGTATCGGCGATTGATATTTCAAAGTTATTAGGGGTTCTGATAGATTCAGTCCATCTTGCCTTTAATGGCATTGCACTGGATCAAGGAAATTATCGTGAAGATCACTCTGGTCAAGAAAATTCTCGCCGACGGCTCGCCCTGCACCAAGTGTCGCGACGTTGAAGAAAAGCTGGAAGAAAATGGCCAAATGCAATTTATCGACCAGACACTTATCGCCGACGTGCGTGACCCGCAAAGCCCGGGCTTACAGCTGGCTCAGCAGCACAAGGTAGAGCGAGCGCCCTTCTTTGTCGTAGAGCGCGAAGGTAAGGAAGCAGAGATTTTCACTGTTTACTTCAAGTTCGCCAAAGAAGTGCTGCGCCCCCTGATCGAGATGGAGGCTTCATAGCCTCCATCCCTTACCTTTATTTCGGCACTCCCCCTTCAACAGCACCTCTAGTAAACCGGCAACTCCATATCGGCGAACAGCGCATCGACCTCAGAACGGGATGTCGCCTGTGCCGCTTGGTCAATCAGCTCACGGCTGAGATGGGGGGCAAATTGCTGGATAAACTCATACATAAAGCCCCGCAAGAAAATCCCCTTACGGAAGCCAATTTTCGTAACACTCGATTCAAATAGATCACTGGCATCGAGAGCCACAAGGTCCTCATCTTCGCCATCAACGGCCATATCAGCCACAATGCCAATTCCCAATCCCAGACGCACGTAAGTTTTGATTACATCAGCATCGGCGGCGGTAAAGACCACCTTAGGTGACAACCCTTTCTCCAAGAAAGCTTCATCTAACTTGGAGCGGCCGGTAAACCCAAATACATAAGTAACTATCGGGTACTTCGCCACATCCTCAAGGGATAGCTTGCTCACTTGGCAAAGCGGGTGATCTTTCGGTACCAGAATGCAGCGGTTCCAGCGGTAGACAGGCATCATCACCAAATCGCTGAAAAGCTCCAGAGCTTCGGTAGCGATAGCAAAGTCTGCAGTGCCATCTGCCGCCATCTCAGAAATTTGCATAGGGGTTCCCTGGTGCATATGCAGGGAAACCTCCGGATAACGACCTATAAACAACTTAATAATCGGGGGCAAGGCATAGCGCGCCTGAGTGTGAGTGGTAGCTACAGCGAGACTACCTTTTTTATCATTGCTGAACTCTTGCGCAACCTGTTTGATATTCTCCACTTTGCGCATAATTTCGCCGGCAGTCTTTAAGATTGCCTCCCCTGCCGGGGTCACCCTCGTGAGATGCTTGCCACTGCGCGCAAAGATTTCTACGCCAAGCTCATCCTCCAGAAGGCGAATTTGTTTACTGATTCCCGGCTGGGAGGTATAGAGGCTCTGCGCTGTAGCAGAAACATTGAGGTCGTGATGTGCCACTTCCCAGATATATCTCAACTGCTGCAGCTTCATAGATCCTCCCTTTCATTAAGTTCGCTCCTGGCCGAGAGCGATTAATACCATTTTTTGATCGATAGTTATAAAAACTATCTTGAGTTATACGAGAAAAGAATAGCAGTGAATCAAAGCCAGGGCCAATGGACGGTTGAATATCCGTGGTAGAGACGAAAGTGTCAATCAACTTTGGGGGATCCTGGGCTTTCTGTCGGCTTTATTTTCTAGTCGGTAGCTACATTGCTCCATAGTGGTGCAATGCACCCTTTACCGTATAACGCCCACTAAATTGCCCACAACTATCTAGGCTTCAACATTAGCTATGCCATGGGGAACATGGCCTGTTGCCACGTGTTCAGCAGCAGAGGCGCAGTGACTGGGCTGATCATCAAAAAAGACATCGGCACCAAAGGCGCGCAAAAACTCACCCTTCGGTAACCCCCCTAGAAAAACTGATTCGTCTACCCGAACATCCCAGGTCCGCAGGGTCCTGATAACCCGCTCATGGGCCGGAGCAGAGCGAGCAGTTACCAGCGCTGTCCGAATTGGGCAGGCATCCATGTCAAATTCTGCTTGCAACCGCTGAAGCGCCTCAAGAAACCCCTTGAAGGGCCCTCCTCCCAGAGGTTTTTGCGCTGATATTCGCTCGGCTTTGGTAAAAGCCGCCAACCCCTCTCTTTTATAGATTTTCTCAGCCTCATCCGAGAATATGACTGAATCACCATCAAATGCGAATCGCAAAACATCGTTCCGATTTTCACGGCTTGCACCCGCCACTAAAGTTGCGGCAGCAACTCCCTGCTCCAAAGCCTGACGAACATCGGCACCATCTGCGGAAAGAAATAGATTGCACCCAAAGGGGCCTATATAGCGATACGGGCTCTCACCATTACAAAAAGCAGCCCGCGTAATATCTAGTCCGTAGTGTTCTATGGAGTTAAATACTCGCAATCCAGTGTCAGCACTATTTCTTGAGAGTAGGATTACCTCGACCCGGGGGTCCCCATCAAGAAGATCATTAATCTTCAAGAACTTTTCCACTAAGAGGAAGGCATCGCCTTTGTTCAGGATGTCATTTTCCCGCTCGACCTGATATTGAGAGAAAGCGTGCAAGCCCTGCTCTTCAAAGACCTTATGACTATCGCCGAGGTCAAATAAAGCGCGGGAAGATATAGCAATTACTAACTTGTCAGGGCGCACCGCCATTGATCTATCTCCACATTTTCAAATCTATCAGAACCAAGGAGTCTCTCTTCCGGCCTAAAGCGGGCAGCCTCCGCAATCAGAGCAGCCTCTTATCATCACTCGACCGGCAGGGAGGTGGACGCTTAAGGTAAACCACATGCCTAAATTCTACAAATAGGAGGATATCGACAAACAAGACAGATCAAGTCAACTTTTAACAGAGCACTCATCAACCAAAACAATAATCGGATTAAAACCATTAAGATTTAACCCAAGAGATAATTGAAAATTAAAGCCATTCTAGACCGGGACTAAAAAGAGTCTTAAGACGGATAAATACACGCTTTAGGTGGAACAGCAAAAACCACCTCTAACATTCAGAAAATCTAAGCAACAAGAATTAAAAACAACTTTCAAATTTAATCCTTTAGTTTGTTTTTATAATGGCAAATACAATGAAATCAATTTTGAGCCCTCCATGAGTGCAATTTAAATTAATCCTAAAAAGTTCGCACCAAATACAAACACACAATATAAAACATACAATAGACCCCACCATATCTAAAAACTACTGACAAAACTCCCCTTTATACCTACCTTTATTAACCAGACATAAACACAACAGATTTGTGACGCACACATCAAAATAAAAACATAAACATTCAAATGATAATTTCCGCGACAAAAGCATATTGTCAGAAATAATAGTAGCGGATATTGTTATTCCGCCTTGTAACGGCAAACAATTCAACACCCCAGAAAATCTCTTACTATTGTATTCGCACAAGTTAAAGATAGTAATGCAAGACATTTTCAATGGTGAAAACTAACAGGCCAGAAAACGAAAAAGTGAATTTCACTATAAATTTCCACACTATATTGGCCACATCAATAATAATCATAAAGAGAAAGCTAAAATGAAACTATTATTAGGAGTAGCAAGCACGCTTGCCCTAGCCATTAGCGCCCAGGCAGCAGAACGTATTCAGGTCACACCGGACCTGCTTTCCAATCAGTCACTGGCTTCCATTGCCGGATCAGATATGAAATTGGAAATGGTACTCGAACGCACACTTTCCAATGGAAAAACTATTTCGCGATACCAACAAACCCACAAAGGTATTCCTGTTTGGGGAAAAACAGTTGCCCGCAGTCAAAATGGTTCATCCCAGAAAGTAAGGGGCCACGTACTTTCAGGCCTTGAACTTGAGGTTCCCAACGCACGCGCTTCTATTGATGCCAACAATGCGATCGAACGAGCCATGACTCACCAATTAAATTTGCGTGAGCAAAATGGCTCAACCAAACGCGCATTGTCTATGCCTGCAATAAAGCTAAATGCTCAAAACCAAAAGAAAGAACTTTATGTATACGTAGATGAAAATGACCAGGCACGTTTGGCGTACCTGGTAAATTGGGTTGAGTACGGTGAAGAACCTACCAGGCCCTTCTATTTTATTGACGCACTCACTGGCGAAGTGATCAAACAGTGGGATGGTTTGGCATTCCGGGATGCTACAGGCCCTGGAGGCAATGAGAAAACAGGACGCTACGAATACGGTACCGACTACCCTGCCCTTGAGGTCGACAGCAGCTGCTCCATGAGCACTGACAATGTTGAAACTGTGGATCTGAACCACGGCACCAGTGGTGGTAGTGTTTTCTCCTTTACCTGTCCTGATAACGATCACAAAGAAATCAATGGTGCCTACTCTCCACTGAATGATGCCCACTTCTTTGGTAATGTAGTTTTCAATATGTACAGTGACTGGTATGGATCATCACCACTCACACAAAAATTAAGAATGCGGGTTCATTACAGTAACAACTACGAAAATGCATTCTGGGATGGCAGCCAGATGACATTCGGTGATGGCTATACAACCTTCCACCCACTTGTCAGCCTGGACGTTTCCTCTCATGAAGTTAGCCATGGCTTCACTGAACAAAACTCAAACCTGACCTATTCCGGCCAATCAGGCGGCATCAATGAAGCCTTCTCTGATATGGCCGGAGAGGCAGCAGAATACTATATGAAAGGTAGTAACGACTGGATGGTGGGAGCCGACATTTACAAAGCTAGTGGCGCTCTCCGCTACATGGACGACCCCACTCAGGATGGCCGTTCAATTGGCCATGCAGATGACTACTACAATGGCATGGATGTGCACTACAGCTCAGGCGTGTTTAACCGTGCCTTTTATTTGATCGCCACATCAAATGGCTGGAATACACAAAGTGCCTTTGATATTTTTGTATTGGCAAATCAAACCTACTGGAATGCAAGTACAGACTTTGCTGAAGGTGCTTGCGGTGCCTTGTCTGCGGCTGAAGATCTCGGCTATGATATTACAACTGTCGCATCCGCCTTTGATACTGTAGGCGTATCTATCAGTAACTGTACGGATGACCCCGGAGAGATTGATGGCTGGGAAGTGACCAACCTATCCGGTCGCCGTAATAGCTGGCAGCACTTCACCCTGGATGTTCCTTCAGGCGCTTCATCTTTGAATATTGATATGTCTGGAGGCAATGGTGATGGCGATCTATATGTCCGCTACGGCGCTACACCAACCTCGAGTGACTGGGACTGCCGCCCATATGTAAACGGGAATAACGAGAGCTGCAGCTTTAGTAACCCTACCGCTGGCACCTGGTATATCAGTATTCAAGGCTATACTTCGTACAGACGAGTGACTCTTTCCGCTCAGAGCCAGTAACATATATGGCCAGTGTCGACACTTGCGTGTCGGCACTCCCTGCCTAATCCTTCCTGGACCTATCTTCCAATTTTGTCCAATAAGCTGTGATAGAGCATCCCCAAAACCAAACCCGGCCATCTCAACAAAGTCCCACCTGGAAAATCAATTTTGGGGAGAGAAGCGAATATATTATAACCTCCACTCTCCCCATAAATCGCATCAGCTAAAAGCTTACCGGCTAAAGTTGCAGTGGGCACTCCATGCCCAGAATATCCCTGACTATAATACAAACCCGGTTGCAACTGTCCCATACAAGGCATTCGATTCATGGTAACGGCCAGTGTTCCTCCCCAGCCAAATTCAACACCAGTATTTTCCAGCTGTGGATAAACTCTCAACATATACTTTCTGACGAAACTACGAATATCCTCAGGAAAGCGCCTGGTGTAATTCTCCCCGCCACCAAAAATTAACCTGTTATCACCTGATAGTTTCCAATAATTAATAACATGTAGGGTGTCTTGCACTGCAAAATCATTAGCAATGATTTCCCGGGCAAGGTTTTTAGGTAAAGGCTCTGTCGCCAACACAAAATTATTTATCGGCATTATCCATCCGGCCAAACGGGACTCAAGATTTCCCAAATACCCGTTACAAGCCAAAATCAGCTTTTCAGCCCTTACTTGTCCTCGCGCAGTTGAAATCGTAAAAGGGGAAGACGCCGAGTATCCCTGCACCTCACTGCGCTCAAAAAAATGGACTCCTGCAGAGGCTCCTGCACGAGCAAGCCCTAAAGCAAAATTGAGTGGGTGGAGATGTAGTGAACCAAAATCTATCTGAGCACCAAGATATCGCTCACTACCAACAAGCTCCCGAACTTCTTTTTTCTCTATATATTCAACCTGCCTGTATCCATATCTTTCCCTGAGCTTGTCAGTTTCACCCTTCAGATACTTATCGTGGCTGGCCTTTGCCGCCAGATGCATAATCCCACGTTTTAAATCACATGGAATCCGGTGCCTGACTATTAAACTCTCCACCAATTGAACAGCATCGATACTTAAATCCCATAGCTGCTTAGCCATGTCGAATCCGAACATGGCTTCCAGATCACCCTGACTTCGCCTTTGTCCAACACCGACATGTCCTCCATTCCTTCCTGATGAGCCCCAACCAATCCTATTAGCCTCCAGAAGCACCACACAGTAGCCGCGCTCTGCCAAGTGCAAAGCACTAGAGAGTCCCGTATAACCACCACCAATGATGCAGACATCTGCCTCCACGTTACCTTCCAGGCATGGATACTCCTGAAGGTCGTTAGCTGTAGCGGCATAATAGGATTCCGTGTGCTCATCCAACCTATTCATCACCTTCATATTTCTACCAGATACCCTCAATGCCATTTAAATAAACGGCCCTGTTCCAATCGGCAGTATATAGTTCCTTTACACAGGAGGAATTATTTTCAGCGCAATGCTTTCCGGCACTGATCATAGAATTTCACTCAGGAAGAAAAAGTAAGCAATGGCTATCCAATGGATAAAATTACAAACTGGCTGGCAAATCACAATATTGCAGAAGTTGAATGCCTTGTTCCCGACATGTCAGGTAACGCCAGAGGAAAGTTCACCCCCACCGATAAGTTCTTAACTCAAGACAGCCGTTTACCGGAAAGCATTTTGGTGCAAACTGTAACTGGGGATTATGTCGACGAACACAATGAGCTTGTTGATCCAGCAGACACCGACATGCTCCTAATCCCTGACCCCAACTCAGTGCGCCTAAACCCTTGGGCCAATGATCCGACAGCACAAATCATTCATGACTGCCATTCTCGAGATGGGGACCCTCACCCTATCAGCACCCGTAATATTTTAAAATTTGTCCTCGAAAAATATGCAGACAGAGGATGGAAGCCTATTGTCGCCCCTGAGGTAGAGTTTTATCTTGTAAAAAGAAACCTGGACCCGGATGAAAAGCTATCCGCGCCTGTGGGAAGATCGGGACGCACAGAAAAAACCCGACAATCCTACAGCATTGATGCAGCCAATGAATACGAGCCCATCATTGAAGACATGTATGATTTTTGTGAAGCTCAGGGGCTTGATGTCGACACACTGATCCACGAATCAGGCACTGCCCAGATGGAAATTAACTTTCTACATGGAGATCCACTTCATTTAGCTGACCAGGTCTTTACCTTTAAACGCACAGTGCGCGAAACGGCTCTTCGCCACGGCATTTATGCAACCTTCATGGCAAAACCGATGGAAGACGAACCTGGAAGCGCACTGCACTTACACCAGAGTGTGGCGGATAGAAAAACCGGTGAAAATATTTTTGTCGATAATACAGGAAAAGAGAGCAATAATTTCTTGCATTTTATTGGCGGTATGCAGAAATACACTCCCGGTTTTATTAGTTTTTTTGCTCCAAATGTAAACTCCTATCGCCGCTTCACACCTGAAATGGCCGCACCCACCAGTCTCCACTGGGGTTACGACAACCGAACAACAGGCCTTCGGGTTCCCGACAGCTCGCCACAAAGTAAACGTCTTGAGAATCGTTTTCCCGGGGCGGACTGTAATCCCTACCTTGCCATAGCAGCTTCTCTTGCCTGCGGGTATTTAGGAATGACCAATAAAGTCGCACCGAGCGCACCTTATCAGGGCGACTGCTCCAAAGAGTCAATTACACTTCCCCGCACCCAGGAACATGCCCTGACACTCCTATCAGATTGTGATGAAGCAACAGAAATGTTTGGCAGTAAATTCGTAAAAGCCTGGAGTGCGATCAAGAGAAATGAATATGAGGAGTTTAATCGTGTGATCAGTTCGTGGGAGAGGGAATTTCTATTATTAAATGTATAAATAACCGTTCCACTAAAAGCTAACAGAAATAATAAACTGTTATCGCCAAATTTATTTTTTCGGAAAAAACAACTCATCTTTCCCTCCCCACAGGCAGAACATCACTTCCTAATTTGTGACGATCCGAGCAAAAATATCGAAAACAATTCAAATATATTAGTTTGCCATCACCTTTTTGTTGCCTAGATGCGTATGCAGGGTAATCTCAAGTTGCCCAATTAATTAGGGCAACCGGTTTGAGAAAGCGAACGCCACTGCCGCTACCGCGGTCCCTTCTTGGCGACGGTTATCTTCTGCTGTCTTACCACATAAAAATCCAGCCTGTATTGGCCAACCAGATTTAATACGGTCCCCACAAGGGAAATACGGCTGTATACCGGCGGATTCATATATAAAAAAGCTATAAAAGGGAAAGCTAGCAATGAAGCATTTTGTAGGACTAAGCTGCACTTTAGCCTTGGCTATTAGTGCACATGCTGTTGAGCGCGTCCCCGCCACGGCGGACATGCTCTCACCACAAACTTTAGCTGCCACCGGCGGATCGGATATGGCGCTCGAAAAAGTTCGTGAGCGCACTCTCGTCAACGGCAAAACCGTAGCCCGCTACCAACAGACTCACAAAGGCATTCCTGTCTACGGCCAAACAGTAACCAGCTCCGGGCAGGGTCTGATTACTGAGGTTCGCGGCAATGTCATCACTGGGCTGGAACTGGAAGTACCCAATATCAAAGCATTTATCAATGAAGATAATGCTATTGAGCGGGCAATGGACCACCAGATCAACTGGCGCACGCAGCAGGGCGTTATCCAGGGAGCTTTGTCAGTTCAGGCTTTGAAGCTGGAAGCACATAACCCCAAAAAGAAACTCTACGTCTATATCGATGAGCAAGACAATGCCCGCTTGGCTTACCTGGTCAACTGGGTTGAGTACGGCGATGAACCCACACGCCCCTTCTACTTTATCGATGCGATGACTGGCGAAGTTCTCAAGCATTGGGACGGCTTGAACTTTGCACAAAATGCGACAGGCCCAGGGGGCAATTCAAAGACCGGGCGCTACGAGTATGGTACTGATTACCCCCACATGATTGTTGACGACAGCTGTGCCATGGATACGGACAATGTAGAAACCGTTGATATGAACCACAGCACGAATGGCGGTAGCATCCACTCGTTCACCTGCCCGGACAATGACTATAAGTCAATCAACGGCGCTTACTCACCACTCAATGACGCACACTTCTTTGGCGGTGTGGTGTTTGATCTCTATAGCGACTGGTACAACACATCCCCTCTCACACAAAAACTGAGAATGCGGGTGCACTACAGCAACAACTACGAGAATGCCTTCTGGGATGGCAGCCAGATGACATTTGGTGATGGCCAGAGCTACTTCTATCCACTGGTTAGCCTCGATGTTTCCGCTCACGAAGTCAGCCACGGTTTTACCGAGCAAAACTCTGACTTGAATTACTACAATCAGTCCGGCGGCATCAATGAAGCCTTCTCTGATATTGCTGGTGAAGCTGCCGAGTACTATATGCGCGGCAGCAATGACTGGTTGGTAGGGGCCGAAATCTTTAAGTCCAGCGGAGCACTCCGCTACTTTGAAGATCCAACTGACGATGGCAGCTCCATCGGTCATGCCGATGATTACTACAACGGCATGGACGTGCACTACAGTTCCGGTGTCTTCAATCGGGCTTTCTACCTACTGGCGAATACCAACGGCTGGAATACCCGCACAGCATTCGACTCCTTTGTTCTTGCCAACCAGATGTATTGGAGTGCCAATACTGATTTTGAAGATGGTGCCTGTGGTGTTTTCTCTGCAGCATCAGATTTAGGTTACGACACTGATGACGTTGTTGCCGCATTCTCCACGGTAGGTGTTTCCACCAGCAGCTGCGGTGGCGGCGGCGGTGGTGGTGGCGGTGGTAATGAAGGCGGAGAACTCGAAAACGGGGTTACCGAGACCGACATCGAGGGCAGCAGTGGTGATGAAGTTCACTTCACCCTGGATGTTCCCGCAGATGCCACAGGCCTGTCTTTTGCAATGTCAGGCGGAAGCGGTGATGCCGACCTCTATGTTCGCTTCGGCAATGCTCCAACCACCAGCACTTATGATTGCCGTCCGTACACTTCAGGCAACAATGAAACTTGTGATATCGCTGACGCTGACCTGCAGGGCGGAACCTATTACGTCATGGTGCGCGGCTACTCCTCCTTCTCCGATGTCACCCTGGTAGGCAGTTACACCGGTGGTGGTGGTGGCGGTGGTGGTAGCGACAGCTGGGAAGAAACCAACCTTTCTGGTTCCCGCAACAGCTGGCAGCACTTCACCATTGAGGTTGATGCTGGAGCTTCTACCCTGAGCGCCGTAATGGAAGGTGGCAGCGGGGATGCAGATCTCTATGTCCGCCACAACCAAGAGCCTACCCGTACAGCGTACGACTGCCGTCCCTACCAGTGGGGCAATGACGAAAGCTGCACCATCAGTAATCCGGATGCTGGAACCTGGTATATCAGTATCCGCGCTTACTCTGCCTACTCTGGCGTTACCCTGAGTGCAAGCACTGAGTAATTGAGCTGATTTCCACCCAGCAGGTATCTGCTGGGTGGGCAAGCTCTCGCAGATCAAAGTATCGGCGGTGCACAAACAAAAAAGGCGGCCATATTGGCCGCCTTTTTTAATCAAACCCAGACAAATTATTTATGGCTTGGGTCTTTCCAGTAATCCTTCACAGTATCTTTCATCTCCTTGGCCAACACAGTAATTCCAAACAGGTTGGGCAAGGTCATTATCACAATGGCCACCGCAGAGAGGTTCCAAATAACTGTGGTGTCCTCAATCGCAGCCCAGAAGAATGCAATAACGTAAACTATTCGGTAAGGCATTACTGCCTTGGGCCCGAAAAGGTAAATCATTGAGCGGTCGCCGTAGTATGACCAGGCAATTGCTGTAGAAAAAGCAAACAGCAGAATTCCCAGAGTAACAATCAGACCACCGTATTCACCAAAGTAACCGCGCTGGAAGGCAAGATTGGTCAGAGCCACAGAGTGCACAAGGGACTTACCCCAAATATCCACATCTTCATTGGCAAACTTACCATCTTTCACATCCAGAACACCGCTAAAGCTGTCATCCCCCACACGGAAATCCAGGTCTTCAGCAATAGAACGGGCGTGGATGAGGGTAAAGTCCTGGCTGTTCAGCGGGTGACCATCAGTCACAACAATGGAGCCGTTATAGGCCTTAACATCACTCTCCTGACCGCTCAAATACTTGAACAGCTGCTCAACATTCTGGGTATTCTTCTCATCGTAGCTACCCGCTACAACGTAAGTATCTGCACCTTCAAACAGGTTCTCGTGTTTCTCAGTCCAGACACCAGAAGAAAGAATCACAAGTCCGGTTAAGGTACAGATGATAATGGTGTCGATAAAGGGTTCCAGCAGGGAAACCATACCTTCAGAAACCGGCTCGTCTGCGCGAGCGGCGGCGTGAGCAATAGGTGCAGAGCCCTGACCCGCTTCGTTCGAGAAGAGGCCGCGGTTCACACCACGGTTAAAGGCATAGGCAAAGCTCGCACCCAGGAATCCACCTACGGCCGCACTGCCAGTGAAGGCATCGCGGAAAACAGCCCCAAAGGACGGCAGAATATTTTCGTAGTTGTAGATGATAACGCCCAAGGCGCCTATTACGTAGATAACTGCCATGGTGGGAACAATGGTGGAGGTCACTTTAGCGATTCGGGTAATACCGCCAATAATCACCATGCCCAGCAAAATCGCCAGGATGCCACCAGTCAGAGCCTTCTCAACACCGAAAGAATCGTGCATTGCCTGGGCAATGTTGTTGACCTGGGGCAAGCTGCCGGTACCGAATGAACAGATAACGGTCGCGATTGCAAAGAGCACCGCAAGCCATTTCATATTCAAACGACGCTCCATGTAAAACATGGGGCCACCCGCGTAGTAACCATCCGCTGCTTTAATACGGTATTTGTGTGACAGGGTCACTTCCACAAACTTTGTGGTCATACCCAGGAATGCGGTCATCCACATCCAAAACAGCGCAGCGGGACCACCGAGGAAAATAGCCAAGCCAACGCCACCGATATTACCGGTACCTACGGTACCCGACAGTGCCGTAGCCAATGCCTGGAAGTGGGAGGTATCACCCGGGTCTCCGGGCTTGTCGTACTTACCGCGTACAATCTTGATCGCATGCCCAAAATAACGAAGCTGCGGAAAACCAAGATAAATGGTGAAAAAGAAACCGACTCCAAGTAACACCCAAGGGAACCAAGGTGCTGAGCCGAGCATGCCGTCTATTAACAACAGCAGATTGTTAAAGGAATCCAAACTAACCCCCCACTACTCTGACTTATTTCTGTTTGTTTTATATACAGATACAACTGTAATTTGTTGCGCAGGTTAGCAGCTTACGCGGCACGAGAACAGTAATGTCGTATTATTCGGCCACAGGGAAGAAGTGGGCTCGGTGGGGGAAGAGGCCAAATTGCCCTCCGGTATGAATAAAAACCAGGTTGCCTGAGCCCTGGTAATTTCCTTTTTTTAACTCCTGTAGCAGACCATGAAATGCTTTGCCGGTGTAGACAGGATCGAGAAGAATACCCTCCAAACAAGCCAACTCTTTAATAGTTTGGTAAACCTCTGGCTCCGCCACCCCGTAAGCCGGACCTTTATAGTCGGCATTAACCAAAATCTTGAGGGACTCCAAATCAAGCGATACGCCAGACTGTGCCATCCACTGCGAAATATCCTCACGCACTTTCACTTGGAAATAATTAGCACTGTCGCAAACGGCGAAACCCGTAACTTTCGTACCGGCTTCCAGCAAATGGCACCCCAAGGTCAAACCCGCTTGGGTCCCACCGCTGCCAGTAGCGCATAAAATATGATCAGGCTTGAACCCTCTATCTGCACAGTCTGCGAATAATTCCTGAGAGGCCGAGATATAGCCCCAGATGCCTAAACCGTCGCTGGCGCCAGTGGGGATACAGAAAGACTTCTGTCCTCTGGACAGATACTCAGCAGCCCAGTTGTCAAAGAGGCCCTGTAAATTCCGGGAGTATTCCTCCGGTGAGTAAACCGCAATTTCAGCACCTGCCAACTCATCCAGTAAAAGGTTGCCATCGGGGTTTGCAGTACGCTCGCCACGTAAAATCAACTGAACCTTAAACCCCAATCGAGCCCCCACCAAAGCAGTGGTACGGCAATGATTGGATTGCACTCCGCCACAAGTGATCAAAACCTGAGCCCCTTGGGCCCGGGCCTCAGCGGCAACAAACTCTAGCTTTCGCAGTTTATTTCCCGACATGCCGGACTCGGTAAGGTCATCTCTCTTTATCCAAATCCTGGGCCCTCCATAAGGAAGGGAGTAAAGATCACTGATTCGGTCTAACGACTGCAGAGGTGTGGGCAGGTTCGCCAGGCGCAACCGCTTAGGCAACTCTGTTGGCAGGCTCTTAAGCACGGTGAATTAAACCTGTTATGTCTAATTATTAGTTTTATCGATGTGACTCAGTAAGAGAACACCTCTTAGCAAAAAGTTTCCGCAGTAACAGAACCAAGCTTGCTAAGTATGCTAATGGAGGACTAGCTTTTAAAAATGAATAAAAGTATGCCTTTCAGTGCTATTTATTGCTTTTTGTCTAACCTGTTTTTTTATTGGAAAATTAATCAGACAAATTGGTCCAGCCTTTGATTAATTCCGCAATTTTTCTGTGGGCTTTCAAGGTCCAACAAAAGCTACCCGCGCAAAAAATAGTAACCATAAAAAAGCCCGGCAATTGCCAGGCTTTTTTAGTGACGACATTCAAAGATAAACCCTGAATAGGATTAGATCTTTTTAATCGTACCTTTGGGTAATACTGCGTGCACAGCTACTTTTTGGAACTTCAAAGACATGCTGTCTGCAACTTCCAACACGATGTAGTCCTCATCGACCTTGTCGACGCGGCCCAGCATCCCGCTGCTCATTACAACTTCGTCACCCTTTTTCAGAGCGCCAACCAGCTCTTGGTGCTCTTTCTGGCGCTTGCGCTGTGGGCGAATAATAAAAAACCACATGAATGCAAACAAACCCGCAAACATCAGCAGGGTTATCATCGGATTACCCTGTGCTGCCGGCGCCGCTTCCTGTGCCATGGCGGAGGGGATAAAAAAGCTCATGCAAAACCTCAAAGAGTCAGCCTATTAAATTGCCGCCAACTCTAACGGGTTTGCCCCGCGGAGGCAACGGATTGGGCCGATCCCGTAGAGACCGGCCAAACCAATCCACACTCAGAACCTCTGGCGGACCTGCCGGCGGTAGCCAGTGGGAGACATCCCGGTCCAGCGTTTGAACGCGCTGGTAAAACTGGTTCGATCAGAGAAGTCGAGAATTCGTGAGATTCCATCAACGCTCAGCGCAGTATCTTTGAGGAAATGCACCGCGTGACGAAAACGAACGTGGTCACGTAAAGATGCAAAACTGAGGTTGTGTTCCTGCAACCGGCGTTGCAGAGTCCGGGTGGACATACTTAGGTCGGACGCTACCGGGCGAATAGCGAGAGAGGCCTTACCGATACGCTGCTCCAGCACATCTATTACCCGTGCGGCAATACCAAAACTGGTTGCTTCGGGGGGCCAGCAGCTGGTCGAGAATATTCGGGTCTCCGGATATTCTGGCCTGCTGAAGTGATTTGTCTTCAGAGAGCGAAGTCTGGTCGGGCTGAGTATGGTTCATCGAGCTGCTCCTATTGAGTTCCGTGAGCCGCAGTTATTTTTCTATGTCCGCATCCAGCGAATCCCGGTTGCCCCTGCCCACACCAACACAACATCAACTTCGGCGGACGACTACATGATGCGGGATGCACCAAAAAACAGACATCGAATCCTTCACAGAGATGTACAATTTTTAAACTAACCGCTCCGGCAATTCCCGCAGAGAGACTCTCTCTAGCCGGCGCACCTTTCCTTTACAACTGCCAGTATAGACCAAGAATTAAGAAAGCAAGGGGCGACAGTGCTTTTTTTCATCTTATTGTGTACCAAGGGCCAAAAATACTTACTTTCGGTACCCACGTGTCGCCTTTGAGTCCGAAAGGTAGGAGCTACAGCAGACCAAGCACCAGTCCAGCCCCGCCCCTCAGAGTCTGGCAATTAATCCAGGTTCTCGCCAATCCAATTCAAAACATCAGTGTCATGGGTCTTGGTTTTAACTTTGTCGATAATATGGCGAAGGCGCCCACTCTTATCGATAATAAAAGTTGTTCGCAGAAGCCCCATGTACTCCTTGCCCATAAATTTCTTCAAGCCCCAGCAGCCATATTTATCAGCAATCTTGTGTTCTTCATCAGATAGCAAATCAAAATTCAGTTCGTGCTTGTCGATAAAGCGCTGCAACTTTGCTTCTGGATCCGGGCTCACCCCCAACACAACAGTATTGGCTTTTTTAAATTCAGCCGCACTATCGCGAATCCCACATGCCTGAGTGGTACAACCGGGGGTAAGTGCTTTCGGGTAAAAGTAGAGGACGACATTACTTTTGTCACGAAAATCCTTAAGTGACACTTTCTCGCCACTTTGGTTGGTCAGCGTAAAAGCCGGAGCCAAATTACCGATCTTCGGAAAAGCCATCTGATATCCCCTGTGGAACAGTTAAGAGTAAAGCGGGGATTATAGCGAAAAGAAACAAACGAGACGCCAGTTCTATAGAGAAATCAGAACTGCTGCAGACGAAACTCTTTCTCTTTCCTGGCACAAATGCCAAAACGACCTAACTTCTGCACCAGCTCCGCCTTTTCAGCCTCGGTGAGGAACTCCCCGACTTCAAGGCACCCCTCAGGACCACTAAAGTTTACCGAAGCCATTTCGGTAGCACTACTCCCCATCCTTACGAGTACTGCCAACTTATCGCGGGCGAACTCCCGGTGATACACCGTTTGCTGCCTGAAACCCTTACAGCAATCCAGAATTACCAACTCCTCATTGATGCGTATTACTTCTCTGCGGGTCCCTTCGAGGTACACGTAGGTAAACAGGATGCCTAGCAGGATCATTTCAAGCCCGGCAAAGGGAAGAATCATCCAGGCTCCCGCCATCGCAAAAGCGAGGCTGATTCCAAGGGATACCCCAACCAAGGAGAAAAACACCCACAGATTACCGGAGAGGGACAGGGACTGGTTAGGCTGCAGCAGGATACAGGCGCAACGGGCGGTGTTGCGGCCAACTTCAGTGACCATAGCAGGGACATCCGGCAGATATATAAAATCAGTGTAGTGCCGATGGCGGCAGCTCACACGAAGATACTGACCGTGAAAGTTTCCTGGTCCGGGCCGGGGTTTACAAAATTCAAGCATAAAAAAACCCACACCATAGTGTGGGTTTTTGGGAGAGGTCTGCGGCCAAGGCCTGGGACCTATCACTCCCTATTACGGCAGCAGGTGTGCTACTGCATCACGCTCTTCCGCCAGCTCCTGCTCGGTAGCAGACATTTTCTCGCGGGAGAAGTCGTTGATGTCAACGCCTTGAACAATTTCCCAGTCGCCGTCTTTGCAAGTGCAAGGGAAAGAGTAAATCAGGCCTTCCTGAATACCGTAAGAACCATCGCTGAATACAGCCATGCTGGTCCAGTCACCTTCAGCGGTGCCCAGAGCCCAATCGCGCATATGGTCGATGGCAGCGTTGGCAGCGGAAGCCGCAGAGGAAGCACCGCGCGCCTTGATGATAGCTGCACCGCGCTGTTGAACAGTCGGGATGAAGTCGTTTTCGTACCATTCCTGCTCCACTTTATCCATGGCTGCAGCACCGGAAACCTTCACTTGGTGCAGGTCTGGGTACTGAGTGGAAGAGTGGTTGCCCCAAATGGTCATATGGGTGATGTCGTTAACGCTGGAATCAGTTTTGTTTGCCAGCTGAGACAGAGCGCGGTTGTGATCCAGACGGGTCATCGCGGTGAAGTTACGCGGGTCCAGGTCTGGCGCATTACGCTGAGCGATCAGGGCATTGGTGTTAGCCGGGTTGCCAACAACCAGTACTTTTACGTTACGAGAAGCAACGTCGTTCAGGGCTTTACCCTGTGCAGAGAAGATAGCAGCGTTAGCTTCCAGCAGGTCCTTACGCTCCATACCCGGTCCACGGGGACGCGCGCCTACCAGCAAAGCGTAATCTGCATCTTTGAACGCAACAGTAGCATCATCGGACTGAACGATACCCGCGAGCAGCGGGAAAGCGCAGTCTTCAAGCTCCATAGCAACGCCTTTCAGCGCTTCCAATGCCGGAGTGATTTCCAGCAATTGCAGAATAACCGGCTGATCTTTGCCCAGCATTTCGCCAGAGGCGATGCGGAACAGCAACGAATAGCTAATCTGACCGGCAGCGCCGGTAACAGCAACACGTACAGGTGCTTTCACGATAGTTCTCCCTCGTTTGTAAGCGGCCGCATTATAGGGCCTCGCGAGTAAATTTCATCTTACACAAGCGAAATAGCGGCTCAATTTGTATGACAAAACCTCTCAGACTGTATTGGACACTCTTTGCGAGTGATTATGTCAGCGCCAATTCCCGGTAACGCGTCTGCAGTGCCTTGTAAACCTGGTCACTGTAATCAGCAGCAGATGAGTCCAAAAGTCCGGCAATTTCCGCTAGGTGTTCATTGTCTTCACGGCCCGCCCAGTTTTTTACATAGCTGCCATCTTTGTAGCCGTTATCCTGACGGAATCGGTTGAGTACATTTTTACCAACATATCGCTGGTACAACTCAGCAAAAGACATTTCTGCATCGGCCAATAGTTGAGCAAAGCCAGCAACATCAAACTGTTTGGTGGCCAGGGTGTTCAAGGTGAAAGACTCGAGGTTTTCACGGAAATCACCCGCCGTATGCTCGGAACCGGCAAACTCCTTAAGCATGATCTCAGCCACTTCCTGCGGAGAGCCTTTTTGCAATTCAAGGCTCAAACCGAAATGCCAGATATCCACCAATTCAAGCTTCACCTGATCCATTTCTGGAAGTTGCTTCTTCCACCACTTCCAACCGTAATGGTCTAACAACTCTGCACTTTCTACCCAAATAGCGCGGTACCAGGCAAAGTTTTGCTCACGCCAGTTTTCATTTACTACTGTATTAATCTGGTCTTGCAGAGTCAGCATGACTTGCAACTGCTGCTTCATCATAGGGGAACATCCAATAGACCCGGATCAAACTGCCCGGGGGAATAATCTGAAAAAGTTTTCTGAGGTGATTTCGGCCAGATCTTCGTAGGGAATACCGCGTAAATCAGCGATAAATTCTGCCACTTCACGCACATAGGCCGGAATATTGGGCTTACCCCGATAGGGCACTGGAGCCAAATAAGGGGAGTCAGTCTCAACGAGCAACCGATCCAAAGGCAGCCTGCGGGCGACATCCCGCAGCTCCTCAGCATTTTTAAAGGTCACGATGCCGGACAAAGAAATATAATAATTGAGATCCAGGGCAGCCTTGGCCATATCCCAGCTCTCGGTAAAACAGTGCAGAACACCTGCGGTATTGGTATTACCGTGCTCTTTAATGAGAGCGATAGTATCTTCCCGCGCATCTCTCGTATGCACAATAACCGGAAGCTCTGCCTGCCCGGCCGCTCTCAGGTGTGCAATAAAGCTCTGCTGCTGGATTTCCTGGGTGTCAGTGCTGTAGTAGTAATCCAGGCCTGTCTCCCCCAATGCAACAACATTGGGCTGGTTAGCCATTTCTATCAGTCGCTCAACATCCGCCATGCCAGAGTCGACATCCAGCGGGTGCACACCAACGGAACAGACTACGTCCTCGTAGCGGGATGCGATTTCAACAATCGCATCGGCGTTTTCCAAACTGATACCGACACAGAGGAACTTGCCAACACCGCGACTGCGGGCCAGGTCCAATACAGCATCCAGATCGCCATCAAATTTATCGAGCTTAAGTCTGTCCAGGTGACAGTGAGAATCAACAAGCATTAGAGAGTTACAACGTATGGGTTGGGCGGCTGGATTCTAAGGTTCCCGCCAAGTGAGTTTCAATCTTGTTTTGCGCGATATTGTCCTTATCGCCAAACTGAACTCCGATTCCGGGAGTGCGGTTGCCTTGAGCACCATTGGGGGTAATCCAGATCACTTTACCGGCAACCGGAATCTTTTCCGGCTCATCCATTAAGCTCAAGAGTAGAAAAACCTCATCGCCAAGGCTGTACGATTTATCGGTGCTCACAAACAGGCCTCCATTTTTTACAAAAGGCATATAGGCCGCGTAAAGAACAGATTTATCCTGGATTTTCAGTGACAGGATGCCGTTGCGGGCACCGCCTCCCATGGCTTTCATGAACAACCTCAATGTTTATATTTCTAAATGATGCGCTAACTTATCTAAGCCCGCTGCCTGTGTCCAGGCAACGTCAATCACCCTACCCGATTTGCGTAAGGCGCCTAAGTAAAAAGCTTTGCCCAACGAATAAATAATTCTTCCAGTAGCAAACGACGATTGGGGTTAGCTGTGCCCAGCAACCCTTTGCGCGCCTGAAGTAGATGATCATAGAAGGCAAATACTGGCTGTAAACTTTGCTCGCCCTCCCCCGGCAGCCTCTGTAATAGTGCCATTAACTGGGCATCCCCAGTGAGATCACAACTGCGAATCTGAACAATTTGGGCAAGCCAGTGCTGCCAGAAAAGTAGCAATTGAACCAGCTCAACACCGCTGGGGGGCGCCTCCCAACGGCCCGCCGTAGAGACAGAACTTGCCCCGCCCTGTGCCACAGCTACCAGATCTTTAAAGAACTGCTCGCGAACTTCTCTCGATTCAGGTTCAGCCAGTTTAACAGCCAATAACGGCGCTCCACCGGCCAGGGTTAAGACACGTTGCGCCAGCGGTTCCTCCAGTCCCTTTGCGTATAACCACTGTAGCGCGATCTCTTCAGTTGGAGACGGAAAAGTAATGGCTTGGCAGCGACTTCGAATGGTTGGCAAAAGGCCAGTGGGGGCATCGGTGATCAGCACAAAGATAACGGAGGGTGCCGGCTCTTCCAGGTTTTTCAACAGGGCATTGGCTGCGTTGACATTCATCGCCTCCGCCGGCGACAAACAAACCAGACGCGCCCCGCCCCGCCCACTGGTGTGGGAAACAAAGTTGCCCAGCTGACGGATCTGTTCCACTTTCAGCGGACCACCGGGCTTTTCAGGTTCAACTTGTAGGAAATCAGGATGCGAGCCAGCCACCCACAACCGACAATCCTTACATTCTCCACAGGCCTGACCTGCTCTCGGTTGTTCACATAGGGCCAATGCCGTAAAAGCAGCCGCGAATTGTCGCTTCCCCAACCCCTCTGGGCCAGTCAGCAGCAAAGCGTGCGGACAGCGGCCCGCCTGCAACTGCAACCCCAACCGCTGCCATTGCTCGGAGTGCCAGGGAAGAGGTACCGGTATCGATTTATACTCAAAAGTTTCAGGCACAGACATCAGCCACAATTCTTATCATTTAAAAATAGATTCTGGGGCAAGATAGCTTAAAGCAACAGCTCCAATTGCTTGGCTAGATCCATCTGCACCTGTTCCAGAGATTGGCCGGCATCCACAACCGCGTAACGGGCAGGCGCAGCTTCAGCTCGATCGCGATAAGCCGCACGCACCCGCTGAAAAAACTCCAGGTGCTCACTCTCAAACCGATCCGCTTCCCCAGTGCGCGCGGCTCGCTGTAGCCCCACTTCCGGGTCGAGATCCAATAAAAGCACTTTATCTGGGCGCAAATCTCCTTGAACTGTCTGCTCCAACTGCTCGATCAATTGTCGATCCAGTCTGCGACCGCCACCTTGGTAAGCATAGGTAGCATCGGTGAAGCGATCACAGATCACCCAATCCCCACGTTTTAAGGCGGGCAGTATAACCTGAGACAGGTGTTGCGCGCGGGCGGCAAACACCATCAATAATTCCGCCGTGGGATCAACGGATTCATCCCGTTTGGCCAATAACAGCTCTCGCAGCTGTTCTGCCAATGGGGTGCCTCCCGGCTCCCGCGTTTGGATAAAGTTAATATTGTGCTTTTTGAGCCACTCGGTGATGAAGAGTAAGTTGGTAGATTTCCCCACCCCCTCTACCCCCTCGAGGGTGATGAACTTGCCGTGCGACACTAATTTTTTCCTTTTGCCGGGCTCGAGCGGTAATCCGCGCGCCTTTTCAGCTGATACTCCCGCACCGCACGGTTGTGCTCTGTCAGAGTCGCTGAGAAATGATGAGATCCATCCCCTTTACCAACAAAATATAAGCTCTTGCCGGGCTTCGGATTTAAAGCGGCCCGAATTGCCGCTCGCCCAGGCAGGGCAATCGGCGTGGGGGAAGGCCATTAATAACGTAAGTATTATAAGGTGTTGCTTGGCGCAAGTGAGTACGGGTCAGATTTCCATCAAAGTCCTCACCCAAGCCATAAATTACGGTGGGGTCGGTCTGCAAGCGCATGCCTTTATTGAGCCGGCGTACAAAAACACCGGCTATTTCACTGCGCTCCGATGGCTGCCCTGTCTCTTTCTCGATAATTGAAGCCATGATTAAGGCTTCATAGGGCGACTTATAGGGCAGATCATCCCCTTTTGATTGCCACTCCTCATCCAGTACTTTCTGCATCCGATCATAGGCCTGGCGCAGCAGTTCAATATCTGTGGTACCGGACCGATAGACGTAAGTATCCGGAAAAATCCAGCCCTCGACCTCATCTTCCTTTAAACCCAAGGCCCGGGCAGCGGCACTGACATTGCTTCCCTCTTCGGACTGAACGATTCTGTCACCGGAGCGGATTTGTCGCAGCGCCTGGCGAAAAGTCCAACCCTCTAATAGCGTAATGCGATAGCGGGTAACTTCACCGCGATTCAGGCGCGCAATCAAGTCCCGCGCGTTACTGCCAAAGGGAACTAAATACTCGCCGGAATGGATTTCTGTTGTGCCCTCCCAATAGGCATAGGCGAGGAGTATTTGCGGCCACTGGATTACCCCTTCGCCCTGCAAGCTTCGCAGCGTCCGGGACAAACTTCCGCCCTTTTCCACCTGAAGCGTAAGCCCATCTTGTGCAATCGGCAGGGGGATTCCAAGGCTTCCTTTGCCACGTATAGAGAGGCAACTGCAACCAAGCAGGCTAATACCAGCCCACCAAATAACAGTTTCAACACTCTCCAAGCGAAACTCGCTTGCTTTTTCTTCACCACAATTTATCCAATATCAGCTTCTGTAGCTTGCGGGTCTCGGCACCCACAGGCCAATTTCTGTAACCGATTACCTCTACCACCGGTAATACACCTCGAACACTGTTGCAGAGAGCCAGTTCATCGGCCTCACAGAGCTCGGAAAGCCCCATGTCTTCCTCTTGCCAGTGGATATGGCTCGAGAGCCACTGCCGCATCACACCATGAACACCACATCGGTGCAGGGATGGAGTCATCCACTTCCCACCAAATCGGGCCAGGATATTACAGCGCAGGGTTTCGATGACCCTTCCCGCCGAATCCAGCATCAATCCATCGAGAAATTGACCCACCGGCAGCTCTGCTTTTGCCGCATTATATCGGTTACGGAGTAAAGTTTTGCAGCCCTGGTTCGAATTACTACCGACCGGCAAGCTCGTCGAACAAGGGAAAAGGCTAGTGCCCACCTGCCCCTCAGCAGTTTCAATCAGCGGCCGCAGCACCAAATCCCAACATTGCTGCCCGCGCACACTGCCAACACGCAGGCGCGCAATCGCCTCAGGCGAGCGACAGCCGGCTGTCAATTTTAACGTCGACTGCTCAATTTCTCCCAGACAGGCCTCATCCAACACTCCCGAACGCTCCAGGCGAGCGCGGTGGAAAGACCAAAGCGGTAGACCTTTGTTGTGACAGCGCATTGTTTCGAGGATTCCACCCGAGTAATCAGCATCATCTGGCAACTGATCAACGGCCAGCCCCCGAAAGTACATTTGAGGTAACTGGTACATGGAGCTCCCAAGGCAGGCGTGCCCACCTCGCGGTGGGCACGGGGATCAGACTCGCTTGAATATCAGTGACCCGTTGGTGCCACCGAAACCAAAGGAGTTGGATAGGACTGCATTAATCGCCATTGACTGGGCCTCTTGAGGCACCAAGTTAATACCTTCACAGGCCTCATCCGGGGAGAAGAGATTAATAGTGGGAGGCGCAACCTGGTCACGCAGCGACATGATCGAGAAAACTGCCTCAATAGCACCAGCAGCTCCCAACAGATGGCCGGTCATTGACTTGGTTGAGCTCACGGCAAGTGAGTCCGTCGCCCCACCGAATACTTTTTTAACAGCTAAAATCTCAGCCTTATCTCCCAGTACCGTAGAAGTACCATGGGCGTTGATATACTGGATGTCACTGGGGTTCATGCCCGAATCTCTCAAAGCATTTTCCATTGAGAGTGCAGCACCAGCACCATCTTCCGGTGGAGACGTCATATGGTAAGCATCGCCACTCATACCAAAGCCGGCAACTTCCGCATAAATCTTGGCTCCGCGAGCTTTCGCGCTTTCGTACTCCTCCAATACGAGTACAGCTGAACCCTCACCCAGTACAAAACCATCGCGGTCTTTATCCCAGGGGCGACTGGCAGATTGCGGATCATCATTGCGGGTAGACAATGCCCTGGCAGCACAGAAACCGCCGAGCCCTACCGGGGTGGTAACCATTTCTGCACCACCACATACCATCACATCGGCATCACCGTGCTGAATCGCACGGACACCGAGACCAATCGCGTGAGTCCCAGTGGTACAAGCGGTTGTCACTGCGAGATTGGGGCCTTTGAGGCCATACTTAATTGAAAGGTTACCCGCAACCATATTAATAATGGCGCCAGGCACAAAGAAAGGTGATACACGGCGGGGACCTTTTTCAGCAATCAGCAATGAATTGTCTTCGATCGCCATGATGCCGCCCATGCCTGAGCCGATACAAGTGCCCACCCGCGGGCCGAGTTCTTCAGTTACATCCAGGCCACTATCTTGCATTGCCTGAATACCAGCAACCAATCCATACTGCAAAAAAGTATCCATCTTGCGCGCTTCTTTTGCGGGCATGTATGGCGTGGGATCAAAGTTTTTTACAGTAGCTGCGAAGCGGGTTGAAAAAGCCGAAACATCAAATGTATCAATCGGAGCAGCGCCATTAGCTCCCTGTAGCACCCCAGACCAAGTATCCTCTAGGGTGTTACCTAACGGGCTAACGACTCCCATTCCGGTTACAACAACTCTTCTTTGCGACACTGCGCTCCCCCTGAAATTTTCTGCTACCGCCCTTCACCAATGTAGTTAAAAGAACAACATCCGGTCAGCAGTCACAATTCCGTAGTACCAAATAAAAAGAAAGCCGCGCTATGAAACATAGGACGGCTTTCAGAATCGCTCGGCTAGGTACAGCATATTGAGCTGCCCGTGCCTAAACTACCCAGCAGGAATTAACCAAGGTTGTCCTTGATGTAATCCATTGCCAGCTGAACAGTAGTGATTTTTTCAGCTTCTTCATCGGGAATTTCAGTTTCGAATTCCTCTTCCAAAGCCATAACCAGCTCAACTGTGTCGAGTGAGTCAGCGCCCAGATCTTCAACAAAAGAGGCTTCAGGCTTAACGTCTTCTTCCTTAACGCCCAGTTGTTCAGCAACGATCTTTTTAACGCGCTCTTCAATGCTGCTCATGATTCAATTTAACTCCTAGTGGGTAAAAATCTGTTTTAGTCGCTATTGTTTTTCACCGTATCCAATGTTGTTGGTGATAACGACCGGCTCACACAGCTTTTGGATAATTCAGAGGCCATTGTACCCCAAGTTTTTCGGGATGTAATGTGCGGCCCCTCAACACCATCAGCTAAAACAAAAATATCTCTAAAATCAATAAGTTAAAGACATATTCTGAAACACAAACTACGCCATGTACATACCGCCATTGACATGAATTGTCTCACCGGTGACGTAGCCTCCCGCATCGCTAGCCAGGAAGGAAACCACCGAAGCAATTTCTTCCGGCTTTCCGAGCCTCGCGAGAGGAATCTTACCCAGAAGCAACTCGCGTTGCGCTTCAGGCAAGACTTTTGTCATGTCAGTATCAATAAAGCCGGGAGCTACGGTATTAACCGTGATTCCTCGGGAGCCCACCTCCGAAGCCAGGGAGCGGGCAAACCCTCCCACACCAGCTTTGGTCGCCGCATAATTGCTCTGACCGGCATTACCCATACTACCTACGACGGAGCTGATATTAATAATCCGCCCCCATCGCGCCTTGGTCATATCGCGCAGGCAAGCCTTACTCATGCGATAGACCGCGGTCAAATTCGTATTGACGACTGAATCCCACTCGTCATCCTTCATGCGCATCAACAAGTTGTCCTTGGTGATGCCAGCATTATTAACCAATATCGCAGGAGCACCAAACTCATTTTTTATCGCTGCATGAAGCTCGGAAATACTTTCCGCATTGCCCACATCCAGAACTTTCCCGGCACCTGCGATACCAGCTTCTGCGAAGCGGGCGCTAATTTTTTCAGCACCGGATTCGCTGGTGGCAGTACCAATAACTGTGGCACCCATTCCACCGAGCATATCTGCAATTGCCGCACCAATACCGCGACTTGCACCTGTCACCAAGGCAACTTTACCCTCAAGGGACATCTGTAAGGTCATTCTCACTTATCCTTATTCGACTACTGGACTACTTTTTGAGCGATTTATACCGCTGTAGCTCGCAGAGCTTCATTAAAGTTACTGGGGCTATCGATTGCGTGACAGGAAACACTTCGATCGACACGTTTGATCAGGCCAGACAAAACCTTACCCGGACCACACTCAACCATTTGCTCCACTCCGGAGCCAATAATTTTTTGTGCGCAGGCAGTCCAGCGAACCGGGCGATAAATCTGCTCGATCATCAGGGACTTAATTTTTTCCGGTTCCGCTTCAAGCTCAGCGTGGACATTGTGCACGATAGGTATTTCTGGCGCGTTAAATTCTGTCGCCTCTATTTGAGGGGTCAGCTTTTCCGCCGCGGGACGCATCAGCTCAGTGTGGAATGGGGCACTGACCGGAAGAGGCATAGCCTTCTTTGCACCGGCAGCTTTACAGGCTTCGATGGCGCGCTGCACCGCCGCGCTACTTCCCGCAATAACAATCTGGCCGGGAGAGTTGTAAT
This sequence comes from Microbulbifer sp. VAAF005, assembly GCF_030012985.1. NCBI lineage: Bacteria > Pseudomonadati > Pseudomonadota > Gammaproteobacteria > Cellvibrionales > Microbulbiferaceae > Microbulbifer > Microbulbifer sp. VAAF005. Next base: position 31,818 of record NZ_CP120233.1, on the reverse strand, counting down.
TCACCGCAGCGACTATTTCACCCTCAGCAGAAGCAGAACAAGCTTCTTCAACAGCTGCATCATCAAGACCGATGATCGCAGCCATAGCGCCCTCCCCTACGGGAACCGCCTCTTGCATCAAGCGACCGCGCTCGCGAACCAAATGAACCGCATCTTTAAATGCCAGAACGCCAGAGCACACCAGTGCTGACCACTCGCCCAAGCTGTGACCGGCCATAAATGCAGGCTGGGCACCGCCGCGAGAGCGCCACATGCGATAAAGGGCAACACTGGAAGTCAGTAAGAGAGGCTGGGTACGCTGGGTGAGATTAATGGCCTCCTGCTCGCCATTCTGGCACAGGTCCCAGAGGTCATAGCCGAGCACATTGGATGCTTCGGCAAAAGTGGCCTGAATTTCAGGCGCCTCTTGGGCAATCTCAGAGAGCATACCTATTTTCTGGGAACCCTGCCCCGGAAAGACAAATGCGAGTGCGGCATTGGTCATAAGATATCCTTAACCTAAATGTGGCTGATTTCAGTAAGGGAAAACTGCTTTTTACCCTTCATCCATGGAGCGTCTTTCGCCGGATTGTGCCATAGCGGCATCGACCCTGGCTGCCAGGTCAGCATCGGCACACTCCTTCGCCGTAACCATCGCCCGATAAAAAGCTTCGCTGCTGGCACCGCCGTGACTCTTGATCACATTGCCCTTTACCCCTACAAAGCTGGCGCCATTATAGCGAGCAGGTTCCACCTGTGTACGCCATTTTCGCAACAGCTTTATGGCCAATTGGCCAAAAAAACGCTTGAAACACCCTCTTTTCTCGATTGTGAACGCTTTTTGACCCATTAGTCGAATCACACCCTCGGCAGATTTCATCGCGACATTACCCATCAGGCCGTCGCAAACAACAACATCTACCGAGCCGGTAAAAATATCATGCCCCTCAACAAAGCCAACATAATTGACCCCGGGGTCCGCATCGAGCAGCTCCGCTGCACGGCGTATTTCGGCGCTACCCTTATGTGCTTCCGCCCCAATATTGAGCAGCGCCACCTTTATATCCTTCACACTCTTGCGGGCAGTATGAATCCGCTGAGCCTCAATCCCCATACGGGCGAACTGAAGCAAATCCTCAGCACTGCAATCCACATTGGCACCAAGGTCCAAAAGATAGCAGGAACCCATACCTGAAGGTACAGACTTACCGAGCGCCGGCTTCCTAACACCTTGGATATTACCGAGAATACTGCGACTCAACGCCAACAAGGCGCCGGTATTGCCGGAGGTAACTGCAGCTTGCACATCTCCCGATGCAACACTCTTCAGGGCCATCGCCATGGTTGAATCGCGCTTATGGCGAACAGCCTGCAACGGATTGCACTCTTGAGTGATGACTTGCTCGCAATGGATAATTTCGAGACGGCGGGTAACGCGGCGGCGATGGCGCTGCAGCTCTTGATGAACTAGAGCTTGAAGCTCTGCGCGCGGACCAAATAGCTTTAGCTGCGCTTCAGGGAAGTTTTGAAGAAATCTAATACATGCCGGAACGACAGAGCGGGGACCTAAGTCCCCGCCCATTGCATCCACGGCCAATCGCAATTGGCTGGACAAAGCTTACTCTTCTTCAGAGCCGCCGCTAACTTCGATCACTTTGCGACCACGGTAGAAACCGTCTTTGGTCACGTGGTGACGACGGTGCTTTTCACCGGTAGTCGGATCGACGGAAAGGGTAGCACCTGCGCCCAGCGCATCGTGGGAACGGCGCATACCGCGACGGGAACGAGTCTTCTTGTTTTGTTGAACAGCCATTGCTAGCTCCTAAAATAAACAAATTTCGCTGGAACCGGGGCGCCTACCGGCGAGCCCAAACTCATCGGGAAACCTAGGATTTACCCGACGAACCCTTCAACTGCTCCAGCACTTTAAAGGGGTTTGCCTGTTGCTCATCCGCCTCGGCAACCTCGCCACCAAAATGAAAGCTCTCCTTGGAGACACATTCTTCCTGGTGATAAGCCACCATTGGCAAATTGAGCAAAATTTCATCTTCAAGGATCTGGTGCAAGTCCAGCTCATCGCCGTCCTGGATCACCGGGTCCAGATCTTTGGGCAGAGCCTTGCCCTGCTCCTCAGTCCATACGATACCCCAGCTAAACTGTGCCTCGATCTGCTCATGGACCGGTGACAAACAGCGCTGACACAAGAGGTCAACTGCAAGTTGAACCTTGCCGCTCACCGTTTGGTGACCTTGCAAGTCTCGCTCAAACTGCAATTCAGCAGAAATCTCTCCGTGGACAGACTCAACTGCGCTACCAACCCGAGGCAGGGACTCCAACGGCAAAACACCATCGAGCAACTGCTCTCGCTGTACCAATTTCCGAGCATCAATGCTCTTTGGCAATACTGATTTAGAGGGGGCTATCGACATAAGCGCGCAATTCTATGGACTCACCTTAGCCTTGTCAAAACAAATCAGGCATTGCAGTATCGCCCGGTCACAAACCACTATTCGACCCAGCGGAAAATCCACCAGAATGCCCCACCCTCTGATACTAGCCTCCAGCTCTCCTTACCGCAGAACCCTACTACAACAGCTTGGCATCCCCTTTCAGCAGGATTCGCCCCATATAGATGAAGCACCACAGGCGGGGGAAGCGCCAGCTGCACTCGCCCTGCGCCTCGCCAAAGAGAAAGCGCGCGCCCTGGCAGGCCGCCACCCGAAATCACTGATTATCGGTTCAGATCAAGTTGCCTCTTGCGACGGTCAAATACTTGGCAAGCCAGGCAGTAGGGAGCGCGCCATCGCCCAGCTACAAGCCTGCAACGGCAAAAAAGTGATATTCCACACCGGCTTGAGCCTGCTGAATAGCGCAAGCGGAGAGCAGTTGGGCGATACGGAAACCTTCACCGTCTACTTTCGACAGTTGAGCACAGAGCAAATTGAACGATATGTAGAGCTGGAACAACCTTACGATTGCGCCGGCTCTTTTAAAGTGGAAGGGCTAGGTATCGCCCTATTTGAAAGGCTTGAAGGGGCAGATCTCAACACCCTGGTTGGGCTGCCACTAATCCGCCTTACCGATATGCTGAACCACTTTGGCATAGATCCATTGGGCCCGCAGGCCACCTAAAGGAGTGGCGGCCAGCGGAGCAGCTCAGAGAAACGATCGATAACAACCTTGGGGCCGCACCCCTGCAGCCGGGTTGGGCAATGAGCGCCATAGCTCACCCCGATAGAGGGCATACCGATCGCCGCCGCCATTTCCAGGTCGTATACGGTATCGCCCACCATTACCGCCTGCTCCGGACCGGTTCCGGTCTCATGCAGCAACTCATTCAGCATCAGCGGGTCAGGCTTGGAAGCGGTCTCATCCGCACAACGACTGGCGGCAAACAAGTGGCCGAGGCCGTGCTCTTCAAATTCCCGATTGAGCCCCTGCCGACTCTTCCCGGTCGCTACCGCCAACTGGTGACCACCGCACAGCAACTGGTCCAGGGTATCCAGGACTCCCTCAAATAACGGCAGGGGTTCAACCCGGGCCGCCATCCACTCATCAAAGTAAAGTTGGCGCAACGTGAGCTTTTCCTCACTGGCAGCCTCCGGAAACAGAGAGGATATCGCTTCCGGCAGACCAAGCCCGATAATGTTGCTAACCGCTTCCGGGGCAAGCACCGGCAAACCAGCTCTATCTGCTGCCCGCAACATACAATCGACGATACGCGCCTCAGAATTACAAACCGTCCCGTCCCAATCGAGGATTACCAACATAACAAAAGAACGCCTTACTCTTCCCTTAATCTATTCAGCACTGCACCCAGCTCCGCAGGGAGTGGAGCCTCCACCTCAACCTTGGAGCCATCTGGCAAAGAGCAGCGCACTGAAGCCGAGTGCAAAAAGAGACGCTTCAGACCGCGACCACGAAATTCACGATTGACTTCGTCCGAGGTGTACTTGTTGTCGCCCGCCAGAGGGCAACCAACAAACTGAGCATGAACTCGAATTTGGTGTGTTCGCCCGGTGACCGGCTCTGCGGAAAGCAGAGTCGCCGCCTTAAATCTCTCAATCAACTTAAAGCGAGTCTCTGAAGGCTTGCCCTCAGGGTGCACTGACACCATTCTCTCGCCGCTTTTCAATGTGTTCTTGCGCAAAGGTGCCTCAACAACGCGGCGACCTCGGGGCCACTTGCCCACCGCCAATGCCTGATACGATTTACCGATCTTTCCCGCCCGCAACTCCGACTGAACATGCTGCAATACCGCGCGCTTGCGGGCCACCATGATGGCGCCACTGGTATCCCGGTCAAGGCGGTGCACCAACTCAATAAACGGGCTTTGCGGAAACATCTGGCGCAAAACTTCAATCAGACCTAATCTGACACCACTGCCGCCATGGACCGCAAGGCCCGACGGTTTATTGATCACCATAAGCCCGTGCTTGTCGTAAAGTATGGACTCTTGGATCAGCTGGCGCAGAGATTCACCAGCGAGAGGGGTCTCAGCCTGCTCGGCAACACGAATTGGCGGCACTCGCACCACATCGCCCGCCTTTAACTTGTATTCAGCCTTTATTCGTCCTTTATTTACTCTTACCTCACCCTTACGCAGGATTCGGTATATACGTGAACGCGGCACACCCTTGAGGCGCGCCTGGAGGAAATTGTCGATCCTCTGTCCCGCCAGCTCTTCAGGTACAGTTAAAAGCTGCACGCCGCCAGATGGATTCGAGGTCTTTGATGAGGTCTCGGCCGGAGCCTTCTTAGGGTGGGGTATACTTCGCATGACGCGCATCATAGCGTTGCCAGGGATACAATTGAAGCACCTCCCTGCCCATGCTATATTCGGCCGGCCTGAATTCGGCGTATTTTCGGTCAAAGGCGACTTCCCACATGAAGAGATAGCCGTGACCCCAACGAAAATACCCCATTCGGTCGGTGCGCGGGGATGCCGCGTCATTGATAAAACTTAGCCGTTGAGATGTCCCCCAATTACCAGAACCAGAGGGGAGCTCACCGGCAACAACAGCCCGCGGTTATGCGGGTAATTATCGCGAAGGTAAGACGGGCCGTGACCCGCAGCGCTTGAAAGGACGACTCAAACTTGCGTCCGGTTTTGCAGAATACGACGAGCCAGCAACCGAACTGGCAACCAGGGCAGCACAGCTTCCGCAAGCCTGGTAAAAAAATTAAGAAGAATGGGTATCAGCCAAAAGCTGAACTGCAGAACCTCTGATGATTGACGCAAACCTTGCCGCCCAGCATATGAAACAAACCAAGGGGCGGCGCCCAACCCTGCTGTAGAAGCCTGCAGCACAGGTACAGGGCAGTACTAACAAAAGGTATTAAAGGTACCAACGGATAGCACAATAACAGCGCGTATCCGGAGTTTTTGCAGAGCGAATAATAGGCAAACGCCAGTCTCAACAAGCCGCATAGATCCATGGCGCGGTAGAGCTGGCATACCTTATTTCCCCTGCCCTGCCTGGTGGTCCTCTCCACCTGGCAGCCAACAAGCAAGCCTGTGAGTAGCGGTGTCACACCTTTGCGCAACGCAAGGAAAACGACACGCATGAAAAGAATGCTAATCAACGCAACCCAACCTGAAGAGTTGCGTGTTGCCCTGGTCGACGGCCAGTGGCTCTATGATTTAGATATTGAGAACCGAACCCGCCAGCAGAAAAAAGCGAACATCTACAAAGGTAAGATTACCCGCGTAGAACCCTCCCTCGAAGCTGCATTCGTCGACTACGGCGAAGAGCGCCACGGGTTTCTCCCCCTGAAAGAAATCTCTCGCGAGTACTTCCTCAAGCAGCCCAAAGACATCGAAGGCCGCATCAAAATCAAAGATGTTGTCAAAGAAGGCATGGAAGTTATCGTCCAGGTGGACAAAGAAGAGCGCGGCAACAAAGGCGCTGCCCTCACCACCTTTGTCAGCCTCGCCGGCCGCTACTTGGTGTTAATGCCCAACAACCCTCGTGCCGGCGGTATCTCCCGCCGCATTGAAGGTGATGAGCGCTCCGAGCTCCGCGACGCACTGGCCAGTGTAGACGTCCCTTCGGGCATGGGCATCATCGTACGCACCGCCGGCGTTGGCCGCAGCGGTGACGAGCTGCAATGGGACCTCAACTACCTGCTGCAACTTTGGAACGCCATCAAGGAAGAAGCTGATACCTCCAAGGCGCCACACTTCCTGTTCCAGGAAAGCAACGTCATCATCCGCGCCATCCGCGACTACATGCGCGATGATATCGGCGAAGTTATTGTCGACGACAAAGGTGCCTTTGAGCTGGCCGCAGAGTTTGCCCGCCAGGTAATGCCCCACTACGCCAATAAGGTAAAGTACTACGAAGACGCCATCCCGCTGTTCAATCGCTATCAAATTGAAAGCCAGATTGAGACAGCGTTCGAGCGCGAAGTGAAGCTCCCCTCCGGAGGCTCCATCGTTATCGATGTGACCGAGGCTCTGGTGTCTATCGATATCAACTCCTCCCGCGCAACCAAGGGCGGCGATATCGAAGAGACCGCGCGCAATATCAACCTGGAAGCCGCCGATGAAATCGCTCGCCAACTGCGCCTGCGCGATATGGGCGGACTGGTTGTCATCGACTTTATCGACATGCAGAGCAAGTCCAACCAGCGCGAAGTTGAAAAGCGCATGGAGAAGGCCCTCAGCATGGACCGCGCCCGCGTTCAGGTTGGCCGCATCTCCCGCTTCGGACTTTTGGAAATGTCCCGCCAGCGCCTGCGCCCATCCCTGGGTGAAACCACCTTCCGCGTCTGCCCCCGCTGTAGCGGTCAAGGCACCATTCGCGGCACCAAGTCTCTGGCTCTCTCCATTCTCCGCCTGGTAGAAGAGGAAGCGAAGAAAGAGCGCAGCGCTGAGATCCGTGCAATTACCCCGGTGAATGTCGCGACCTACCTGCTGAACGAAAAGCGTAAAACGATCTCCCAGATCGAGTCCCGCAATTCCACTCGCGTAGTAGTTGTGCCCAGCGCGGAAATGGAAACGCCGCACTTTGAAGTTCAGCGCCTGCGTGACGATGACACCGCGACCCTGGAAACTTCCTACAAGATTTCTGGCACTGCCGAAGAGACAGTGACCAAGAAAGAGGAAAAGCCACAGCGTCCAGCTTCAGCGCAAGCGGCCGTGCAGCAAATTGCCCACACCGCTCCAGCTCCCACCCCGGAGAAAAAGGAAGAGCCGGGACTCTTCAGCCGATTGATTAGTGCTATCGCCTCCTTCTTCACCGCAGAAGAGGAAGAGCCGAAGAAGCATCAAAAGTCCAAAGGCCGTGGCAAGGACTACCAGCAGCGCAACCGCAATCGCAACCAGCGCGGAAATCGCAACAACCGCAGTGGCCGCCCCGCGCGCCGCAAGGATGATCGCCGCGAAGACAATAAACGCGACGACCAACGCGAAGATAAGCGCAGCGCCAAGCTGGACGAGCATGACAGCGCCTCCGATCGCCAAGGTGAAGGTCAGCGCAGACGTCGCCGTCGCCGCAACGACAACCGCCGCAGCGACAACCGCACCCAAGCTGCTGAAACCCAAAATACCGTTGATACCAACGAACAGGCTGGAGACACTTCCGATCAGCAGCGTCCAGCACGTCGCCCGAGCAATGTGCGCGGCCGCCCTCAGGCGCGCCGTCGCGGCGGACGCCGCAGTGAGAACACCGCAGCAACTGCGGTAGCTCACAGCCAGGAAGAGCTGAATCGCGAAGTTCACGAAGCCATCGACGAAGCTGAAAGCGAAGTCCGCAAGACCAAGGAAGTCGCAAAAGAGGCTCGTGCCGAGGCGCCCAAACCCAAGGCAAAAGACTCTCAGAAGCCTCAGAGAGCTCCCAAGCAACCAGCTCAGCCCGCCATCACAATGCCGGTGCGAACTGCTCACGAGGAAAAATCTGAAGCACGAGAGACCCAGAAGCCTGTAGCTCAACCGCAGAGCGCTCAGCAGGCAGCCAAAGCTTCCGCCTCCGAGCAGCAACAGCGGCCTACACAGCCCAAGCCCAAAGCTACCCCGGTAGAAAAAGCAGCTGTGCCAGCTGCCGAGCCGGCCAAGCCCGTAAAGCAAGCGCCAGAACAAAAAGCCACCACGGCAGAAGTTCCGGCTGCCCCCAAAGCTGAAACCACTCCTGCCAAGCCAGAAGTAGAAGCAGCAGAGGAAATCGTGCTTGAGGAAGCACAAGCTGCAGCTGAAGCTTTACAGGAACAGGCAGGCACCAGTGAGCCGGAAGCTCAGGAAGAAATTGTTGCCGCCGAGCAGGCAGCTTCCGAAGAGAAACCGACCGCACCCAGCCAGGGACGCGCAGTAAATGATCCGCGTATCAACCCCAAACCACTGGGTGAATTCTCAATTGTTACTGAGCACCGCAAAGTGGGCTCCCAGCAGCCGCTGGATACCGCGCAACCGGCAGCAATTGAGCACAATCCGCGTGCCCTCGCCCGCCCGGCCAACGACCCGCGTATCAGCCGCAAGGCCGTGGAAGTTGATGCCAACGCAGATATCGATCGCGACTCTGCAGAAGCGAGCTAAGCGATAGCTGCCAAGCCGCCCCAGCCAATGGCCGGGGCGGCCTTATCAACCTGACAGCAAGCCTTGAGCTGGTCAATAAATCACCTAACTTATTGAACTATATAAAAAAAATCAAAATGGCGCTTGTACATCCCCGGAAGCCATGTATAATGCGCAGCACAATTTGGTGGGGTGGCTGAGTGGTCGAAAGCGGCGGTCTTGAAAACCGTTGACTGTAACAGGTCCCAGGGTTCGAATCCCTGCCCCACCGCCATACAAAGTCTTGTAAATCATAGAGTTACAAGCATCGAAGGGCGGTACCAATTTCCTTGGTACCGCCCTTTTTCGTTCAGGTCTCAACAAAGTCTCAACGTAAAATTATTTCTTGCTGCCAAGGAGGCGGGGAGTACATGCCTTCATGGCGTCCATACCCTCCTTCAAGCTGAAAGAAAGAAGCAGAAAAGCCATTTGAAAAGGAGTTTTTATGGCGGGCTATAAGCTAAACATGCGCGAGGAGCTAGAGCGCAGATATACCGAACTCAGACGGCAATCAATCCAAATGGCTAATGAAGCGCTGGACTTGCCAGATACCCGCCTTGCACTTGTCGATAGCGCTTCCTATGCCGCTTTCCAGTACTGGGAGAATCACCCTAGCAGGAAAGTTAATTGGGACTGGCCCTCCTCCTGGATAAGCTGGAAACTCAAATTCCCTAAACGATTTGAATCTGCCACTTGGTCTGGCAACCGCTTGGTAGGCTTTGCCATGGGTCGCCCAACCTATCACGCTACAGGGCTGAGGCTGGACTACATCGAGAAGTCACCAGAAGCTGGGGAACCACATTTAGACCTAACTTATTTGGCCCTATACGCCTATGCCACGCTTCTCGGTGCTACGCATGTAAAAATCATGCACCCCATAAATAGTGATGTCCGAGATTACTATGAACACAAAGGGTTCCAGTACGACCCCAAAAGCGACAGCTGTATCCGGAGAATTATTTGATGAATGACAAAATCAAAGACTTCAATGCTGTTCATGATGAGAAGCTCAAAGGGCTCTCCAAAGAAGAGCGAGCAAAAGCTGGGCTAAAGAAGCTGGCTCAACAAATGAGAGCAGAGAAAGGCAAGATCAAAGAGCCTGAAGGCTTGGCATCCGGCAAAAGTGACAAAGACGGAAAAATGATCATTGATCTCGATAAGGACCATGACGATGAGTAACAAGCCGCTAACCGACAAAGAAAAACAGTTCACTGTTCTGCCCAATGAAGCCGACCCCAAGAGTTCGTACATAAAGGCAAAGAAAGCAATCTCAAAGGCATTAGCTGAGGTCAAGAAAGGTAAAAGCACAAGATAACTGCCTGACCAACGCTGCCATTACAAATCAAGCCAGAGCGCGACAGCCCTAGCTACAAAGATGCTCCTGTCGCCCTCTTCCCTTGTAGCCCGGACCTGTATTCTGAGGTTCTGATCAGTGAAAAACCTGTTCAAAGCGCTTCAAAACCTTTCATTTTGTGAAATCCCCATTGGCTGTAGACCCCGCACCAGCTCAGGCTCTAGCCTCTTGCGCCATTTCACCAACTAAAAGAGCGCCAAAAATCGGCAGGCGTGGGGAGGAGTGACCGGCGGCACTTTTTACGGTACGTTTTCTGATCAGAATAAGCTGTAGGCCTTGAAAATCGTGGAGTTCAAGGGGGATTGATCGTTTTGATCACTTCAGGAAGCTTTGAAGGATTTTGAAATCGGATGGTGAACAGTTATTACTGTGCTACAGATTTTAATACATTATTTTTGAGTGTTACGATTTTAGCTATCCATCAATCAGAGGGAACTAATAATGCGCGTCTTCGCAGGAATGATTGTGCTTACTCAAATCATAACCACACTAACCGGCTGTAATAAAGCCAATAAAATCTACCCTACCACAGAGAACCTAATAGAAATTGAAAGTAAACGTCTAAAAGTACTAGAAGCTAAGGATAACGAAAGCGGCGTATTTATTAGGATTGGTGAATCACACACACGAAAATGTGAAATCCAAATATTAGGAGCCTCTATCAAGAATGAAATTTCAGTTAATTCAATTGAGCATGAAGACAAAATTAAAGCAGTTTGCTTTTGGGGAAACAAAGCTTACAGCCATACCAGAAGTCCGTTTACAAATGTGGCTTTACGCATAGATGAAACGGTAACTTTAGACATCCAGGCTTTTAACTCTGAAAATAAAGAATACCTAGCATTCACCTTAGTAAACGCACCAATAGGGAAATAAAGTAGCAAGAATGAAAGATAGATCAAAAGAAAATAAAGACCAACCAAATGCAAGAACAATAACCGAAGACCACAGATATTTATTTTTCTTCTATCTCGGAATTGGTCTTACCGCGCTTATGCTTGTGGTGATGACTGGACTATTTATAGAAAGACCCATAACAGATTCCAACCAAAGCGGGATAGAGTGGGTTCAGGAGTTTATTAAATACCTTTCCCCGGCGTTCAAAGTTGCAGCTGGATGCATAGCAATAATCGGAATCATCTCTTTGATATTTCGCAGCGAACAAACTGCCCGACAGCTTGATCATGCAAAAGATGTCTTAGAGTACGAGAAAAATAAATCTTCATTTTCAAGCTACATTGAACACCGCAATTTATTCGAGAAAACCATCAAAAGTATCGAAGAAGATCTAAAAATAGAATTCAAAGATATAAATACATTCTACAGTGATAGCTTCCCGGAAAATGAAATAAAAAATTTCAAAATAGAAATATCTGCAAAGTCTATAGTGCGAAAAGCCAAAGCTGGCATTGAAACTATCATTGAAGAATACACAGAATATATAGGGCAAGGATTTATTTCCGAAGCAGTAATTATCAATCACTACCAGAAGCTAGCAAATATTTACAATATGCTCCATGTAAAAGACCATAAGCTATACACATTCAACAGCTATAGAAACATAAACTTCGATGAAGCCATTAGGGCGATAGATAAAGTTATCGAAGAGATAAATAGAATATCTTACACCGAAAGCGTCACCTCGGTACGCCCTTTTGCCATTGGATCATTTTATCACACGGCACTAAGGAAAATTGACCGTACGACCAATATAAAAGAAAGCGAAAATAAAAAGACAGCAATTTTTAGATTCAACTCTGCTGATGTATTAATGAGATATGATCTAACATACGAGCCAGGTTTGATTTCTTTGGAATATATACCCATAAGAGATCTAGTGAAACCTATGGGGGAAAATCAAACAGGATAGCTTTTAAAAGATACTTGACGGCGAGCCAAATTAAATCAACTCGCCGTCGGCCGCTATAAACACTGCTTTTCTTTCAATACCCCGCCTCGTAATATTGAATAGCGTGTAATCTCCCCCGTCTGGACATCTAAGATATTCAACCAACTATAAAAAATAGCTTTTTCTGACTGGGCAATTTCCTCCGCCAGCTCCACTGCCTCTTTCTTGGTAGGTGCTGCCACCTTAAAACTGTTTGCACCACCATTCATTAAGTGGGCACGGCCAGCAAAAATTGCGTATCTGTTGTTCTTCCTTTTCATTTTGTTCCCCTACTTTTTAATAATCAGCTCAAGCCACTATTGGCGTTAGCTTCGTTTTCAAATTGTCTGCGCTAGTTTGATGTGCAGTTATTGCAATCTCTTGGGTTGGCTTTTGTCCGCTGCCTGGGTGTGAGTGAGTTGCTAACGTACCAGCGAGCGCCGACACTACATCAATTAACTCTTCCAGTACTTTAAGTACATTTACAGATTCACTACCTAGCCAGGCCTTGCCACCATCCCTAACTTTTATGCTCTGCTGTGTTTTGGCGATAGACTCTCGAACATTCCCGATCTGCTCTTTTAGGTCGCGACCTACTGAGCTGTTAATATCGCTAATTGTTGATAGGTTCAAATTATCAAGCGCACCAATATTTAAACTACCACCCGACAGCAAACGCAAAGCGCCCAGTACTTCAATAATTTTAACCCCGGCAATTTCCTCTATCGAGTGCTCTTTAACTTGCCGGTACTCGTTGTCACAGCTGCTTTGTAATTCCGCAGCCTTAATAATCCTGCGTAGTGAACTTTCCCGAATATCCCCATGGGTTTCCCGGCTCCACTCTGCGTGGGCGTCCACTCTCTGCCGCACTGAGTCGCTTTGCTGCCATGCTAAATCCTCACGGTCGAGCGCTGGAACTCCAACCCCCCGCGATAATACTGTTCTAATAAATGGCTGATCTGGCTGGCCATAGGCAAAAGCCAATTCAACCACCGTCCCAGGTTGTGGGAAACCAAACGTGCCGCGCTCATTGCCTGCATGTTGCAACGGTAACGGCACACTACGAAAAATAGGTAACTGTTCATCTGCCTGACCATTAGGCGCTAAAACCTGTACGTCTACTCCGTAGCGTGGGCGGTACTCTTCCGCTAGTTCCTGCTTTTGCATGGGGTCGCTAATCGCTACCACTTTTGCCAGTATTGGCAAATGTAACCCGCTATTAATTTCAGGGTAGAGCCGCGCAATAATTCTTTTTATTTGCTGGTCCAAGGGTCCGCGCTCCAAGTTAAATTCATATAATTCCCAGAGAGTTCTACTTTGGTTGCATAGTGTCCATTGAGTAAAACGCCGGGGCGCAGCCTTGGAATACAGGCGATTTTTGCCCGGTTAGATATTCCAAAGTTCGTTGTATATCCGCTGGGTAAGGCCAGGGGGCGGCCTGCCCAGTAACTATCCGCCCAACTACCGACAAAGACTTTGCCGTCTCCCTGTTGCTGCCAGGTGTATTGCGGAATGTCAAAGGCTTGCCCCAGGTGGTCCATCACCCAATAACCAGTCCCCATGCTGTAAAACGCCGGGGCTTTATTGTCGGTATAACTACCTGTACCTATAACAAACTGTAAGCCTGTCAGCGAGGAAATAACCCCAAGAACCCCCGCCAAGGTGATATAGCGCTCTGCCAGTGGCACAACCTTAGCCAGCGCGGCGGTTAACTCTCGGCACATCAGTTTTTGATCGCCATTAACAGTGGTGCAATTCACGACATAGCCAATAAAAAACCGCTGTAGCTGATTGGGGTTATAGCCTAAGTCTAATTGCACCAAGCCATTTAAGTTGGCAGAACTCCGCACAGTGAAAGCCGCTCTACCAGGTGTAAACAAATCTAGCCGCACATCATCATTGATGATGGATACTGGCTCACCATTTACGGTTAGACGTTTATGCAACTGCACTGGGGCTTTCCTCTTCGTCCGGTGCTAAAGCGTCATCAGCAAGCTTTAAAACCTTTTCAAAGCCGGTGAAAGTTTCGGCTTCTTCTTGGCGGTCTATCCCTGTTTCGGCCACAGCCTCACCGCTGGCGCTCTGTTGTTGGGCGGTCTCAGTTTGTAAGCGCTGCTCTTTTTTCTCGGGAACGGATAAATACTCGGAGAGAGTAAAGTTAATTCTCCAAGCTTTTTGACCTACCATCTCGCGCACGTTGAAAGCTTCATTAAATTGCACTTGGCGAATATTCATTGCCCGTGCGGTATCGTCCACAATATCAAATACCGTCAGCTTTCCATTTTCATCTACGGATTCTGCCTGCTGTAATAAACTGGACAGGTCATCCGCGTTATCAAAAGTGATGACTAAAGAGACCGTCAATGCCTTTGGTTTAATACCGTTCTGCGCACGCTCAGTGCTGCTGGTATTCCCGCCCAGTGATTCAGTCTCGATACGCAAAACCCCATTAACGGCCAACTGTGAACCGCGCAGAGTAAAATCATTTAATCTCATAATCCGAATAGCTCGCGCAGAATAGTTAACTCACCAGGGGCCGCAGCAAATAACATGGCTGCGCTAAAAACGTGGTCATGGTCAAAAGGCTTCGACGCCAATACCTGGTTGGCAATCTCTCGGGTTGTCCCTGTTGCAAATAGGCAATAGGTATTACCTGTTCCGACAAACTGCGCGGCTAGGCTTGCAGTGTCAGCCCGCACTTGATCCAGGTACTGTTGTTTTTTTGCGGCTAAGGTTTGCAACTCTTGAAGCGGGTCGGTGTTCTCCACTTCATAGCCGTAAGCGCTCGCAATCTCCGCGCCTATGGCTTCTGAAGCCCAACGGGCTGTCTGCAACTGGGTAAGCTTGCGCGGCCTCCAGTAGCCCCCTAAAGGCGCTCCAGGGAGTACGGACTTTTCAGACTCCAGCCTTAGCAGCTGTTCCGCTCGGTGCTCTGCCTCGCAAAGCTCAGAAATCGGGAATAACCCACACACCGCCTTTAGTCGGGTTGCGAAGGCGGCAAGGGTTTGCTCTGCAAAAAGCACGCACACGGCCTCCAGGTTGCCGCTTGGCTTGTAGTTGTCCCAGGCGTCCCCCAGCTTTGCCGCAAGCGCCTGTTGTGCATTGGGTGCGCTGAGGTGCCTGCTGTAGCTCTCCCCCTGTCCAACGCCCTCTTGGTAGGGGTGAACCACTAGCGCGCGCATATCAGCCCCGAAAAGGTCAACCAGGGCATTTTGATTGGCTGCGCTACCGGTTGCGGTGCTGGCGGTTGGGTTTGCCGCAAAACTGGGGGAAATATCCCCCAGTCGCGCTAGGGCCGAGGTAATTTCACCACTACCCTGTGCCAGCGTAGCGTCTACCGCATCGCTAAGGCTTTGAGCACTGGGTGGGAACTGGATTGCCGCGCTTTGCCAGGTCATTATTTTTCCCAGGGCACAGTTCGTTGAATGCAAGCCACGCGAACACCAAAAATAAAGATATGGGTTTGTCCCCGTACAATTGCACCGCGTCCACCCTCCAATACCTCTACCGTGAGAAGATGGTTGGTAGTCGCTAGCGGCGTCGTGAAGTGGCGCGGCTCAAAGTGCCAGCGGACAAAGCCCCAGATTTTGTTACCCATGATTAAAACTCCAATGTCTTTAGTTGTTCTAAGAACGGGCGCGCTATGTCGATATAGTTCTCCCCTTCTTCAGCTTGCTTGATCTTCGCCTTCGCTCTTATGCGAATATCGCGAATTTTGTCTAAGGCGCTATCCCATTTGTTGGCAGCCGATAAAATCGCCTCAGCGGACTCTTGCGGGGATACCCCCTCAACGTCTGAATGTGTTTGAATAACCGCCGGAATATCACCCGAAAATTCAGGCTCTAAAAATCTTTTCGCCTCTGCTCTTACTCGTGCATATTCATCCGTCATGCCATAGCCGATAGGGACAGAACGCAAGCGCGTTTTACCGGCAGTGTTGTCGATTAAGTCCAGGGCAAATTGCCGGCTTTGCATAAACTCCTGCCGGTTTGATTCTTCTTCATCTACCTTGGCTTTTTCTTCGTGCCACCGATCAATAATTTTTTTAAACGGCGCAATAGAGCGAATTTTTTTATGGGTACCATCGCGGTATTCAATCTCACCACCGGGCTTTTCACCTTCATCACTCCACTGTACCGCCCAGATTGCATCATCGATGAGGCCCACCAGGTCAAAATGAAAACCAACGCCATTAATAATGGTCGTATCGTCCCCGGCATCGCCATTAATTATTGAAAGCTGCATGTCTGCTCCTTAAGCAATGCGGATAATATGGGCTGCCGCGTAATAACGTTGGCGTACATCGACGGAATGGGTATGGCTGCCATTACTATTTATGCTGACAGAATGGCTATGACTTCCAGCGTCATCAATGGAAAGGGAATGGGTGTGACTCCCACCACTATTGACGCTAACCGTATGTTTATGGGTACCTGAACTACTAACGCTAACGCTATGGGTATGCGAACCTGTGGAATTACTGCTAGCGGAGTGATTGTGCGCTCCACCGCTACCGTTATTTGATCCTGTAACCGTTAGGCCGTCGCGGTCGCTGGGATCATAGTCAGGACCAAAACTGGAAGATTCATTACCGGGATATCTCAGAAGCTGCACGCTATTAATATTGTGTCCATGCGAGGGTATCCGCGAAGTTGATAGCGTATGGTTTGCAACTGAAATTGAATGGGAATGACTGCCCGCACTACCGGTTGAAGCACTGTGCGAGTGACTGCCCGCATCAGCAGTAGACGCGCTGTGTGAATGACTGCCCCCAGAATTCGCGGAACCATCATGGGAGTGATTGCCCGCACTACCGGTTGAAGCGCTGTGAGAGTGACTGCCACCACTGCCCGTATTCGGTTTATCAGCACCGCCTGTATCACCGGGCTCATATTCATCACCCGCACAAATAATCACACGGTTAATTAAGTTGGGGCGCCCGTCCTGTCCGTCACATAGTGCCCAGCCATCGGGAATATCATCTATTATCCCATGCCAAGTAACGCCGACATTGAGCGGTATTAAATGATCCAGTGCCGCCCATAGTTGTTTTGGGGATACATACGTTTCATTATCTGCACGCTCTAAAACCTGCGTTTGAGTTGCGCGTTTGACAATACCGTGCTCAGTTTCAGAAGCGTATTGCTGCTGGGAAACATAAAGATTAGTACGGGTCTGAATAAAGTTGATCAAGCCCGTATCGTCTACATCGTATACCGTGCGTCTATCTCCAGGATCACCCGTAGCTAAAAGGTATGATATTTTTTCAACATAATGTTGAACGCCAGCACCGTCTACATAATCACCGGGTGTCCCATAAAAAAGTAACAACTGCGGATACCTGGTTAACGTCTTTTTGTAGTGAAACATCAAGACACAACTCTTTAGGTAAAGCGCTTGGTGCTGCAATAACGATTTCAGAGGGGTTTACAATGCGTATCCCTTCTATATAACCAATACCTGGTTGTACTTTGTAATCGCCGCCATCAAGAACCACTTTCCAGGCATCACCAAAGAAACTAGCGCGTCCGTATATATCCCGGTTACTTTCACGCTCTCTAACGTCCATAGCATTTAGCCAGGCGCTTAGATCTATTTGCCAGGTTTCGGCGGGTACAGTGATTCCGGTTGCCAGCTGCGCGTCGGCAAACTGCAAAAGGAAATTGCGGGTAATGTTATTTCCTTGTACACCGTTAGCGGTTGCTGTCTTTAATGTGCGCGGTACATAGGCAACCGCTACTAAGGTGCCATCGCTGGCAGCCAGGCCCAGCCAATTAAAATTAAAATCACCGTCCCCGGTATCCATCGACAGTGAATAAACCACTTTGTCAGGCGTCAGATAGCCTTTTTGTGATACAGCGGCCTGGTGCACAATTTCATTAGCGGCTGGCATAACCTCGGCCAAATTAACGGACTGCGTATGGTCCAAGCCATCAATATCAGCCAATACAAACTGAGTAATTTCCACCGGCTCATTGGCGCCAGTCTTAGCCGCAATATAGGCGGCTCCTGAATTAATAATTGCGGGCATAGCTCCCCCTTAAAGTGACGCAACTAGATAGCCGTTATCGTGGCCACAATCTGCTGTGTGTAATTGCACTTGCAGTGGTGTTAAGACTTCAAACTCATAACGGCGGCATATCCGGCCATATTTACTTAAAATGATTTGTAATAGTTCTGGGTTTTCTGCCAGCTGTGAGTCCGTTAAATGCAACTTGATCACATCCCAATCGCGATCCGGTAAGCGTTCTTCAATCTCGATATAACCAATCAATAGCCGTTCAAAGATACGCTTTAAACCGGCAGTGCTGCCCGCGTCCTGAGCATTCACAAAAGCGTATTTAACCCGCAAGCGATATAACTGCATGGATTCGCCTTCAAACCGTTCCACCCCTCTTTGCCAGGCGAGCAAATCAAGGGCACCAGGTATACAGGTCTCCGGGTCCAGTTGTCGTACCGGCCAATAAAGCCACTCCTCGACACGCTCCCAAAAGCGTTGGCAGGCTTTGCGCAACTTGGAAAGCTGGGGACCGGATAACCAAAAAGGCAGTTTTAAGTCAATCATGCCACTGTCACCGATAGGCTATTAATTCTGGGTAAATCCATTTGACTAACGATGTAATCCAGGCTGAAATCGACACCGCGAAGCAAATCGAATTGTCTATGTAGCTCGCCACCCAATAGCGAGAAAGAAAACCGGCTCCAGGGCTTAACCAGGGTTGGCCGATAATCTAAATTCCCCCTGAAAGCAGCCCAGATAAAATCCTCAACACTTTTTTTGATTTCATCTTTGGTACCACCACTTAGGCCATCAATGGTGTATACCGTCACCGTAATATCGTGGAAGGTTTCAGGTATGGCATAAATTTTTAAGTCATCCCCGTGACCGTGGTTCCCTTCATCGGTGATTTTTTGCTGGATAGTTTGGATAAAACTGTCATCTGGTTGACCGGTCTCAAACATCACATAGGCATCAGCGGTACCAGGGCCGCGCGGTGCATCACTGTCAAAAAATACGTTTTCATCATTAACACCATCAAAGCTGGCGATTAATGATCGGTAAACTGCATCGGTGTGCCACTGGTTCACCGCCATATACTGAGTTCTAATTCTCTTTCTTAATTCCTCTGGGTCTTCATCATCGGTGCCAGGATGGGTTAGCCAGTCTTCCAGGTTGGCTACTGCGACAATGCCAGGCAATAACACTGGTAACACTGAGTAATACCCCGCTGCCAGGTTATAGGCACTGCCCGCCTCTTCAGCTTCAACCGGGGCTAATACCGTGTCCAGCCCATCACTAAACGTCACCGTTGCTGTTGTTCGTAGGGTATAGACACGGCCATTAATATTGGCACTTTGTATTGCCGTGTTGATGGGCACATCCAGGGAGCCTGAACTATCCGCCCGTAAAAATTGCACAAAGCCTTGGGCCTTACTCTTTATTTTCGGCTCCAGGTTTACGCCATCAGCATGAAGCGCTAAGAAATCCCCGCTTGCGGTCTTTACATAGATTTGCGGCATTACGAGTTTAATAAGTGCCTTTATCAACCAAATTACCGGCGTTATTACAAGCACTGTAACCATTCGCCACCAGGGTGATATGTCCCGATTATTGGTAAAGGCGACACCTTCCGCGTCTACCTCTTTTTCAAATTCCGCGCGCACCTCTTCTTCAGTGGTTGGGATACCGCCGTCTTTTAAAAGGTTGGTAAATAGCTCTTGCTCGCTCATAAGGTAAACTCGATATCTTTAAAATCTACCGTGGTAGCCGTGACTAAAATCTCCCCCTCATCACGGGAAAGGCGCGCTGTACCAGGTTCAATACGGGAATCACTTTCCACCAGGTTCTCAAGTCGAGAAAGGTTTAACGCCCATTTGTCGCTCTGGCGCTCGCCTATCAGCTCAACGAGTAGACCACTCTCTCTAATCATGTGTTTGATATCTTGCGCAACGGACGCCCTGTCACTAATCCCCATAGGGACGCTCAGGGAATCTAGGGCGATATCATTATTAACAATTAATAAATCCAGGTATTTAGGTTCAGTCATTAGCCCGCCGCCATTTCCATCTCATCTACAAAGCCGTAACCGCTCGCCGGGTTAATTACCTCGACTTTTTCGATATGTGTGCCGCCTTTCTGGTTGTTCTGGATATGCTGGGAGATACCCCCGACCGGAACAGCACTGGGCTGATATTGAGGCGTTGACGCCTTGGGAATACTGGAGCGCTCTTTCTCTACTGTCGCTTCAATATTAATGCCCGGTATCAGGTTTAACTTTTCAATCACCCAGTCAGCCGCGCTACCCAATGCGTCAAACACGCCGATATCGCCCAACCAATTTTTAAGTCGGGTAAATAGCGCCGGTATCTTTTTAATCTGCTTAAACAAAAATCCAATCAAGTCAATGGCGACAAGGAACGGGGCCGCTAGAATTCGCGTAATGGGGTTGCTTTCAATCGCATTACGGATAACCCCCCAGCGTTCAACGAAACCACTGATAAAGCCCAGGGCAGCCGCTTTAACGGTGTCCCAGTGAATAACCAATAAAGCCAGGCCAGCCACTAAACCAATGACCGCAGCAGCAACCCATACCAGGGGGTTTGCGTAAAGTGACAAACTAAAGAGTAAAGTTGCGATACGTGCAGCCTTAAGCCCTTTGGTTAACAACCCCAAAGCACCGGCCCCAATTGCTGTGGCAGTTGTCCAGGCGGTTTGCAGACCAATTAATCCCGCCATAGTCAGCTGTATAACACCACCGACAGCAGCAAAAACTAATACCGTTGCTATGAGTCCGCCAATCACTAACGCCGTTACACCGATCGCTTTTGTCAGATGCGGGAACTTATAGGACCAGTCCACCATGGTTGCATTGGCGGCGGTAAACTTATCAACCAGCGGAGTAATAATTGGTAACAGGGCATTACCAATAACCGCACGCACCGCTTTGCTACTCTCTCGCCAACGGTCGAAGGGATCTGAAATTTCTGTTGCCATTCGACGGGCTTTTTCCATGCCCTTAACATTGCCGAGCGCTTGAATATTATTAGCCAGCCCCTTGGTATCCAGCATTAATTGCTTAATCAGTGCTACCGCTTCACCACGGCCAAAGGCTTTTAGTAACAATTGCCCTTGCTCAACAGAACCCATACCCGCTAGACGGCCCTGAAGTTTCCCGAGAATATCCAGCATGGGCAACATGCGGCCCTGGCTATCGGTTAACTGAAGACCTAAAACGCCCTGTGCTTTTCCGACCCCTTGTAAAAATGCCTTGTATTTGGTGCCCGCTTCACTGCCGCTCATGGTGGATTGAAGCTGGCCAATAATGGCCATTTGCTCGGCCATTTGAATTCCGTGGGATTGTGCTTCAGCCCCTAAAGTGGAATAGGCGGCGGCCATCTCTCCCCCGGTAGTTTTGAACATCTGTACAGCGGTGGCTGTTTGGCCGGCAACGATTTCCACCCACTTAGCATTGCCCAACCTTTCAGCATCCTTTTGAAAGATGCCGTACATGGTGCCCATATAATTAGTGATGGTGGCTACATCTGACTTTGTGCCCTGAGCTAATACAGCACTAGCTTTAGTAAACCGCGCTAGTTCATCTCCTTTTAAACCGGAAATAGCGCTCTGAATATCGTAGGATGCCCGGATAAAACCAGCTGCACTGGTGCCGTATTGAATAGAAGTCTTGAGAGCGCTTCGCTGTAGCTTATCCAGTGCTTTACCGTGAACATCAAGGCTTTTGACTTCCCCTAATGCACGGTTCATTTCAATAGCGGGATCAAGTAAGCCTGAAAGAGAACGCTGTAAAGCCCAGCCGCCCGCAGCTGCACCACCAAGCATTGCGCCACCTTTTATTGCAGTGGCTTTTAATTGTTTTACCTGTGAGTCAATCTTTCCGATTGGACCACTAGCCCTATCAATCAGAGCAATTCGAAACATTAACTTCTCTAGTTTGGTGCTCATTGCGTTAGTTCTTCCAGGCTTTACCAATACCGTTAGTTACGGCTGATTCAAAGTTCTTCCAGTATTCCCGCTCTAACATCACGGCAGTTGCCAAGGTGTCCTCTGTAAGCGGTTCACCCGGCAACCATTTACGGGCATAGGCGCATAACTGGCTATACCCGTTTTCCGACATTGCGTCGGCGAGCGCTAACGCTTTTTTACGGTAACTTGCAGGTCCGGGGTATAGGCTTCATAAATACCTGAACCAATTGCCACTTCACTTCCCGGTCTATCCGCTAGCACCTTTAGCAAAGCTTGCTTGCCTTCATCGCTTACTGTAGAAACCAGGAAGTTATGAAAAGCGTTGACTTTATTACCCGGCCCCAACTGGTTAACCAGTTTGTTGTAATCATTGCGAGTAACTTTGAATAGAACTTCACTGCCATCAATAGTGACTTCAAATCCTTGTGTATTTTCGTCGACTGTGTCTTTGTTGACATCTTTTGCCATGATATTTCCTTAACTAAAGGGGATTTTTGATTAACTTTTAATATTCAGGGCCGCTTTAAAGCCCGCCCAAATAACTCCAAATAAACTACTCAGAAACATTCCTAGAATGATTCGCTTAGTCCACTTGGCAACTTGCTCTGATGCCAAGCGCTGCTGGCGCAAATACGCCTGGTCTTTTTGTGTCTCCAACACGTTTTCAGTATCTATACCCAACCTTTGTAGCATTCCCTCCAGTGCTTCATCTGCTGCCCGTTTTGCTACTGCTGATTCCTGTTCAGATAGGTTTTCCATTGCCCGCCCCGCCAACCCGTGCCCGGAATACTTCCGCAATCATTGGCGATACATTACGAACGGCACGCTCACCAAAAAGGAAACCTAAAACTAAAGAGTTGATAACGATTAATGCCGTCTCCTGCCTATCCGTAAGATTCCAGCTACTGAACCAAAGCCAATCTAAGTAGAGAGTGGCGAATCCCCACGCGGGACGCTGACAGCCTCTCAAGAAGAGAACTAGCGGGCCTAGTATTGGCATAGATTTGAGATCACTTGC
This sequence comes from Microbulbifer sp. VAAF005, assembly GCF_030012985.1. Lineage (NCBI taxonomy): Bacteria > Pseudomonadati > Pseudomonadota > Gammaproteobacteria > Cellvibrionales > Microbulbiferaceae > Microbulbifer > Microbulbifer sp. VAAF005. The sequence goes on along the minus strand of NZ_CP120233.1, from coordinate 9,043 downwards.
AGACCCCTCAAGGATACTGACTCTTTCTGTGTGGACTTTCTCAGCCATTAAAGCCGCGTCATCAGCTTCACGAGTCCTTGCATCTTCCATCTTTTGTAAATCAATACGGACTTTCTCACGCTCGGCTTCACTCATGCCCGGCGGGAAATATTTTTCTACTACTTCAAAAGCCAACTTTCCTATACCACCAGTAGCAGCGCTTACAATTTTTTTAAAAAGGTTCATAGGTCTTTCTCTTCGAGTAACGTATAGGTAAATGAAGTGCCCCACTTTTCCGCCGCCACATCACATAGCGAAATTAGCAGTGCAAAATCAAAAGGATCAGCCAACACCTGACAACCCGCGCTCCAACGATCCACACGGCGGCTTTTTTGAGTGGCGTTTGCTCGGTGACAATTAATCCCGAATAGTCCGTCGTCGATGGGGGAATCAATATTGATGATTGAATCCTGGTTATTGTCTCGGTACACCCGCGCAGACTTCCGCTGCACCAATGCGCGGTATTTACCCTGGTGTAAACCCAGTTGCCATAACCCCAGATACTGTCCAGGGACTAAAATGGCAGTACCGTTTACATTAAGCGGGTTTTCTCGCCAGAAATTGCCGGGATCAGTGGTCGCGGAAAAGCTAAGGCAATGGGGCATCCCTTGAAAACGCCAGGCAACAGCAAAACGATCGTTAAAAGAATTGGCGTTACGGTCGGAACTACGAATACCAATCAAGTTAAGATTGAAGTCTCCTTCATCAAAGAAACGGTATCCTTTCCGTATCATTGCCGTTTGTAATTGTCCGTACCGTACTCGCATTTTTAGCGCCCCGTTTTTTCAAAAAATTCCTGACACTCAATACACCTGGTTACGCCACCAAAGGCCCGCCGTGCTAACGGGATAGGCTCGTCACAATCTTGACAGCTTTCCCGACTGGATATCTTTTGTCGGGATCGGTCGCGCTGTGCAGCTAATACGCTGTCCCGCTCCCGCTGCTCTAGCTGTGACGCCTGGTCAAATAGATCTGGCATAACAGGCCCTTAATTCAGCCGCTCTATTTCTTCAGAGCGCAGATAGGGCACACCGTTGATATTGACAAATTCACGGCCTGTTACTTCGTACTTAATGGTATGCATTAGCCGTTCATTGCTTTGATTTGCGCTCAGGACATCCGACAAACTCAGCTTGCAGTCAAAGGCTTCAACATTGATGGATTCATCAGTGGTTTCCGCGTTAAACACCAAATCAAAAGTTGGCAGCCCCCGAAAGCTGCCCGCCTCTTTGGCCGCTTCAACAATGATTTGAAACTGCCCGGTATTCAGTTTGATCTCTCCACTGGCCGAAACATCACCCTCAATAAATCCATCGGGTACACCACGGGTTTTTGTGGTGCCGGTGCCGTCTTCGATAGAAAGACTGGCCTCTTCGATATTGACGCGGTAACTACCGATCGTGGTGTCAATGTCGCGTCCGGAAAGTTTGGACATAACTATCCCCTGGTATTTAAAAGTTAAAAATTAAGATTGGAAAAACCGAACTCAGCCTAGGTTGGTTAGGTCCAACGCAATATTGGCGGTAATAGATTTCGGTGCGTTGTAAGGCGTTACCTTTAAATAAATTTCCACCTTGTCGCGAGTCGGCCAAATAATTTCAATATCGCCGTCCTTGGGCTGTTTAATCTCGCCGGGGAATACATCAGCCCCAAATTGCACACTGCGGGCCATTTCCCGTAGTGGGCGGGAAAAGTAGGTTTTATTGGAGGCAATAGAGATTGGGGTACTGTTCAGTTGTCGATTGCCTATCCGCGCAATCGCCAACATCCGAATAGCGCGGGCTGCTTTATCCACGACACGGAGGTTTTCAATAACCTGGTAGTCTCCCCCTTCGGCGTCCAACATGTTGCAGTCGCCCCAATAGGTACCCGGATAATCAACATAGGTTTGCGGTACTGATAGCCTCAGAGCGTCCAGACTCGCCAACATGGCGTTATCTAGCGGTACGCCGTCTTTGTCGTTGGGTACAGAACCCAGCGCTAACAGCGGCCCTGTGGCAACCCGCATAGGGGAATCAGCGACGCTGGCAGCACGATTGCACAGGCGGCCTACCAATTCGCCCAGGTTGTTTCCGTGCAGCAGGGGAACCGCTGATACCCGATAGGCGTTTACAGGGTCCACAATGGCGGCCTGTGCGGCCAGGTAATCGCTCCAGCTCTCGCTAGTGTCATCGATACCGGGAGTAGCAACCAGAATACCTACACGGCGCCCCAGGCTGGTTCTAATACTCTCAGCCTTGGCAAAAGCTACATCTAGGTCATTGGCCACCAATGCCGGGGTACAAACGGCTACCAGCTCTGGGGAGACACTCTGCATTGCCGTATCCAGCGCGGTCTTCCAATCGTCGGACACATCCAGGGGCACGGCCCAGGCGTTCCAGTTTTCCCCACCATTGGCCTGTGCGGCCATCACTTGGGTTTTTAGCTGTGAATCATTTGCGCCCAGTAGTTCGTCCAGATCACTCTGTGAATTCAATGCAAGAACACTATTTTTATTGGTGTCCCCTACCCCCAAAAAAAGTGCCTTGCGTTCGATTTCATCGAAGGCGCCCTGACCTAAGTTCAGGTTATTTACCGTTACTGTCCCCTGTGCCATGTGGCCCCCTAAATGCTGTTAATACGTCCGCTGGTTTCTTTAAAAATCATGTCGGCAAGCTCGCTCACTTCCCGGTCTGTGGTACCTAAAAAACTGCGCTCTGGTAATTCAATAACCCAGCTGTTTTCCTTCGGCTCATCGCGCAATACCTGTAAGATCAATCCCGCTTGCCCAAGGGTTAGGTTTTCAGTGATCCAACGCAGGGTTGGCTTTTTCTTGCGGCCTCCAGGTAGCCGCACTTTGTACCCCTCTTTTTTCAACGCTCGCGCCTGTCGTCGCGTTGCCGGGGCTTTGTAATCCGGTTTGCCGTAAACCTTTTCTGCCTTTTGCCCGTCCCACTCTTCAGCAATACCGTGTTGGTGCTGGTAGGCAATTTGGGCCGTGTTTTTATCGGCAAAAAATACTTCACCCCCTAAACCGGTACTTCGTGCCCGCATTCTTTTACTAAAGCCGCGCAGCATTTTTCCCTTGCCCCTTTGTCGCTTCGGGCCTTTTTTGCGTTTCTCCCAGCTTTTATCGTCCAGCCCTCGTTGTTCGCGCAATCGCTTGCGGCTATAGGTGCGGACTTTGCGGGCCAGCGTGCCGCCTATACGCCGCTGTTTTGCGGGTGGTAGCTTTAGCAGGGCTAATTGCTGCCGGGCTTTTAAATGTCCTGTTAAATCAATCTGCACGGTTATATGGAGCGTCAGTGGGTAATTCTTTGTTATCGCCAACCGCTACTTGGCTTGGCTCATCAATGGGCACCGTCGCAATGGCATAGCGTTGCCCTTGGTACGAAATAGGGCCGTTATCGTCGGGCACTAAATCCACGTTCTCAAAAAATCGGATTGTGATTTCCACATCTACCGACTTGTCATCAATCGGTGTGACTTCTATTTGCGGCTCCGGCATCCCGTTATCAAAGCGGCTGGAATCATTTTCCATTAACCAGGTTGTCACCAATGCGAGGACCAGGGCCGCGTCACCGCTATATTCTTCAAGTACGATTACAGCGTCGTACTCTGTCCGACTAATTCGAATGCCATTCCCTAAATTCTTGCTAGCTGTTTCTATGCGCCCCTCTTCCATCCAAGATTCAAACTTTTCTTGCGGCACTAAATTAGCGGCTAGCAAATGCGCGGTAATTTCTTGTAACTTTTTCCCAGCCATAACTAGATAATCTCAGCGGTTATATTGGTTGAGATACCGCGCAAGCGGCGCACCGCTCTATCAGATTCAGCCCGGTACATTTGCTCTGTATCTAGGCTTTGAGCTGCCTGGTGCTCTCCCACCTCACGGCGTGCAACCGTTGGAAATTCTCGGAAAGCCATTGCAGTTGCCAAAGAAAAAACCGCTCGCTGGTAATGCACCAATAACCGGCTCTTACCCCCGATCAATTTAGCCGGTACTTCTGCAAGCGTGGAATAGCCTTCTTCTTCCCAAAGTGCTTGCTGATCCTCCAAACCTTCATTGATTTCAATCATTGCCAAGCGCAATAAGTGCTCAACCTTTTCTTGCATCAGGCTTGCCGGTGCGCTGTACATCTTCTGATAATCCCCTAGGGATATATCAGGGAAGAAACCGCTGTTTTGTAAAACGGTCTCTAAATAACTTGCAGGCCTTCCGGTAAAGCTCATAACAAAAATTCTTTTTTAAAAACGCGGCGCCAAGTGGTTTGCATAAACGCGCAGGGCGTTAAGCGCCCCACTGGCCCGCGTGGCTGTGGGAGTCGTTACAATGTTTTATTCAGTTTTTTTGCCAGTGCTTCTAAGCGGGTTTTAACCCCGGCTTTTCTGGGGTTGGCTTCCTCGGCGGAGTGATACCACTTAAAAGCGGATTCCTGATCGCCGGCTTTCTCGGCAAATAGCCCGGCCATCTTGTACAGCTTGCCAAGAACAATTGTGTTGATAATTGGCCAGCTGTTACTAGTCACCAGCTCTAACACTTCATCAAAATAAGGGCTGGCGGTCGTGTTGTTTTTGTATTGCTTCAATGCCCAATCGTGCAGGCTTTCCGCAACAAAGGTTTGCAGGTCATCAGACTTGAAATAGTGCGGTAGCTTTTGCTGTTGTTCGACGGCGAACTTTGCAAGATCAAGCGCAAGCTCTATATCTTCAACATCCATTGCCCACAGTGTGCAGTACACCAAAACCAAGTTCTGATAGTGTTCTCCGTTTTCCCGGTACGCTTCTACAACTGGTAGGTACTTCGGCAACAGCTGGCGCTTGAGGTCAATTTTTTCTGCAATGCTCGTTCGCTCTTTGAGTAATTCAAGATCACGATCTAAAGAAGCCGCTATAACTTCGTGAGATGCAGCACTATCCTCGACATTGGTAGGTGCGCTCTGCGGCGCTGTATTGTCAGCAGATAAAACCGTCTGATTTTCTAATGCTTGCTGTTCGGCTTTTTCTTTAGCAGCTTTGGCTTTGCACTTGTTTTGATGCGCAACAGTGATAAACGGCATTTTTATTGACCTGGTTATAATGGATTTTAAAAAGCCCCCGGCGCAGTGCCGGGGGAAGCACCGTCTACCTAAGCCCAACCACCGCTGCCGTCTGGTAACTGCACATTCGCGAACTCGATACCTGCCGCTTTTTCTTCATCCTCAATCACATAACCTTCATTGACTGAGTTGTAATCTTCAATGCGATCCCGCTTAGGGTTATCTGTAACTTGGCGGCGCCAGCTATCGGTTTGATAGTAAATAGAGAGATTATCCAGGCTGGTAATCAAAATACCCCGTGCCGGAAAATTAGGAACATCGTTAACAATGGGCAGGCCCGCATAGATTTTGGTGACAACCTCTTTTTCTACGCGCTCTTTCTCTGATGGTTTTTGCCCCATCGCTTTATAGAGTGCGGCCTTTTCTTCTGCGATAAGGTCATCACCAACAATCGCTACCAAATCCTTGGAGCCACGATGTATACGGTGGATCATTTGCTTTAGGGCAAGAATGGCGGAATCCAGGTTTTCAAAATCGCCGCCCGCGCCAATACGGATTTTATTGGCTACCTGGGTGCCGCTGGAGCCATCAAACCAGTGACTACCGCTATCGTATTCCCTTAGATGTTGCAGCCATCCTTTATTAACGTCTTCACCGTTCGGGTTGCTTGCACTATCGGTTTCTGTTGCTGCTTGGGTACCCATCCAACCAACACGGATACGGGCTAGGCCGATTGCTCTGCGCACCCAATTTCCATATCTTTGATGGAAATCAGAGAATTTAGCCCAGGAATCCATAGTGATATAGCGAATATGGGTGTCATATTCTGTTTTAAATAATTCATAGTTTTTACTACCGAGAGACCAAACCTCACTGGTTTGTCGGTCTTCTTTGTCGGTATCCGTGCGCTTTGGTAGCAATCCGGTAACAGAACCTAATACCTTTTCCCCTTTTATTTCATCGACGGGGATAATGTTGATACGCTTCAGGAATTCATCACTTTCGGTGATTGCGTCTTGCAGTTCCTGGGCGACCGAGGGAGTAACACTAAATTTTTCAGAAACACTTGGCACACTGTAAGTCGTTGCCATGGCCAGCAGCATTGCTGAAAAGAGTTTTTTGGTTTCAAAGTTCATGGATTTACCGTTTTAAAATAATTTAACTAATTCGAAATACTCAAATAAAACAATCTACAGAACACGCTTAGATTCTGCGCCGCCTGTACCTTCAGGGGCCTGCGTGCCCGGCTTCTCTTGATTGAGCGCTGCCGAAAATTGTGTTTTCAGGTCTTCAAGCTCACCTTCCAGTTTCTTGAACTTCTTCATTGGCACGGTTTCTTCGCTATCACTTTCAGGGGCTCCCCCTTCATCACCCTCACCGCCTTTTGGTTTAGCGTCGCCCTGACTACCTGCTGACTGAATTGAAAAAGCATTTTTTATTTCAGTTGAGATGATTTCTCTAAGTTCACTTTTCTGAGCGTCATCAAAAGCCATGCTGTTATTTTCCTGTTGTTGAGTTTCGTATTTTTCCTGCTGTATCTCTTTATTGAAGATTTTTGAGAAAAGGCCCTTTTCTTCCTGGAGAGATTCAGCCACATTGATTTGATGGCCACTAAACACTATGGCTTTTTCTTTTTTGCCGGAATTAGAAGAAAAGTGAAGCTCTGAAACTCCCGCGCTAGCTGGCTCATCGGTTACGCCAAGACCTTTTAGAAAAAACTTGCCTGTGCCTCGGTAGTCCTCGCCAACCTCAATAGATGGGTGTGTATAGTCGCCACGACGGTTCGCGCTGATCAAAGAATCATTAGGCGCCATGATTCCGTAAAGCTGGATTTCCCCTTTTAGTTCTGGTTCTTTGGCTTCCTCTGTTTTCAAAGCTAATACATTGCCGCCGTTCCAATAGCGTTGATGGTCCGGCCAGATTCTGGCGGTATGTATTTTTGTGTTGTAGGTTTCCGCCATATCTAACAACCACTGCTTTTCAATGGTTCGACCATCTTCAAGACCATCTACAACTGATCCACTAGTAGCCAATACCACCCAGCCGGTTTTCAGATTTCTTGCCATCGTTCACCCACACACTATTGAAAGATAATTTTTTTGCGGTCTGTGCCGCGCTGAGAATTTGAAATTTATAGGTAGTCGGCACACCTCACAATTCAATAAATTCCTAAAAATTCCTATTTTTGGAAAATCGGAATTCTTAGGAATTAAACCGGGCAAAAATATTAATTTCGTTGCGTACACTGCGCGGCATGGCTACATATTCAGACGAAATCAAAACCGCCGCTAAATTGATGTGGTTGCGCAGAGTGAGCGCACGAGAAATAGCGGACCAATTAAACTTGAACAGTGTTCGAGTGGTTTACCAGTGGGCGGAGAAAGGCTGCTGGGAAGATATGCTTCAGCATGAGACGGTGGAGCAAGCCACCTCTCGCCGCCTGATATCCCTGGTGGAAAAACCCAATAAAACAAAGGAGGACTTTACAGAAATAGACCGCCTTGGAAATCTGCTAGATAAGCTGGCTGGGATAGATTTAAAAAAGGCGCGTACGGCAAAGGAAAAGGCGGTGGCTTCCCGAGGGGAGCGCGGGGAAAGTAAAGGCAAAAAGAAAAAGCCTAAAAATGATATTAGTGAAATCACAGCGGAACAACTGGAAGAGATTCGCAAAGAATTATTCTATGGCTATCAGCATCGCTGGCACGACCACAAGGGCGAACGCACTCGCTTTATACTCAAGTCACGCCAGATAGGCGCCACGTATTACTTTGCCTGGGAAGCATTTGAAGACGCCATAATCACAGGTGACAATCAGATATTCCTTTCCGCCAGCCGCAGCCAAGCAGAGGTATTTAAGGCTTACATTCTTTTATTCGCTAGCAAGTATTTTGATATTGAGCTAAAAGGCGCTGACTTTATTCAGCTTTCCAATGGAGCTGAATTGCGCTTTGTATCGACCAACGGGCGCACCGCTCAGAGTTACCACGGTCATCTGTATATTGATGAAGTCTTTTGGATACCCGATTTTGAGAACCTGAACAAGCTGGCTAGTGCGATGGCTTCTCAAAAGAAATGGCGTAAAACCTATTTCTCTACGCCGTCAGTAAAAAGTCACGGTGCCTACCCGCTATGGAGTGGTGAGAAGTACAACGAAAAAAGAGTAAATAAAGTTGAATTCGATCTTACACGGGAGACGCTAAAGACCGGTCAAAAAGGAAAAGATCGCATCTGGCGAAACATCGTCACCGTCAAGGATGCCGAGGAACAAGGCTGTGATCTTTTCAATATCGAGGAACTAAAAGACGAGTACAGCGATTCTGAATTTAATAACTTATTTATGTGCGCCTTTATGGAGGCGGGCTTATCAGTATTTAAATTAGATGATTTGCTGAGTTGTTCGATTGATACCAATGTCACCTGGGTCGATTTTAAAAAGCGCGAAGTTCGGCCCTTTGGCAATCAGCCTGTATGGATTGGTTATGATCCCTCCCGCAGTGGCGACGGTGCCGCAGTCGTTGTTATCGCTCCCCCGCTTAAGCCCGGTGGTAAATTCCGGGTTTTGGAAAAAATTGTTATGCGCAACCGCGCTTGGCAGTGGCAAGCAAACCGGATTAAGGAACTGACGGAAAAATATAATACTCAGTTTATCGGTATTGATTGTACCGGGCCGGGCACAGGGGTTTATGAGATGGTCAAAGCCTTCTTCCCACGGGTAACGCCTATTACCTACGGCATCAATACAAAAACCAACCTGGTGCTCAAAGCGCAAGACGTTATTGAGTCCCGTCGCGTCGAATGGGACGCGGAACACACCGACATACCCCAAGCGTTTTTGCAGATTCACCAGGTCACTACCGGCAACGACCAAATCACCTATGCCGCAAACCGCACCAGTACTACCGGACACGCGGACGTGGCCTGGGCAATTATGCACGCCCTTAGCAATGAACCCCTAAACCGAAACCAACGTAAAACCACTGTGGCAC